>NZ_JAKKUW010000002.1:0-630824 GCF_021864455.1 Erythrobacter sp. SN021
TTGTGTCAGCCGCCCCAGCAAATCGTAGGCGTAGCTTGCATCCGGCTCTGAGCCGGGCAGGTTCTTCGAGACGAGCCGGTTCAGATTGTCATAGCCATAACCGATCGTCTGCCCGTCGCGCAGGCGCCGGCTTACGATATTGCTCGCTGCATCGTAGCCGACCTGTTCGTAGTCCGCTCCGTTCGAGGTATTCTTCGCGGTCGGATGCGGGAAGAGTGTGCGCGACAGCCGGTCGAAGGCATCGTATGTGTAGGTCGTGCGGTTGCTTTCACCATCGGTCAGCGTCTGGGTCAGTCCGTTGAGGGTAAAGGTCGCCACGAAATCGTTCGATGCCGCTGCCGTCCCAACACCGCTTTCGACCCGCACAACGCGATCATCGCGATCATAGTGGTACCGTGTAATTCGATCCGGTCCGTGAGAACCCTGCGCCGCGAGCACACAGGCCGAGGACGGAAGCGTGGCATAGGTCGCCGGATTCATCCGGATCGCCTGGCACGACAGCCGGTTCTCGGTGTCGTAGCTGTATTGCGTGAGGTTGTAGATCTGTCCGGCGGAAACGAGCCGCTGCTGCGTTCGGCGCCCCTTGCTGTCGTAAATGTTCTCGATCCGCTGGCGAACCGTCATGGTGTTCAAATGTGTTTCGCCCGTTCCGGTCGCCGTTCCGACATCGGCGAACAGGATGTTGCCGCCAGCATCGAATGTATACCGAATCGCTTGGCGCAACATCGCCCCGCCGCCGTCCGGATCAGGGCCGATGATGCCGCGACGCCGGTCGCGCGCGTCATAGAAATAATGCGTGGTATCGCCGCCGCCCGACAAAGGGCCGTCGACGCTGGTCACGTTGCCGCGAGCATCGTAGCCGAGCTGGCTGGTGGAACTGACCGCGCCGTTGCCGCTGGCGGTAGTGATCGTGACCGGATGTCGACCGTAGGTATCGTAACCATAGGTTGCAACGCGCTCGTTCGCCGAACCCGCGCAGTTTGCAGCAGAGCTGCAGTCTCGCCTCTTGGTGAGCTTCCACTTGTTCGCGATCTGGCTGTATTCGAAATAGGTCGTCGGCCGTGCTTGCCCGCTGGCAGGCGCCGGACGCCGGATTTCAGTGACCATGCCGTGGGTAGGCCCATAAACATAGTCGGTTCGCTTGCCGCGCTCATCGATGATATAGTTCGGTTTGTTGCATTTAAGCGTATTCGAACACGTGGTGTCGTAACCGGCGCTCGACGAAATCACGCTGCCGTCTTTGCCGACTCTCCGCGTCTGGGTCACGTTGCCGCGCGCATCGCGGACATACTGGATATAATTGCCTTCCGGATAGGTAGCGCGTGTCAACCGCCCGTTGGAATCGTAGCTGTTCACCGTCGACGCACCGCGAGAGTCCGTTACGGTGCCTGGGCGACCGATGCTCGGGTCGGTCACGACACGGCCATCAGCGCCGCTCGCATCGCTCCGATCGAGCACCGTATTCCCTCCGATGGAATTCCAACTGTAGGATGTCGTCGCGCCATCGTCGGTTACCGAAGTGACGCGATTGGCGGTATCGCGATTGACGAACAGAGTATCGGTACTGCGTCCCGGCTTTCTGATCGCCAGATTTCCGCCATTGGTGGTGATACGCCAGTCTCCGGACTGGCTGTTGGCGATTACCAGAACATTGCTCGACGGACGCTGATAGGTGACGATCTGGGAGCCAGCGCCGTTTGGTCCCTGCGAGGTTTGATAGAACTTGACCGACTTGCGATTCCAAAAGGTTGGTGGGGGGAAACCACCGTTGAAAGTCGCCTGATCTGACTCGAAGGCGAACTCCATGGAATAGTTGGAGTTGCTACTGACCGACTGTAGTCGGAATGGTGCGATACACGATTGGTTGCTTGGCTCTTCCCACCCGCCAATTATAATCGGTTGTCCCCCCGACGTGCAATGCAATCGGACGTCCCATACCATCTCATAGACAACACCATTCGGTGCAGTCACTTCGACGGGCAGCCCGCACCTATTGCCGTCTTGAGAACATCCGGGACCGCCATAAGAAACCGGGATGGACCCACTGTCATAAGTCATTGTGGATGGCTTCTGATATTTGATCGCAATACCGTCCGACGACCGATACAGCCAACCACCCGGGATATCCGTCAAATTGCCGCCATTCGCCTTCGCCGAAATCCAAGTCGAACCGCTTTTGGTGAACTTCTCGGAAATCTTGCCAAGCGAAACGACGGCTGTCTGCCCGGTGCCCCACAGCTGCAGCGTGCCCGACCAATTGTCCTGCAATCCAGCCTGCCCATAATATCTGACGAGCGAAAGCGCACCATCGCCCGAACCGATGCTACCTTCGACGATATCGAGATAATATCGGCCATTGGCCAGATCGACACCATTTTCGTCCGTTGCGACCCAATTCTCGGTAGGAGCCGCCGTCTGCTGCGCGAACGATGGCGAGGATAGACCTGCGCAAAGAATTGTCGATGCTAGAAGAATGTTTTTCACGCAGCGAGACGAACTGTTTTTCACACGCGACCCCCATTTGTCTTTCAGATGCGCCCGACGGCACCTTCCTCAATTCTTAGCTGTAATCCCCACAGCTTTTCCCATTTGGCTCTCCACCGGCATGAGCCCACATCGTCATTGAGTTATTGATTCGAACCGGTCGTTTTCACTCGCTTTCGATTATCCGCCCTGTCATGCTCGTATTCGGTCTTCGCACCGTTATTGCTGCCTCCGGTACGTTCCACTTTCACCAGCCTTCCTTTTGCGTCGTACGTATAGGTTACAGTTTCCGATGCTACGGCCCCTGAAGATGTGAATCCCATAGTCAGGACTAGACAGCCCAATATATACTTCAACGGATTTGATTTCATCATCATCGCCCCCTGATTCGCGCAATCATGACGGAATTTTAAGGTTATGCAAGTCACAGCAATCGCAAGCTGAGAAACTTTTTCAAACGACCGAAGTCAAAGCCCGCAAACAACCTAAGTCCTATTCTATTTAGTGATATACCATGAGCTGACGGACCGGTCATTACGTTTCGCTCTTGTAATTTCGGAGGAAACAGGGGAAGCTGCAGTCCAACAGGGAATGGGGCGCAGAAACCTTCGCAATGACCGATCAGTTACGCCGCGACGTTTGCTTTACTGCGTTAACCCGTCCGCAGATGTTCGCGGGCGTCACCTACACATTCTTCGTCATCAATGCGGTGATCGCGGTCGAGCTCTTCCTATTATTCCGTTCTTGGTGGGTTCTGCTGGTCGCGGTCGCGCTGCACGGCATCGGCGCGCTTCTGTGCCTGAGGGAGCCGAGGTTTTTCGATCTGTGGATCACGCGCGTGCGCAATTGCCCGCGGGTAAAGAATTACGATCTGTGGAAATGCAACTCCTACCGGCCTTGACGCGCGATCCGAAAGTCATCGCCCGTGAGGCGCCGGCTGGAAATCATCTTCCCTATGCCCGTCACCTAGACGAGCGGACGATCGAGACGCGCGATGGACTGCTGATGCAGACCATCCGTCTGGGCGGCCTCTTGTTCGAGACCGCGGATAGCGAGGAATTGAACTACCGGGCCGAATTGCGCGATGCGATGCTGCGCGCGATCGGCAATTCACGCTTCGCCATCTACCATCATATCGTGAGGCGGCGGGCCGATGTGGCCATGCGGGCCGAGTTCCCCGATGCCTTCTCCGAGCGGCTCGACGAGCGTTGGCGGGCTCGGTTGTCTCGCCGCCAGCTCTATGTGAACGAGCTTTTCCTCACCATCATGCGCCGTCCGACACAGGGGCGGATGGGGATTGCCGACAGGCTCAAGGGCCTGTTCGCTTCGGCGACCGATAATCGGGCCGCTCTGCTCGCGGCGGAAAAGCACGCGCTCGACAATGCCCGCGAAGCCTTGGTTGCAGCGCTCGGCCAATACGATCCGCAGGTGCTGTCCACCTACGACACTGGCGACGGTACGCGTTCCGAACCGCTCGAGTTTCTCGCCTACCTCTTCAACGGCGATATGCGTCCGGTCGTCGTGCCGCATGGCGATATCGGCCATCACCTGCCTGCGAGACGGGCGAGCTTCGGAATCGATACGGTAGAACTGGCGCCCACGGGCCCGCTCGACCGCCGCTTCGTCGCGCTGGTCTCGGTCAAGGATTGGCCGCAATCGACCATGCCGGGCATGTTCGACGAACTGACCCGCCTGCCCTTCGAGATGACGATGAGCCAGAGCTTCGCCTTCGTCGAGCGCGGCGCGGCGCTGGGCCGGATGAATTTGGCGCTGCGGCGTATGAAATCGGCCGAAGACGAGGCGCTCTCGCTGCGCGACGAGTTGGCGATCGCCAAGGACGAGGTGGCGGCGGGTCGTGCCGGTTTCGGCGAGCACCATACGACCGTAGCGATCCATGCCGAGAGCTTTGCCGAGCTCGACAGTCATGTTGCCGAAGTGATCGCCCTGCTCGCCGATCTCGGCATCACCGCCGTGCGCGAGGACATTGCGCTCGAGCCCGCCTTCTGGGCGCAGTTTCCGGGCAATTTCCGCTATATCGCGCGGCGTGGCCTCGTCTCGACAACCAATTTCGCAGGGTTTGCCAGCCTGCATAACTTCCCGGTCGGGAAGGCTTCACGCAACCATTGGGGCGAAGCGGTCACGCTGTTCGAAACGACCGCGGCCGGCCCCTATTTCTTCAACTTCCATGCGCATGACCTGGGCAATTTCACCGTGATCGGCCCCTCGGGATCGGGCAAGACGGTGGTGCTCAATTTCCTGCTGGCTCAGGCGCGCAAATATCGCCCGCGCACGATTTTCTTCGACAAGGACCGGGGTGCGGAACTGTTCATCCGCGCGATCGGCGGCACCTACGACCGCTTGCGCCCAGAAGCGCCCAGCGGCCTCAATCCGCTCCAGCTCGAGGATACGCCCCAGGCGCGCGTATTCCTCGCCGAATGGCTCGGGCTACTCGCAGGCGGGCTCGACGAAAGCGAAGCGGAACAGGTGCGCGAGGCGATCGACACCAACTTTACCGCGCCGCCGGAGCGGCGACGCCTGCGCCATCTGGTCGAGCTTTTCCGAGGGGGCGACCGCCCACGAGCAGGAGACCTCTATTCGCGCATGCGGGGCTGGTGGGGCGAGGGAGACCGCGCCTGGCTGTTCGACAACGAGCGTGACCTGACCGATCTGTCACAAGAGACGGTCGGTTTCGACATGACGGCGATCCTCGACGATCCCGTCGCGCGCACGCCTGCCATGCTCTACTTCTTCCACCGGGTCGAACAGCGGCTCGACGGAACACCGGCGATCATCGTCATCGACGAAGGCTGGAAAGCGCTCGACGACGATGTCTTCGTGCGCCGGATCAAGGATTGGGAAAAGACCATCCGCAAGCGCAACGGCATCGTCGGTTTTGCTACACAAAGCGCACAGGATGCGCTCGAAAGCCGGATCGCCAGCGCGATCATCGAGCAGGCGGCAACGCAGATCTTCATGATCAACCCCAAGGCGCGCGCCGAGGACTATATCAACGGCTTCGGCCTCTCGCGCCACGAGTTCGAACTTGTGCGCACCCTACCCGATAGCGCGCACTGCTTCCTCATCCGGCACGGCAAGGACAGCGTGGTCGCCAGGCTCGACCTGTCGGGCGAGAAAGAGCTTCTGACCATCCTTTCGGGCCGTGAAAGCACAGTCCGCCTGTTCGACGAACTGGTAAAGCAGCACGGCGAGGACCCCGCCAAATGGATGGGCCCGCTGCTGGGCAAGGCGGCCTGACACAGATGGCCTGTCCCGCAATCCTGACCGGCGATCAATTCCTCACCCGCGTGCTTGGGGCCCTTGATTGCCAGGCAGCCTATCTGGGCAGCTATGGCTGGCAGGCGCTGGGACACCCCGGTTCGCTTGCGGCCACGGTAATGACGGGGCTGCTGACCCTGTTCGTCGCGCTATTCGGCATCCGCCTGCTGTTCGGCCCTGCGCCGGGCGCGCGCGACATGGTCGGCGACGTCATCAAGATCGGGATCGTCCTTACGCTCGCCTTCTCCTGGCCCGCCTTTCGCACGATGATCCATGACGTCGTGCTCGATGGGCCGGGAGAACTGGCCGCAAGCGCGGGCGCTTCGCTCATGCCGCAGCAGACGACTCTCGTCGGCGGTCTCCAGCAAGCCGACGATGCCATGCTCCGGCTGATCGAGCAGGGGACCGGGCGGCAGACCGGCGCCTATATCGACGCCGACGAACCCGGCGGGACGTTCCAAGGCCAGGCTCTGGAGGATGAAAACTCCTTCGGCCTTGCCCGCCTGTTCTATCTGACCGGAATATTGGGCAGCTATGGACTACTCCGCATTATCGCAGGACTACTGCTGGCCTTGGCTCCCCTGGCCGCGGGCCTGCTGCTCTTCGAGGCGACGCGTGGAATTTTCGCAGGCTGGCTGCGCGCGCTGGTGCTGGCTCTGATCGGATCCGCAGCGGTGAGCGTCGCGGCGGCTGAACAACTCGCCATCTTGCTGCCGTGGCTCGGCGATGCGCTCCGGCTCCGGGGCCTCGGCTATGCAACGCCCGCTGCGCCGACCGAATTGCTCGCGCTGACCCTCGGTTTCGCGCTGATCCAGTTCGGGTCGATCTGGCTCATGGCCAAAATCGCCTTCAATCGAGGCTGGATGACTTTTCCGGCGCTGTCGGACTTGCGGGTGTCGGCGACAGAGCGCTCCCCGGCCCTTCGCGGCGACCCAGCGCCGACCTTTGCCCAATCGCGCTCGCAGCGTCTGGTCGATCACATGGAAACGCAGCTAAGGCGCGAAGAGAGTTTCCATCACGAGCGCACCGATCATCGCCTTCTGACACGGACAGGCGGTGATGCTTCGCAAGGCAATGCCGCCACGAGCCGCGAGCGTAGCGTCGAGCCCTTGGGCAGTTCCTGGCGCCGCACCTCGCAGCGACGCTCTCTCGCAGGCACACGTAGGGACCAAGGCGTATGAACGCACATCACACTATCGATGGCGAAAAGGTCGAGATTTCGGATAGCTGGGGCGCCAGCATCACCGAGGATCTCGAGCGTTCGCGCCGCATCGCATGGATCGTAGCCGCCTGCGCAGGAGCAATTGCCCTGCTGCTGGCGCTCGCACTCGTTATCATGCTGCCCCTGAAAACGGTGGTGCCCTATACCCTTCTGGTCGATCGCCAGACCGGCTATGTCGAAGAGCTGGCCCCGCTCGGTGCGGCATCGGTAAGCCCGGACACCGCGCTTACCCGCTCGTTTCTCGCGCAATATGTCATCGCGCGCGAGAGCTTCGATGCAGCAAATCTGCAGCGCGATTACCGCAAGGTGGCACTGTGGAGCGAAGGAGATGCCCGCCAGCGCTACGTCGCCTCGATGAACTCTTCCAACCCTTCGAGCCCGATCGCGCAACTGGGCAATGGGGCGACCCTACGCACCGAAGTGAAAAGCGTCTCCTCGCTTTCGAGCGACAGTGCACTGGTACGCTTCATCACCGTCCGCACGGATCGCGGTGGCCGCGAGCAGGCTCCCGAGCACTGGGCCGCGGTCATCAATTATCGATTCAGCGGCGCGGAAATGAGCGCCGATGATCGGCTCGTCAATCCGCTCGGATTTCAGGTATCGCGCTATCGCCGGGATCAAGAAGCTCTTCCGGAAACAAGGGGGCCGCGTTTGCCCCAGTCCGCTCCGCTTGCCGAGCCCGACGCATGATGAGACTGGCGACCCTCGCAGGATTGGCCGTTTGGCCGATGGCTCTGGCAGCGCAGACCACGCCGCAACCGGGCGCCGATACGCCCCGCATGCAGAGTCTGCAGTTCATCCCGGGCTCGCCCGTGCTGCTCACCATGCTGCCCGAAACGCCGATCACGGTTCTACTCGAACCCGGCGAGTATATAACGGGCGTGACGCCGGGCGAAGGTGACGATTTCCGGATCCGCGTGTCTTCGGACCGCAATTCCTTCATGATCCTTCCAACCGAAAATGCACGCATGGGAACGCTCGATATCGGTACGCGGGGGCGGAGCTACAATTTTTCCCTGCGTGTCGAGCCCAGCCATTCCGCTGCCTTGCTTGTACGCTTTGTAAAGGATGCGCTCGTTGATGCCGCTCATGAGGCCCAATCCGAAGCAGACCCCCGCCCGCTGCAGAGCTGGCGCTATCGCCTGCGCGGCGACCGGGAAGTTCAACCGGCGAGCCTTTTCGACGACGGTATCAAGACCCGCATAACCTATGCTCCCGGACAGGCTTTGCCGGCTGTCTTCGCCATTGGCCCGACGGGCGAAGAAGAGGTCGTCAACGGCTACATGCGCGACGGCGTCTTCGTCATCGATCGGGTCTATGGCGAGCTGGTGTTCCGGATCGACAAGGACAAGGCAACCGCGCGGCGCAACGACACACCCGAGGACGCATCATGACCACGGCATCCTCGACATCGAACGAGACACCTCGGACCAACGATGTCCGACCGGTGGTGGCTACCGGTAGCTCCGGCAAGCTCGGCCTGGCTGCCTTCCTGATCGCTTTGCTCATCGGCGGGGGCTGGATCGTGTCGCTGATGAGCGAGAGGCGCGCGACGCTCGAACAGGAAGGCCCGCTCGGCACGGTTCCGGAGCCCGGCGCTCGCATCGCATCCCCGCCACCACTGGCCTTGCCCGGGGATTTCGGGCGCGGACCTCTCGGCGAACGCGGGCCCCTTGCGCAAGCGGCACCGACACCGGCGGCGCCCACGCCCAACGCACCCGTCCAAGCTCCGCGCGTGATCGTTCAAGCGGCCCCCGCCGATCCCCCCTATGTTCCGCGAGAGCCATTCCGCCCGGTCGAACCGCCGGTGACATTTTCCGCGCCTCCCGTCCCTTCGGCGGCACAATCGGCATCGCCAGCGGCAGCCGGTACGGTGGAGCGGGTCAACGCAGCCCGGTTCGAGAAACCCTCGCGCACCGTTCCGCAGGGCACGGTGATCCCCGCCGTGCTCGAAACCGCGCTCGATTCCACACGGCCCGGCGGCGTGCGCGCGCTCGTTCAGCGCGACATTCACGGCTTCGATGGATCGCGCGTCCTTATCCCGCGTGGCAGCCGTCTCTACGGCGAATACGATGCCGAACTGCAGCGCGGGCAGAACCGCGCGCTCATTCGCTGGACGCGGCTGATCCGTCCCGATGGCGTGACCATCGCGCTCGATTCGCCTGCTTCCGACCCGCTGGGACGCGCCGGGGTCAGGGGCAAGGTCGACAGCAAGTTCTTCCAGCGCTTCGGCGGCGCGCTGCTGCAATCCGTGCTCGATATCGGCGTCGGGGTTGCGACCCGGGAGGCGACCGATGGCGTGATCGTTGCGCTTCCGGGCAGCACACAGAATGTGACACCGCGCATCGCGGAGGGCGAAATCCGGCCGACGCTCAAGGTCCGCCACGGCACCAGCGTGTCGGTCTTCGTCGCCAACGACCTCGATTTCTCGAGCGTCGAACCGTGATGGAAGATGGTGCTCTTACCGCAAGCCAGGGCTTTTATCTCGACAATTTCCTGGCTCCGCTTGCCCCATGGCTCGCCCGCGCGGACGTCACCGATATCTATGTGAACCGGCCCGGCGAGATCTGGATCGAGAGCCTGGGAGGCGGGATCGAACACCACGAGGATCCCGCGCTGACCGAGCAACTCCTCGCCCGCCTTGCCCGCCAGATAGCTGCGCACGGATCACAGGGGATCAGCCGCGCCGCACCGCTTCTCGCGGCATCGCTGCCCGATGGCTCGCGCGTCCAGATTGTCGCCCCTCCGGCGACCCGCGGTGGGCATGTGCTCGCCATCCGGCGGCACGTGAAGGCTGAATTCTCGCTCGCCGATTGGCGCGATAGCGGTGCTTTCGAGGGTCTCGCCGAGGGCGATACCGCGCTCGACCGCGAGCGCAGCTGGCACACTCTCGGTGGAAAGGATGCGCCCGCCATCCTCACCGAGGCTGTCAGGACACGGCGCAACATCATCGTCTCGGGTGGGACTTCGAGTGGCAAGACGACCTTCCTCAATGCCCTGCTGGCAGAGATCCCGCGCGACGAGCGCCTGCTGACGATCGAGGATACCGAGGAATTGCGGATCGAACATCCCAATGCCGTGGGCCTGATTGCGGCGCGCGGACGGCTCGCCGAGGCCGATGTGAACGCAGAAGACTTGCTCATTGCCGCGCTGCGTATGCGTCCCGACCGGATCATCTTAGGCGAACTCCGCGGATCGGAAGCCTTCACTTTCCTGCGCGCCGTCAACACAGGCCATCCCGGCTCGATGACCACGATCCACGCCGATACGCCGCAAAGGGCGATCGAACAGCTTGCCCTGCTTGTCCTCCAGACCGGCTCGCGGCTGTCGCGCGACGATGTGCGGCACTACGTGCGCGAAAGCATCGATGTCTTCGTCCAGCTCGAGCGGCGCCACGGCCAACGCCGCGTGTCGCAAGTGATGGTGGCCGAATGAACGGACCCGTCGCGCCTCCCGGATCCGAAACCGCTCTTGCCGGAGCCATCGGGTGGATAAACGATCTTCTGCTTGGCAGCCTGGCGACCGGACTGTCCATCCTTGCCGTCAGCCTTGTCGGCCTGCTTATGTTGATGGGCCAAATGCCCATAAGACAAGGCATGCGGGTCATCCTCGGCTGCTTCGTCCTTCTCGGTGCCCCTGTGATCGCCGCAGGCCTGTCCGGAGCCTGGCAGTCCGCATCGCCCCCCGCGCCACAGCCCATGGTGTTCATCCCGAAAGAGACGCGCGGACCACTGCCGTCGGCCGACTACGATCCCTATGCCGGGGCTTCGCTCCGCCGAAATTGACCATTAGGACGGTAATCGAGCGAACACCTCGCAAGCAGCCAAATTCGCTTCATCGTCCACACGTCCAGGCCAAGCAGTCATATTTTGCGAGACAACTACGCAGACCATCCGCCCGCGAACACGCAATCGCAAGGCCCCGTATCACCGTCGTGCGCGGTCCGGTGGCTAGCCTGGTTCAGGCGGTGAGCACTCTCGAAGGCAACACGCCCCCAGTGCGTACTTCCATGGGAAATTGGCGCGCCCGGAAGGATTCGAACCTCCGGCCCCCAGATTCGTAGTCTGGTGCTCTATCCAGCTGAGCTACGGGCGCGCTTGGAGGGCGCCAAATAGGCAGGCGCCTGCGTCTTGGCAATCCCTAAATCACAGTTTTTCGAACAACTGCGTCGTCAGTGAGATATCCAATGGCGGTTTGTCCAGTCGCGCAACCCCCTGTGGGTCGAACCAGCCGAGTTCGCCGCCTTCCCGAGCGCATAGCGGGCTGCCGTCATACAGCGATCTGTAAAGCATTATGACAATCGGCGGACGACCTTCAACTGCGCCTTCTTCCGCGAAGGCAACGGGCACGAGATCGCTTTTTCGAATCGTAATGCCGAGTTCCTCGTCGATCTCACGCACCAACGCATCTCGCGGTTTCTCGCCCGTTTCGACCTTGCCGCCGGGAAATTCCCACAGGCCGCCATGGTGCTTGTCGTCCGGTCTCCGCTGCATCAGCCATTGCCCCCGACCGTCGGACAGGGCCAAGGCGACGACACAGGTCCATGTCGGGATTTTTTCCAAAACCGCAGGCCTTCTCAACGCTTTTTTAACCGGGTTGGCCGTACTCCCCTACCGTCAGCTTGGACAAGTGGCGATTGGGGCAACGCGAATGGTCAATTTCCTGCACAAACTGGGACGTGACACACGCGGTGCCACTGCCGTCGAATACGGGCTGATCCTCGCTCTGATCTTTCTCGCCATGGTTGGTGCGATCCAATCATTCGGTGCTTCGGTAATCGCCATGTGGTCGAAAGTCGAAACCGCGGTGGTTGCGGCGATGGGCATCTAACGGGGCAATCGGCATGGCCATGGGGATTAGGAGTTTTTCAATCTCTTCCATGCAGAAAGCGAAATTGCTCGAACCGCATTTACGGAACGAGCCGGGTACGAAGACTGAACCAGGAGACGACAGATGAAGTTTTTCCGCAAGCTGCGCCGCGACGAAGAAGGTGCAACCGCCATTGAATATGGCCTCATTGCCGCGCTGATCGCCGTTGCCGCGATCACCGCGATGAACAGCCTCGGGGGCGAGCTGAGCTCGACCTTCAACAAGGTCTCGACCACGATGAGCAAAGCGAACTCCTAATTTCAGGCTGATCGAACAATCGGGGCGGCGGGTAGAGAACCCGCCGCCCTTTTTCGTGCATGATGCGATCGTCCGTCCTTACCGACCCCGGACGACGATTTTTACCTTCTGACCCGGCCGGACATTCTCGTTCGAGGTCAACCCATTCAATACGCGGAAGCGCTCCACCTGACTGTCGCTGTAAGCCATCCGCCGTGCGAGCGATTGAACCGTGTCACCGCTCTGCACCGTCACCACATCGATCACGCGCGGTATGACATTGGCCGCAGTTCGCGCATCGATCCGCCGCATCGAGGAGAACATCTGGTTGAACGTGGACGCCCGTCCCGCCGGTGTAATGGCAAGGAAGTGGTAAGCCCGATCATTGGAAAACTCGTAGGCGAAAACCGTGACGTCGACCTGACCGCTGTTCGAATTGACCCGCGCAGTGCCATACGCGGCCGGCAGGCCATTCACGCTCGTTTTCTGGATCGATTGCGGTCGCACCTGCTGCTGCTTGCTCAATCCTGCAAATACGCTGGCCACATAGCTGTCGAGATTGTTGTTGTAGGGTGCGAGCGTAAACTGCGCTTGCCCGCTCTGGCCATTGATCGATACCGCACGCGTGCCGTTCATCATGTAAAAGCCTTGTGGCGCGGTGAAGGCGAGCCGCAAATCGGGATGAATGAACTGGCGCCCCTCGACGACGCCTTGCGACGGATCGTCGCCATAGGTCAGCCCGTCGATCCGCGACAGGAACGTGTCGCGATTTGTAATGCCACCCGCACCACCGGTTGCCTGGGCCTTGGACAATGCGGTCTGCACCCGACTGGCAGGGTCGGGATGCGTCGATGCCCATTCGGGGAGCCGCGCATTGTCGCGCCCCTGAACACGCGCGTCGAGAGCATTCTGCAAAGCCAGGCTGCGAAGCACGGTTCCCATGGCCCTCGGGTCGTATCCGGCCTGATTCAGATAGCGGATACCCAGTTCGTCAGCCTCGAGCTCCTGACTCCGCGAGAATTTCAGCGTCAGGAGCTGCGACCCCTGCAGGGCCGCCTGGCCGAGCTGCTGCCCCAACCCGCTATTGCCCAGCAGTAGTCCGGACAGGATCGCTCCGGCGGCACCAAGCAACGTATTGCGCTGGGCCGCAGCCTGGCGACGCTGCGAGTGGCGGGCGGCGACATGGCCGACCTCGTGCCCCAGCACCCCGGCAAGCTCGGCCTCGTTATTCATCAGCGCAACAAGCTGACGCGTGGTATAAATATAGCCGCCGGGAATGGCGAAGGCGTTGTTTACCGGGCTGTTGAGCAGCGAGACGGTAAACGATTCGCGGGCGTTCCCGAGCCCGGACTGGACGGCGATATTCTTGCCGACCTGCGCGACATATTGGGCATGCGAACCGCTCATCGCACCGCCGAACTCGTCGAGCAGTTGGGGATGAGCCTTGGCCCCCATCTGCGCCTCGCTTTGCGTAATCGGTGTGGATGCGCTGGGAATGTCTCCCCCGCCCATACAGGCGGACAGGCCAAGCGAAAGCGCGGTGACGGAAGTGGCGGCGGCGAGTTTGATGCGCGACATGAACGGTTCTCCCCGATCTGCAAGCGCGCGCGAGCCGTCCATTGCGACCCGCACGGCTGTGTTCGTATACGGTAGGAAGAACCTGAGCAGGCGCGCGTGGTTCCCGCGCCCCGGCGCTTTGTTTCAGCCCGCCAGCGCGAGAAAGCGTTCCTCGCGCATGCGCCTCAACTCATCCGAGGGAAACCGGCCCAGCTTGTCGAGTTCTTCGCCGATTGCCGATCCCAGCGTCGTCGCGGCCAGTCGCGGATCGCGATGCGCACCTCCGACAGGTTCGGCCACGATGCGATCGATCACCCCGAGACTCTCGAGATCCTGCGCAGTGACCTTCATCGCCTCCGCCGCATCCGGCGCCCGCTCCGCCGTACGCCATAAGATCGAGGCGCACCCCTCGGGCGAAATGACGGAATAAACCGCATGCTCCATCATCAGCACCCGCTCGGCACTGGCCAGCGCGACGGCGCCGCCGGAGCCCCCTTCACCGACAATTGCGGCGACCATGGGGACAGGAAGGGCAAGGCAGGCTTCGGTGGACCGGGCGATCGCTTCGGCCTGACCTCTTTCCTCGGCCTCGATTCCCGGGAATGCCCCGGACGTATCCACCAGCGTCACCACGGGCAGACCGAATCGTCCTGCCAATTCCATCAGGCGAATCGCCTTGCGATACCCTTCGGGCTTGCCCATGCCGAAATTGTGGCGGATCCGGCTGGCGGTATCGTTACCCTTTTCGTGGCCGATCAGCACTACCTTACGACCGTTCAGCTTGGCGAGACCACCGAGGATCGCCTCATCGTCGCCATAACAGCGATCACCGCCCAGCGGCACAAATTCCTCGAACGCGTGTTCGACGTAATCACGAAAATGCGGGCGCGAAGGATGCCGCGCGACCTGCGTTTTCTGCCACGGACTGAGCGACTCGTAAGTGCTCGCGAGCAAATTGGCGCTTTTCAGTTCGAGCCGTTGAAGTTCGTTGGAAATATCGACATCGTCGCCTTCCGAGGCGCTGCGCAGTTCGGCGATGCGCTGTTCGAGCTCGGCAACCGGCTTCTCGAATTCGAGATAGGAAATCATGCGCTCGCGCTAGTCCGAAGATGGCGCGCGCGCAAGCGGATGCCGCTCGTTCACCAGCTTTACCAAACGCGCCGCATCGACATGAGTGTATATCTGGGTTGTCGAAATATCCGCATGTCCAAGCAGCGTCTGCAAAGCGCGAAGGTCCGCCCCGCCTTCGAGCAGATGCGTCGCGAAAGCATGTCGCAGGACATGCGGGCTCAACTTTTCGGGCGGCAAATCGGCGCGCACTGCCAGTTCCTTGAGGAGCTGGAACAGCCGCACACGCGAAAGATGGCCATTGCGCGACGGGAACAGCCACGGCGAATCCGGATTGCGAAGCGGTAACCACCGGCTCAGCACCGCACCGGCGCGGCGGCTGACGGGCACCAGCCTGGCCTGCCCGCCTTTCCCCATGACCGTCATGAACGGCGCATCGCGCGGCACGGCGGAAACCGGCAACGACACCAGCTCCGTCGCGCGCAGGCCCGACCCGTAGAGCATCTCGATAAGTGTTAGCAGTCGAACAGCGGTAGGCGTGCCTACCACCGCCTCTTCCTCCGCCGTAGCGAAGAGGGCCTCCACTTGGTCATGCGAAAGAATTTTCGGTAGCGGGCGGCGCGCTGTCGGACGAGGAAGGGCATGGGTGGGATCGTCCTCGCGCAGACCTTCGTCGACGAGAAAGCCGAAAAACTGCCGCAAAGCCGACACCTTCCGCGCGAGCGTGGCCGGGGCAAGCGAAGACCAGCCTTGGCCGAGCTTGGCCAGTTGGGCGGGCGTCGCGGCAGCGAGCGCCCCACCGATCAGCGCCTCGGCCTGTTCGAGATCACGCCCGTAGGCAAGGATAGTGTTGCGCGCCGCGCCTCGCTCGGCAGCGAGCATGGCGAGGAAATCGTCTGTCGATGATCCCGGCGCGCTCACGTCAGGCGCGGGCGACCGCCTCCGCGGCGATCATGCGGGCTTCGGCATCGAGCCCCACCCGGCGCAGCGCCGCCACGATGTGGAACAGATGGCGAGCGGTCATCTGATCCCATCCGGAGCCCTGCATGCCCAGCCCCGCCAGCATCGCTACCAGAGCGGGATTGTCGACCGCAGCCGCGCCCTCGATCATCCGTGTCCAGCGTGTCGGGGCGGACAGATCGATGCCGAGGCGATCGCTGTATTCTCCGATCTCCGCATCGTCGATCCGATCGAGACCGGCCAGTCCTGCCAGCAGCATGCGCGACTTTTGCTGCCCCGACGAATCATCGTCGTCGACGAAGCTGTCGAGCTGGCCGTCGGTTACCCGAGTGCTCCGGTTCGGATCGGCGAGAGCGAGCAAGGCCCAGCCAAGGCTTCCCTGTTCGACTTCGCCCGACCAGCGCATGGCATCGCCGTCGAGCCCGGCCGCGAGCATCGAGGCGATGAGATTTCCCGCCTCGTCGGCGAAGTCGGCCCGCACCGGCACGCGCGCCGCAGCATAAGCGGTGAGGACCACGCGGCCATAGGAAAACTCGCCTCCGCCCGACCATATGTCCCGGATCGCTGCCAGCCGCTGCACGGGGTCGCTGCCGACATAGGCCTCGCGCAGACGCGAGGCGGTCAGCGCGGGATCGCCCTCCACGCCCTCTTCGGCGAAAATCTGGCTGTAGAGATCAACCATCGCCGAAGCCGAGAGAATGCCGCTTGCCCCGGCAATGTCGACCGCCGGAGCGCGCTGGGCGGGAGACAGCGCCGGTGTCAGCGCCGCCATGCGGAGAAGGTCCGCCCCCGCGTCTTCGAGCAAGTTCGACGGGACCGGCTCACCCAGAGCATTGGCCAGAGAGAATCGCCACGGAGTGATCGGTCCGGTATCCTCCCACTCGATCGTCACCGCACGCCGCCCGCGCCCGGCGGCACCGGCAAAGCGTTGCGCCAGCAACACGTCGATGCGATCGTCCTCGGTTCGATTGAGCAGGCGGCGCAGATCGTTCTGAGCGCGGGTCTCTTCGCCTGCGTAGGCATTGCAGATACCCGCCAGCATCTGCCACTCGGTATCGTCGCGCCCGGTATCGACCAACCGCACGGCGGGGCAGGCGCCGACGATATCGGTACTGCCGACATAGGCCCTGACCGCAGCATTGGCGAGCGCGGGGGAATAGTCCGCCGTGTCGACATCCTGAACCAATGCCCGCGCCACGACATGCTCGCCCAGAGCGTTGAGAACCTCGACCCGCAGCGTAGCGAACTCGACCGGGTCCATTCCCGAGGGAGCTTCCAGCCTGCTGACCAGGGCTCGGCGCAGGAGAATATGCCCCCAGCGCGATACCATCTGACGATTGGTCCCGGCGAGGATAGCCCGGACCAGGGGAGCCGGCTGGCGGGCGAGCGAACCGGCTGTCAGCCCTCCCTCGCCTGCTGCGATGATACCGACCCGTTCGGTCGAACGGCGGGCCGCGTCGGGTATGTCGAACTTGGGTTTCAGGCCAAGCAGTTCGTCGAGCTCGTCGGTCGACATTGCCTCCAGCTCTTCGACTGTCGGCAGGTTCGACAAGTCCAGATTCGCGCGCGACGGAGCCGTTTGTGTCGGCAGGGGCTGAACGATCTCTCCCGATTGCGTCGCGCCCGGCCGGGGCGTTTCGGCGGCGGCAGGCGGGCCGGATTCCGAAGCTTGCGTAGCCCGCGCCGTCGGCGTCGATGTGGGTGTGGGGCTGGGCGCAGGCTGGTTGAATCCCGGGGGCAGCAGGTCGACCGGAGCATCCTGGGCAAGACCCATGGCCGAAGTGAAGACGAGGGCCGCCGTGCCCAGGAACCACGCGGTCTTCACCGGCCGATCCCCGGAACTTCGATCGCTTCCTCGATCGGGTGCAGCGGCTCCTCGCCGCCATGGATCAGGGCAGCTACCAACAGCACCAAGAACACCATCGCCAAGATAGCTCCGATCCGTTTGCCGCTCATCGCCAAGTTTTTCGCGTCCCGCTCCAAGTGCTGATACCTTGCCCGCGCCCTAGCCCAGTTCTAGGCACGGCGGCAATGACCGATGCAACCGCCCTTACGCCTGGCGAAATCGCCAAGATCGCCGCGCGGATCGACCGCCCGGTGGTGCTTGTCGGCCTGATGGGTGTCGGAAAATCGACCGTCGGGCGCAGGCTGGCGGCCATGCTCGGGACCGATTTCGTGGATGTCGACGACGAAATCGAACGCGCTGCAGACCGCACGGTAAGCGAAATTTTCGAAGCGCATGGAGAAGCCTATTTCCGCGCCGGGGAACGCAGGGTCATCGCCCGTCTGATGGAAGAGGCGCATGGCGTGATTGCCACCGGCGGCGGTGCTTTCGTCGATCCGGAAACACGCGCGCTGATTCTCGATCAAGCCATCGCGGTCTGGCTCGATTGCGATATCGACACCTTGGTAGAGCGCACATCCCGCCGCAATGATCGGCCCCTGCTGCGCAATGGCAATGCGCGCGAGATCCTGACCGACCTCAAGGACAGGCGCGGCGCAGCCTATGCCGAGGCGCAGATCCATCTGGTGACCGATAACGGACCCCATTCCGAAACCGCACAACGCATTCTGGAGGCGATCGACGCATGGCTGTAATACCTGTCGAACTGGCCGGACGGCGGTACGAAGTCCGCGTCGGCCCCGGCCTGCTGGCCGATCTCGGCGCGCACGCGAAGCCTTTCCTGCGCAAGAGCCATGCCTGCATCGTTGCCGACCGAAATGCGCGAAAGCACTGGGGCGAGACGGTCGCCCGGTCATTGCAGGCCGAAGGTATCGAGCCGCGATGGTACGATGTCGCGCCGGGAGAAGCCTCCAAAAGCTGGGAGAGCCTCGCACATCTCACCGACTGGCTGCTTGGCCAAGGCGTCGAGCGGGGCGATCATGTCTTCGCTCTCGGCGGCGGCGTGGTCGGCGATCTCACCGGCTTTGCCTGCGCCATTCTCAAGCGCGGTTGCGGATTCGTCCAGCTCCCGACCACCCTGCTCGCGCAAGTCGACAGTTCGGTGGGGGGGAAAACCGCAATCAATACCGCTGCGGGCAAGAACCTGATCGGCGCATTTCACCAGCCATCGCTGGTGCTGGCCGATCTCGATACGCTTGCCACCCTGCCCGAACGCGAACTGCGCGCAGGCTTTGCCGAAGTGCTCAAATACGGGGTGCTCGGCGATCGCGACTTCTTCGCCTGGCTCGAAGCGCATGCGCCGGGGGTGCTTGCATTGGATCCAGCCGATCTCGAACATGCAGTGGCGACCAGCGTCGCGGCCAAGGCGCGCATCGTCGCGGAGGACGAGCGCGAGACCAGCGGCGCGCGCGCAATGCTAAATCTCGGGCATACTTTCGGCCACGCGCTGGAGGCGGAAACCGGATTTTCCAACCGCCTGCTCCACGGCGAGGCGGTGGCGCTGGGCATGGTGCTGGCCGCCCGCTACTCCGCCCGGCGCGGCGACATTTCGCTGACCGATGCCGAGCGCTTGACGCGCGCCGTCGATGCCGCGGGCTTGCCATCGGAAATCGCCGCGATGCAATTGCCCTGCGATGGGCGCGCGCTTGCCGACCACATGCTGCACGACAAGAAGATGGATGCGGGCACGCTGCCCTTCATCCTGCTGCGCAGCATCGGTGCAGCATGTTTGGCACGGGACGTCGCGCTGGATGATGTTGCCGCCTTTCTGGACGAGCAACTGCAAGCGCACTGAACCCGCAGCAAATCAGAACAGGCGCGATCCGTCGGGCACTTTCTTGTCCGGCGCGAACAGAACCACCTCGCCCGCCTCGTCGGCAAAGCCCAGCGTGAGCACTTGCGACATCAGCGGGCCGATCTGTCGCGGTGGAAAATTGACCACTGCCGCGACCTGCCGCCCGACCAGTTCGTCGGCGGAATAGTTCGCGGTGATCTGCGCGCTGCTTTTCTTTTCGCCGATGACCGGGCCGAAATCGATCACCAGCTTGTAGGCCGGTTTTCGCGCTTCGGGGAAATCCTCGGCCGAGACCACCGTGCCGATGCGGATATCCGCCTTCAGAAAGGTCGCGAAGTCGGTTTCCTCGGCTGCGGGTGTATCGGGCGAATGCGAAAGGTGCATCCTATTCCAGCTCCAGGATCACCGCGTCCACTGCCAGGCTGTCGCCCTCGGCTGCGTTGATCTTGCCGACGGTCGCCTGCTTTTCGGCGCGCAGGATGTTTTCCATCTTCATCGCCTCGACCGTGGCGAGCGGCTGGCCGGGCTGAACCTCCTCGCCTTCGCTCACATGCAGTTTCACCAGCAGGCCCGGCATCGGGCAGATCAGCATCTTGGAAAGGTCGGGCGGGGTCTTCTCGATCATATGCGATGCGAGAGGGGCGATGCGGGTCTGCAGGATACGCAGATGGTGCGTCGCGCCGCGTGTGGTGATGTCGTAGCCCATGCGCGTGGGTTCGAGCTGGAAGGTGTAGCGATCGAGCGGCTCGGCATCCTCGTCCGCGCCGTTTTCGAACAGCGCCACATCCATCATTGCATCGCCCGGCGTGTACCGCATCTCGATGGTAACCTGTTCGCCGTCGACGGTCAGCGCGTTTTCCTCCAGCCGCACCTCATGCGAGGTCGCCCCTTCCTCGCGTTCGCCGATGCGAACCGTCCAGTCGCCCGGTGCGTAATTCTCGCCGGCGAGCTGCTGGTCGATCCGCCGAGCCCGGTCGGCATCGGCGGTGGCGATCACGCCGCCCACAGCGGCCAGAACCTTGGTCAGCCCGGCGGATGCGGGCGCGCCTTCGAAACCATCGGGATATTCCTCGGCGATGAAGCCGGTGGTCAGCTCGCCCGAACGAAAGCGGTCGTGCTGCATGATCGCGCTGAGAAAATCGATATTATGGCCCAGCCCTTCGATACGGAAAGCGTCGAGCGCGGCGATCTGGAGATCGGCGGCCTCGTCGCGTGTCCCGCCCCAAGTGACCAGCTTGGCGATCATCGGGTCGTAGAACATCGACACCTCGCCGCCTTCGAACACGCCGTCGTCCACCCGGATACCGTCGACACCGCGGCGGCCGTTCTCCTCGCCATCGTCGGCCCAGGGCTCGACCGGCGGCTGGTAGCGCACGAGGCGGCCCGTAGAGGGCAGGAAGCCGCGATAGGGGTCTTCGGCATAGACCTGGTTCTCGATCGCCCAACCGTCGATCTTGACGTCGTCCTGCTTGATCTGGAGTTCTTCGCCGGCCGCGACCCGGATCATCTGTTCGACGAGGTCGACGCCCGTGATCGCCTCGGTAACGGGATGCTCCACCTGCAGGCGGGTGTTCATTTCCAGGAAGTAGAAGCTTTCGCCCGTCGGGTCGGCGCCCGAGACGATCAGTTCGACCGTACCGGCGCTGTGGTAGTTCACTGCCTTGGACAGCGCGACGCATTGTTCGCCCATGGCCTTGCGCATCTTGGGCGTGACGAAAGGCGACGGCGCTTCCTCGACCACCTTCTGATGGCGCCGCTGGATCGAGCATTCGCGCTCGTTAAGATAGATCACATTGCCATGCTTGTCGCCGAGGATCTGGATCTCGATATGGCGCGGGTTCTCGATGAACTTCTCGATGAAGACACGGTCGTCACCGAAGGAATTGAGGCCCTCTCGCTTGGTCGCCTCGAAACCCTCGCGCACGTCCTTTTCCGACCAGGCAAGGCGCATGCCCTTGCCGCCGCCGCCTGCGCTGGCCTTCATCATTACCGGATAGCCGATGTCGTTGCTGATCTCGACCGCATGGTCGGTATCGCGGATTTCGCCGACGAAGCCGGGGACCACATTCACGCCGGCTTCCTTGGCGAGCTTCTTGGATTCGATCTTGTCCCCCATCGCCGCGATGGCATTCACCGGCGGACCGATGAAGGCGATGTTCTCTTTCGCCAACGCCTCGACGAAACTCGCGCGTTCGGAGAGGAAACCATATCCCGGATGCACTGCCTCGGCGCCGGTCTGCTTGGCCGCGGCGATGATCTTGTCGGCGATCAGATAGCTTTCCGCCGCAGGCGCCGGACCGATATGCACCGCCTCGTCCGCCATCCGCACGAAAGGCGCGCGGGCATCGGCATCGGAGTAGACGGCCACTGTCTGGATACCCATGCGGCGCGCGGTCTTGATGACCCGGCAAGCGATTTCGCCGCGATTGGCGATGAGGATTTTCTTGAACATCGTTATCTTCCCAGTGTCCCTAAATCTGTGCCAGTGCGGCATCGAGATCGGCGACGATATCGTCGATATGTTCGATCCCGACCGACAGCCGCACCACGTCCGGACCGGCGCCCGCCGCGACCAGCTCTTCCGCCGAAAGCTGGCTATGCGTGGTCGATGCGGGGTGAATGATCAGGCTTCGCGTATCGCCGATATTGGCGAGGTGGCTGAACAGCTTGACGCTGGAGACGAGCTGCTTGCCCGCCTCGAATCCGCCCTTGAGGCCGAAGGTGAAGACGGCTCCGCCGCGGCCGCCCAGATATTTGTCCGCAAGCGGCCTGTATGGATCGTCCTCCAACCCGGCATAGGATACCCAGGCCACCTTGGGATGCGCGCGGAGCCACTGCGCCACGGCCAGCGCGTTGCTGCAATGCCGATCCATTCGCAGCGCCAGCGTTTCCATCCCGGTCAGCGCGAGGAAGGCATTCATCGGCGCCATGGCCGGGCCGAGATCGCGCAGGCCGAGCACCCGGCAGGCGGTGATGAAGGCGATCGGTCCGACCGGCTCCAGCGCGTCGACCAGCACCGCCCCGTGATAGGACCCGTTGGGCGCCGTGAGACTGGGAAACTTGTCGCTCGCCTTCCAGTCGAAACGGCCCGAATCCACAATCAGCCCGCCAACCGCATTGCCGTGCCCGTTGAGGAACTTGGTGCAGGAATGGACGATGATGTCGGCACCATGGTCGAACGGGCGGCACAGCGCGGGCGTCGCCATCGTATTGTCGACGATCAACGGTACCCCGGCGTCATGCGCGACCTCGGCGATGGCCGCGATATCGCTGACGACACCGCCCGGATTGGCCAGGCTTTCGATGAAAACACAGCGCGTCTTGTCGTCGATGGCGGCAGCGACATTTTCCGGATCATCGGCATCGACGAAGTGGGTTTCCCAGCCGAATTTGCGAAAGCTCTCGCCAAGCTGGTTGAGCGATCCGCCATAAAGCTTCTTCGCCGCGACGATATTGCAGCCCGGCTCCATCAGCGTGTGGAATGCGATCAACTGCGCCGCATGGCCCGATGCGAGCCCCAAAGCGCCCACACCGCCTTCCAGCGCCGCAATCTTCTTCTCCAGCGCATCGTTGGTCGGATTCATGATGCGGGTGTAGATGTTGCCGAATTCCTGCAGGCTGAAAAGCCGTGCAGCGTGCTCGGGATCGTCGAAGACATAACTTGCCGTCTGATAGATCGGCGTAATCCGCGCTTTCGTGGTCGGATCGGGCTCGCATCCGGCGTGAATGGCTAGCGTATCGAGTTTCTGGTCGGACATGGGTTCCCTCAAATTCGCTATTCGGCCGGAACGGCCTGGGAGCGGCAAGCGGCCGCCCGCATCGGTTCTTCCTGTTCGAGTGCGGTCAGGCCGAGCTTGGCGAACAGCGCGGCGTCGGTGTCGTCACCAGCGTTGGGTGCGGTCAGCAGCTTGTCGCCGGTGAAGATCGAATTCGCGCCCGCCATGAAGCACAGCGCCTGCGTGGCTTCGGACATCGACTCCCGGCCTGCCGACAGGCGCACCATGCTCATCGGCATCGTGATGCGCGCCACCGCCACGGTGCGGACGAATTCGATATCGTCGATCTTGGCCATCGGCGTACCTTCCAGCATGTCGCCCAGCACCGTGCCCTTGACTGGGACCAGTGCGTTGACCGGCACGCTTTCGGGATGCCGCTCAAGCGTGGCAAGCGTGTGGACGAAGCCCACCCGGTCCTCGCGCGTTTCGCCCATGCCCACGATCCCGCCGCTGCACACATTGATGCCAGCGTCGCGCACGTTCTGGAGCGTATCGAGCCGGTCCTGGTAATTGCGGGTCGAGATCACGCGCTCGTAATATTCCGGCCCGGTATCGACATTGTGGTTGTAGTAATCGAGGCCCGCTTCCTTGAGCATGTCCGCCTGTTTCGGCGTCAGCATGCCCAGCGTCATGCAGGTCTCCAGCCCCATGGCGCGCACGCCTTTCACGATCTCGACGATCGCGGGCATGTCGCGGTCCTTAGGGTTGCGCCAGGCGGCGCCCATGCAGAAGCGCTGGCTGCCCGCATCCTTCGCCTGCGCCGCGCGCTGAAGGACCGATTGCACCTCCATCAGCTTGGTCGCCTCGACCCCGCTATCGGCCTTCACCGATTGCGAGCAATAGCCGCAGTCCTCGGGGCACCCGCCAGTCTTGATGGAGAGAAGCGTGCAGAGCTGGATCTGCTCGGGCGGGTGGTATTCGCGGTGTACGGTGGCCGCGCGGAACAGCAGTTCGGTGAAGGTAAGGTCGAACAGGTCCGCGATTTCCTCGCGGGTCCAGTCGGTTCGGATTTGGGTCACTTGTTGATCTCTTCTAGAATGCCGAGGAACTTGGTTTGAAGGTTTTCCCAGTTTCTCCCGAAATGAGCTTCTCTATGGTGGTTAGGACAAAGGGCAATCACATTCGAAACCTTGTCGGGGCCTTGTTCTGACAGTGAAATGACGTGATGGCATTCCACAAAAGAAGAACCACCCACACTCAAAAACGCTGACGTTCCGCAATATTCGCATTTCCCATTTGCGCGCTTGAGAACCTTCCTGCGCACTTTCTCGCTTCTCACATAGTGACCCGACATTCGCTGCTGGTATTCAGGATCATCATTTTCCAAGTCAGCTTCCGCAAGATCATCGATTGCCGACTGAAATGGCTCAGTAAGATTTGCAGGCTTCACCATCCAGAAAGTATGCGCATAATCTGCCAACCCAACTCCCAAACCAGCACAAAAGTCAGCCAACTGTTTTTCGCGCATCGAGCTAGTCTCGGGCATGGATTTCAAGACTCGGCTGATCTTTGCTGTGCTTACCGATCCTGAACGCGTGGGTATTGTGCGCCTGTAAGTTTCGATAGAGTTGCCGCCATATCCAATGAATTTCGACGGTGCGAAACCTATCACTCCATTGAATTTGAATGGATAATAGACGTGCCCTTTCCGCACCAGTGTACCAGCGAACTCGCGTTCTCCACGAGTGCCATTCAAAGCCGCCGCGAAGGTCCGCAAATTTGCAAGGAGCGCGGCTCGACTGGAGACAAGGCTCACTCCGCCGCCTCGTCCATATCCTCGCCCGCAGGCGGCATATTGTGGCCCATCAGGCGCAGCACGTCCGCCGCGCATTCGACCACATTGCTGCCCGGGCCGTAGATGCCCTGCACCCCGGCATCGCGCAGGAAGACGTAATCCTTTTGCAGGTTCACGCCGCCCTCGGAGCCGGAGCGCCACGGAGAAGACCCTCGGTGCTCAGATCCTCATCGATGTCGGGCCAGTGAATGCCATAGCCCGCCCCGGCCCTTTCCCATCCAGCTCGCTGTTCGGGTGTCGCCCTCAGCAATCGCGGATACCAAGCCAACGGCACCGAAATCGTCCGCCCGTCCATCAGGTCGACGATCAGGCTGGCCTCGTCGAACCGGACGTCGAGAACGCGCTCATCGGTCACCTTAGCCGAAATATTCATGCCACGCCTCCGTCAGCGCATCGCGATGGTTCGCGACGAGCTTGATAATGTCATTGATCTCATGCGCGCGAAAGCCTCGGCTTTTCGCGACCTCCCCGCTGTCCAGCCAAACCTTGATCGTCGCGTCGCCCTGATCGACATGGATATGCGGCGGCTCGTTCGGCTCATGGCTGTAGAAGTAAAACCGGAACGACCCGATCCGCATAACGGTGGGCATTACTCAGCCGCCTCGTCCAGATCCTCACCCGCAGGCGGCATATTGTGTCCCAGCAGGCGCAGCACGTCAGCCGCGCATTCGATCACATTGCTTCCCGGGCCATAAATGCCCTGCACCCCGGCATCGCGCAGGAAGTCGTAATCCTTCTGGGGAATCACGCCGCCTGCGATCACCTTGATGTCGGGGCGGCCGGCTTCCTTGAGCAAGCCTATGAGTTCGGGGATCAGCGTCTTGTGACCAGCGGCGAGGCTGCTCGCGCCGATGGCGTCGACATCGTTTTCCAGCGCCATGTCGCGGGTTTCGGCAGGCGTCTGGAACAGCGGGCCGGAGACGACCTCGAAGCCCATATCGGAAAAAGCGGATGCGATCACATTGGCGCCGCGATCGTGGCCGTCCTGCCCCATCTTGGCGACCATGAGTTTCGGCGCGCGGCCTAGGCGACGCTCGACCGCCTTCACGCCCTCGACCACCTGCCGGTAGCGATCGTCATCGGCATAAGCTTGCGAATAGACCCCCCGCACGGGCTTGGGCACGGTGTCGTAGCGGCCATAGGCGTCTTCCATCGCCTGGCTGATTTCGCCGAGCGTGGCATCGTGGCGCGCGGCCTCCACCGCGAGGTCGAGCAAATTACCTTCGCGCTGCGCAGCCCCGCGTGCCAACGCATCGAGCGCAGCCTTGCAGGCGAATTCGTCGCGCCCTTCGCGCACTTTCTTGAGGCGCGCGATCTGGCTCTGGCGCACGGCATGGTTGTCGATGTCGAGCGTGTCGATTTCGGCCTCTTCGGGCAGGCGATACTTGTTGACGCCGACGATAACCGTCTCGCCCTTGTCGACGCTCGCCTGCTTGGCGGCGGCGGCTTCCTCGATCTGCGCCTTGGGCTTCCCGCTCGCGACATACTCGGTCATGCCGCCCGCCGCCTCGACCTCGTCCAGCAATTTGCGGGCCTCGTCTATCAGGGCAGCGGTGAGACTTTCGATGTAATAGCTGCCGCCCAGCGGGTCGGCGACATTGGTAATGCCGGTTTCTTCCTGGATCACCAATTGCGTGTTGCGCGCGATGCGGGCGGAAAAGTCGGTCGGAAGCGCGATCGCCTCGTCCAGCGCATTGGTGTGGAGCGATTGCGTGCCGCCCAGCACCGCCGCCATCGCCTCCACCGTGGTGCGGATGACGTTGTTGTAAGGGTCCTGCTCCTGCAGGCTGACACCGCTGGTCTGGCAGTGCGTGCGCAGCATCTTCGACTTCTCGTTCTGCGCCCCCAGCCCTTCCATCACATCGTGCCACAGCGCACGCGCGGCGCGCATTTTGGCGATCTCCATGAAGAAGTTCATGCCGATGCCCCAGAAGAAGGACAGGCGCGGCGCGAAGGCATCGATATCCAGCCCCGCTTCCATGGCGCGCTTGGCGTATTCCTTGCCGTCAGCAATGGTGAAGGCGAGTTCCTGCACCGCCGTCGCCCCGGCTTCGTGCATGTGATAGCCCGAGATCGAAATACTGTTGAATTTCGGCATATTGGCCGAAGTATATGCGATGATGTCCGAGATAATCCGCATGCTCGGTTCGGGCGGATAGATATAGGTGTTGCGGACCATGAACTCCTTGAGGATGTCGTTCTGGATGGTCCCCGAAAGCTTGTCCTGAGAAACGCCCTGCCGTTCCGCCGCGACGATGTAGAACGCCATGACCGGGATCACCGCGCCATTCATCGTCATCGACACGCTCATCTGGTCGAGCGGGATCTGGTCGAACAGGATTTCCATGTCGCGCACGGTATCGATCGCGACGCCCGCCTTACCGACATCGCCGACCACGCGGCTGTGGTCGCTGTCATAGCCGCGGTGGGTGGCGAGGTCGAAGGCGACCGACAGGCCCTTCTGCCCTGCCGCGAGATTGCGGCGATAGAAGGCGTTCGATTCCTCGGCGGTCGAGAAGCCCGCATATTGCCGGATCGTCCACGGCCGACCGGTATACATGCTGGCATAGGGGCCGCGCGTGAACGGCGCGATCCCCGGAACACCGGGGTCGAGGTCGGCGGTGTCCTCGCTCGTATAGAGCGGCTTGACCTCGATCCCCTCAGGCGTGTGCCAGGTTAGGTCGCGGCCCTTCACTTCCTTGTCGGCGAGGGGCTTCCAGTCATCGTATCCGGGAGTCTTCTCTCTCATGGGAGACCCCCTAGCGCGGTGTTCCTACGATGCCAATCTATCCATTCTATCTAAGCCTATCCGGCCACCTTTACCGGTATCGCTGCAAGGTTTCCGATCTCGAGGGCGCCCCAAACATGGGCTCATTCGCCCTTGAATGCGGGTTTGCGCTTCTGGAGGAAGGCCATTCCGCCTTCCATCGCGTCCTGGCTCGCTCCGGCCACGCGCTGCCCCTCTGCCTCCGCAAGCATTACTTCGTTTACCGTTCCGTCGAGAGCGGCGGAGATATTCCGTTTCATGGTGCGCAGAGCCAGTGTGGGGCCATTCGCGAGCTTTTCCGCCAGTGCCCTTGCCTCGCCCATCAGTGCCTCGTCATCGACCGCCTTGTGGATGAGGCCCCAATCCTCGGCCTGCTGCGCACCGATCTTCTCGCCCAGCATCATCATGCGCGTGGCACGTGCGCGGCCGATGGCGCGTGCCAGCAGCCAGGTGGAACCGCCGTCGGGGACCAGGCCGATATTCACGAAAGCCTGAAGGAAATAGGCACTCTTGCCCGCCAGCACGAAATCACCGGCAAGGGCCAGGCTGCAACCGATCCCCGCAGCCGGTCCGTTGACCGCGCAAATTACCGGGACCGGCGCGCGCAACACCATGCTGATCGCCGGATTATAATGGTTCTGCAACGCGCGGTGGCTGCCCCCCTTATTATCGAGCACGCTACCCTCGCCCCGGGCGGACAAATCCGCCCCGGAACAAAAACCCTTGCCCGCACCGGTTATCAGCACGGCGCGGCTATCGCCCAGGTCATAGAAAGCCGCACCGATCTCGTCCGCCATCTGCGGCGGCATCGCGTTCAGCCGGTCGGGCCGGTCGAGCGTGATGGTGGTAAGCGGGCCGTCCTTTTCGACGATAATGGTTTCGTAGCTCACGCGTCTCTCCCCGAAGGTTTATCTCGGCAGGAGGTTTACGCTAACGTCAAGCTAGAGTGCAAGGACGCTACGGCGCGCGGCGTTCGGCTCTCAGTTCGACCAGTGCGCGCCTTCCTTGGGCGTTTCCATGATCTCGGTCAGTTGGCCCATCATGTCCTTCGGGTGGAGGAAGAAGATCGGCGTGCCATGCGCGCCGATGCGGGTGGGGCCGAGGATGCGCTTGCCGAGGTCCTCGAACCATTTGCGCGCGTCCTCGATATCCTCGACCTCGTAGCAGATGTGGTGCTGCCCGCCTGCAGGGTTCTTGGCGAGGAAACCGGTCAGCGTGGACTGTTCGCCGAGCGGTTCGATCAGCTCGATCTGCGTACCATGCGTGCCGTTTTCGCCCGGCGTGTCGACGAAGCAGACCTTCACGCCCTGTTCCTCCAGATCGAAAGGCTCATGCGCGATCGTGGCGCCCATGACATCGCGGTAATAGCGCAGCGATTCCGCGATACTCGGTGTGGCCACCCCAATGTGATTCAACCGCCCCAATTTCATACAACAACTCCCACCGAACCGTCATGCTGAACTCGTTTCAGCATCCATGTCTCCGCCTGCGCCCTTCGCCCGTGAGGCGGGATGGACCCTGAAACAAGTTCAGGGTGACGGAAAGGAAAAAATGTCGCGACGCCGATATGGTGGAGACGGCCGAGTTTCATAGCTGATCCTGTGAGCGAACTTCTACGCGGGCTGGAAATTGAAGAAGGGCTGCATCGCAACTAGCGGTTAGGTTGACGAGGCTGGAGCGAGTTACATCAATGCAGAGAAAAGACTCATCTAAGCCTCTGACTTCCAATCCTCTCAGCAGGGCCTCAAACCCTTCTCTTCCGAGATTGAAGGTAAGTGACCATCCACCGCCCAGCGGACCAGATTGGTGGACATCAAATTCGCCGAAGTAACTTGCGGGCTTGTCTTCCACGCGTTCGATCAAATCCTCATATCGCCCAGTTAATTCACTCCGATCACCTAGAGCCACATGGTGCCTGTTCAGGTCACCTACCGTCCAAGTCGTGCGAAACTCGTCAGACAACTGCACTGACCCCGCCTCGACTTGAAAGATCGGAGAGATCACGAAGCGAAGATCGTGGGCGATAATGTCGAAGGGTTTACGTGTCACAGCGGAATATTATCATGCTTCTTCCACGGGTTCTCGAGCTGCTTGGTCCGCAGCTTCCTTAGCCCCAGGGCGATCCGCTTGCGGGTCGAATGCGGGTAGATCACTTCGTCGATATAGCCGCGTTGCGCTGCCACGAAGGGGTTGGCGAAGCGGTCTTCGTATTCCTTGGTTTTCTCGGCGATCTTGTCGGGATCGTCGCGGTCCTGGCGGAAGATGATCTCGACCGCGCCCTTCGCGCCCATCACCGCGATTTCGGCGGTGGGCCAGGCGTAGTTGAGGTCGCCGCGCAGGTGCTTGGACGCCATCACGTCATAGGCGCCGCCATAGGCCTTGCGGGTGATCACGGTGATCTTGGGCACGGTCGCTTCGGCATAGGCGAAGAGCAGCTTGGCGCCGTGCTTGATGATGCCGTTATGCTCCTGCGCCGTGCCGGGAAGGAAGCCGGGCACGTCGACGAAGGTCAGGATCGGGATTTCGAAAGCATCGCAGAAACGCACGAAGCGCGCGGCCTTCTTCGAGGAATTGATGTCGAGCACCCCGGCCAGCACCATCGGCTGGTTCGCCACCACGCCCACCGTGCGCCCTTCCATCCGGCCGAAACCGCAGATGATATTGGCCGCGTGGTTCGGCTGGATCTCGAAGAAATCGCCCTCGTCCAGCGTCTTCCGGATGACTTCGTGCATGTCGTAAGGCTGGTTGGCATTGTCGGGGATCAGCGTGTCGAGGCTCGGCTCCTCGCGGTCCCATGCGTCGCTGGTCGGGCGCTCGGGCACCTCCTCGCGGTTCGACAGCGGCAGGTAATCGACGAAATCGCGCGTGGCGAGCAGTGTCTCGATATCGTTTTCGAAGCTGTTGTCGGCCACGCTGGTCTTGGTGGTGTGCGTCTTGGCTCCGCCCAGTTCCTCCTGCGTGACGACTTCGTTGGTCACCGTCTTCACCACGTCGGGGCCGGTGACGAACATGTAGCTGCTGTCCTCGACCATGAAAATGAAGTCGGTCATGGCGGGGGAATAGACCGCGCCGCCCGCGCACGGCCCCATGATAAGGCTGATCTGCGGCACCACGCCGCTGGCCAGAACATTGCGCTGGAAAACTTCGGCATAGCCGCCGAGGCTGGCGACGCCTTCCTGGATGCGCGCGCCGCCACTGTCGTTGAGGCCGATCACGGGCGCGCCGACCTTCATCGCGGTATCCATGACCTTGCAGATCTTTTCTGCATGGCGTTTGGAAAGAGAGCCACCGAAGACTGTGAAATCCTGAGAGAAAACATAGACGAGGCGGCCGTTGATCGTGCCCGATCCGGTGACCACGCCATCGCCGGGAATCTTCTGTTCCTGCATGCCGAAATCGGTGCAGTCATGTTCGACATAGGTGTCGAGTTCCTCGAAGCTGCCTTCGTCGAGCAGGACATCGAGCCGTTCGCGCGCGGTCAGCTTGCCCTTGGCGTGCTGGGCATCGATCCGCTTCTGTCCGCCACCCATGCGGGCAGCTTCGCGGCGGCGTTCCATCTCGGCGATATTTGAAGACATGCTCTCTCCGTGAAATGCGGTTGCACGAGCGCCTAGGGCCAAGTGTGCCGCAGCGTCAATTCCGCCTTTGGTCGCGTTGGGCGGAAATGAGGAACTCAATATTTCCTTCCGGTCCCTTAATCGGGCTTTCGACTATGCCCTGCACCTCGAAACCAAGCCCTTCGATCCATTGGCGGACTTCGCCGCAAACCCGATCGTGCAGCATGGGATCGCTGACAACGCCCTTCTTGCCCACCTCTTCACGCCCGACTTCGAATTGCGGCTTGATCAGCGCGACTAGGCGGCAGCGCGGCCCGGCCAATTGCAAGGGTACCTCGAGCACTTTGGCGAGGCCGATGAAACTCGCATCGCACACCACCCAGCTAACGGGCCGATCGATAAGATCCGGCGTGAGAATCCGGGCGCTGGTCTGTTCGAGCACGGTCACGCGCTCGTCTTGCCGCAGCTTCCATGCGAGCTGGTTGGTCCCGCTATCGACCGCGAAAACATGCGCCGCGCCGTTTTGGAGAAGCACATCGGTGAACCCGCCGGTCGAGCTGCCAATGTCCATCGCGGTGACGCCCGCCGGATCGAGCCCGAAATGCTCGATCGCGTGGGCAAGCTTGATCCCGCCTCGCGAGACCCAGGGATGATCGCGCCCGCGCACATCGAGCGGCGCATCCTCGGCAAGCTGCTGCCCCGGCTTGGCGAGCTTCTGTTCGCCGGAGAAAACCAGCCCCGCCATGACCAGCGCCTGCGCACGCGTGCGGCTCTCCACGAGGCCGCGGTCCACCAGCATCTGATCGAGACGTTTCTTCTTCGGCATTGGAAACTTGGCGCTTAGCGATCATTGAAGCGGCATGAAACCGATCTATTTCCCATTCGGCGGCGCATTGGCGCTCAGCTTCACCATCGCGGCCTGCGTACCCGCTCCGGATTCCACCCCCGCACCGACGCCGGCCCCCACGCCGCCCCCGGTGCAGACAGCCCCTCCGCCGTCCGCTCCGGCACCGGCACCGCCGTCAAAGGACTGGATCGACGAGGCGCGTAGCCCGGGCGAGTGGACCTATAGAAGTGGCGGCGCCGATGGTTCGGCTCAGTATGTGGACAGCCGGGGCGCGCCGGTCTTTTCGATTCTCTGTATGGCAGACGATGCCAGGATTGCCTTGGTCCGCCATGGCGCGGGCAGCGATACACCCGCAATGACCATTCGCACCGAAACGAGCGATCGCATGCTGAACACGAGTGGTGTGTCACCCGATACAGCGGGGCGCCCGGCAATCGCCGCCTACCTCGGTCGCACCGATCCGCTGCTCGATGCCATGGCGCTGACCCGTGGACGATTCGCCGTGGAAATCCCCGGACTGTCTACCCTCTACCTGCCGCCTTGGGCCGAAGTGACCAGAGTGATCGAAGACTGCCGCTGATGCGATTCCCGAAACCGCGGCCCTCCTGATCCCGACCGGATCGGACAAAGAAAAAGGCCCGGAGAATGCTCCGAGCCACAAACGCCAATTCTGACGTGGGAAAACTTTTTTTCAAGGGTTGTTTTCGCGCGCTGAGAGCAACAGATTGATACTCAAGATCAGCGGCAAAACGCGGTCTTAATTCTCCGGAAACGGGGTACTTTGGCTCTAAACAGCGCGAAAGGAGGTGATCCGATGTCTCATGGTTCAGCAGAGAGGTCGGCAAGTTTCCGCGCGAGGTACTATCGGTAAGCAGAACCGATAGAGACTTCGTGAGCGGCACTTCCCGCCGCTGACCATGCGAAGGGCGATCCTCCTACGGGCGAGGGTCGCCCTTCTCATTTTGCAGGATGGGTGCGGGTCATTTTGTTGGGTGCCGGCAGGACATCCGTCCGTCCCTTCGGCACCGGCCCTCGCCCCCACCCGGATTTCGTGCTGCGTGCGTGCCGCACGTCGCTCCGGCCCTTCGGCTGTTCCTTCCCGCGCCCCCTCCCGGCCACCCACGGGACTATGCTGAATGGGTGGCCGGGAGGGGGCGCGGGAAGGAACAGCAAGCTATCGACTGATGTCGATAGCGCACCGAACAAAAGACTCCTCCTTGCCTCTGGCGCCCTCACCCATTACCCGCGCATCCATGGATTTCGAGCACCTTCCCCACCCAGCCCCGGTTCCTTCCGGAACGCGCCAGCAAGCGTTGGAAAATCCCGGCTTCGGCCAGCTATTCACCGACCACATGGTCGTGATCGACTATGACGAGGACAAAGGTGGCTGGCACAAGGCGAGCCTGGGGCCGCGCGAGGCGATCAGCCTCGATCCGGCGGCGGCGGTGTTGCACTATGCGCAGGAAATCTTCGAGGGCATGAAAGCCTATAAGCAGGGCGACGATAGCCTTGCGCTATTCCGGCCCGAGCAGAACGCGCGCCGCTTCAACGAAAGCGCGCGGCGCATGGCGATGCCCGAATTGCCCGAGGAACTGTTCCTCGAATCGATCCGCCAACTGGTCGCGAAGGATCGCGACTGGGTTCCTTCCGATCCCGACGGTTCGCTCTATTTGCGCCCCTTCATGTTCGCTTCCGAGGCCTTTCTCGGTGTGCGGCCCGCGCGGCAATACAAGTACATTCTCATCGCTTCCCCCGTCGGCCCCTACTTCAAGGGCGGCGCGAAGCCGGTGAAGATCTGGGTCAGCCGCAACTACACCCGCGCAGCCCCCGGCGGCACGGGCGCCGCCAAGACCGGCGGCAATTATGCCGCCAGCCTTGTTCCACAGGCGGAAGGCATCGATCAGGGCTGTGATCAGGTGGTGTTCCTGGATGCGGTCGAGAAGAAATGGATCGAAGAACTGGGCGGTATGAACCTGTTCTTCGTGTTCGCGGACGGCACGGTCATCACACCCCCGCTCACCGGCACAATTCTGCCCGGAATTACGCGCGACAGCCTGATCCAGTTGCTGCGCGAAGAAGGCCTCCAGGTGCGCGAAGAACCCTATTCGATCGACCAGTGGCGCGCCGATGCGACCGAGGGGCGTCTGCTCGAAACGATGGCATGTGGCACCGCCGCGGTCGTGACGCCGGTCGGAACCGTGCTCGGCCCCGATGGCGAATTCACGATCGGCACGGGCGGCACGGGGCAGATGACCCACAAGATTCGCGAGAAACTCGTCGGCATCCAGAAGGGCGCCATCGAGGATATTCACGGCTGGACGGTCAAACTCGACTGATCAGAAGCGTGGGCGCACCAGGAAGCGACGGGTAAAGGTTTCGCTTGGCCGCAAGACGATGATCGCCACCCCCGCGAGCGCTATAGCGCCGCCGATTACCAGTCGTTCGCCGATCGCATCCCCGGTCAACCAGGCCCCGAAAAGGATGGTCAGGATCGGCGTGAACAGGGTAAGCGGAACGACGAGGTTCGCGTCATGCTCTTGCAGCAGGCGATAGTAGGCTGTGTGCGCGCCGACCGAGACGATAATCGCGGCAAAGAACAGGCAGGCGGCAAGTTCCCACGGGGCTTTCGAGAGTGCCGCCACTTGACCAACTTCCATCGCTACGGTCAGCGGCACCAGCACTGCGACGGATGCGACCGCCGCCCAGGCCTGCAATCGGATCGAGGGTATTTCGAGACGCTTCACGAAAACCGATCCGAGCGCGCCGACGACCGCCGAGGCGAACACAAGCAGGAGACCCGTGCCGGTCTCCATCTGATTGTCTCCGGCCATCGCGAACAGGACGCCGCCGAAGGCCAGTCCGATCCCCAAGCCACGCCGCCAGCGAATCCGCTCGCCGAGAAAAATGATTGCAAACAAAACGGTCATCGGTGCCCCGGTCAGGCTGACGACCCCCGCCGCCGACGGACTTGCCGTCGCTAGTCCCATGAAGAGCAGTGCGAACGAACCGCCACTGATTGCGAGACCGATCAGGAGCACCTGCCAGAGCTTTTCCGGCGACGGGCGCAGCAACGGTATGAGAACTGCCGCAACGATCACCGAACGCAGCAGCGCGTAGAACAGTGGCGGCGTTCCGAGATCGGCGATAGCAATTTTGCTGACGACGACATTGAGCGCCCAGACCACATTGCAGAACGTCATGAGCAGCAGCGCCCGCAGCGGCATCGTCAGTCGTCCAGATCGGGCAAGGCAGCCACCAATTCCGCCAGCCAGGTATCGGCCACCGCATCGCTTGGTGCGCGCCAGTCGCCGCGCGGGCTCAGCGCACCTCCGGCGGAAACCTTCGGCCCGTTGGGCAAGGCGCTGCGCTTGAACTGGCTGAAGCCAAAGAAGCGTTTGAGGAAATTTTCCAGCCACCTGGCAATCGTGGCGAGATCGTATTCATTCTTCGCATCGTCCGGGAATTCGATGGGCCAAAGCCCTGATTTCGCGTCTTTCCAGGCATGCCAGGCAAGAAAGGCGACGTGGCTCGGCTTTTGCCCCCAGCGGATAATGTGGTGGAGAAAGAAGTCGTTGAGCTCGTAAGGCCCAATTATCGACTGAGTGCTCTGAATCTGGCCATCCTCACCAGCAGGTACCAGCTCGGGACTGATTTCGGTATCGAGGATATCGGCCAGCACGGCATCGACCCCGCTGTCGAACTGGCTGGTCTGGGTTGTCCAGCGGATAAGGTACTGAATCAGTGTCTTGGGCACGCCCGCATTGACGCCGTAATGGCTCATATGGTCACCCACGCCATAGGTGCACCAGCCCAGTGCAAGTTCGCTCAGATCGCCCGTCCCGATGACCCAGCCTCCATGCTGGCCGGCAAGACGGAAAAGGTAATCGGTCCTTAGCCCCGCCTGCACATTCTCGAACGTCACGTCATAGACCGGCTCGCCCTCGGCAAAGGCGTGGCCAATGTTCTCCAGCATCATGGTCGCGGTTGGCTTGATGTCGATTTCCTCGGCCGTGAGGCCGAAAGCGTCCATCAGCCGCCAGGCATTGGACTTGGTCCCTTCGGACGTCGCGAAGCCGGGCATAGTATACCCCCGGATGTCCGTGCGCGGGCGACCGAGCCGGTCCATCGCCTTGGCTGCAACGATCAGGGCATGCGTGCTGTCGAGCCCGCCCGATATGCCAATCACCAGGCATTTTGGGTTGGTCGCCTGGATACGCCGCATCAGCGCGTCGACCTGGATGTTGAAAGCCTCGTAACAGTCCTCATCCAGTTTGTGCGCGCGGTTGGGCACGAAGGGAAAACGCCGCACGGGCCGCTCCAGGCCGATATCCGCGCGCGGGGCACTATGGTCGAATTCGATGCGGCGATACCAATCTTCCGGGCGCCCTGCCGCCTCGGCTGCATCGTTGAAGGTCTGCATCCGCATGCGCTCGGACAGGATGCGCTGCGTATCCACATCGGCGATGCACAATTCAGGCTCCAGCTCGAACCGGACGCTTTCGACAAGCAGATCGCCCAGCTCGTAGATCATCCCCTGCCCGTCCCAGGCGAGATCGGTCGTGCTCTCGCCGTGTCCGCTGGCCGAATAGGCATAGGCGCAGACCGAACGGCTCGAGCTTGCGCGGCTGAGGAGATGGCGTTCGTCGGACTTGCCGATCGTGATGTTCGACGCGGATGGGTTGAGCAGGATGGTCGCCCCGGCAAGCGCAGCCATCGTGCCCGGCGGATTGGGCGACCAGAAATCTTCGCAGATTTCGATTCCGAAGGTAAATCCGGGTAAGTCGCTGGCGGAAAAGATCAGGTCGGTCCCGAACGGTACCTCCCGCCCGCCGCAGCGGATCGTCAAGCCAATGCATTCGCGGCCATGGGCGAACCAGCGCTTCTCGTAATATTCGCGGTAGTTCGGCAGGTAGCTTTTGGGCACGACACCGAGCAACTCGCCGCGTGCCACGACCAGTGCGCAATTGTAGATCCGGCCATTGCGCCGCAAGGGGGCGCCGAAAACAAGCGCGGGTGACAGGTCGCGCGATGCCTCGCAGATCGCCTCGATCTGCGTTTCGGCTGCATCGAGCAGTGCCGACTGCAGGTGGAGATCATCAAGGGCATAGGACGAGAGGGAAAGCTCGGGATAGAGCAGCAGGTCGACGGCTCGCGCATCCGCCATCCGCGCCTGTTCCAGAATTCCTTCGGCGTTATAGGCGATATCGGCGGTGCGCACTTTAGGAGTGCTCGTTGCCACACGCACGAAACCGTGAGTGTGCAGGTCGTAAAAGGGATGGGCGTCGTTACCGCTCATTGGGACGTGACCTTTCTCGTCGATGTTTTTCGGAGCGGGCTCGAGCCAGTCCGCCGGCTCGCAAATCCCGAGTTCGGCGAGACGCTTCTGGACGGTTGGGCGCGCGACCTTTCCCTTCGATTCCCAGTTATAAACCGTTTGGCCCTTCCAAGCAGAAGGAGCACCGTAAAGCTTGCCAAATGCTTCTGCGGATAGGGGGGGATCGTGATCTGCACGCCAGTTTCGAATTTTCAGACCTGCGAGAGTTGTCATCACGCTCGATTATTCTTTAAGGCGAAAATTCACAAGAAGTTTTAGGCCGCCAGCAATACCGCCGCCGCAGGACTATTCTGAAGCAACTCGATCAGCCCGCGCTCCTCGGGCCTCAACCACTTGGTCGCTCGCGGCAGACGTATATCGGCGCGCCATTCTTCCTGCCGTTCGACCAGATCGATCACGGCAGGATGGATATAACTCTTGCGGGTGACCGCGGGAGTATTGCCGAGCCTGTCCGCGACGCAATCGAGCAGCGCCTTGATCGGCAGTTTCCCTTCGCCTTCGAGCAGGCACTGAAACGCCATCACGCTGCCATGCCAAGTGCGGAAATTCTTGGCCGTGAACCGCTCGCCCATGGTTTCGGCAAGATATTCGTTGACGTCGGACGAGCCCACAGCCTGGACATCTCCGTCCTCGTCCACATATTTGAACAGGTTCTGGCCGGGCAGATCCTGCATCTTGCGCACAAGCCGCGTCAAACTGCCATCCGACAGGGTTACTTCACGCAGCTTGCCGCCCTTGCCCTTGTAGCGCAGCCGCAGGGTCCTGCCCGTTAGCTCCGCATGGCGCTTCCGCAGGGTGGTTGCCCCGAAGCTCCGGTTGCGCTGTGCATATCCCTCGTTCCCGACCCGCACCGCGCCGAGATCGAGCAGGCGGACAACGCTGGCGACCGCCCGCTCGCGCGTCAGCTTGCGGCCCCGCAGATCGTCTTCCACACGTTTGCGCACCAGCGGCAGCAGGCTGCCGAAGGTGACGCAGCTATCGAACTTCTCGCCCTCTCGCGCCGCGCGGAAATCGGGGTGATAGCGATATTGCTTGCGCCCCTTGGCATCTACGCCGGTGGCCAGGATGTGCCCGTTGGGCGCAGGGCAGAACCAGGCATCGCTATAGGCTGGGGGCAGCGCAATTGCGTTGAGCCGTTGCTTCTCCTGCGGATCGGTAATCAGCCGGCCTTCGGCATCGTAATAGGCCCATCCCTTTCCCGCACCCTTGCGGGTGATCCCGGGCAGATCGTCGTCGACATAGATGAGCTTCGTCATAGCGTAGGGAACAACCGTGGGATCGCAATGACGGTTCCCCACCTTGTGACGAATGGCAGGGTGAACTAGCCATCCCGCCCAAAGGAGAACGAGTTTGGCCGATCCCACCTATACCCCGCCCGAAGTCTGGACCCACGACGCCGAAAACGGTGGCCGCTTCGCCAGCATAAACCGCCCCACATCCGGTGCGCGCGAGGATAAGGAGCTGCCTGTCGGTCAGCACGATTTCCAGCTCTATTCGCTCGCCACGCCCAACGGGGTGAAGGCAACGATCATGTTCGAGGAATTGCTCGAGGCGGGCCATGCGGGCGCCGAATACGATGCCTGGACGATCGATATCGGCGATGGCGACCAGTTCGGTTCGGGCTTCGTCGGCCTCAATCCCAATTCGAAGATCCCCGCCCTGCTCGACCGCAGCGGCAGCGAGCCCCTGCGCGTGTTCGAAAGCGGTGCGATCCTGATGCATCTGGCCGAAAAGTTCGGCGCTTTCCTGCCCACCGACCGCAGCCGCGCGGAAGTTCTGAGCTGGCTGTTCTGGCAGGTCGGCAGCGCGCCCTTCATCGGCGGCGGCTTCGGCCATTTCTACGCCTATGCTCCGGAGAAATACGAATATCCGATCAATCGCTATGCGATGGAAACCAAACGCCTGTTCGACGTCGTCGACAAACGCCTGGCGGATAGCGAATTCCTGGGCGGCAAGGATTACACGATCGCCGACATCGCCGCCTACCCCTGGATCGCTCCCTTCGTTTTCGGCGAAATTTATGGCGAAGCGAAGACCTTCCTTTCCATCCAGGAATACACACATGTGGAACGCTGGGTGAGACAGATCGCCAAGCGCCCGGCAGTGCGGCGCGGACGCATCGTCAACAAAGTTTGGGGCGAAGATGACGAACAGCTACGCGAACGCCATTCGGCCGCAGATTTCGAAGACAAGCGATATTGATCGCACCGCCGCGGACTTGACTTCGCGCCTTCCATGACCTCCCAATAGGTTTCATGGGAGAACCGAGTTGTGAGTAAGCCGATCCCCGCCGCCGGGCGACTGGAGAAGATCGGGTACGGGATCGGCGATCTCGCATCGTCCTTCTACATCAACTTCTTCAACATCTACCTGCTCTATTTTTTCGTGGAGCTGGGCGGTGTTGGCCCGGCGGCGATGGGCCTCATGCTGCTGCTGACAAAGTTCTTCGATGCCATAACCGACCCGGTAATGGGCGCGATCGGAGACCGGACACGCAGCCGGTGGGGGCGCTATCGCCCCTATCTGCTGTGGGGCGCGGTTCCCTTCGGCCTGTTCGGCGCGGCAATCTTCGCGGCACCCGACATGTCGAAAAATGGAATGCTCGTATGGGCTTATGTGACCTATACGCTGACAATGGTCGCATTCACCGCGACCAATGTGCCTTATTCGGCGCTGATGGGGGTGGTGTCTCCCAACGCCGATACACGCTCGTCCTTCGCCGCCTACCGCATGGTTTTCTCCGCTTTGGCCGTGGTGGCGGTGGCGGTTATCGCGACAACGCTGGTACGTGAGTTGGGCGCGGGAGACGAGCGGCGCGGAATCATGCTGACGATGTTCATTATCGCCGGTGCCGGATCGCTCTCGCTGCTGATCGCATTCGCCTCGAGCAGAGAGAGAATACCACCGGCCCGGACCAATGGGCGCATTCGCGACGACGTGAGATTGCTCGTCCGCACGCCAGCCTGGATAGCCGTTGCCGTCGCCGCGATGCTGACCCCGGTGGCCCTCGCCTCGCGCGCGAGCAGTGCGCTGTTCTGGTTCCGCTATGTGGCGGGCGACGATGGCACGCCAATCTTCCTGTTTCTCGACAGGATCGGTCTCTTCTACACAGCCTTCGCAGTGGGCCAGTTGGCGGGTGTCGTTTTCGCGGCATCGATGGCGCGTCGGCTCGACAAGGCCCATCTCCTGATCTTCGCCGGATCGGTCGAAGTCGCTGCGATTGCGATCTTCCATCTGATGCCCCTTGATGCGATCTGGCCGCAAACGATCGCGCAAGTGTTCGTGGGGGTGGGCCTCGGCATGATGATGATGCTCGCTTACTCGATGTTTACCGACATTGCCGAATATCTCGACTGGTCGACGGGCCGCCAGATGACCGGCCTAGCCGTGTCGGGCGCGGTTTTTGCGATCAAGACCGGTGTGGCGGTCGGAGCGGCGTTGCCGGGTATGCTGTTCGCGGTGACCGGGTTCGAGGCGGGGGCTGTGCAGACCGATTCGGCGAAGTTCGGTATCGACCTCGCCTTTGCGATAGTACCCGCCGCAATCATCATTCCCGCTGGCGTTGCGATGTTCTTCTACAAGCTCGACCGCCGGACGATTGCGCGATTCGAAGGCGAGCTTGCCGAACGACGCATGCAATCCGAGCCCACCCCCTTCCCTTCCGCGCCGGACACGCTATAGGGGCGCGCACCTGCTGGGGTGTAGCCAAGTGGTAAGGCATCGGTTTTTGGTACCGACATTCGCAGGTTCGATCCCTGCCACCCCAGCCAGCTCCCTTTGAACTTTCGGTTGCAGCTTGAAACCCGCTTGCTACGCATGGCAGCGAGAGGAGAGCCTACGTGCCAGATCAGGACCCCGATAGAATTCCCGTCATCGTCGGCGTAGGGCAGATCAACGACCGGCCCGAACAGCCCGGCGACGGCCTCGATCCTGTGGGCCTGATGGCCGAGGCGCTGCGCCGCGCCGATGCGGATGCGAATGCCGGACGCGGCCTGCTTGCCGATTGCGATTCGCTGGCCGTGGTCGCACAGCTCGGCTGGCCGCAACTCAACCCTGTCGACGAAAAGGTGGCAGACAGCCTCCGGATCGATCCGTCCCACCGCATGCAGACCGCCATGCCCAATGGCGACAGCCCGATCCTGTTGCTGAACGAGGCGGCCAACCGGATCGGTCGGGGGGACGCGAAGATCTGCGCCGTTACCGGCGGCGAAGCGCTCCGCACCGCAGCCGGGCTTGTCGCCATGAAAAAGGACGCGACTGGCGAAAGACCCAATGCCCTGCGCGATGCGACGCACCGCGTGCACAAGGGCTATGCACAAAGCTATGGTTTGGTCGTCCCGACCGATGTCTATCCGTTATACGAAAATGCAGGCCGCGCCGCATATGGCCAATCACTCGCCGAAGGACAGGCCGAGAGCGGCCAGATATGGGCGCGAATGAGCGAGGTCGCGGCCACGAACGAAGGGGCATGGATCCGTACTCCCGTCACGGCCGAAGACATCGTCACGCCGTCGGAGAGCAACCGACCGATCGCCTTCCCCTACACAAAGCTGCAGGTCGCCAATGCCTCGGTCAACCAAGGCGCCGGCTTCATCATGACCTCGCTTGCCGAAGCCAGACGACGAGGAATCGCGAGCGATCGTCTTGTCTATGTCGGTTACGGCGCAGCCGCGCACGAAAGCGGCAATTTTCTCGAACGCGATCGCTACGATGCATCGCCCAGCCTGGTGGTCTCGCTGGAGAAAACGATGGAACTGAACGCCGTCACGGTGGGCGATCTCGCGCATGTCGAACTCTATAGCTGTTTTCCCTGCGTGCCGAAGATGGCCCGCCGCGTCCTCGAATGGCCGGTCGACAAGCCGGCCACCGTCTTCGGCGGGCTCACTTTCGGCGGTGGGCCGATCGGCAATTATATGAGCCACGCCGTTGCCGCGATGGTCGAGGTCCTTCGCGGAACGGCGGATAGGGGCCTGCTATTCGCCAATGGCGGCTATGCCACGCACAACCATACGATCCTTCTGTCCGGATGTCCCACCGACGCGCAATTCCCGCAGGATTTCGATTACCAAGCGGAGGCGGACCGAGGGCGCAGGGAGATCCCGTCTCTCGATGAACACTATAGCGGCCCCGCCACCGTCGAAACCTATACGGTGCATTACGATCGCGGCGGAGTGCCGCGATCGGGCGTCGTCATTGCACGGACACCCGAGGGGGCTCGAACCCTTGCCCGCACTTCCGCCGACGATGTAGAGACGATCGCCTTCTTTACCGATGGAAAGGCGGAGCCTGTCGGAACGAGCGGATCGATTCACCGTAACGGTGACGATATCGCTATCTGGGACGTCGATTGATGTGATCCGGGCTGTTCATATCGTCGCCTCGACGATGAACCTCGTAGTGCTTTATCGGTTCTTGGCATAAGTTCGAGCCGGGAAAGCTCACCCATCATCGCGCAATCGCCTGGAGTAAATGCGGCCGGTTCTCGCAAGATGATCCAGCCGCGCCGTCGCAAGCCCTGCCAGGCGATCGGGCCGCTTTCCTACACGCCGAAGGGGCGTCATCACGAGTCGCACCGAGATGAACCGGGTGGGCATTTGCCTCACGCCCGTCGTCTCGGACACACGCTGGATGGAGAAAAGCCATGCCCTTGCAGTTTGCCGGCCCGGCATCGCCACTCGATGAAGAAGCCATAGAGAAAGCCGCTCGTGACATCGGCTGCCGGGTCGCGGCCGTGCGCGCGGTGATCGATGTCGAAAGTCGCGGCGGTTTCCTCGCCGACAAGCGCCCGAAGATCCTTTTCGAGAGACACTATTTCTCGCGCCTGACGAAACGCCGGTACGACCGTTCGCATCCGGCCATTTCGCAGCCAGACCCGGGCGGATATAAGGGAGGTAGGAAGGAATACGACCGACTTGCCCAGGCAATCGACCTCGATCGCGACGCGGCGTTGCGCTCGGCAAGTTGGGGGGCCTTCCAGATCATGGGTGATAATTATCGCATATGCGGCTTCGACGATGTCGAAGATTTCGTTTCCGCCATGGTCTCGGGCGAGCCTGCTCAGCTCCGCGCATTCGTCGCTTTCGTGAAGTCGAGCAATCTGGACGCCGCGCTCATTCGCCGTGACTGGGCGCAATTCGCGCGCGGCTATAACGGCCCGGCATATCGCGCCAACAGATATGACGAGAAGCTCGAAGCTTCCTATCGCTTCCATGCGGCGGGCGAACCACGTGTGCACCCCGCACGCCCGTTGCTACGTCAAGGAGATCGGGGAGACCCGGTCCGCGCGATGCAGAACCTCCTGAATATTCTCGCCGACGGTTATTTCGGTCCGATTACCAGACGGGCGGTGATCGCTTTTCAGAAATCGAAAGACCTTTCCGCCGATGGCGTGGTCGGCAAAAAGACCTGGGCGGCACTGGCTGCAAACTGAAGCCCGAACACCGATGCTTGGCGTGGACTGTGTCCTTACTATCGGTTTGCCAGGACAGGGAGCAATCGCATTTTGCCCATGGCATTGGTTTTGAGTGCACCCCGCCCACTTGCATGGTGGCCCGGGAGACTGTCAATATTGGCTGGTGGGCGTGATCGGTGCTTGAGCAGCAAATCGAGTACTCCGCCCCGGGATAGAGGGCGGCCGAGGTAGAAACCCTGGCCGAATCCCGCACCCAAAACCAGCGCCGCCTCATGGTCTTCCGCCGTAGCGATGTATTCGGCAACGCTTTCCAGCTTCATCGCCTCGATCATCTTGATCACACCGCGCAGCATGTCGCGCCCCTTGGGATGCCGCGCTTCCCGGATCAACGAACCATCTATCTTTACCTTGTCGAACTTGATTTCGCGCAGATAGACCAGCGAGGCGAAACCAGCGCCGAAATCATCGAGGGCGATCCTGCATCCCGCACGGCGCAGGATTTCAACGTTTCTTCGCGCAACCTCGAAATTCACCAACATGGCGGTTTCGGTAATCTCGAATTGCAAGCGGTTGGAGGGAAATTGCTTGCGGGAAATGAGCGCCACGATTTCGTCGGCCGCGTCCTCGCCGCAGATATGCGCGGCACTCAGGTTGAAGGATAACCGGCATGGTGGTTGCCAATCCGCGGCGAATTCCAACGCTTTTTCCAGCAAGGTGAGCGTTATCTCCCGTATCCGGCCAAGCCTCTCGGCTATCGGAATGAACTGTACCGGCGAAACTTCACCCAGCGTGGGGTGGTACCATCTGGCAAGCGCTTCGAACGATGCCAGATCGCCCGTCCGGAGGTTCACTATCGGCTGGTAAGCGAGCGACAGGTACTCGTCCGAGTCCAGCTTTATCAGCTCAGCCTCGATCGCGTGGGTACGCAAGGTTTCGTCGCTGATCTTCTGATCGAAAAGCTTGGTTGTCTCGTCCCCTTCGCGTTTGGCGACATACAGGGCCACGTCAGCCTCGCGAAGCGCCTGACCGACATCGGTCGTGTCCGATGCGACCAGGCGAGCGCCGGCACTTGCTCCCACCCTGACCACAGTGTTCGAAAGCCGGATGGGTCTGCGCAGATGATCGAGCGCCCGATCGCACATCGCCACCAGGCTCGACAGCTTGTTTACACAATCGGGACCGCTGACGAACAATCCGAATTCGTCTCCACCCAGGCGTCCTACAATGGCGTGGGGCGGCACGACACGCTGCAATCGCCGGGCAACATAGCGGAGCACCTGGTCACCGGCGTGATGGCCATATAGATCGTTTATCGGCTTGAACCGGTCGAGATCGACTAGAGCCAGTAGCCCGCAGCGCCCGTCCGCCAGCATCTCTTCTACATCCCGGATGAAGGCAAACCGGTTTCTCACCCCAGTAAGATCGTCATACTCCGCCCGGTGCTGAACATTCCTGCGCGCGTCGGTCAGTTCGAGATTGACCTTTTCCATCCGCAAAAGCGCCTGATCCGCATCGTACTGAGCCTTGAACAGGCGCAGCTGCATCTTGTGGCTGGTCTCCGCGAGGTAGAAACTGACCGCGGTGAGCACGACCACCGCCGAGGAGGCAACCAGGTTTTCCGCCGCAAAAAGGTAGAGGATAGCCAATACCAGCGGCAGCACGAAACAGAAGAAGATCACTCTCGATGCGAAAATTATCCCTGTGAGGGCAGCGCCCTGAGCGAGGGCCGTGAGCAGCCCTAAGCCCAAGACCTGCAACCACTCTACACCCTGTGGGGATGCAGCAGCGATGGCGAAAGCGATCGATAGATAAAAGTATGTCTGCGCGCAGGAAAGGAGGATCACCATCCCCCCTGTGATCCGCGCGGCTATGGGATTTACATCTTCGGATTTTCCGGATGGCTGCGGCACCATCCAGTGCCGAAAACGCAAGGCGACTGCGATTAGCAAGATCATGCCAACCAGCCTGGTTGCCGGATGATCCCATTTGACCCAGGCAACTCCCACGAATGGAGCGAGGATCGCAAGGTAGTAAAGATGTATGATCTTGCGCACCGACCTAATGCGTTCGCGACCGAATTCCACAGCAATCGCATTGTCGGATTCGAAGCTGATTATTCTGTCGATGCGCCGCAAAGCTGTCACCCGGTTCTCCTATCCGGACGGCATATGTCAGTAGTTTGAAACCTGATGGTAAACCGGTCTCTAGTGAAATTACTAGCGAACCGTGAGGAGTGGCGTCGATTTCGAAGAGCCGCGCCTGAAGCCTCTTACCCTGCAGGTTTGACCACCGCGTGGATCGCCCCTCTTCACCAAGTGAAGACAGAGTATCGGAACCCCATTGCCTGGTCCCGATCTCCCTGCGAAAGTCTTTCTGATCATCCGATATACGTTTATATCGCGCAGGAAATTGGGCAGGGGCACTCGATAGGGAGGTCGCATTCCTCGCTGGTGAACTCGGTGACTGCGGCGGCGCGATAGCCGCACGGGAAAGTCTGCATGGCATGAAGCGGCTCGCTGATATGAGATGGTAAAACCGGGCATCGTCATTGCTTGCGGCGGGCTGGGAAAGCGCATGGGCGGTTCCAAACCGCTGCGCATGCTTGGTGGGGCAACACTCCTCAGACACGCGTGTGACTGGGCCACAGCTCGGTCGGATCAGGTCGCGTTGGCGGTTCGCCATGACAGTCAGTTGCTCGACCAGGAGTTCCCCCTGTTGATCGACCGTCATACCGGAATCGGACCCATCAGCGCTTTGGCGAGCGCCTTCGATTTCGCTCTGGCAACAAAACGCGAGTATGTTTTGGTGATAGGCTGCGACCAGCCTTTCCTACCCAACGACCTCGTTGCGCGCCTGTCAGCGGCCATCGGCGATCGCGGGGCCGCAATGCCAACGAGCCTCGGGCGCGAACAGCCGCTGGCCACGCTCTGGCGCGCGGATCGCGGCGCGCTGACGGAGTATCTGGGAAAGGGCGGGCAATCGCTGAGGGGGTTTGCGCATCGCGTCAATGTGGTGACCGTCGAATGGGAGACCGAACCCAGTTGCGATCCGTTTTTCAACGTCAATGACCCGGTAGCCCTGGAGGAAGCCGAGCGGCGGTTCAGAAGGACACGGCGGTAACGGTCGATCCCGGCGCAAGAGCCGCTTGATCCGGCGGGCAGCGGATCAGCCAGTCGGCTTCCAGCAAAGCTGCTTGTGCACCGCTGTCCTGGTTGCCGATGGGAACCAGTCCGCCTTCATCGAAACGCGCGCGAACAAACGTCTCTCGTCCGCCAGTTGCCTTCAGCGGTGCGGCAATAGGAAGGCTGTGCCAACGATGGGACACATTCGCCCCGCCCAGCGCCTGGAAGATCGGGCGCAAAAACAGCGCCCCGGTAACCATGGCCGAGGTCGGATTCCCTGGCAGGCCAAGCACGATTTTCCCCCGCGCCTTTCCCAACCAGACCGGCTTTCCGGGCTTAATCGCGACCTTGGGTATAATCACCGAAAGACCGTGCGGCTTGAACATGGGCTTGGCGAAATCGCGGTCTCCGACCGATGCGCCCCCGGTGACGATAACAAGATCAGCGCACACCAGCGCCTCGCCCGCCGCACGAGTGAGCACATCGAGATCGTCGGGGCACTTCGCCCGGTGCACTACGCAACCGCCCGCTTCCCCGACCAATGCGGTAACGCCATAACTCACGCTTTCGGGGATCGCGTCGCGCACTGCATGAGCCGAGCCGGGCACTGCAAGCTCGTCGCCCGTACCGATGATTGCCACGCGCGGACGCACCGCCACCTCAACTTCAGCGACATCGGCCGCCGCGGCACCGATCATGGCCCGCGCATTTAGCAAGGTACCGGCAGGAACGAGCACATCGCCCGCGTCGAAATCGCTACCCATGGCGCGGACATGCCCTGCCGGACCGTACCCTTCGGCGAAAGTCACGCTATCGCCAGTGCGGGTCGCATATTCCTGCATAATCACATAGTCGCTGCCCTCGGGCATCGGGGCGCCGGTAAAGATGCGCACCGCCTCGCCCTCGCCCACGCGCCCCTCGAAGCGTCGCCCGGCGACCGCTTCGCCAATAACAGCGATAGCGCGACCCGGCTGCGTTGCTGCCTCGATCACGGCATACCCGTCCATGGCCGACACCGGAGCGCGCGGCGCGGCGCAGCGGGCCGTCAGATCGCACGCGAGCCTTCGCCCGCTTGCCTCGGCCAGCGGGACCGTTTCCGTCCCGAGTGGCACGATATGATCTGCTATGCGCGCCAGTGCTTCTGCGAAAGGGATCATATCTGCTCCCATGCGCCCGACTTGCCCCCTTCCTTGGCTGTCACATGGATCGCACCGATCGCCATTGTCCGGTCGACTGCCTTGAGCATGTCGAACAGGGTGAGGCAGGCGACCGAGACTGCGGTCAACGCTTCCATTTCGACCCCGGTGCGCCCCTCGGTCCTCACAGTCGCGACGACAGAGAAACCGGGTAGCGCTTCCTCCACCGCAATCGCGACATCGACCTGCGATAGCGCCAGCGGGTGGCACAGGGGAATCAAATCCGCCGTACGCTTGGCCGCCATCACACCGGCAAGTTCGGCGGTTGAAATCACGCTGCCCTTGGGCGTCTTTCCCGCCCTGACCAGCTCGAGCGTCGCGGCGGCACATCGTAGCTCGCCTTTAGCCCGCGCCCGGCGGGCCGTGACAGCTTTGTCGCCGACATCGACCATGCGCGCCCGGCCCTGATCGTCCAGATGAGACAGACCATTCATGCGCATACCTCCCTCAACCGCGGCAATTGCCCGGCAATCGAACAGGGACGGTAGCGGCTGTCGAACTCATAGCGCAGCACCAGGTCCCAGGCGTCGCGACAGGCGCCGGTAGAACCGGGCACGCAGAAAACGAAGCTGTCGCCCGCCTGCCCCGCAAAGGCGCGTGATTGCAGAGTTGAAACCCCGATCGTGCCCATGCTGACCTGATGGAAGACTGCACTGAACCCGTCCATCACCCGGCGCAGCAAAGGCATTACCGCCTCCGGCGTTACGTCGCGCGGAGTGAAGCCGGTACCTCCCGTGCTTAGCACGATTTCTACATCGGGATCGTCGATCCAGGCCCGTACCCGCGCTCGGATCGCGTCGACATCGTCCTTCACGATCGCCCGCGCTACCAGTTCGTGCCCCGCCTCTACCAGACGAGAGGCGAGCAATCCTCCCGATGTGTCGGTTTCAGCGGTGCGGGTATCCGATACCGTCAGCACTGCGATCTTCAGCGGATGGAAGGGCAGGCTCTCGTCTATTCCTGGCATTGTCATTCCTGTTCACGAATGCCAGCGGCGGGCATCTTCATGATCGCTTTCGCGCGGCTCGATCCATCGGCGTCCCAGCGGGCCTTCCTCGCGTTTCCAGAACACCGCTTCGGTCTTGAGCCGGTCCATGAGATAGTCCGCAGCTTCGAACGCGGAGCGGCGATGGGCCGAAGCGGTGGCGACGAAAACGATGGCTTCGCCCGGCGCGATACGGCCCGCCCGATGGACCACCCGGCAACGCGTGACATCGAAGCGCGCCATCGCATCGGCGGCGATGTCTTCCATTGAGGCGAGTGTAACGCCACGGTAGCTCTCCAGAACCAGCGCATCGACCAGCGCACCATCCTTAGCCCTGTCTCGCGCATGGCCGGTGAAACTGACGACTGCCCCCTCCCCCTCAAGCTCGCGCGAGAACCTGCCCAGCAGCTCCGCAGGGTCGAAGGCTTCCGTGGCAAGGGTAACCTGTGCGCTCATCCGCCCGAGACCGGGGGGAACAGAGCTACCTCGTCCCCCGGCATAACGCGCGCATTGGGGGCGACGACTGCCTCGTTGACACAGGCCCTGATCCGACCGCCGCCAAGCGATGGCGCTAGCGCCGGGTGTTGCCGCGCCACCATAGCGAACAGTTCGGTGACGCTGCATCCCTCTGCGGGAATGACGGTCTTCACAAATGCTCCGCCGACATCGGCGAGCTTCCCGCACAATTCTAGCTCCAGCACGGTTCGTGCCTCGTCCGCAGTCGTCACGCTAACCTCCGATGGATGCGAGATGGGGTGTCGCGCCGCTATTGCCCTGGTGCAGGCGGTGCCCCGGGGCCTTGCCTTTCGTCAGGGCGACAATGCGCGCAATGAGTTCGTCCTGCTGGCTGTCGGACTGCAGAAGGTCGCGCAGATCGAACCCGCCATCGCCGAACAGACACAGGTGGAACTTGCCATCGGAACTTAGACGAAGTCGATTGCAGTCGGCGCAGAAATCCTTGGCATAGGGTGCGATGATGCCGATCCGTCCACGCGCTTCGGGGTGGCCGAACTCGACCGCCGGCCCGGCACCGTCTTCACGCGGAAGGCGTTGCCAACCTGCTGCTTGCAATTGTTGGACGACGCTTTCGCCAGGCACGTGCCGCTCGGCGAAGAATTCCGCATTGTCATTGGTCCGCATGACTTCGATGAAGCGTAGCGAGAGATCGCGAGCGGTGACGAAGCGGATCATCGCCTCAAGTTCATCGTCGTTAACCCCGCGCATCAGCACGGCATTGAGCTTGATACTGGAAAACCCCGCATCGCGGGCGGCGTCGATGCCGGCGAGCACTTCACCCAATCGATCGTGACCGGTGATGGCCAGGAAACGTTCCGGATCGAGAGAATCGACGCTGATATTGAGCGCATCGACCCCTGCCTCACGCCAGCGCGGCGCTCTTTTGGCGAGGCGATAGCCATTGGTGGTCATGGCCACACGGCGGATACCCGGTATGGCGGCGACAGCACGCACCACATCTTCGAAATCGCGCCGTATGGTCGGCTCGCCACCGGTCAGCCGCACCTTCCACAGACCCAGTTCGGCAAAGGCCCGCACGGCGCGCTCGATTTCGTCGATTGTAAGTTCGGCGGGTCTGCCGCACGGCCGACGATATCCATCGGGCAGACAATAGCTGCAGCGGAAGTTGCATACGTCGGTGAGCGACAACCTCAGATATTCGAACCGGCGCCCCAAACCGTCGCGCAAGCGCGGGCGCCGCGCTTCGGCGAGCGGGAGGTAATCGCGTGGGCGATCGATAGTCATTGGACAAGCGGTCCTTCGCTGGCCGGAAGTGCAACGCCCCGAATATCGGCCTGCGACGCAAGGATCGCAAGGTATTGTGCCATGGCGCGCCTCAGCGAGGATTCCTCCAGATAGGCGCGGATCGAGGCATCGACCGCCTCGAAAGGAAGCTGTTGGGCTTCCACCTTGCGCCCTGCCCGTACAATGTGCACGCCATAGGGTGTGCATACCGGCTCGGCGCACAGTTCGCCCTCGCCGAGAGCGAAGAGCGCCCTTTCGAATTCCGACACGGTCTGGCCCGGGCCGATCTGGCCGAGATTGCCCCCCTGCTCGCGCGAGGGACAAGCCGAATGCGTCCGGGCAAGTTCGGCAAAACCGTCTGGATCGTCCCTGAGCCGGCGCATCAGTCCGCGTGCATCGCTCAGCGCCATGTTCCAGGCGATTGCGTCATCGGGCGAGGCGGAGAAGAGGATATGCTCCGCCTCGACCAACGGCTCGCTGGTGAAACGATCGGGATGCGTTTCGTAAAACCGGCGCGCCTCGGCCTCGGTCGCCACCGGAACGCTGACTTCACGTTCGATCAGCGTCTCGACCAAGGCATCTTCCTCGGTCATCTTGCGGCCACGGTGGTCGCTCGTCTCTTCCGGCTCGATACCCAAGCGCCGCGCTTCGCCGAGCAGCAGTTCGCGCACTATAAGAGCCCTCGCCGCCGCTTCCCAGGCAGCCTCCGCATCGTCGGCCGGGTGGTTCTGCATCTCTGCGGCGATCCGATCGGCAGAGATAACCTCCCCTCCCACACAGACTGCGTCCTTCTCGATCTGGTCAACCATTGATCAGGCTCCGACGGCTGCGCACGATCTGATAACCGCCTCGCCAGATATAGCGCACCGGCACCGAGAGCATGTGCGGCAAGCGCGTGAACGGGAAAACCAGGAAGATCGTCAGCCCGAGGAAGATGTGGGTGCGGAAAATCCAGTGTGCTCCATCGATCCACAACGAGGCCGTGGGATTGAAGGTGAAGATGCCGTTCGCCCAGGCCATGAACTTGACCATCTGTTCGCCATCCATATGGCCAAGCGAGATCGGCACGGTGGCCAGGCCGAGAGCAAGCTGGACCCAGAGCAAGACCAGAATACCGGTGTCGGCAAAGGCGGAATTCACGCGGATTCGGGAATCGAACAGGCGGCGGTGGAGCAGCATCGAAGCGCCGATAAAGGACACCAGACCCGCAGTACCGCCACCATAGACCGCCAGAGCCTGCTTCCATTCGTGCTTCACTGCCAGCGAATCAAAAACCCATATCGGCACCAGCAGGCCGACGATGTGGCCGAACAGCACGAACAGCACGCCGGTATGGAACAGGATCGATCCCAGAACGAGCTGCTTGCGCCTGAGCAGTTGGCTCGAACTGGCTCGCCATGAATAGGGTTCGCGTTCGAAGCGGATGATTGTGCCGACCACCATCGTGGCAAGGGCGATGTAGGGATAAATGCCGAAAAGCAGGTGGTTGAGATAGGTGTTCATGGCTCAGTTCCTCATCTCGGCAGCATCGCCCTCGGGCTCGAGAATGCGGCGCATCATCGCGCTCGCCTGCGGGCAGGCGGCATTGGGGTCGGGAAGTTCATTGGTGAAGCGGACTTCCTCCTCTTCCCATTGCGCATCCAGCTCGGACAGCGTCTCGGGATCCTCCGGCGGCGGCAGTGAATTGGCTGCCTCTTCGTCCATCTCGACACCGGCAATGTCGCACAGCACCGCGAAGACGGGCGCATAGTCGGATTCGCGATCGGCCAGCCGCGCGGCCAGCGCCACCAGCACGATGCCCGGTTCGGCAAGTGCCTCGCGCGCGGCTTCTTCGGGCAGGGTCGAGCAATAGTCGAGGAACAGCGGGAGGTAGTCGGGCAGTTCGTTTGCCACCGGGTCGAGCCCGGCCGCGACATAGCGTTCGCGCAGATCGACCATCGCCTGCCCCCGGTCGCGGCTTTCGCCATGAACGTGCTCGAACAGGTGCAGACTCAGCGCCCGGCCTCGGTCGAACAATTCGCCATAGGTTTCCTGCGCAGCATAGATATCCTGCGTGGTCAACCGGTCGAGCAGCGGAGCGAGGCGCTGGATGGTATCGGCAGGCATGGCGGGATCGGCGGCGAGCCGCTGGCGCAAATCGTCCATCGCGCCGGTCAGTTCGAGCGTCGGATATTGCAGCAGCAGCGAAAGCAAATGCAGATTACGCATCAGAACACCTCCGCAGGAGTTTGGAGTTTCTTGCGCGGATTCGTGCCGAACAGATTGGCCTGCGTGCTGCCACCCGAGCAGCCATTGCCGAAGGAGAAGCCGCAGGCCCCGCGCTCGTCATACATGTCCTCGGCATCCTCGCGGTGGCCGGAGGGGATAACAAAGCGGTCCTCGTAGTCGGCCAGCGCCATGACCTTGTACATTTCCTCGATCTGTAGGCCGGTGAGGCCGACTGCTTCGGCAATGCTTTCCTCGGTGACACCCTCGACAGTCTTGGCGCGCATAAAGGCGCGCATGGCGATCATGCGCTCAAGGCAGTCAGCGATCGGTTCTTCGTCGCCAGCGGTCAGCAGGTTGGCGAGATATTTGAGCGGGATGCGCAAACTGCGAATGTCGGGCATGCCATTGTTGGTGGCGATATCCCCGGCCTCCGCCGCCGCGCTGATCGGCGAGAGCGGCGGGACATACCAGACCATTGGCAGGGTGCGGTATTCTGGGTGCAGCGGGAAGGCGACCTTCCATTCCATCGCCATCTTCCAGATCGGCGAATGGCGCGCGGCCTCCAGCCAGTTGTCGGGCACGCCATCGCGGCGCGCCTGCTCGATCACCGCAGGATCATTGGGGTCGAGGAAAATGTCGAGCTGGGCCTGATAGAGGTCCTCGACATTCTCCGCGCTCGCCGCCTCTTCGATCCGGTCGGCATCATAGAGCATCACGCCGAGATAGCGGATGCGCCCGACGCAGGTTTCGCTGCACACGGTCGGCTGGCCGGCTTCGATGCGCGGATAACAGAAGATGCATTTCTCGCTCTTCCCGGTTTTCCAGTTGTAATAGATCTTTTTGTACGGGCAGCCTGAGACGCACATGCGCCAACCACGGCAGGATTCCTGATCGATCAGGACGATGCCGTCTTCTTCCCGCTTGTAGATCGCACCCGAAGGGCACGCCGCGACGCAGGTCGGGTTGAGGCAGTGTTCGCACAATCGCGGCAGATACATCATGAAGGTGTTTTCGAACTGGCCGTAAATCTCTTTCTGGACACCTTCGAAATTGTAATCCTTCGACCGTTTGGCGAACTCGCCGCCGAGGATTTCCTCCCAGTTCGGCCCCCATTCGATCTTTTCCATCCGCTCGCCCGAAACGAGCGAACGCGGGCGCGCAGTGGGGAAGGCCTTGCTTTCGCCCGACTGTTGCAGATGGGCGTAATCATAGGTGAAGGGTTCGTAGTAATCGTCGATCTCGGGCAGGTCGGGATTGGCGAAGATATTCGCCAGCACCCGCCACTTGCCGCCCATCTTCGGGCGGATCGAGCCGGAGGGGGTACGGACCCAGCCGCCATTCCAGCGGTCCTGATTTTCCCAATCCTTGGGATAACCGATGCCCGGCTTGGTCTCGACATTGTTGAACCAGGCGTATTCCATGCCTTCGCGGCTGGTCCACACGTTCTTGCACGTTACAGAGCAGGTATGGCAGCCGATGCATTTGTCGAGGTTCAGGACCTTGCCGATTTGTGCGCGGATTTTCATGCTGCATTCTCCCCTTCAGGAAGGGCATCTTCGAGCCAGTCGACCTTCGACAGTTTGCGCACCACGACATATTCGTCGCGGTTCGATCCGACCGTTCCGTAGTAGTTGAAGCCGTAGGCGAGCTGGACGTAGCCGCCGATCATATGGGTGGGTTTGAGGATCGCACGGGTGACACTGTTATGGATGCCCCCGCGCTGTCCGGTGAGCGGCGATCCGGGCACGTTCACGATCTTCTCCTGCGCGTGATACATGAAGAGCGTGCCTTCCTTCATGCGCTGCGAGACAACCGTGCGCGCGACCAGCGCACCGTTGGAATTGAACACTTCGACCCAGTCGTTATCGACGAGGCCCGCTTTCGCCGCGTCCACTTCGGACAGCCAGACAATCGGTCCGCCGCGCGACAGCGTCAGCATCAGCAGATTGTCGGTGTAGGTCGAATGGATGCCCCATTTCTGGTGCGGGGTGATGAAGTTGAGGACGACATGCTTTTCGTCCTTCGCCTCGTGGATCACCGGATTGATCGCGCGGGTATCGATCGGGGGGCGATAGACGCAGAATCCCTCGCCGAATGCGCGCATCCACAGATGGTCCTGATAGAGCTGCTGACGCCCGGTCAGCGTTCGCCAGGGGATCAGTTCGTGGACGTTGGTATAGCCTGCATTGTAGCAGACATGCTCGCTCTCCAGCCCCGACCAGGTGGGCGAGGAGATGATCTTGCGCGGCTGCGCCACCACGTCGCGGAAACGGATCTTCTCCTCTTCTTTGGGCAGGGCAAGATGCCGGTGATCGCGGCCGGTATTGCTTGACAGAGCGTCCCAGGCCTTGACCGCCACTTCACCATTGGTTTCTGGTGCCAGGCTCAGGATCACCTCGCAGGCATCGATCGCACTATCGATCCGGGCGAGGCCCTTCGTCGGCCCGTCTTCGGTCACCGTACCGTTGAGCTTGCGCAGCAGCTCGACCTCGTGATCGGTGTTCCAGCCGATCCCCTTGCCGCCATTCCCGAGCTTTTCCATCAGCGGGCCGAGCGAAGTGAAGCGTTTGTATAGATTGGGATAATCCCGTTCCACCACCGCGATATTGGCCATGGTTGTACCAGGGACAGGCTCGGCCTGTCCCTGGCCCCAGTCCGCAACTCCGAAGGGCTGGGCGATCTCGTTCGGACTGTCATGCTGGATCGGCACGAGGACCACGTCCTCTTCCACACCCAGAACTTCCGGCGCGACCTCCGAGAATTTCTTTGCGATGCCGCGGTAGATGTCCCAGTCGCTGCGCGATTCCCACACCGGGTCGACCGCCGCGGTCAGCGGATGGATGAAGGGGTGCATGTCCGAGGTGTTGAGATCGTCCTTCTCGTACCAGCTCGCGGTCGGCAGGACGATGTCGGAATAGACGCAGGTGGTCGACATGCGGAAGTCCAGCGTGACCAGCAGGTCGAGCTTGCCCTGCGGCGCCTCGTCATGCCAGCGCACCTCCTTCGGTTTGCTGCGGCCCGTTTCGCCCAGATCCTTGCCCTGCACGCCATGCGCCGTGCCGAGCAGGTGTTTGAGGAAATATTCGTGCCCCTTGCCCGAGGAGCCGAGCAGGTTCGAACGCCAGACGAACATGTTGCGCGGCCAGTTGGCCGGATCGTCCGGATCGAAGCAGGACATTTCCAGATCGCCCGATTTGAGCCTGTCGGTCACGTAATCCTTCGGCTCCATCCCTGCGGCGCGGGCGGCCTTGGCAACTTCCAGCGGGTTGGTCTTGAGCTGCGGCGCGGATGGCAGCCAGCCCATGCGTTCGGCGCGGGCGTTGTAGTCGATCAGGCTCGCATCCCATTCGCCCTCGGGCGCTGTGGGCGAAAGGATGTCCTCCACATCCAGCGTCTCGTAGCGCCACTGATCGGTATGCGCGTAGAAGAAGCTGGTCGAATTCATCTGGCGCGGCGGACGGCCCCAGTCGAGACCGAAAGCGAGCGGCAGCCAGCCGGTCTGCGGGCGCAACTTCTCCTGCCCGACATAATGCGACCAGCCGCCACCCGACTGGCCCACACAACCGCACATCACCAACAGGTTGATGATGCCGCGATAATTCATGTCCATGTGGTACCAGTGGTTGAGACCGGCCCCAAGGATGACCATCGATTTGCCTTTGGTCTTTTCGGCATTGGACGCAAATTCACGCGCCACGGTGACGATTTGCTCTGCCGGAACACCGGTAATCTTTTCGGCCCAGGCGGGCGTGTATGGCTCGTTTTCGGAATAATCGCTGGCCACGTTTTCCCCGCCAAGGCCGCGATCGAGACCGTAATTGGCGCAGAACAGGTCGAAGACGCTTGCCACCAGCGTCTTACCGTCGGCGAGCTCGATCTCGCGAACGGGGACATTGCGGGGCAGGACACTGGCATGATCGGTGCCTTCGAAATGGTCGTGCTCGCGATTGCCGAAATAGGGAAAGTCGACCGGGACGACCAGGTCGTGCTGATCGTCCATGATCGCCGACAGGCGCAATTGGACATCCGCACCCTCGCCGGTTTTTTCCTCGAGGTTCCACTTGCCCTTTTCGCCCCAGCGGAACCCGGCAGAGCCCAGCGGCACCACCGGCTTGCCCGTCGCATCGTCGATCGCGACAGTCTTCCATTCGGGATTGTTTTCTTCGCCCAGCGCGTTGTCGAAGTCGCTGGCGCGCAGCAGGCGCTCCGGCACGTAGCCATCGCCCTGCCGCACCAGCCGCACCAGCATCGGCATGTCGGAATATTTGCGGCAGTAATCCTCGAAATAATCGGCCTGCCGGTCGAGATGGAATTCGCGCAGGATCACATGGCCCATCGCCAGCGCAAGCGCCGCATCGGTGCCCTGCTTGGGGTTGAGCCAGATGTCGCCGAACTTGGTCGCCTCCGCATAGTCCGGGCTGACCACGGCGACCTTGGTCCCGCGATAACGCGCCTCGGTCATGAAATGCGCATCGGGTGTGCGTGTCTGAGGCACGTTGGAGCCCCACATCATCAGGAAGCCGGCATTGTACCAGTCGGCGCTTTCGGGAACGTCGGTCTGCTCGCCCCAGGTCTGCGGGCTGGATGGCGGCAAGTCGCAATACCAGTCGTAGAACGACATGCAGGTGCCGCCGAGCAGCGAAAGGTAACGCGAACCGGCCGCATAGGAGACCATGGACATGGCCGGGATCGGGCTGAAGCCGATCACCCGGTCGGGGCCATAGGTCTTGGCGGTATAGGCATTGGCCGAAGCGATGATTTCGTTCACCTCGTCCCAGGTCGAACGAACGAAGCCGCCATGACCGCGGATCGCGGTATAGCTTTTGCGCTTTACCGGATCCTCCACAATCGAGGCCCAGGCGCCGACCGGCGTGCGCACCGCCCTCGCCTCGCGCCACAGCTTCAGCAGCCGCGAGCGGACCATCGGATATTTCAGCCGTTGGGCGGAGTAGAGATACCAGCTATAGCTCGCCCCGCGCGGGCAGCCGCGCGGTTCGTGATTGGGGAGGCCCGGCCGGGTGCGCGGATAGTCCGTCTGCTGCGTTTCCCAAGTGATGATCCCGTTCTTGACGTAGATCTTCCAGCTGCACGATCCGGTGCAGTTCACCCCGTGGGTGGAGCGCACGACCTTGTCGTGCTGCCAGCGTTTGCGATAGCCGTCTTCCCACGCACGCGACTGGGTGGTGGTAACGCCGTGCCCGTCGGCAAAGTCCTGCTTCGCGTGGCGGAAGAAGGTCAGGCGGTCGAGAATATAGCTCATCTCAGGCTTCCTTGAGAATGTGAGGGGTGGCCGCCGGGGCGGGTGCGCGTCCGCGCTCGATGTCGTGGAGCAGGCCGCCGGGGCGGGTGTAAGCCCACCAGGTCAACACCGCGCAGCTGGCGTAGAAGGCGAAGAAGCCCCACAGCGCCATCATCGGCGATCCCGTGGCCTCGATCGAGCTGCCGAAGCTTTTGGGAATGAAGAAGGCGCCATAGGCCGCGACCGCCGAGGTGAAGCCGACGATGGCCGCCGATTCCTTTTCCGCCTGCCGGGTCAGTTCGGCGCTCTTCAGTTCAGGCATTAGCCGGGGCACTTCCTGGCGCATGATGATCGGGATCATCTGGAAGGTGGAGGCATTGCCCACGCCGGTCAGGAAGAACATGGCGATGAACATGCCGAGGAAACCCCACCAGCTGCCCGCTTCGAGGAAATAGACCACCCCGACCACGGCCAGCATCATGCCCACGAACACCCAGAAGGTGACGCGCCCGCCGCCCCAGCGGTCCGAAATCCACCCGGTGGCGGCGCGGCTGAGCGCACCCACCAGCGGGCCGAGGAAGACGAATTTGAGCACGTCGACATCGGGGAACTGGTGCTTGGCCAGCAGCGGCAGCCCGGCGGAAAAGCCGATGAAGCTGCCGAAGGTGCCGGTGTAGAGCCAGCTCATCAGCCAGTTGTGCTTGCGCTGGAAGATCACCGCCTGTTCGGCGAAGCTGGCCTTGGCATCGGCGATGTCGTTCATCCCGAACCATGCGAGCAGCGTGGAGGCGATGATGAAGGGCACCCAGATGAAGCCCGCATTCTGCAACCACAGCTGGCCGCCTTCTGCGGTCTGTTGCGGCATACCGCCCAGCGCGCCGAACACACCCGCCGCAATCACCAGCGGGACCGAGAACTGCATCACCGACACGCCAAGATTGCCCAGCCCTGCATTGAGCGCCAGCGCATTGCCCTTCTGCGCCTTGGGGAAGAAGAAGCTGATATTCGCCATCGACGACGCGAAATTGCCCCCTCCGAACCCACATAGCAGCGCCAGCACCAGGAAGATCAGATAGGGCGTTTCGGGATTTTGGACGGCATAGCCGATGCCGAAGGCCGGGATCAGCAGCGAAGCTGTCGACAGCGTGGTCCACAGGCGTCCGCCGAAGATCGGCACCATGAAGCTGTAGAATATCCGCAACGTCGCGCCCGAAAGACCCGGCAGCGCAGCCAGCCAGAACAGCTGATTGGTGCTGTAGTCGAAGCCGATCGAGGGCAGTTTGGCCACGACGACCGACCACACCATCCACACGCAGAAGGCGAGCAGCAGCGCGGGGATCGAGATATAGAGGTTGCGCCGCGCGATCTTCTCGCCGGTTTTCTCCCAGAACTCGGCATCCTCCGGGCGCCACTCCTTTAGTACCTTGCCATCCGGCTCGTAAGCATGGGGCTCGTGCTTGGCATCCTCATGCAGCTCCGCCATTTCGGGGAATTCGGGCAGTGTGCGCCCTTCCACGCGGGCGGCCTTCTGCTCCATTTGGCGCACCGCGATATGCATCCAAACCAGCGCCACGGCGACCAGTGCGAAGAGCACCATGAAACAGCTCGTCCAGATGCCGGTAAGATCGCTTACCGCGCCGAAGATGATCGGCAGAATGAAACCACCCAGCCCGCCGACCAGGCCCACCATGCCGCCGACCGAGCCAACATGGTCGGGATAGTAGACCGGAATGTGCTTGTAGACCGCAGCCTTGCCCAGCGACATGAAGAAGCCGAGCACGAAGATCGTCACCACGAAGGGCACCAGGCCCATTTCGGTGGAGAAGGCGATGTCGCCCCGCGACCCGTGAATGATATAGTCGGTCGAAGGATAGGACAGCATGAACAGGCAGACCAGCGATACGCCGAAAGTGGCGTACATTACCTTGCGGGCGCCGTAGCGATCCGACAGGATGCCGCCGTAAGCGCGGAAGACACTGGCCGAAAGCGAGAAGACGGCGGCCAAGGTACCGGCCAGCTTCACGTCAACGCCATAGACCCCGATCAGATATTTCGGCAGCCAGAGCGCCAACGCGACGAAGGCACCGAACACGAAGAAGTAGTATAGCGAGAACCGCCACACCTGTTCCTTCTTGAGCGGCTCGAGCTGCTCGCGCAGGGTTTTGGGCTTCGCGCCGCTCAGCTTGCGCGCGGCAAGCTCCGGGTCGTCCTTCGAAAACAGGAAGAAAACCACCGCCATCACCGCGGCGACCGTTGCCCAGATTTGCGCGACGGCCTGCCAGCCGAATGCCACCATCACCCACGGCGCGGTAAATTTGGTTACTGCGGCGCCGACATTGCCCATGCCGAAGAAGCCGAGCGCGGAGCCCTGCTTTTCCGGAGGATACCACTTCGACACATAAGCCACACCCACGGCGAAGGTACCGCCCGCGACCCCGAGGCCAAGCGCCGCCAGCAGTGTAAGAAAATAGCTGTCGGCGAAGGAAAGAAGATATGTCGCGATCGCCGAAGCGATCATCGTCAGCGGGAAAACAATCCGTCCGCCATACTGGTCGGTCCATACACCAAGGAAAAGACGCGTGAGCGATCCGGTCAGGATCGGCGTGCCGACGAGCAGACCGAACTGCGTGTCGCTGAGGCCGAGTTCGCCTTTGATTTCAATCCCAATGATCGCGAAAATCGTCCAGACCGCGAAACATATCGTGAATGCGATCGTGCTGAGCCCTAAGGCCCGATTCTGGTCACTCTTGCTAGCGGCTGAGCCAAGCTGCATTTTGGCCTCCCTTGGCTACGTGTTCGTGCATCTTCCAGAAAGGAGCCAGCCCGCCCATCCCTTGATTCAAGTCAAGAAAACAGGATCGTTCGGGGAAAATGGTGGCCGCACTGATCCATGTGAGGTAGGTGAAGGTGTCACATCAATCCACTACTTGATAATTATCAATTTCAGTCCAGCTATTCGACAAGCCAGGAGTCTGACACTGCGCCCCGCCGAAAAACCCGAAGTCGCCAATCTTCCCCTCTTTCGCGCAATGAACGAGGAGGAGCGCGACCGTATCTTCTCCGGATCCTTCCTGCAGGTATTCCCGCCGCAGCTCGTGCTCTTCGAAGTCGGGCAGCGCGCCGATTTTCTCCACGTGCTGGTGGATGGTCTCGCCGAACTCTATACTTCGGTCGGCGATCGCGACACGACCATGCGGATCGTCCAGCCGGTTCGCAGCTTCATCCTGGCGGCGGTGGTCACCGACCTGCCCTATCTGATGTCCGCGCGTACACTCGAATCATCACGCGTTCTGCTCGTCCCCGCCGCCTTGATGCGCGAGGTGGTGCGCAAGGACACGGCCCTGATGGAAGCGACAATGCGCGAGTTGGCCTTCGGCTATCGCGATCTGGTGCTAGCGCTTGCGGATATGAAATTGCGCCAGTCCGCCGAACGGCTGGCGCATTTCATCCTGCAGCAACATGATGTGCAGGGTCTGCCCGAGACGACCGTTCTCCCCGCCGAAAAGCGCGTTCTGGCATCGCTGCTGGGCATGACGCCGGAGAATCTCTCGCGCGCTTTCGGCCTGCTTGGCAAGCAGGGCGTAAGCCTCAAGGGAAGGATGGTAAGGATGTCAGACCGCGCGATGCTGGAAACGTTCGCGCGGCCTGACAAGGTTCCCCGCTAGCCGGGAGAGAGTGGCTGCGGGGTTCAGAATTTCGCTTCGATCGAGAACCAGGCTTTGGTCCGATCGGTTGCAAAGCCGTTTGAGTTGTACTGGGCAAATTTCGCCGAAACGCCGATCTGTTTGGTTAGCGGGTAGGCAACGAGCGCATCGAACTCATGCCCGTAGGCCACATCTCCAACCGTCGAATGGAAGTCGTGATAGCTCGCGCGTAGCAGCAGCCCCTTCACGGGGCCATCGGCGAATTTGTACGCCGCATCGGCATAGAGGTCGCGCAATCCGCTGGCCGGTGTGTTCAGGAAAACGTCCGCCCAGCCATTGAAGGCGTGCAGCGTCGCGAGCGGGGTTTGCAGCGCGACCGCACCATTGCCTTCCAGCCGTTCGTAACCGGCCTTCAGGGTCAATCCTTTGAAGGCAACACCCGGCTCCAGCGCGAGATAATCGAGGCCGAAATTTGCCGGGTTGGGCGAGAGATCGGTCTGGTGGGCATATTCGGCGGCGTAGAGCACCTTCACCCCCTCTGCCACCGGATACTGCCCGGCCAGCCGCCCGCCCAGCGTGCGCGAACTTGCTGCAGGTGCCTGCGGAATATCCAGCCAATATCCATAACCGGTCAGCGTCCCCGCCTCGCCCAATTTATAGCCGATATTCACCGCATTGATCGCGGTATCGCGCCAGATACCCTGCGGCGAGTCCGGGCCGAAGATGCGGTTGACGCGCCAGCTATGGATATATTGCGCGGTCAGCCTGGCGACCGGCGTGACACTGATCCGGCCCGCATCGAAGGTCTGGTCGTTCTGACGCCAGCCAACCGATCCGATCCAGCGTTGATTGTCCAGATTGATGACCTGGCGACCGGCGATAGCGTCCACCGTCTTACCGGGATTGAAGCGCACATAGGCCTGGTTGAGCAGCACGTCGGTCGGGTCGGCCACCACCGGATAGCGGGTGAGCCCGTTGGTGGTGTCGTTATAGTGCCGGGGGCCGATGCGCATGATCGCTTCACCTTCGACCAGCGCGCTCAGGCCCTGCCATGATCCTGTCTTCACACCCGCTTTGACCCGCAGCGTCGATGCGGTGGCGTCTTCCGGCACACCGCCCTGATCGACCAGTTCGAGCCGGTAGCGGATGTCCGCATAGGGGGTGACGACGGGCTCTTCAGCAGCTTGCGCGTGAAGAACTGCGGGCGAGAGCGACACGGCGAGAAGCGGTGCAGCGAGAAGTGTGGCTTGCTTCATATCGCCCAGATACGCGATTCTTCACTGGTGTAATTGATATTAGTCAAAGAAAATGGGTATATCATATGCAATATAGTCGACATGCCTGACGATACCCTCCCGCAACTCTCCCCCGATGAGGCGCTGGCCCTGCTGAAAGACGGCAACCGGCGCTTTCTCGACGATGCGACTTATCAGCCTCCGATAGACCGCATGCGTAGGCTGCACCTGGCGGCGGCCCAGCGGCCCTTCGCGGCTTATCTATCCTGTTCGGATTCGCGCGTGCCGCCGGAACTGCTGTTCGAGCGGGGTCTGGGCGAGCTGTTCATCGTGCGCAATGCCGGCAACACGCTGTGCACCAGCGCACTCGGCAGCCTGGAATTCGCGGTGACGCAGCTCGGCGTTCCGCTGATCGTGGTCATGGGCCACGAGGCCTGCGGCGCATTGCGCGCGGCGGTCGCGGTAACGCGCGAACAGCGCCAGTTCTCGGGCAATGTCAGCAAGGTGCTGCAATCGCTGCTCCCGGCCGTGCTGGAGGCCGATCCCTGGGCCGAGAATCTCGTCGACGCCGCGGCGCTGTGCAATGTGCGCAAGGTGGTCCGCGAATTGCAGCAGGAGGCTTCGCCCGCCCTGCTCGAACCGCAGCGGCGCGGGGCCTTGCGGGTGGTCGGGGCCTATTACCACCTCGATACCGGTCGAGTCGATTTTCTCGACGAGGAGAGATGATGGGAGGAACGCTCGACAATCGCGACCGGCTCGAATTGCGCCGCCGCCGGATGGAACAGGCCCCGCCGGTACTGCGCGGCGGCTTTCGGCCGTTCTTTCTGGGCGCGGGCATTTGGGCCGCCATCACCATCGCGATCTGGCTGTGGGCTTTCAGTGTTGGCGTGCCGCAGATCGGCGCGCTCGATCCGCTGGCCTGGCATCGCCACGAAATGCTGTTCGGCTTTGTTGGCGCAGTCATAGCCGGTTTCGCGCTGACCGCCGTGCCCAACTGGACCGGCCGCCTGCCGATCGCGGGCGCGCCGCTGGCCGCGCTGGCGCTGTGGTGGCTCCTCGCCCGCGCCCTGCCCTTCGCCGCGCCCGAGCTGCCGCTCGCCCTGCTGGCGCTGGTCGATGGCGGGTTCTACCTCGCCCTCGCCGCGCTTATCCTGCGGGAGATCGTGCTGGCGAAGAACCGCAATCTGCCTGTGGTGCTGGCGATCGCCCTATTCGGCCTTGCCGACCTGCTGGACTATGCCGGATCGGCGGGCTTGATCGGATACGATATCGGTCACCGTGCGGGCATTGCGCTGGCCGTGACGCTGGTTTCGCTGATCGGCGGGCGCATCGTCCCCTCCTTCACCCGCAATTGGATGCAGCGCGAAGGGCTGACCGGCAGCCTGCCCTCGCAACCGACCCGTTTCGATATTGCTGTGGTGCTGGCGACCGCCCTCGCGCTGGGGGCATGGATGCTGGCCGGTGCGGTGCCCCCTGTCGGTGCGGCGCTGGTCTTTGCCGGAAGCATCCAGTTGGTCCGCCTAGCGCGGTGGCGGGGATGGCGCACGCTCGCCTCGCCGATCGTGCTGGTGCTCCATCTCGGCTATGTCTGGATACCATTGGGCCTGCTGCTACTCGGCGCGACCGGGTTTGGCGCGCCGATCCCCGCGAGCGCGGGGGTCCACGCGCTGACCGTGGGCGCGCTGGCGGGCATGATCCTGGCGGTGATGACCCGCGCGACGCTCGGCCATACGGGCCGCGCGCTCCATGCCGGGCCGGCCACCCGGGCGAGCTACCTGGCGCTCCACCTCGCCGTGCTGGCGCGTGTGGCAGCCTCGCTCGTCCCGGTGCATTACCAGTCGCTGCTGCATATAGCCGGCGGGCTGTGGATCGCCGCTTTCGCGCTCTTCGTGCTCGCCTATGCCCCTGTGATGCTGCGCTCCCGCCCGGGTGAATGAATGCGGCGGGCGGAATTCTTTGCCCCAGGTCAAAGCGCGTTCGGGACCACCCCCTAGGGTCGACGGCAAACAGCGGATTCGCAGGAGAACAGGATGGATTTCACACTCTCGCCCAAGCAGATCGCATGGCGCGACCGTGTGCGGGCCTTCATGCAGGACCACGTCTATCGTGCCGAGAATGCCTATCACACCCACGCCCGGCAGGAAGGGGCAGCGCGGTGGCAGATCCCTCCGGTGATCGAGGAGCTGAAGGCACGCGCCTATCAGGAAGGGCTGTGGAACCTGTTCCTGCCCCCATCCGAACACGATACCGAAGATTTTCGCGGCGCGGGGCTGAGCAATTTCGAATATGCGCTGTGCGCCGAGGAAATGGGACGCGTCAGCTTCGCGTCCGAGGCGTTCAACTGTTCGGCGCCCGATACCGGCAACATGGAGGTCCTGCACCGCTATGGCACGCCCGAGCAGAAGGCGCGCTGGCTCAGGCCGTTGATGGATGGCGCGATCCGTTCGGCATTCCTGATGACCGAGCCCGACGTCGCTTCTTCCGATGCGACGAATATCCAGACCTCGATCCGGCGCGAGGGTGACGAATATGTCATCAACGGACGCAAATGGTGGTCTTCGGGCATTGGCGACCCCCGCTGTGCGCTGGCGATAGTGATGGGCAAGACCGATCCCGAGGCCGAGCGGCACCGGCAGCAATCGCAGGTGCTGGTCCCGCTCGACACGCCCGGGGTGGAGATCGTGCGGATGCTTCCGGTCCTCGGCTTCGATGGCGCTCCTCACGGCCATGGCGAAGTGGTGCTGCGCAACGTGCGGGTGCCGGTGGACAATATGATCCTGGGCGAAGGGCGCGGCTTCGAGATCGCGCAGGGCCGGCTGGGTCCGGGGCGCATCCACCATTGCATGCGAGCCATCGGCGCAGCGGAACGGGCGATCGACAAGATGTCCGAACGGCTGCAGGCGCGCATCGCCTTTGGCAAGCGCCTGTCGGACCAGTCGATCTGGGAACAGCGCCTGGGCGAAGCCCGGCTCGACATCGAAATGACGCGCCTTTTATGCCTCAAGGCCGCCGACACGATGGACAGGACCGACAACAAGGCTGCGCGGATGGAAATCGCTATGATAAAAGTCGCCGCGCCGCGCACCGCGCTGCGCGTGGTCGATCACGCGATCCAGGCGCATGGCGCGGCCGGCCTGTCGGACGATTTCGGGCTCGCCGAAGTCTATGCCGGTATGCGCGCCCTGCGGATCGCGGACGGTCCCGACGAGGTTCACCTGCGCTCCATCGCGCGCATGGAACTCAGCCGGGCGGAGGCTCGGCTCGCAGACTGGCGCCGCACGGGAAGCGGATCGCTATGAGGATGGCGAAGGACGCCGCCGATCCCTTCGCGACCTTCGCCGCGTGGTATCGCGAAGCGCAGGGCCATGCCGATATTCCCGACGCCTCCGCCGTCAATCTGGCGACCGCGTCACCCGGCGGTGCACCGTCCAACAGAATGGTTCTGATCAAGGAATTCGGCCCGGCGGGGTTCGTGTTCTATACCAATCTGTCCAGTCGAAAGGCGGAGGAGCTGAAAGCCAATCCTCTGGCCTCGCTGTGCTTCTACTGGGCTCCGCTCGGCCGACAGGTCCGGATCGAGGGGGCGGTAACGCAGGTCGGCGACGGCGAGGCGGACAGCTATTTCGCCACGCGCCCGATCGATAGCAGGATCGGGGCCTGGGCCTCGCGCCAGTCGGAAGAACTCGTAAGCCGTACCGAACTGGCGGGCCGGATAGCGCGAACGGCAGCCCGCTTTGCTGCGGGAGAGGTTCACCGACCGCCCTTCTGGTCGGGTTTCAGGCTGACGCCCGACCGGATGGAATTCTGGACCAACAGATCGGGACGCCTCCATGATCGGGTGGGGTTCGAAAGGATCGGCGCGGATCGCTGGCGACGGTTCCTGATCTACCCCTGAGTCTGACGCCCCCGGAGAAACTGCAAACGGAATCATCTCGGAACGCACACCCGGTCCGCGTCATTCGTCCTTGAGCACCGATATCTGGCGCAAGGCAGAGGAGTATCTCTCCAGCGAGTTCGACGTCTTTCCGCGTGGAAGCATGACTTCGATCAGTTGGAAGCTCCCGGAATCCTCCCGCGCTGCCTCGAGTGCCTGCTTCAATTGCGAGCGAGTTGTCACCCGCACGCCCTTCCCGCCAAGCGGCGCGGCCATCTGCGCGAAATGCCAGTCGTCGAGATCGTGGTAGGGCTGGCCCGGCTGGAAACAGCGCAGCATTTCCCAGCTCCGGTTATTGAGCACGATAACGATCGGCGCCCAGCCATTACGGCGGCAATTTCCCAATTCCCAGCCGGTCATCTGGAAGGCTCCATCACCCACCAGAGCAACCGGCCGCCGCCCGGTCGAAGCGCAAATCGCCAGTGCGGCTGGCACGCCCATGCCCATCGACGCATAATAACCTGGCGCGACGAGATCGGTATCGCAGACCTCCAGCCCCACGAAGAGGCTATCGCCGACGTCCGCAGCCATCGGCATGGTTCCCGACGCCGCGAACAGATCGTTCAGCGCCATCGCCACGTCGGAAGGTTCAAGAGCGGTGTCGTCACACGGCAACCCGGTCGCATAGCAAGGGGCCGCCGCCGCCGAAGCCTCTCCGATCGGACCCGCGATCTCCGCCAGGGCATCGACCAGAGCTTCCAGAGTGATATCGGGATAATTGTGGTGCGAAAACGCCACGGCGCTGTCGAAGGCCCGGATCGATGCACGCACATCGACATTGCGATGCGAAACGCCGAAATTGGTGTCGCTCAGGATCACGCCCAGCATCAACAGGCAATCGGCCCCCTCGATTGTCTCGGCTATGCTCGCCTTACCGGCGGAGCCCAGATAGGTCCCGAGGAGCGGCAACACTTCGCCGGCGAACAGGCCACGGCCCATGAACGTCGTCGCGACCGGAATTCCGAGCGTTCTGCATAGCGAGGCAAGCTTGCCCTCGAGACCGTAGCGCCGCGCTTCGACGCCGATCAGGATCGCCGGACGCTCTGCCGATTGCAACCGGCTCAGGATCTCGGCGGCGCAGGCATGGGCCGCCCCTGCGTCGACCGGCGGCTGCGATAGCTGCGGTACGCGTTTGCACGGCCTGTCGACCAGATCGCGGGGCACTTCGAGATAGACCGGACGCGACAGGCTGAGCGCCGTATCGAGCACTCTCGCGATCTCGTCAGGGGCCGTATCGAGATCGTTCAGGATAGCCTGAGCACAGGTCACCTCGCGAAAGATCTCGAACTGGGAGTTCAACGACTTGACCTGGTGGTGAAGCCCCAGCCCCATCCGCGCTTCTTCCGCTCCCGGCCCGCCAGAAATAACGACCATAGGCGATTTTTCCGCATAGGCCTGCGCCACCGCATTGACCATATTGAGAGCCCCGGCTCCATAGGTCACCACCGCCACGCCCAATGTGCTTCCCAGCCGCCCCGCGGCATCGGCGGCGTAACCCACCGAAGGTTCGTGGCTGAGCGTATAAAGCGGCAGGATACCGCTTTCCTGTACTGCCCGGAAGAACGGCAGGACAAAATCCCCGGGAAGACCGAATGCCTGCCGCGCCCCGCGATCCTTCAACGCATCGAGCAGCGCGGTCGCCAGCGTCCTGCCATTCGCCCGGCGGTTTTCCACGGCCGCAACCGGTGCAATCTCATGCAATGCTCTGTCTCCACCTGCTGGAATGACGATGCTCACCCGCTCAACTCGATGGCGTCGGTGGACAGGAGAGCGCGCGATGGCACCTAATCGAAAAAGAATTCCTGTCCTTGATATTTGTCAAATAAATTGCACCACATGAGGTATATTTGCGGCGGCATCATACCATATATTGAGTTAGCTCCGGCTCGATCGATAGCAACTCACACTCAGGGAGTTCGCCATGACCATGACCACCAAGCAATTTTCGATGGAGAGCACCGCTTCGGGGTCCTCGTCGGTCTCCCTGTCCGGTTCTCCGCTCGACACGCTATTCTCCGGACGGTCGATCGACTGCTCCGAAACGGTCGGCGAGTACATCACGGGCGCGGACTGGCGCATCAAGGCCAATGCCAATGTCGGCTATTCGCATGCAGGCCTGGTCAGCAATGTCGCGGGCAAGGTCATCGCCAATTTCTGGCTCGACGAAATCTACTCGCCGGCGGAAGGCAATGCCCATCGCCAGGCCGATCTGCATATCCACGATCTCGACTGCCTGACCGGCTATTGCGCGGGGTGGGCGCTGCGCGCGCTGCTGAACGATGGGTTCAACGGCGTACCGGGCCGCGTCTCCTCGCGCCCGCCGCGCCATTTCCGCGAGGCGCTGGGGCAGATGAGCAACTTCCTCGGCATCCTGCAATCGGAATGGGCAGGCGCACAGGCCTTCTCCAGCTTCGACACCTATCTCGCGCCCTATGTCTTTTACGACCAGCTCAGCTTCACCGAGGTCAAGAAGGCGATCCGCCAGTTCGTCTACAACCTCAACGTGCCCGCGCGCTGGGGCCAGTCGCCCTTCACCAACATCACGCTCGACATCGTCGTGCCCGAAGACCTGCGCAATCTTTATCCCACCTATCGCGACCTGCATCTGTTCGACGGTATCGAAGACGATACCCTGATCGCCCGCGCACAGGCGCGCGACATGGGTATCCGCACGCTCGACGATCTGCGCTTTGTCCATTTCGAACCCGAAATGGAGATGATCAATATCGCCTATTACGAAGTAATGACGGAAGGCGATGCCGGGGGCCAGCCCTTCACCTTCCCCATCCCCACGGTCAACATAACCGAGGATTTCGACTGGGACAGCAAGGTCGCCACCGCCATTTTCGACAACGCGGCCAAGGTCGGTTCGTCCTATTTCCAGAACTTCATCGGCAGCCAGTTCATCGTCGACCCGGAGACCGGCGAAAGAAGGCGCAATCCGGAGGCCTACTCCCCCGGCGCGGTCCGTTCCATGTGTTGCCGCCTGCAACTGGACCTTCGCGAACTGCTGAAGCGCGGCAATGGCTTGTTCGGCTCGGCGGAGATGACCGGATCGCTGGGCGTGGTGACGATCAACATGGCCGCGCTCGGCTATCGCTTCAAAGGCGATCTGCCCAGCCTGATGCGCGAGCTCGATCGGTTGATGGATCTCGCCAGTTCGACGCTGGAAAAGAAACGCGCCTTCGTGCAGCAGATGTACGATCGCGGGCTCTATCCCTACACCGCGCGCTACTTGCCGTTCCTGCGCAACCATTTCTCGACCATCGGGGTCAACGGGATGAACGAGATGGTGCGCAATTTCACCAGCGATGCGTCCGACCTCGCCGATGAACGCGGCATCGCCATGGCGCTCGATATTCTGGAGCACATGCGCCAGCGGCTGGTCGGCTATCAGGAGCGTACCGGCAATCTCTACAACCTCGAAGCCACGCCCGCCGAAGGCACGACCTATCGCTTCGCCAAGGAGGATGTGAAGCGCTTCCCCGATATCATCCAGGCGGGCAGCGGAGAGAATATCTACTACACCAATTCCTCGCAGATCCCGGTCGATCTGACCGACGATCCGTTCGAGGCGCTGGAGCTGCAGAACGATCTGCAATGCAAATATACCGGCGGCACGGTGCTGCACCTCTACATGAGCGAAAAGCTGTCGAGCGCGGATGCCGCGCGGTCTTTCCTCAGGAAGGTGCTGACCAATTACCGCCTGCCCTATGTCACACTGACCCCGGTATTCTCGGTCTGCGACACGCATGGCTATCTCGATGGCGAGCAGCCCGAATGCCCCACATGCGGAGAGCGAACCAAGGTCTGGACGCGGGTGATGGGCTATTTCCGCCCGGTCGACAGCTTCAACAAGGGCAAGCAGGGCGAGCACCGGGCGCGGCGGCATTTCACCGAGGATGCGGCCAGTGTCGGCAACCTCTTCACCGGGATGGAGTGAGGGGACAATGACGCGGTGTGCCACGGCGCAGGGCGAAGGGGCGGTGGAGGGGCGAGCCATATCCCCCTTCCACGCGATCACGCCCTTCACCATGCTCGATTATCCGGGCCGCATCGCCTGCATATTGTGGATCGCCGGATGCAATATGCGCTGCCTCTATTGCCACAATCCGCAGATCGTTACCGGCAAGGGCACGATCGGTGAGGAGCAGGCGCTGGCATTCCTGCGCAAGCGCAAGGGCCTGCTCGAAGGCGTGGTCTTTTCCGGCGGAGAGGCGACCAAATGGCCCGGCCTTGCCGCCTTCATGGCCCGGGTGAAAGCGCTGGATTACGCGATCAAGCTCGACACCAACGGCCTGAGGCCGGATGTGATCGCGCGCTTGATCGAGAGGAACCTGCTCGACCGGGTGGCGCTCGACTACAAGGCCCCCCGGCATAAATTCCGCACGGTCACCGGGGCGAGCGTCTTTGCCCGCTTCGCCCGCTCGCTCGACCTGCTGTGCGGGCAGGATCGAATCGCGGTCGAAGTGCGCAGCACCATCCATTCGGATCTTCTGGGCGAGGACGATATCCTCGACATGGCCCGCGACCTTTCCCGGCGCGGCTATCGCGGAACCTATGCCCTGCAACGAGCGATTGCCGGGCCGGATCGGCCCACATTGGGCGACCTGCCTCCCAATACCCACCCCTTCGACACCGTGCGGCTGGCCCGGCTCAGCCCGCTGGAGCTTACCGTGCGCTGACCCCACTTCGAAACAAGGATATGCACCCATGACCCATTCCGCGCTGATCGTCGGCGCAGGCCCGGCCGGGCTTGCTCTCGCCATCGGGCTCGCCAAGGCGGGCGTCGCCGTGACACTGGTGGAACGACAGGCTGAGGACGAGCTTGCCGAACCCGCTTTCGACGGGCGCGAAATCGCCCTGACCCATGCCTCGATAGCGGCGCTGAAACGCCTTGGCGCGTGGGACCGGATCGGGGCGGACGCGATCCACCCGCTGGCCGAAGCGCGTGTGTTCAACGGCGCATCGCCGCTGGCCCTGTCTTTCGCACCGGGCAGATTGGGCACGCGCCAGCTCGGTTCGCTGGTGTCCAATTGCGACATCCGCCGCGCCCTGTTCGCGGCGGCGCGCGAGTTCCCCTCCATCGAACTGGTCAGCGGGATCAGCGTCGCGCGGGTCGCCACCTGCGAGAACGAGACACGCATATGGCTGGACGATGGCAGCGACCGGGCCGCCTCGCTCCTCGTCGCTGCGGATTCGCGCTTCTCGGCCATTCGCGGGCAACTCGGCATTTCTGCCCGGATGAACCGGCTGGGCAAGTCGATGCTCGTCGGGCGCGTCGCCATCGAGCGCGATCACGGGCAGGTCGCCACCGAATGGTTCGACCACGGGCAGACACTGGCCTTGCTGCCCCTGGGTGAGGGACAGGCCTCGGCGGTGGTCACACTCCCGGACGGGCAGGCGCAGCGGCTTGCCGGGCTGGATGAAGATGCGATGGGCGCGGAGCTGACCCGCCGCTTCGCACGGCGCTTTGGCGAGATGCGGATGCTGACGCCGCTGCATCTCTATCCGCTCACCACGACCTATGCCCACCGCTTTATCACGCAGCGCTCCGCGCTGGTCGGCGATGCGGCAGTAGGTATGCACCCGGTAACCGCGCATGGCTTCAACCTCGGCCTGACAGGGACAGAATGCCTGTCCCGCATTGTTGAGTCCGCGCTCCGGCGTGGATTAGACCCAGGCCACTCGGATCTCTTGCGACGCTATCAACGCGAGCACCGCGCTGCGACATGGCCGCTTTATACAGCGACCAACGCGATTGTCGGCCTATATACCGACGAGCGTCGCGCGGGACTGCTCGCTCGCCAGCTAAGCTTCCGGGCTGCCCGCTTCGCCCCCGCGCGCAAAGCAGTCTCGCGGATGCTCATGCAGGGGGCGTGACGGTAGCCTTTGCTCGCGGATTGCGTTCTTGGGGATACCCGGTCGCATCCGCTTTTTTAGGATTCAAATGACGTAAGAGCGTAATGTCTCGGACGTCTCGACGTCATTGCCTGTGCAGAGTGGCCATCCGGTCGGCTTCGTCCAGGGAAACGATTAGTTGCAGAACCTCCGAAATCACCATCCGCCTCGTGTCTCACCTGCTCCACCTCAAGGGGCGGCCATTTGCACCTATCGCCGCTTGCGATGTGTCGGATTTGGGGCGTTCGTATTGGCCGCCATGTCGATGGCGCCTGCTCAGGTCGCTGCGCAAACGACCGTTTATGAGACAGAGGAGTTCTCACTGGACGTCGGCCTCGATGCGGCAGCCGTGGTTTTCATACAGAACAACCCCTGGTTCGGCGAGGCGGAGGCCAATATCGGCGTCGACACCGACGGATGGACTGAATTCGCGATCGAACCGCAGCTCTATCTCACCGTTCCTCAAGTTCTCGGCGGAGAACTGACTGCCGGCGTCTCAGTTGTAGGCACCAAGACCATTGGCGAAAGCGCCGAAGGCCTCGGTGTCGGCTTCGACAATCCTTCGGCGACGACCATTGAAAAGCTCTATCTGGGTTGGCGGGGCGATCTCGGTCAAGGAACCGTGCTCGATCTTAAGGCTGGCGATTTTGATTATCAGATCGGGACCGGGTTCTTGATCAAGGATGGCGGCCGCGATGGCGGTGACCGCGGAGGCTTTTATCTCGGTGCTCGCACTGCGTCGCGCGGCAGTGTGCTTGCCCAGATCTCAAATGGTGGCTTCACTTTCGAGACATTCTGGCTGGGAAACAATCCCGGCCGCAGCGGTGTACGCGCGCATGTCGGCGGTGCCAATGTGGAATATTCGCTTTCCGATCGAACATCCGTCGGGCTGACGTACATCCAGGTTGGGCATTTCGATGATGCCATCGCGGCAAATACGGTGGAAGAACTTAAAACCTATGACGTCAGGGTCTCTGTTGGCCTCGCGGAAGGACTGACACTGTCCGGTGAATACGCCCGTCAGAGTGGGGCCGAAACTTATGATGGTCTGGGCTGGTACGTCCAAGGTGACTATCTCTTTGACAAGGTACCTCTCGAGCCCACGCTAACCTATCGCTACGCGGTCGTGTCGGGGGATGATCCGCGAACGGTAAAGAACGAGGGATTCGTCCCTCTCGCCTACGGCTTCACCGATTACGGACAGTGGTATCAAGGCGAGATTACGGGAAACTGGATCTTCGCGAATTCGAACCAGAAAACGCATATGGTCAAAGCCGCCGCTTCGCTAAGCGAGCGTCTCTCGCTTAGCGGCTCGTGGATTAATTTTACGCTTGACGAGCCTGGTCAGCTTGGCGTGCTCGACGAAGATTTCGGCAATGAGTTCAATCTTTTCGTAGATTGGCAGGCAACCGAAGAATTGTTTTTGTCAGTCGCTGGCGCGATCATGGTTCCGAGCGATGGGGCCAGGCAGTTCACGGGCGGTGACCGCACTTGGTCGCACGTGATGCTCTATGCTTCGGTATCGTTCTGAAAGGGTCCCAAGCATGACAAAAAATGGCGCACGCACTCCCGAATCCCGCAAAGCCTGGCGTTTTGCCTTTCCCACCGCATACACGATATTGTTTGTACTCATTGCCCTGGTCGCGGCGGGCAGTTGGATCGTGCCTGCGGGCGAATACCAGAGGGCCGAGAATGCGGAACTTGGCCGCAGCGTTCCAGTTCCTGGAACATACGAACCCGTTGCCTCAAACCCGCAAGGCATTGTCGACGTCTTCATCGCGCCAATCGCCGGCTTCTACAATCCCGACAGCTATGAAGCCCAGGCCATCGATGTCGCTCTCTTCGTTATCATCCTCGGCGGATTCCTCGGTGTTGTAACGAGAACTGGAGCAATCGATCGCGCGATCGAGCGAGCTATGGCCGCACTCAGGGGGCGCGAGGTTTGGATGATCCCCATCTTGATGGCGTTCTTCGCTGCAGGGGGAACGACATATGGCATGGCGGAGGAGTCGCTCGCCTTTTACGGTCTTCTCATCCCGGTCATGCTGGCTGCCCGGTTTGACTCCGTGGTTGCAGTCTCGGTAATCTTGCTCGGTGCAGGCGTGGGCGTATTGGGTTCAACCATCAATCCCTTCGCCACCGTCATCGCTTCCAACGCGGCAGGTGTGCCCTTTACCTCGGGTTTAGGCCTACGCCTTTTCATCCTCGTCGCGGGATGGGCTGTGTGTTCCGCCTATGTCGTACGTTACGCGCTGAAGGTACGAGGCGATCCTTCGAGATCTATCGTTGCCGACGAAAGCGATTCAATCGCGGCGCGCTTCAAGAGCGAAGATCACGATCCGACAGCGCCTTTGACCTGGCCCCAGACTCTCACTCTCATCATCTTTGCAGCGACATTTGGCGTAATGATCTGGGGAGTCTCCTCGCAGGGTTGGTGGATGGATAAGATGTCCGCTCTGTTCATCGCCGCCGCCATCCTAGTCGGGGTTGTGACGTGGATCGGCGAAAAAGGGTTTGTGGAGGCATTCATGGAAGGCGCGAAGGACCTATTGGGCGTCGCGCTAATCATCGGCATTGCCCGTGGAATAGTGGTCGTCATGGATGCCGGGAAAATGACCGACACCATCCTTCATGCTGGCGAGCAAGCCCTGAGCGGGCTCGGTGCGGTGGGCTTTATCAATACCATGTTCGGGATCGAACTGGGTCTCTCCTTTCTCGTTCCCTCTTCTTCCGGTTTGGCCGTACTCAGCATGCCGGTGCTGGCGCCGCTTGCCGATTTCTCCGGCGTGGACCGTTCGCTCGTGGTTACGGCATACCAGTCTGCAAACGGGCTGGTGAACCTGATCAATCCCTCATTCGCCGTGGTGATGGGCGCACTCGCAATCGGCGGCGTTCCGTACCAACGATGGCTCAAGTTCATGTGGCCGCTGCTTCTCACCCTCGCGCTGTTGATCATGGGCGCGCTCAGCTTCGCCGTCCTGATCGGCTGAAACACCATTCCCCGTTCCAAGAAAGGACCGCATTTTATGACAGGCTTTGGCGTTCACTCCGAGATCGGCAAATTGCGCAAGGTCATCACCTGCCAACCCGGATTAGCTCACTCACGTCTGACGCCGGCCAACGCCGATGCGTTGCTCTACGACGATGTTTTATGGGTTCAGGAGGCACGCACGGATCATGCCGACTTCCGCATGAAGATGAGCAACCGCGGTGTCGAAGTATACGAATTTCACGATCTGCTGAAAGAGGTTGTGGAAATACCCGATGGACGGGCCTGGCTACTTGATCGCCGCATTTCGGAAAATGAGGTCGGTCTCGGCATGCTCGGGGAATTGCGGGCTTGGCTCGACGAGCTCCCGGCTGCGCAGCTGGCGGTGTTTCTCATCGGCGGCATCGCTGTCCATGAACTGCCCTTCGAAATGCATGACATGTTCGGAAGCTATCTCGGCCCTGACGGCTTTGTCATTCCGCCTCTGCCGAATACACAGTTCCCTCGCGATAACAGTTGTTGGATCGGTAAGGGCCTGACGCTGAACCCGATGTACTGGCCCGCGCGACGCCCGGAGACTCTGCTCGTTGCCGCCGTCTATAAGTTCCATCCAGCTTTTGCCGGAGGCGACTACGGTATCTGGTGGGGCGATCCAGATTTGGACCACGGACCCGCAACGTTGGAAGGCGGCGATGTGATGCCCTGGGGAAATGGGACGGTCCTCATCGGCATGGGCGAGCGCACTTCCCCGCAGGCTGTCGGTCAGGTCGCCAGAGCCCTGTTTTGCAACGAAGCCGCATCGCACGTCATCGCCTGCCAGTTGCCCAGAGCGCGTAGTTCGATGCACTTGGACACAGTCTTTTCCCATTGCGACCGCGACGTCGCAACGGCCTATGTCGAGGTATGCGACCAGATCCAATGCTACAGCCTGCGACCCGGCGGGAACGGCAATGAAATAGATTTTCGCAAGGAAGAGAAGCATCTTTTCACCCTTGCGGCCGAGGCAATCGGACTGAAAAAGCTCCACATCGTCCAGACAGGAGGCGATGCTTACACACAAGAGCGCGAGCAATGGGATGACGGAAACAATGTCGTGGCCATCGAGCCTGGCGTCGTGCTCGCCTATGATCGAAATACCTCGACGAATACGCTTCTGCGCAAGGCAGGAATCGAGGTCATCACCATCAGGGGCTCGGAGCTCGGTCGCGGTCGTGGTGGTGGCCATTGCATGACTTGCCCTGTTTGGCGCGACCCGGTCGATTTTTGACCGAATCTCTCGATCCCGCACCACTTTCCCCTCCTTTCGAACGAGAGAAATTATGGCTTACAACCTCAAAGGCCGCAGCTTTCTGAAGCTGCTCGATTTCGATCAGCGCGCCATGCGCCATCTGCTTGACTTGGCACGCGACCTTAAACGGGCAAAATACTCCGGCACCGAACAGCAACATCTGAAGCGCAAGAACATCTGTCTTGTTTTCGAGAAGTCTTCGACCCGTACCATGTGCGCCTTTGAAGTGGCCGCAATGGATCAGGGCGCAGGCGTCACGTATCTCGGCCCCACCGGTTCCCAGATCGGGCATAAGGAAACGATGAAGGATACAGCGCGCGTGTTAGGTCGCATGTATGATGCGATAGAATATCGCGGGTTTGGGCAAGAGAAGGTCGAAGAACTAGCGGCTTTCGCCGGAGTGCCGGTGTTTAACGGATTGACCGACGAGTTCCACCCGACGCAAATGCTGGCCGACCTCATGACCATGCGCGAGCATGCCGATAAACCGCTATCCGATATCTCCTACGCATTTGTCGGTGATGCACGTAGCAACATGGGCCACTCCCTCATGATTGCTGGATGCCTCATGGGTATGGATGTCCGCATTGCGGCGCCCAAAGTGCTCTGGCCATCGCGCGATTACCTGGACCCCGCTGAGGCTTTGGCGGAGAGATACGGAGCGCGTCTGACGCTGACCGAGGACCCGGCCGAGGCTGTCGCTGGATGCGATTTCGTGAACACCGACGTCTGGGTGTCGATGGGCGAGCGGGACGAGATCTGGAAAGAACGGATCAAATTGTTATCTCCCTATCAAGTAAACGCTGATCTGATGAAAGCGAGTGGAAAACCTTCGACCAAATTCATGCATTGCCTGCCTGCCTTTCACAATATCGACACCACGGTCGGAAAAGATATATTCGAAAAATTCGAAATTGCCGAAATGGAGGTAACTGAAGACGTTTTCGAATCCCCTGCAGGAATTCAATTTGAACAGGCAGAGAACCGGCTTCATACGATAAAAGCAGTTCTTGTCGCCACGATCGGGGATTGACCCCATGCGGATTGTTGTAGCACTTGGCGGCAATGCGCTGCTGCAGCGTGGGGAAGCCCTAACGGCAGCCAACCAGCGCGAGAACATCCGTATTGCGGCGGCCGCCTTGGCGCCGCTCGCGGACGAGCACGAACTGATCATTTCTCATGGCAACGGACCACAGGTAGGTTTGCTGGCTCTTCAGGGAGCGGCCTACAAACCCGAAGAGGCCTTTCCGCTGGATGTCCTCGGCGCGCAGACCGAAGGGATGATCGGTTATATGATCGAGCAGGAGCTGAGAAATCGGCTACCGCCGGACAAGCCGCTTGCCACGATGCTAACCATGGTGGAGGTCGAACCGGACGATCCCGCCTTTGGCAACCCAACCAAGTTCGTCGGTCCGGTTTACGCCGACAACGAGGCCCAGCATTTGGCCCGCGAGAAAGGCTGGGCGATAAAACGCGATGGCGAGAATTTTCGCCGGGTTGTCCCCTCCCCCGCACCAAGGCGCATTGCAGAAATAGCTCCCATCCGCTGGCTTCTGGACAAATCGGCTATCGTGATATGTGCCGGAGGCGGCGGAATTCCGGTAACCCGTAGCCCGGACGGCCTCGTCGTCGGGGTAGAGGCGGTGATTGACAAGGACGCGGCAAGTGCTTTGCTGGCGCACAATCTCGATGCCGATTTGCTCGTGATGGCAACGGATGTTGATGCCGTCTATCGCGACTGGGGCCAAACTACTCAGCGACGCATCCAGTCCGTAACGCCAGGAACAGTCGACGCCTATGAGTTCCCGGCAGGATCGATGGGACCCAAGGTCCAAGCTGCGGTGGATTTTGTCACTCGAACCGGGAAAAGAGCTGCAATCGGAGCGCTGACAGAGCTAGGGGCTGTGATCGCGGGACAAGCCGGGACAGCGATCATACCGGATGAACGCTCTTAGTATTCCGGGCACACACCCGGCTGGAAATCTCACCATCATATGCCGCTCTGATCTCGTTCTTCGCTAACTGCGCCTCGCCGCTGGAATGATCCCTCATCGGCGTTTCCCGAGTTCGGGGTGGGCTTTGGCAGGCGAGCGCTCGTCAATATCACACCTGCGGTCGCGATGGCGGTCCCCAGCGCCATCAGCGGCGTGACACGCTCGCCGAAGAATGCGACGCCAATCGTCAGTCCAAACACGGGAACAAGAAAGCTAAAGACATTGGCATGTGTAAGCTCGATCTTCCCGAGCGTATATTGCCATAGCCAGAAAGCGATAGCAGTTCCGGGAATGCTCAGGCCTGCAAGGCTTGCGATGAACCGAAGTGACCAGTCAATTCTTGCGGGGTCTTCGGTCAAGCTCGCGATAAGCGCGAGCGGAACGGCCCCAATCAGGAGTTGTAGCCCCATGGCTACAGCCGCATCGGCTTTCTTCGAGATTTTTTTGATAGCGATATTGCCCACAGCAACACCCGACGCAGCCAGCAGGACATAAGCCAGCCCCTCGAGCGAGGACGATCGGTTTCCGTCTGCGATCTGCGGTGCCCCAATGACCGCAATGCCCAGGAAACCGATACCGAGGCCGATCCAGCCCTTTGCGGACAAGCGCTCCTTCAGAAGGAGAAACGCCAGAACCGCCGCAATGAGAGGTTGGCTATTGGCGATCACCGTCGCCAGACCCGGAGCGACGAACTCGGCAGCGTGGAACATACCGTAATATCCAAGCCCGGTCATTCCGAAGCCCGCGAGCGAAATCCATCCCCACGTCGGCCCGTCACGCGGCAGAGGTTGGCGTAGCAGCGCGGCAAATCCCACAAGCGTCATCCCCGCGATCACTGCGCGCAGCGCGGCGAAGGTGAGATGAGGTGCGCTATCAAGCCCAATCGTTATCAAAGGATAGCAAGATGCCCACAACACCATCACCAGAGCAGCGGAGAACCGGGCGGGCATGAATATCGTCGCTATATTTTGCGAAGGGAAACGGGGAACGCCGCGCCGCCGCCCGGTACAAACCGTTTGACCGTACGTCGACATGCAAGCTTGATGGCTCGATATAACCGAGAATTGTCCTGCCCCAAACCACCCCCCGGAGCATCGCTACGCGGCGGATGACATTTCGATCGATCCTTGACCACCATCTAGCTCGCGCCAGCGTTGGCACAGCGCCGGTTCCCGAACTCCAAAGCCGGTTCACTCGCTGGGTCCGACTGGGCATCGCCTGTGCGATTATACAGATAATCGCGTGTCAATGGCACGGCATCGCGCTGTAGACTGAGCTGCAGTTGGAAGACCATCAGATCGCCGTTTCTGAACATCATCTCGCAGGCCGCCAAATAGTACTCCCACATGCGGCAAAAGCGCTCGTCGAACATGTCCACCACGGTCCCGCGCCGCTGTTGAAAGCGCTCATACCAGTGCCGCAGTGTTTCAGCGTAATGGAGGCGGAGTATTTCGATATCAGCGACCCACAGCCCTGCACCTTCGACTGCAGCAAGGGTTTCCGAAAGAGAGGGGATATATCCGCCGGGGAAGATGTATTTGCTAATCCACGGATCTCTCCCTCCGGGTGGGGTCCGACGACCGATCGAATGAACTACCGCGATTCCATCGGGCGCTAGATGCTGGCTGATAGACCTGAAGAACGGCGCATAACTGGGCGGGCCGACATGTTCGAACATGCCTACAGAGACAATCCTGTCGAACTTACCACCGACATCGCGGTAATCGCAAAATTCGAACGTCACCTGTTCATCCATTCCGCTTTCGGCTGCTCTTGTTCGAGCGCGAGCGAGTTGTTCTTCCGACAGGCTTATACCGGTGACATGCGCATCGGAACTTGAGGCAAGGTCAAGCGCCAGGCCGCCCCAGCCGCACCCGATGTCGAGTACGCGCGAACCCGGCTCCAGCATAAGCTTGCGCGCGATATGATCTCGCTTGGCAGTCTGCGCTTGCTCGAGGGAGTGGCACCCATCGCTAAAATAGGCGCAAGAATACTGCCAGTCCTCATCAAGAAAGAGCTCGTAGAATTCGTTGGAAACATCGTAATGGTGCGCAACATTTTTCGCGGCACGCCCCCGACGGATCGCGGTCAAGGCCGTCGTCAGTTTCGAAAGCGAGGCCCGAAGCCGCTCAAAAGGCATACGATCGAGCGCATCGAGACCGGACGTGACAATGGCCAACAGGTCCCGAACGTCGCCTTCTTCGACAGTGAGCGCCCCATCCATATAGGCTTCCCCCAAGGCGAGCGAAGGACGAATCATCAATTTGAGTGGCAGGGTCGAACTGTGAAGTCTGATCGTCACCGATGGTCCGGACGCACCGGAATCCACGTTTCGCTTCCTTCCCTGAGCGTCGATGATGGTCAGGCGTCCGCGCCGTAGCAGGGCCTTGAGCGTAGGTGTGATCAGCCCAAGAAAGCTGAACGTCATAGTGTTACTTGCTGTCCGTCCCCGTTCCATACCGGTCCTCGAGTTCATATTGGCAGTGCCAGTTCAAGGACGCCAGCATGGGACGTTGCTTACAGTACGAGTCGCGCGCGTTGCGATCGGGACGAGGATGTAAGAGCGCTGTAAGAAAGTCGATGATCGACCGTCTATCATCCCAAGCCCTAAAAACTGGGCAAGGTAGACGTTGGAAGACCTAGATTATGGCGCACGAAACGCCCGAAGGGCAAAAACCGCTGATGAAAACGAGGGCAGGCGTTTCGCTGATCGCGTTTCTCGCGGTGATCGGTTTCCTACTCCTTTTCGAACACCGCGCGCACATTCCGGGCAATTATCTGGTTCTTGGCGTGCTGCTCGCTGGCTGCATGATTATCCACCTGTTCATGCACGGCGGTCATGGCGGCCATACATCAGGCGATCCGCACGGGGAAGGTCACGCCGACCGGACGATATCCGGTGACGGTGCTCCTGGAAAGCGGATCGCACACAGTACAGAAAGAGACCCTGCCACCAACGATGGGGAGGCGCGCTGATATGAGTGGCTCGTCTTACGGCCTGTGGATCTTGGTCCTATTCAATTCGGTAATCTTCATCCTGTTCGCCTTCAGCTTCTTCAAGCCGCGAACGGGGCGAGACTGGCGCTCTTTCGGAGCGTTCAGCGCTTTCGTTATCGCGCTTTTCACAGAAATGTATGGCTTTCCGCTCACGATCTATTTTCTCTCAGGCTGGTTGCAGAGCAACTACCCGTCGGTCGACTGGCTCGCACACGATTCCGGACACCTATTGGAGATGCTGTTCGGATGGCGCGGCAACCCGCATTTCGGACCTTTCCATCTTCTGAGTTTCGGGCTGATAGGCGGAGGGTTCATTCTTCTGTCCGCCGCATGGCGCGCACTTTATCAAGCCCAACGAACCAACACGCTCGCATCGACCGGCCCTTACGCCCGAATTCGGCATCCGCAATATGTCGGCTTCGTGCTCATCATGCTGGGATTTCTGGTGCAGTGGCCCACGCTCCTGACGCTGGCGATGTTCCCAATCCTGGTCGTCATGTATTGGCGTTTGGCACTACGCGAGGAACGCGAAGTGGCAGCCGACTTCGGCGAGGAATACCGTCAATACAGGAACAGGGTTCCGCGCTTCATCCCGAAATGGGATGCCATCATGCCAACCGGGCAAGGTTCATGAGCGCCGCGCGTGCGCGCCTGATACCCAGACAAGGCGCATGACGGACACCTCACCCGTCACAGTGGTTGGTGCAGGCCCGGCCGGGCTTTCCGCAGCCATCGTGCTCGCACGAGGAGGTCGTGAGGTGATCGTGCACGAATGGCATTCTCAGCTCGGTTCGCGCTTCCATGCCGATTACCAAGGGCTGGAAAATTGGAGCACGACGACGGACGTCTTGCTCGATTTTCAAAGGGCCGGGATCGAACCGGAGTTTCTCGCGCACCCTGTCAAAAAGGGATACGGCTTCGACGCCGAAGGCACGCGACACGAACTCTCTTCCGATCGCCCTCTTTTTTATCTCGTTGAACGCGGAGGCGGTCCCGAAAGCCTGGAGCAGGGCCTCCTGAAACAAGCACAGTCGCTCGGCGTCGAGGTACGCTTCGATAGCCGTGTCGAGACCGTTACCGGGTCGGCAATTCTCGCTGCGGGACCGCGCCGGGCAGACATCATTGCCTCTGGATTTGTATTCGACACAGACATGGCCGACGGGGCCTTTATCGTATTCGACGACGATCTCGCCCCGTCTGGATACGCTTATCTCCTGGTCCACCGTGGGCGCGGGACCGTCGCCAGCTGTCTATTTTCCGATTTCAAGCGACAGAAACTCTATGTGGAACGTACATGCGCGTTCTTTGCAAACACAGCCGACCTGAAAATGATGAACCCACGGCCGTTTGGCGGATTCGGTAATCTTCGATTTCCTCACACGGGACTGCAAGGGGGACACCCTGTCATAGGCGAACATGCCGGCTTTCAGGATGCTCTCGCCGGGTTTGGGCTGCGTTACTCGGTTCTTTCCGGCGTTCTCGCCGCCCGCAGCCTCTTGGAAGGCAGAGACTATCAGGCGCTTTGGCGAGGCAATCTTTTGCGCGGCATGAAGGCTTCGATCGTCAATCGATTTCTCTTCAACACGGTAGGCCGCAGGGGGCGAGGTTTCGTCACAAGGAAACTGCTTGGCGGCGATACGGTGCGGTTCCTTCATAGCCTCTATTCGCCATCACTGCTGCATCACGCTCTCTATCCGATCGCCCGACACCGCTTTCGGGCGAGCCTTCGAGATCCGAGCTGCGATCATCAAGACTGCTCCTGCGTCTGGTGCGAACATGGTCTGGGAGACAATCATGAAAATCACTGATCCCGTATGCGGAACGACCATCGCGCTGGAAACCGTCGAAGCTCATATGGAGTTCAGGGGATGGTCGTATTTCTTCTGCTCGAGGGCATGCCTAGAGCGCTTCCAGCGTGAACCGGACCAGTTCGTCGAGGAGCGGAGTGGAATTCCGCCCACGATCCGAACAAGCGGTTGAAGGGACAGGAGGCTGTTTCGCCAGCGGCAGCCGTGCATCCGACAGGTCTTGCTCCCAGATTCTCATCGGCGCCGTCCCCGGCCAACATATATCCCTAAGGTGCCATCTCATCAGGAGACTGAATCCGACCGACTTTCGCAAGCAAGCGACATCATCCGGGTTCAGCGCAGCGGTCCGTGGACTATCCAACGCCTGCGATCAAACTTGTGGAGTGATCGACTTGTACCCTCCGGCGTCTTCGCATCATATCGGCCGATTATTAGGTGGGCATCGAGGACATGCCCCCTGATCGGTGGTATCAGCCTCACCTTCATGGGTCAGGCGCAGGGAGTGGCGACGTGCGGAAGAATATCGCTACAATAGTGGACTGAACAACCGCGCCAGATTTTCGGTGAAGCGCATATAGGCCGGTCGGCCTTGCCATTCCGCAGGTGTAAGCAGATCACTTCTGGCCATGTTGGCCTCGTTCTCCGCCTGAACACGCTGCGCGAAGGCCCTATCATATACAATGATACCGGCTTCCGCATTAAGTTCGAGCGATCTCAGGTCTACGTTCATGGAACCGACCAGGCACAATTGTCCATCGACATGGACATGTTTGGCGTGCAGCAACCCATCCCTGTAGAGATAGATTTTGGCACCTGTACGCAGCAGGTGATCGAAAAACGAGTTTTGAGCGAGCTCAACCAAGCGATGATCACCTTTCGCAGGCAGAACAAGCGACACGTCAACGCCGCGCAGCACAGCCGCTTCCAAAGCCAGGACAAGGGCTTGGTCGGGAACGAAGTACGGCGTCGTGATGACAATGCGTTTCTGTGCAGCGTGAATGAAGGCATCCAGAAGAAGGCGGAACACGTAACCATCATATTCGGGTCCACCCGCAACGAGTTGCGCATGGGCCGTTCCAGACGCATGGCCATGTAGAAAGAGGGAGTCTTGTGTCAGCGCTTCTCCTGTCTCCAGAAACCAATCCGTAGCGAAAAGTGCCTGAAGCTGCACCACAATCGGCCCTGCGACGCGGACGACGAATTCCTTATTCCGGGAACCGTCCGATTGTTCGGCTCTGATGATGTTTTGCGAACCGATATATCCGACACGCCCATCGATTATGCCGATTTTGCGATGATTCCGCAGATCCGGGCGCACGGACTGACCTCCCCAAAAGGAAATTGGAAGCGCGCGTCTGACCTCGATCCCACAGGCCCTGAGCTTGCGGATAACACGGCGCGCCCACCAAAAGGAGCCGAGGGCGTCGATCAGAACGCGACATCGAACCCCGCGCTGGGCCGCAGATCGGAGCGCCGCACTAATCCGTCGCCCAACCGCATCGTCGGCAAAAATGTAAGTCGTGAGATGGATGTGGTCAGTCGCTGACTCGATATCCCGCACGAAGCTATCGACGAGCGCGTCATAATCCGGAACAACATCGATGGAGTTGCCCCCGACAGCCGGAAATGTTCTGGCCTGCTCGATCAGGCGTGCCGTTGGAGTGAGGTCTTTGGCGAGCTCGGGCGAGGAGCAATGGCTCGACATCGAAATGTCACGATGCGCAGTTTTCAGCAATCGCCGCGCCTCTTCCAGACGCCTGCGGCGGCGTGACAAGGCGACGGGGCGGACGAAGCACAGCGAGAGGAGTAGAGCGGGGATCGGGAAAACGAGCATCAGCGGCAGCCATGCGCGGGTCACCGCAGCGGGTGCGCGCAGGACAGCGGCAAGCAGGATCGCGATGCGTGCGATCCAGTCAATTACAAGATAGAACGCTATCGTCGACATGGGGATTGTCTGTGGCCGTGCGCGAAAGCCCCGTTAAGCGACGAATCGAATATTTCATAAGTCGCTACATGCACTGGGAGGAAGAGGCAGCACACCGAGCGGGATGCTGCGCGCCTCACGGACGCTGCGCAAGCTTGGATTGCCGTGCTGGAAAAAGGAGCTCGACAGGGCCGATGCTCTCCGGTCGATTCATGTGATGATTTGATCTGGAGGAATCGTTTGCGCACATAAGGCGTACCGGCACCGTCGCCATTACACTCCTCTCGCCATGCATTGGTTGGCGGCGTTCCGGTCTTCATCACACATGCAGCGCTACCGGACTATCGGCCAAAGCGTTTCGAAACGCAGCGCGCGCGCGATGCAGCCGTACCGCCAGATTGTTGGGAGAGATTGAAAGCTCTTCGGCAACTGCAGCAGGTTCGTGTGCACTTAAATCAACCTGCCGAATGAGCGCCGCGTAGCCCGGCCTCATCCGTGAAAGTGTATGCTGGACGACAAATTCCTCATCCAGCCAAAGCGTCTCTCCCGGCTGGTCGGCCAGGCTACCCACCCCTTCGTCCAAAGAGACCGTCCGCGCCCGCAAGCGGCTTGCCTGTCGATAATGGTCGAGAAGTGCCGTTTCGAACAGCCGCCGCAGCCAACCGTGTACGGCCCGGGTATCGCGCAGCTGCGTTGCGCGTTCGAGCGCTTTGAGGCAGAAGCCGTGAAGAACATCATCTGCTTGCGACAGATCGCCTATTCGTTTGAGCGCCAGTCGGCGATACATGGGGTAATCGACCAACAAGATTCTTTCAACGACAGCCCGCGCTCCTGCTGCCGGTTCCGTTCTCTTTTTCGCGCTACCGTGTCGTTGTGTACAGCTATTGCACTCAAGCATGACCCTCCCCCCGACGAATTGGTGTATCGGTTTCAGATACGCAGAGGCGAGCTCCAGCCCTCAAGAAATTCGGCCGAGTGACCAACCAAGAATTCGTACTGATTGATGATCAAGCAAATCCTCTCACCAGTAATTCCGAATTTTGGTTTGAGTTCACGACACTTAGATCACCAGATTCTGTCCAGATCCGCGAGCAAAATTATCAATATTGGCGATTGTGGTATCGATAATGCGCGCGAAAGCTTCATGTGTGTTGTAAGCGATGTGAGGGGTGACAATCACATTGGGAAAACGCAGCAGCACATGATTTGCCACGAGCGCCTCCAAATTGTCTTTGCCCAACGCAGGGCCGCGAAAGACCTCCGCTTCTTCGCGAATGAGCGGCTCTTGCGGCAGCACATCCAGCGCTGCCGCACGTATTTTTCCGTTGGCAAGCGCGCGTACCAGAGCTGGAACTTTGACGATATTGCCCCGCGCCGTATTGATCAGAAGCGCCCCTGATTTCATCTGATCGAACTCGGCATCCGAAATGAGGTTTTCCGTTTCGGGCGTGGCTGGAAGATGCAAGGTTACGATGTCGCCCTTGGCCAGGAGTTCACCGAATGAGACATACTTAAATCCCAGCTGGTCTGCGAGGCTCGCGACTGGCTTGAGATCATAAGCGATCACCTCCATTCCGAAACCGCGCGCGATCTCGATCGCGCGCAAACCAATGCGCCCTGTACCTACGACACCCAGTATTTTGCCGCGCAGCTCGATGCCGCGCAGATCATCCTGAGTGAAGTCTCCTCGCCTCGTCCGATCAACGGCGGTAACGACATGTCTGGCAGCAGCCAGCATCAGCGCATAGGTGTGTTCGGCAACCGTCACGTCACCATAATCGGGCACATTGGCAATCGCGACATCGTTCTGCGAGCACCAATCAAGATCGATATGATCATAGCCTGTCGAACGCGTCGCGATGAGTTTCAGATCGGCGAAGCAAGCCAGCACATCGCTTGAAAGCCGCGAATTGATGAAGGTGCTGATCACATCGGCATTTTCATACTTTGCCGCCTCGGATGCAGTGAGCCGCCCTTTGACACATTCGACATCGTATTCGCCGACAAGGCGGCGGCACGCCTGGACCTCCCATTCTTCCGCCTCGAAAATGACGACTTTCACGAGTGCTTTCCTTTCTCAAGCCGAGCTTCTGCCTCAGCAACCACGCCCAGAGCGTTTACAAAGCTGTCCGGATTCAGCGAAATGGAGTCGATTCCCTGCTCGACCAGGAAAGCCGCGAAGTCGGGATGGTCGCTCGGCGCCTGACCACAAATGCCGATCTTGATACCCGCCGCATGGGCCTTGGCAATCGCTTCCGCGATAGCGTGTTTGACCGCGTCGTTGCGTTCATCGAATTGATCAGCCAACAGGTCGGAATCGCGGTCGATTCCGAGGACAAGCTGGGTCAGATCATTCGATCCGATGGAAAATCCGTCGAACCGGCGCGCAAATTCTGTGGCGAGAAAGACATTGGCCGGAATTTCGCACATCATGTAAATCTCAAGACCACCCTCCTCGCGTCGCAAACCGTTTTGCGCCATCACTTCCAGCACGCGATCAGCCTCTGCAATGGTCCGACAGAAGGGTATCATGACGATGAGATTGGTGAAGCCGATCTCATCGCGCACACGCTTGATCGCGCGGCACTCAAGTTCGAACCCAGACCGATAACCGGGACTGTAGTAGCGCGAGGCGCCGCGCCACCCAATCATCGGATTCTCTTCATCAGGCTCGAAGGCTGCACCGCCGAGCAGGTGGGCGTATTCATTGGTCTTGAAATCGCTGAGGCGGACGATCACGGGTTGCGGATGAAATGGGGCAGCGAGTTTCGCAATACCCAGCGCCAGCGTGTCGACGAAATACTCTGCAGGGTCTTGAAAGCCCCTCGTCAATTCGCTGATCGCAGTCCTTTCTTCAGGATCGACAACACGCTCAGGCTCGACCAGGGCCATGGGGTGCACCTTGACGAGATGGTTGATGACAAACTCCATTCGCGCCAAGCCTACGCCACGCGCGGGAAGGCGCCACCAGCGCATTGCAGCGGCCGGACTGGCGATATTGAGCATCATATCCGTGCGTGTTTCGGGCAGCTCGGTGAGGTCGATGTCGGTCGCTTCGAACGCAAGTACCCCATCATACACCACACCGCGGTCTCCTTCGGCGCAGGATAGCGTTACCATCTGCCCGTCCTGAAGAAGACGGCTCGCAACTTGACTTCCCACGATCGCCGGCACACCAAGCTCGCGACTGACGATAGCGGCATGGCTCGTCGTTCCACCATGGTCGGTGATGATGCCAGCCGCACGCTTCATGATCGGGACCCAGTCGGGGTCCGTCATCCCGGTGACGAGAATCGCTCCATCGCGAAAGGCACCAATCTGCGAAGCGTCACGGATCGCACAGACTTCGCCGGTGGCGATTGCCTCTCCAACTGCCGCCCCGGTAAGGATCGGCTCGGCGCGTTCTTTGAGCCTGTAACTGACGAGCTTTCCTAGCTCTTGGCTCGCCTGCACCGTTTCGGGGCGAGCCTGAACAATAAACAGTTCCCCACTTTTACCATCCTTGGCCCATTCCATGTCCATGGCACGGCCGTAATGTTCCTCAATGATCTTTGCGCAACGAGCAAGCTCAAGAACTTCGCTGTCGGTCAGAACGAAAGTTTCACGTTCACGGCGCGTGGTTCTCTTGGTTAGGGTCCTCACGCTACCGCCGTGAGCATAGACCATCTTGCGCTCTTTGGCGCCCAGGCTCCGCTCGATGATAGGAGCGAGGCTTTCTCGCTCGAGAAATGGCTTGAAAACCCGAAAAGTGTCGGGATCCACTGAACCCTGGACAACCGTTTCGCCCAGGCCCCACGCGGCACTGATGACGACAACGTCAGGGAAGCCCGTTTCGGTGTCGACAGAGAACATGACCCCCGAACCCGCAAGGTCAGAACGTACCATGCGCTGAATACCGACCGACAGGGCAACGCTCATATGATCGAAACCCTGAATCTCCCGGTAGCTGATAGCCCGATCGGTGAAGAGCGAGGCAAAGCAGCGCCGGCACGCATCAAGCAACGCGCGTCTTCCGCTCACATTGAGAAAGGTTTCCTGCTGGCCCGCAAAGCTTGCCTCGGGAAGATCCTCGGCTGTTGCGCTACTTCGTACGGCGACGCCAAGGGCCTCCTGTCCTGCACGACGCGAGAGCGAATCGTAAGCGTCGCCGATTGCCCTCTCGATTGCCGCTGGAAAAGCGCCTTCGAGAAATGCGTGACGGATCGCGGCTCCTGCCTCTTGGAGTGATGCGCGTCCCTTATCGAGCGCTTCGATCCAGCGCCTTATTTCCGGCGCGATGCCGTTTTCCTCGACATACGCGCGATAGGCATCTGCCGTCGTTGCGAAGCCTCCTGGAACCCGGACTCCTCGCCGCGAGAGCGCGCCCACCATCTCACCGAGAGAAGCGTTCTTGCCGCCGACGAGCTCGACATCTGCCTGACCGATTTCCTCAAACCAAGCGATATAGACATTGCTCATGATTTTCTCCGGATTGGAAGCTTGCTATTTCGGCCGGAGCCCTTCGCGGATGGGCGATTTGGGCGCCCCGGAGCCGTCCATTTTGAGACGGGTTTTGTGGCCCCACATTACAGTCCAGAATTCTCATCGTTCCGGAAAAGAAAGCGCAGGCCAATCGGCGTGAGTATGGTCGTGACGAGCGCCATGAGCACGAGAGCGGAAAACAGATTAGCAATCACGGGATCCGGATGATCGAACAGCCCGGCTTCTAAAGCGATACTGACAATCACCAGTTCAACCGCGCCGCGGCCGCTCATGCCGATGCCCACTCCCAACGCCTCTTTGCGCGTAAGTCCCGACAACCAGGCGGGGACGCCCGCTCCCAAGACTTTTCCGAGAAGCGCAATGACGATTAGCGAGATGACGAAGCCGGGCATGACTGTCAGAGCCGCAAAGTCGGCTCGAATGCCAATCGAAACGAAGAAGAGCGGCGCGAACAGACCAAGCGTCATGTCGCTTGTGGTCGCCTTGAGGCGCGCAAATCGCGCGGCTCCAAGATTTTTCGCGTCGAAAAACAATCCGGCCACGAATGGCCCCAAAATGAAATCCAAACCGAGCATCTCGGCAAGTCCCGAAAACGCCAGCGCCAGCAAAAGCAGGGCAGAAAATTCGGAAGCCGGGACCCTTAGCCGCGCGACGAAATCGGCTATCCTAGACGCCGCAAAATATCCGGTCGTGCCTGCTATCAGAAAAAAGAGCGCGGCCTTGCCAACGACCCAAATCATGGCCTCGATGCCTGGAACACTTCCCATGGTGATCGCTCCGACCAGAAGCGCCAGCAAGACCAGGCCGGCCACATCATCGAGTATTGCGGCCGCCACCACTGTACGGCCGGTCGAGGTGTGCAACATACCCAGATCCATGAAGACGCCGATGGCGACCGGTACCGCAGAGATAGCGAGCGCCACCCCGACCAGAAGGGCCTGGACGAACAGTAGCGGATTCTCGGGAATGACCACCCATGCCAAGGCGAAGCCGAGCGTTAGCGGAACCACCACGCCGCCAAGCGCAACTCCAACCGAACGTGCTGAATGTCGAAAGAGCTCACTTGGCGCGATTTCAAGCCCGGCAAGCAGCAACAGGAAGAATATGCCAAATTCCGCAGCGAGATCGAGGAAGGTGCTGTCGGCAAGCTCAAGGAGGAATGAGGCATTTCCATAAAGGGCCGCAAGTGCGAGCAGGAGTCCGGCCAATATCTCGCCAACGAGCGCCGGTTGACCGAGCCGGGCTGCCACTTCGCCGAGAAATCTGGCCAGCAAAAGCAGTAGAATAAGATGGATCAGATGGTCGATCATGTTGTGATGCTCATAAGGAACATTGCGAAAAGACCTACAGCTCCCGCATATCCGAGCATCGGGATTAGCGTCAGTCGGATGATTGCTCCCTCGCGGCCCGACAAACCGACTATGGCAGCTGCGGCGACCACGTTCACCACAGAGACCATATTACCGGCACTCGCACCCAGAATTTGGGCCGCCAGGACAATGTCAGGCCGCAAGCCGCCTTGGTCGGCGGCGGTCAGCTGAAATGCCGCGAAGGTCATGTTGCTGAACGTCGCGCTACCAGACAGAAAGCTACCGAAGGCACCGATGAATGGGGCGAAGAATGGCCAGCGCGAAGCGGCGGCATCGACCGCGAGACCAGCCAGCGCCATCGGCATACCGTCCAATCCGACGCCATTATCGGCAGAGTGCACAAAAACACGGACCATTGGCACGGCGGCGGCAAGCGTCAGTCCGCTGGTCATTGTGGCCTTAATCGTTGCGCGCCCTGCACGGACGATCTTCCTATTCTCAAGGGAAAGCACCCCGATCGCGACCAGGGCTGCAATGACGAACATGGTGCCCGGTAAGTAGAATGGCGCAACCGACGCATTGATCGACGTCCCCAAGATGGAGGTCCAACCGATCGTCACAGTTTGAAGAGCCTCCTTGAACGGCAGGAGCTCTATCCGACTCAACAAGAGTAGCACGGTGAGAGACAGATAGGGAACCCAAGCGTGAAGAAGCGATAGGGACGAGGTCTTCACGGGGTGTATGGTACCGCGCGCACCAACAAGAGCAGGTGAAAGAAGCAGGCCACGCCTTGCGATCGGCACCACGATCATGATCGCGATGAGCGCGCCAGAGAGTGTGGCAAGTTCTGGACCGAGAAAGCTGACCGCGAGAAAGGCTGGCAGCGTGTACGCACAACCGGCAATCAGCGCGAAACGCCAGTAGCCCAGACCACTGCGCCAGGTTCGCTCATCGGAGAAAATTCGCGAATAGATGAGGATCAATACGAAGGGTACGAACGAACCAACCAAGAGATCGATGCCAGCCGCCGTCACGGCCGCGCGTTCAACCAAACCTGCGGGTATCTCGCCTGCACCGCCTTGATTCAGTCCTTGAACAAGTCCGATCGCCACGGGAGTTCCAATCGCGCCAAATGCTACGGGCGTGCTGTTTGCCACAAGCGCCAGCGTCACGGCGCCCAATGGTGGGAATCTCAAGGCAACCAACAGGGGGGCCGTGATCGCCGCCGGCGTACCGAAGCCTGCAGCCCCCTCGAGAAACGCGCCAAAAACCCAGGCTACGAGGACGAGTTGAACACGCGGCTCGGAAGAAATCGACGAGAATCCCTCGCGGATCCTTTGCATCGCCCCTCCCTCTATCAATAGCTTTAACAGAAGGATGGCGCCAAACACGATCCAGAGGATCGAGGCGGCAATCGCCAGACCCTCGATCGATGCCGCAATGATCGTCCGGATGGGCATCCGCCATACCGCGAGACCCGCCACGATCGTAATCACATAGCTCAGAGCCATAGCCTTTGATGCAGACGTCCGGAGACCGACGAGCAGAAGCAAGACGGCCAGCAAGGGCGACAATGCTGCAAGAATGAGCCAACTCGTTATCACGCCCTTCCCAACCCTGAAGATTGTCGACGATAGATCCGACGCGTTTCGCCAATGCGATTCCCAGACGACAACACCAGCCTTGCCTTCAGAGGATCTTCTGGCCGGTCAGACCAGCGCCAAATACAGCCTGATCGTACACTGCGATACGGCAGTGGAAGGAGGTGAGCACAAATCGTAAAATATTTCAGTCATGCGCGTAGTCGAAGTGTACCGTCACGCTTCGAACGCGGTGCATCCGAGGAGGAGTTGAGGGTGATTGGGGCGCTTCCATGTGAGGCGGCCAATCCATCTTGATACCGATTTGGTAGTCGTTCCCCCGGGAAAAGCTTGTGAAGCCACCATAAGTCAAGGCCCCTGCCACGGTCATCGGTTCAAGACGCACCACTCGTTGGAAACCACCAGGCTCCGTAATATGCGCTGTGACCTTGGCATTGGTAATGCGCCTTCCGGAAGCTTTCTCGAAAACTGCGGCGACGATGTGCACACTATGCACGCTAGTCGGAGCACCGCCGTGCATGCTCGATTCAGGGTGACCGGCAGGATGTCCACGTACAGTCGCCGCGGGTACGACACCAAGGTAAACCGCAACATCACCTGAGGACTTGAACCCGTCCACGACGCCGGCGACACTTGCGGTCGGCCTGCCCACGAAGCTTGCGATAACGATTGCACCGGCTGCACTTCTCCAGCCCCAATTTGCCAAATTCAGCACACCACCCTCACTCCTAATGTAATGGATATGACGGCTTGCAGGTCTATACATTACACCGCGCAGGACCTCGCTCTTCCGGACGGCGAGCACGGCTTTGGACGCGCTCCAATCACTCAGCCGAAAGCGAACTGTAAGACCAATCGACTGGCGGCGTCCGTTCTCTGTTATAGCGGAAAGGTGAGGAAACGACTTGTCGGCTTCCTCACACCTTCGGCTATATCGTCCGATGTGGACCTTTACGGACGGCATATGACCGCTGTCAGGGTTCCAGCTGTCCTGCGTCCTTCCAAACGCAACACATACTCCCGGAAGTCTCTCACAAGCCGATGATCAAACCTGCTCGTCCCTCACAAGTCACTGCGGACAAAACGCAAGCATGGCATGCCCTGCCTGTCGATCAGGTTCTGAAGTTTCTGGAAGCAGATCATCGAGGGCTCGCTGACTCCGAAGCTGCGCGGAGGCTCGCCGCCACGGGGCCAAACCGCCTTCCCCCGGCCCGCGCCAAAGGGCCAATAAGGCGTTTCGCTTCACAATTCGACAACCTGCTCATCTACGTCCTTCTTGCTTCGGCAATCATCACCTTCGCGCTCGGGCACCGACTAGATGCGGGGGTAATAGCGGCTGTGGTCCTGCTGAATGCCGTCATCGGCTTCGCACAAGAGGGGCGCGCAGAATCTGCGCTCGACGCCATTCGGGCCATGCTTTCCCCAAACGCCACAGTCATCCGAAGCGGAGAGCGGAAAACGCTCGACGCGGAAGGTCTCGTTCGCGGAGACTTGGTCCTTCTCGGCCCGGGCGACAAAGTCCCGGCCGACCTGCGATTAGTCCGGACCAGAAACCTAAGGGCCGACGAAGCCGCGCTGACTGGGGAATCGGTACCGGTCGCCAAATCGCCACATGCTGTCGGCTCGGATACAGCGTTAGGAGACCGCAGCTCGATGGTGTTTTCGGGAACCCTGGTGGTGGCCGGACAAGGGACTGGCGTGGTCGTCGGCACCGGCGGCGCTACCGAATTGGGACGCGTCAGCGCGCTTGTCAGAAGTGTTGATACGCTCAGGACACCCTTGCTGCGGAAGATAGATGTCTTTGCACGACGCCTGACCTTTGTAATCCTGGTCTTGTCGGTGGTAATTTTCGCCTTTGCCGTAATGGTCCGGGGTTACGCACCGGAAGAGGCGTTCCTTGTTATTATCGGCGTTGCGGTAGCGGCAATTCCTGAAGGTCTTCCCGCCGTTCTGACCATCGCTCTGGCGATCGGTGTTAGGCGCATGGCAGCGCGGAAGGCCATCATCCGACGGCTTCCCGCAGTCGAGACCCTCGGTTCGGTCTCGGTAATCTGCACCGATAAAACCGGCACACTCACTCGGAATGAAATGACTGTTACGGCCGTCGCGATCGACATGGGTTCGTACGCAGTGAGCGGTGTCGGTTACGAACCAGATGGAGAGATCCAACGCAATGGCCTAGTGATACAGCTTTCCGAACATCGCCCGCTGACCGAACTAGCTCGCACGGCCCTGCTTGCCAGCGACGCAGGCTTATACAAGAGCGTTTCAGGTTGGCACGTCGAAGGCGATCCGATGGAAGGTGCGCTTGTGGTCTTTGCGGCCAAAGCTGGACTTGATTCAGGGCCAGTCCGCCAGCGCTATCCTCGTCTCGACGAAATTCCCTTTGATGCCAACCATCGTTTCATGGCCACGCTGCACAGCAAGCCTGACGGTCAAGGGACCTTCATTTGCCTTAAAGGCGCTCCGGAACGCATCGTCACAATGTGCGATCGCCAAGGCGCGGCTGAGGGCGCGCGCGCTATCGACCAAGACGAATGGCGGGCACGGGTGGAGGAAATGGCAAGCCATGGGCAGCGGGTCATAGCGATTGCCACCAAGGATATGCCATCTGGAACCGAGACCCTGTCTTTCCCTGAGGTGGCAGAAGGCTTTGCGTTACTTGGATTGATAGGCCTGATCGATCCGCCTCGTGCTGAAGCGCTATCGGCAATCCGCGGCTGCCAGAGCGCCGGTATCAGGGTGAAAATGATCACGGGAGACCATGCCGCGACCGCTGCAGTAATTGCCGACCAGATTGGGATAAGGGTAGCGCGAGCGCCCCTGACCGGCGCGGATCTGGATAAGCTTGACGATAAAGCGTTGCAGAGCGCCATCAGCAACACCGACATATTTGCTCGCACAACACCGGAACACAAGCTGCGACTGGTCACGGCACTGCAGGCCAGCGGCGCCATCATGGCGATGACAGGAGATGGAGTTAACGATGCTCCGGCACTGAAGCGAGCGGATGTGGGTGTGGCCATGGGTCAGAAGGGAACTGAAGCCGCCAAGGAAGCAGCCGACATGGTGTTGATCGATGACAATTTCGCCTCGATCGTTGACGCTGTGAAAGAAGGCCGGACAGTCTATGATAACGTGCAAAAGGTCATCGCATGGACGCTGCCCACCAATGGTGGTGAGGCGCTTGCAATAATCGGCGCGCTCCTTCTTGGGCTGACATTGCCCATGACCGCTGTCCAGATCTTATGGATCAACATGGTGACCGCGGTCGCGCTGGGCCTTACACTTGCCTTCGAGCCACCCGAACCGGGAGCGATGCGCAGATCCCCGCGGTCGATCGATGAGCCGGTCATTTCAGCTTTTGTAGTCTGGCGTATCGTGTTTGTATCGGTGCTGTTCGTAATCGGTACATTCGGCGCTTTCTTCTGGGCTGCAAGCCGCAACCTACCTTTGGAATCTGCGCGGACTCTCACTGTAAATACGATAGTCGTCATGGAAATTTTCTATCTGTTCAGCATCAGATATCGGCATGGTGCATCTCTCTCTTGGGGCGGTTTGCTGGGCACTCCGGCAGTTTTGACGGGTGTCGGTACCGTGGTCTTGCTGCAGCTTGCCTTCACCTATGCTCCACCGCTGCAGGCATTGTTCGACACGCGACCGCTGGATCCGATCGATGGAGCAATGGCAATCGGATCAGGGCTGCTGCTGTTCATCGTTCTGGAACTGGAAAAGCTTGCAGGCAGACATCTGGCGCGTGGTTTCGGCCATTGAAGCTGGGCGAACGCTGCGACAGGCCGATTGTAGCGACTCCGCCGACTGGACCTCCTCGCAGCCCCATCGCTTCGCGATCCTTGCCCACGGACCGCAATATCACCCGCACAGATCCGCCGAAGGCACTCGGCGCGAATATAGCGAAAGGGGAAGTGTAAGACAGGCAAGCGGATATCGTCTGAATCTGAATCCATATGTGTTCTTCCTGCGAGAAAGGATTTTGGTTTGTCCACACTGACGCTTGAAGTCGGCGGCCTATTTGAAGAGCTCGATCATCTGGGGGTCGAAAAGCAGCTTCTTCAGGAACCCGGTGTCATTTCGGCAAATGCCAATCCGGCAGGAGGGAGCGTAACCGTCAATTTCGACCCAGGATTGACCAATCCGGATCGGTTGCGGAACACCATTTCGCGCTGCGGCTTCCGTTGCAACGGCTCGATCACACCGAAACACGTCTGTTCGCCGCCAAGCTCAGGGCGGACAATTGCGGAGCACGCTGGAGATGCCCCTGGGCATTCACACCGCTCCATGGCCCCATCGGGCAAGGACGAAATGGCCCACGAAATGGGGCACGGCGGGGGCATGGACATGCAGGACATGGTGCGCGATATGCGCAACCGGTTCTGGATCGCGCTTCTTTTTACAGTTCCGATCTTCATCTACTCCCCAATGGGCGGGTTTTTCACACCGCCTGCACCGCCCTTCGGCATCGCGCTGGAACACTGGCTCTTCGGGCTGGCAAGCGCGGCTGTGATCTATCCCGCATGGCCGTTCTTTATCGCCGCCTGGCGGGCGTTACGGAACGGCATTCTGAACATGGCTGTTCTGGTCGTCCTGTCGGTAGGCACGGGTTATCTCTTCAGCGTCGGATCGACGTTCTTCTTCCCCGGCGTCCAGTTCTACGAGGCAGTCGCGGTGCTCCTGGTTTTCATTCTGCTCGGCCATTGGCTGGAAATGCGCGCGCGAGCAGGTGCCTCGCAGGCGATCCGGGCACTGCTCGACCTGGCACCACCCATGGCGGTGGTCGAGCGCGACGGCGAAGAGCTGGAAATCCCCACGGCGGAAGTTCTTCAAGGCGACCTCATCATCATCCGGCCGGGCAACAAGATACCGGTCGACGGCGAAGTGATCGAAGGCAGTTCCCAAGTCGATGAGTCCATGCTGACCGGCGAGTCCATGCCGGTGGGCAAGGCCCCTGGCGACACCGTCATCGGCGCGACGATCAACAAGAGTGGCAGCTTTCGCTACCGGGCGACCAAAGTCGGTGCCGATACGGCGCTCGCGCAAATCGTAAAGCTTGTCCAAGAGGCGCAGAATTCCAAAGCGCCAGCCCAGCTGCTCGCCGACCGTGCTTCGCAGTGGCTCGTCCTGATTGCGATCGTCATCGGCCTCCTTACCTTCGCTGTCTGGTTCTGGTGGATCGGCCAGACCCTGCTCTTCGCCGTAACATTGAGCATCACCGTCTTCGTGATCGCCTGTCCCGACGCGCTCGGGCTGGCGACACCGATGGCGGTTATGGTCGGGACGGGTTTGGGCGCGACGCATGGCATTCTCTTCAAAAATGCATCCGCGCTCGAGGACGCGACCAAACTCGACGTGGTGATCTTTGACAAGACCGGCACGTTGACGATGGGCGAACCGCGCGTCGTCGATGTCGTACCGGCTGCTTCGGAACAGGTCGATGACGTTCTCAAATATGCTGCCGCTGTCGAGCGGGGATCGGAGCATCCACTCGCGATTGCCATTCTTGACCACGCAAAACATCTTGACGCACCTCGTGCGGAGAACTTCCTCAATATCGACGGCAGGGGTGCCCAGGCCGACTTGGGAGATGGGACGGTTCTGCTCGGCAATCGTCGACTGATGGACGAGAACGATGTCGCAATCGGCGATCTTTCTTCGCGCGCAGAGGATTTAAAGGGCGCTGGGCGGACCGTCGTCCACGTCGCCTATCGGGGCCGTCTCGTGGGCCTCATCGCGATAGCCGATGCACCGCGGCCGACTGCACGGCAGGCGATCGAGAAGCTCCACTCCAAGGGCATCGAGGTAGCCATGCTTACCGGCGACAACGAAGGAACGGCGCGCCGCGTGGCCGAAGAGCTGGGTATCGATATCGTCCTAGCCGATGTTCTTCCGGGCCAGAAGGCGGAAAAGGTAAAGGAACTGCAGGCGCAGGGTAAGCGGGTTGGAATGGTCGGTGACGGGATCAACGATGCCCCCGCGCTCACCCAGGCCGACGTCGGCTTTGCCATCGGCGCGGGTACCGACGTTGCCATGGAAAGCGCCGATGTCGTCCTGATGCGCAGCGACCCCTACGATGTCGTCGGGGCAGTGGAACTGTCGCGTGCAACTCTGCGGAAGATGCATCAAAATCTTTTCTGGGCAGTCGCTTACAACGTCGTCGCTTTCCCGGCGGCGGCGGGCGTATTCTATCCACTCATCATCAGCCCTGCGGTCGCTGCGATCGCCATGTCGGGCAGTTCGGCTCTCGTCGCCGTAAATGCGCTTTTGCTGAAACGAACGCGCCTGGAAGGGATTTCGTCTCCGGACAAGACAATACGGCAGGAAACTGAACACGACGTAAATCAGCTGTCGGTCTGATCAGCAATGTTCCATGACGCCTCCTTCGTGGGCAGAGCGCAGCACTCAAGTGGTCGGCAAGGCCCGCAACAATATCGTATGGTGATCCAGCCCAACGCCGCTGCCACCATACGCGAAGGCGCGGGCTGCGGGATCGAGGCGCACTGCACAGAAGCCGTCAAATACCGCCGGAGGAGCATGCCTGAGGCAGACGGCCTCAAGCGCGAGGGCAGCCATTTCGACAAACCGCCGAGCGTCTGCTTCTTTAGGCAATCCCTCGGCCAAAAGCGTGTCCAGCCTTTCAATCGTCGTATCGAGCAACGCATGCGCGCCGGAAGCTTGGACCAATTCGCCGCGAAACGCTTCCCAACCATCGGGTTCGCGGCCAAGCGCGCGCAAAACGTCGAGCGCAATGACATTGCCCGAGCCTTCCCAGATCGCGTTCAAGGGACTCTGTCGGAACAGCCGAGGCATGGGTCCTTCCTCGACATATCCGGCCCCTCCCAAGCATTCGAGGGCCTCGTGGACAAAGCCGGGTTGGCGTTTGCAGACCCAGTATTTCGCGATTGGCGTCGCGAGGCGGGCAAAGGCTGCTTCCTTTTCGTCCCCCTTCGCCGCGGCATCAAATGCCGAAGCTATGCGCATAGTCAGAGCACAGGCACCTTCGGCTTCGAGCGCAAGGTCAGAAAGCACGGCCTGCATTGCTGGCTGGTCGGACAGCCGCCGCTGGAATGCACTGCGATGTCGAGTGTGCCAAATTGCCTGCACGAGGGCGGCACGCATTCCGGCGGCAGAGCCTGCAATACAATCAAGGCGTGTGCCCTGCACCATCTCAATGATCGTCCTCACCCCTCTGCCTTCATCGCCAACACGCTGCGCGAGAGCACCGTGATACTCGATTTCAGACGACGCGTTCGAGCGATCGCCCAGCTTGTCCTTCAGTCGCATGATGTGAATGGCATTGCGGCTGCCGTCAGGGCGCCATCGCGGAACCAGAAAACAGGTCAATCCGCCTTCGGCATAGGCCAGCGTCAGGAAGGCATCGGACATTGGCGCGGAACAGAACCATTTGTGCCCTGTCAGCTCGTACTCTCCTTCCCCGACACAACGCGCGCGTGTCGTATTTGCACGCACGTCGCTCCCGCCCTGCTTCTCGGTCATCGCCATGCCCATGGTCGCGCCCTCTTTATCGCCGACCGGGATGACTCGAGGATCGTAGCGACAGCGCGTCACGCGAGGCTCCCATTCATTCGCAATCGTCGGCTCGACGCGCAGGGCCGGGACAACCGCATAGGTCATAGACATCGGACAGACGGTGCCGGCATCCGCCTGCGTCATAAGATAAAGCAGCGCGGCGTGCAGCGCATGTCCGCCTTCTGCTTCTTTCCATGCGGCCGCAGAGACGCCCCCCTCCAACCCGAGGCGCATCAGCTCGTGGTAGGCTGGGTGGAACTCGACTTGGTCAATACGATGCCCGAAGCGATCAAATACCCTCGACTGCGGGGGATTTTCATTGGCGAGCCGCCCCCATTCGATTACCTCCGCACTGCCAACCTTCTTGCCGAAAGCCGAGAGACGAGAGCCATGCTTCTTCGCGCTTGTGCGGTCCAGTGCATCGCGCAAGGGCTGGTCGAGTGCAAAGGCATCGAAGTCTTCAAGAGGTGGAGGTTGATTGGAAACCTCGTGGGTGATGAGCTGACTTTGCGGGCGATATATAGACATTCCGAACTTTCGTAACAGGCGAAGAGAGACGCGGATGCGATATGCTATCGGAACTGTGCCTTATATCCAAAGGAACTCGGCCTCTTGGGAAAATCCATTGATGAGATCCAGAATTTGACTATTTCCACCACGACCACGCTCAACGCTCAAAATGCCAACGTCGATTGTCTGTGCATTACGCTCGACACGGCAGCGCTCGTCCGGATGCTCGACGAGCGCATCGGGGAGCCTGGTTTCGGCGAGGCCGTTCTCGCATCGCATCCGCATTTGTTCTCCAGTTCCCCTGTGTTCGTCGATAGAGAAGTACTGGACCGCATGATGTTGGTGGTCGAGGCGAGCGAAGCAGTCGCGCACAACCCCGGATTTCGTTCGACAGCCCTAGGTTATGCCCCGCCTATTTCGGCCCATGACTTTGGCATCAGAGGTCTGTTCATGGGTTACGATTTCCACCTCACCGCCGATGGACCAAAGCTCATCGAGATCAACACCAATGCCGGAGGCGCATTTTTGAATGCCATCCTGGCCGACGCACAGGAAAGCTGCTGCCCTACCGCGGAAACAGCTTTCCTCGCGCACCACCCGAGCCGCGCCTTCGACGATCAGATCGCCTCCATATTCGAAGAAGAGTGGCGGACGCAGCGAGGTACGGGACGTCCAGGGCGTATAGCAATCATCGACGAAGAACCGCAGTCGCAGCTTCTATATCCGGAATTTCTCGCGGCGCGCACGCTGCTGGAAAACGCGGGATTCGCTGTCGACATCTGCTCGCCAGAGCAGCTTTCCTTTTCTGGCCATGCGCTGATGTTGAACGATCAGCCCGTCGATTTTGTCTACAATCGATTGGTCGATTTTGCACTGCAAGAGCCTACGAATGGCGCATTAAGAAAGGCCTATTTGAGTGGCCGCGTCGTAGTATCGCCAAATCCTCATGTTCATGCCCTCTATGCCGACAAACGCAATTTAGTGTTTCTGTCGGATCGCAATCGGCTGATCGCACACGGGGTTTCGGAAACGCATGCCGGGATTTTGCACAGCGCCGTTCCGGAAACGCTGATCGTCGAGCCTGACAACGCATCTACGCTCTGGAAAGAACGCCGGGCGTGGTTCTTCAAACCGGCTGGCGGTTATGGAAGCAAGGCTGCCTATCGCGGCGCAAAACTGACCAAGAAGGTCTGGGAGGAAATCGTTCGTGGCGGTTACGTTGCACAGCGCTACACCGCGCCCAGCCTGCGCCGGGTCAGCGTGGCTGGCGAACCCGTCGATCTCAAGGTCGACATCCGGCTCTATACCTATGCCGGGCGCGCACTGATGGCAGCCGCCCGGCTGTATCAGGGCCAGACCACCAACATGCGCACATCGGGCGGAGGGTTTGCACCAGTCCTTTCCTTCGCGGCCCCTGTATAGACGATCCCACAGACAACAGTGTAATCCCAGGCCGGCCACCACGTCTCTTTACCTACGCGCGCCAATTTGACGCAGCGGGATTGAGAAAGGTCGAAAGTGAGCTTCAAACTGAGCTTCCTCGGTGCGGCGGGAACGGTCACCGGATCGAAATATTTGCTTCAAACGCCAGAACACCGGATCCTGATCGATTGCGGCATGTTCCAAGGCTTCAAACAACTCCGGCTCCGCAATTGGCAACCCTTCCCGGTCGATCCCGCATCGCTTGATGCTGTCCTTCTGACACACGCCCATCTGGATCATTCAGGCTATATACCCGCCCTGGTACGGGATGGCTTTGCCGGGCCTGTGATAAGCACTCATGCGACGCACAGGCTGTGCGAACTGCTCTTGCCCGATAGCGGTTACCTGATGGAAGCCGACGCGCGGTATGCAAAGCGAAGGGGGTACAGCAAGCATGACGACCCCCGCCCCCTTTACACGCAAGCCGACGCCAAAGCCTGTCTCAATTCGTTCAGAAGCGTCGATTTTTCTAAAGCCGTCGCGGTGACGCCGGATTGCAGCGCTATTTTCAGACCGATGGGTCATATCCTCGGTGCCGCGAGCATAGAACTGCGATGCGGAGACCTTAAAGTCGCATTTTCAGGCGATATCGGTCGCTATGGCAGCGCCACGATGGTCGATCCAGAACCCATCCGTGAAGCCGACTACATCATAACGGAATCGACTTACGGCAACCGGCATCATGGAGAAGGCGACCCGGAGACCTTGCTCGAGGAGATTATCGGACGGACGGTGAGGCGCGGCGGCACAGTGCTGATCCCCTCCTTCGCTGTCGGTCGCGCCCAGACATTGCTCTACCACCTCGGACAGTTGCAACGGAAAGGCAGGATCCCAGCGCTGCCGATCTATCTAGACAGTCCCATGGCCATCAATGCGAGTTCGATCTTTTGCGAGCACGTTGGCGAACACAGACTTACGGAAGAAGAATGCCGCGCAGCGTGCGGTATCGCGACCTATGTTCGTGAGGCAGAGGAATCGAAGCAACTCAACCGCGACGCCATGCCCAAAATTATCATTTCGGCAAGCGGCATGGCGACGGGCGGGCGGATACTCCATCATCTCAAGCACTATGCGCCAAGCCATCGCAACACAATCGTCCTGGCGGGCTTCCAAGCGGGAGGCACGCGGGGTGCAGCGCTGCGCGACGGGGCGAAGGAACTCAAGATCCACGGTAGCTATGTTCCCGTCCGAGCCGAAGTTGCGCAGCTCGACATGCTGTCTGCTCATGCCGATCAGAACGAACTTCTACGCTGGCTCGAAGGATTCAGATCGCCGCCGCGCAAGGTTTTCGTCACCCATGGCGAGGCAACCGCGTCCGATACATTCCGACTGCTCATTTCCGAACGCCTGGGATGGAACGCGCGTGTGCCGGAACACGGCGAAGAGGTGGCACTCTGATGCACAGCAATTCTGCTAGCCCGATCGCCAGTGACGCGGGCGAACACCACCCCTTGCGCGCACGGGGCTTGCCGATCGAAACCGATGGCGAAGCGCTTATCTTCATCCACGAGGACTGTCCGGTTGCCAAATCGGAGGGATTTCGGGCGCGTAGTAGGGTTGAACTTGTCGCAAACGGCAGAACGCTGCTTGCTACGCTTTATCGTGCGAAAAACGATTTGGTTGCAGAAGACGAAGTGGGCATGCCCTTCCCGCTCCTGGACAGGCTGTGCCTGGGCGATGGAGATACGCTCACGGTAAGGCATCCCCAACCGCTCGCCTCCCTCAGCGATGTCAGGGCCAAGCTTTACGGACACCGGCTCGACGAAGCACGGCTGAGGCAGATTGTCTCCGACGTTGCGGGAGGCCGATTCTCCGACATCGAAATTGCTTCTTTCATCGCCGCCTTCGCCGCACAACCGACGGACGTACACGAGACAGCCGCACTTACGAAAGCAATGCTCGCGGCCGGCGACCGATTGGAGTGGCCGGCAAGCCAGGTGGTGGACAAGCATTGTGTCGGCGGTTTGCCGGGGAACCGTACTACGCCGATCGTCGTCGCGATCGCCGCCGCCGCAGGCCTTACGATGCCGAAGACATCCTCGCGCGCGATTACTTCGCCTGCAGGAACCGCGGATACTATGGAAACCATGGCTCCGGTTATGCTGGACGTTAACGCGATGAAGCGGGTCGTCGAGCAGGAAGGCGGCTGCGTAGCCTGGGGCGGAAGCGTCAACCTCAGTCCGGCGGATGATGTCCTTATCCGGATCGAACGGGCGCTCGATATCGACAGCGACGCGCAACTGGTCGCATCGGTGCTGTCAAAGAAGCTCGCCGCCGGCTCAACCCATGTGCTACTCGACTTGCCAGTCGGTCCGACAGCCAAGATACGCAGTGCCGACGATGCCGATGCCCTGGCGCACTTGCTCAAGAGCGTCGCATCCGAATGCGGCCTTACCGTGGCTACGGTTCAAACCGACGGACTCTATCCAGTGGGACGAGGGATCGGCCCCGCGCTCGAAGCGCATGACATACTTGCCGTGCTGGGCCGTAAGCCGGATGCGCCGATGGATCTGCGAGATCGGGCTCTGGCGCTGGCTGCCGGAATATTTGAACTGAGCGGGACTCCCAAGGACGACGCCTATGCCTTGGCAGCGCGATTGCTCGCAGAAGGCGTGGCGGAGGCCAAGTTTCTGGCCATCTGTGAAGCACAAGGTGGCTTTCGCGATCCGGGCTATGCTCCGCAGACGCTCGACTTCCTTGCTCCGCGTGCGGGAATGGTGAGCGGTTTCGACAACCGGATCATCGCTCGGATCGCAAAGCTGGCGGGTGCGCCACAACGCTCCACCGCAGGCCTCTATCTCCATGTCAGGCCGGGCGAACGGGTGAAGAAGGATCAACCCCTCTTCACGATCCACGGCGAAAGCCGCGGCGAGCTCGACTACGCTTTCGCATACGCCTTGCGAAACAACGCAGCGGTTCAACTGGAGGCATAATGAAAAGAATCATATTTTCCTTGAGCGCCGCCCCGGGAATGCCCGAAGAGCTTGCGCGGATTTACGGCGCGGAACTCGGACAGATCGAGCATCGGCAGTTTCCGGACGGCGAAACCTATCTTCGGCTCATCAGCCCGGTACAAGCCGCAGACGTGGTTCTGGTCTGCACTCTGGATCGACCCGATCCGAAAATCATGCCGCTACTCATCGCGGCAGAGGCGGCCCGCAACCAAGGGGCTCGAAGTGTTTCGCTTGTCGCCCCCTACTTGGCCTATATGCGGCAGGATAAAGCCTTCCGAAGCGGTGAGGCTGTATCCTCGACGTCGTTCGCCCGGCTCTTGTCGGCCTATTTCGACCTTCTCTTAACTGTCGATCCGCATTTGCACCGCATCGCAGCGCTCGAAGACGTCTATACGGTGCCAAGCCGGGTCGTATCCGCTGCGCCGACGATCGCCAATTGGGTACGCACAAATGCGCCCAACGCTCTTCTCATCGGTCCGGACGAAGAGAGCGAGCAATGGGTGCAGGATGTCGCGCAGCGCGCGCAGGCTCCCTCCGCCGTCCTCGAAAAAAGGCGCTGGGGCGACTTCGACGTTTCCATCAGCGGCGGCAGCCTGCCCGACATGACGGGGAAGCAACCAGTGATCATCGACGATATTGCGTCAAGCGCGCGAACGCTGGTCGAAACCGTCGAGCTCCTTAAGAACGCTGGAGCAGCAGCCCCCATCTGCGTGGTAGTGCATCCGATATTCGCCGGGGATTCCTATGACGAGCTGCTCGCCGCTGGGGCGAAGCAGGTGGTCAGCACGAATGCCGTGCACCATCCCTCGAACGCAATCGACATGTCAGAGTCAATCGCTGCGGCACTCGAAGAGTTCGGCCTGGAGAGCGACGAACTCAACGATGCCGAGCAGTTCCCCCGCCCTGTAAGCACATGATCGCCCGCCTACGGCGATATACGATTGAGATTTGGAGAATGCGGACATGACCGGGAATAATAGGAAGATAGGCGTCGGCGTCGTCGGATATGGTGTGATCGGGCGCCGTGTCGCGAGTGCCGTTGAGCAACAAGCGGACATGTCTCTAACCGGGGTCGCAGACATTGCCGCCGATTGGCGGATCGCACGCCTCGCACAGCAGGATGTCGATCTTTATTCGGCCAGCCCGACCGCTACATCGAATTACGGCGACGCAGGAGTGAAGGTGGTCGGGACGCTCGAGAATCTCGCGGAGGAATCCGATGTGATTGTCGATTGCACGCCCAAGGGCATCGGCGCCGAAAATGCGGAGCTATACCGACGCGTCGGATGCCCCTTTATCATCCAGGGCGGCGAGAGGCACGAAGTCGCAGGCCATTCCTTCGTCGCCGAAACGAGTTACGAAGGCGCTGTCGGGCGCGAAGCCACCCGGGTAGTATCATGCAACACGATGTCAATCGTGCGTACACTGGGCGCTCTCAAACGGGTCGGCCTGCTCAAACGAGCGCGTGGCACGCTGATGCGCCGAGCAACCGATCCCTGGGAAAGCCATCTGGGTGGGATCATGAATACGCTGGTCCCCGAGCCCATTGTTCCAAGCCATCAGGGTCCCGATGCGCGTCTGGTCGATCCGGACCTCGATGTGGTGACGATGGCCGTCAAGGTGCCCGAAACGCTCGCACATCTGCATAGCTGGTATGTCGATTTGACGCGCCCTGCGAGCCGGGAAGAAATCCTCGAGGCGTTCGCCTCCTCGACGCGTATCCTTCTGATCAATGGGCGCAGCGGTCTATCGGCACTCAACAGCGTGAAGGAAGCTATGGCGATGCACGGTCGGCCCAATTCGGACCTTTACGAAGTCGCCCTGTGGAGCAACATTCTATCGGTTGAAGGCACCGAACTCTGTTACAATTACATGGTCGATAATCAGGCGATCGTAATTCCCGAAACAATCGATGCAATCCGTGCGCTCTCCTCAGCCGAGAGCGAACGCGCAGTTTCGATGGCTCTCACTGAACAGAGCCTCGGAATCGGAGAACTCAATCTGGCCCAATAGGAGCGGATGCAATATCCGGATGTAAAATATGAGTGCCAAGAAAAACGAAACGTGCGAGTCCGGTAAGGCCTCGCATGCGCACCGGGTTCGCGAGGAAGCAATCGACGAAGCCTTGCGCGCATCCTACCCCGCCAGCGATCCCCCTTCGTGGACGCTCGGAGCGGAACAATCGGGTGAACCGAACTGCACCGGACCGGGGTGGAAGACCCCGCCGGGGACCGTTCGCTGAGAAAACGTGTCAGCGCTTGGGAAAGACACGCCGCCTCTCAACAACGCTTACACGTGCGCCGATGCGGCCTCATGGGCTTTGCATTCGCAGTCGAGAAAGCCGTGAATAACGCAGGTACGGCACATTTGCAGCAATCGCTCACGCAATGCCCCACGCGCGCGGTGGAGGCGCACATTGATGTTGTTGACGCTCGTGCCAAGGCTCTCGGCAATGCTTTCGCGCGGCTCCTCGAGGAGGTCCGCGCGCCAAATAACCTCGCCATATTCGGGCTTTAAAGTCGGCAGAAGACGATAGAGGCAGTCACAAACTGCCGCTTCAAGCTCTTGATCGGGCACGCCCGCCGCTTCGCCCATCTCCGCAAGATCATGCGGATCGACGACCGTTTCGTTCTTGCCGCTTCGCGCAGCCTGCCGGTAAAAATCGGCAATCGTCGTAGCAAGAATTCTCGACAGCCACCCCCGCACGGAGTCGATGTTCCGGAGATCGCCGGCCCTCTCTATGGCGCGCAACATGAAGCGCTGCAGGACTTCTTCGGCTTCCTGGCGCCCACGCATGCGGCGCACCAGGAAGCGCATCATATCTTCGTGACTCTCGACCAAGGCCCGACGCACAGCTTCATCCATAGGCCTCAACGCCTCATCTACACCTTCGGTGGCGGAAAGTTTGCTCTGGTTCATCTAATTTTCCGGTCGATCGAAGTTCTTCAACGGAGTCCAAGCGCAATTCATTCCGGAGACAAACACACAGAACACCTGACTTCTGAAAACCGTCCTTCGCACTGTCGCGGCAGGAGGGCAAGGCGAATACAATGAATATAGGCGGGGATCGGAAGGAGGATATGGTGGCAGCACTTGCGGGCTCTCCAAGACATCGGTGGGAGAGCACGGGCACCAAAAACGATCCTGCCTCGTCCCGCCAAGCTGGCTTTCCCTCCTGAAGCACAATGTGCGCGACCATAAACGGCCCGATATATGTGCGAACAAAATCACCTCATAGGACAGTCTACCCCGTTCGGCGGCGGAACAGCCAGATAGCCGCCGAAAGGCTTACGGCCGCAATGACCGCCAGGGGCCAGATATGGGAGAAATAGAGCCAGAGGGGCGCTTCACGCAGATATACCGCTTTGCTGATGACTATGAAGTGCGTGATGGGGATCGTAGTGGCGATACCCTGTAGCCAATCGGGCATGTTTTCTACCGGTGTGGCGTAGCCCGAAATAAGCACGGCCGGCACCATGTACATGAACAGCCCGATAATCGCCTGCTGCTGAGTCTTGGCAAGCGAGGAGATAAACAGGCCGATCCCGATAATCGCCGATAGATACATGACCATGCCAATGAAGAGCAGAGCCAAGGAGCCGCGTATCGGGACGTTGAGGAACAGCAGTCCCAATACAAGCATCGCACTCGCACTTGTCAGCGCGATCAGGAGAGCCGGAACGCTCTTGCCTACCAGAATCTCGAACGGGCGCAGCGGCGAAACCAGCAGTTGTTCGAAGGTTCCGAGCTCACGCTCGCGGGCGATCGAAAGCGCGGACACCATGAAACCGACCACGGCTACGAGGACGGCAAAGAGCGCTGGCACGGCCGACCAGAGCGGCTCAAGATTGGGATTGAACCAAGTCCGCTGAACCAGCCGAATAGGCGGGACGCGCCCAAGCTGGCGAAGACGGTCTTCGTTGAAGGCCTTAACGATCCGGCTGCTGTATCCTAGGAGGATTTGCGCCGTGTTTGACCTGCGACCATCGAGAATGAGCTGAACCTGAGCATTTTCGCCGCGCTCGAGACGGCGCGAGAAGTCTTCCCCGACACGCAGGACCAGCGTTGCACGGCGCGTATCTATAGCCCTCGCGATCTCCGCCTCGGCGCGCAGATGCAGTATTTCATCGAAGACCGTGGCCCCCTTGAAACGGCTGATAAGCTCGACCGAGGCATTGCCCTGATCCTGATTGTACACCGCCAGCGTGACGTCCGACACCTCCTGCGTAATCGCGAAGGCATAGATGAGAAGCAGGAATGGCGGCGAGAACAGCACCACCCACCGCGTTTGCGGGTCGCGCGCGCTTGCGAGAAGCTCCTTCACGATCAAGGCATAGATGCGGTGCCACATGGTCTCAGTCGAGCCGCGTGCGAGTGAACAGCGCGCAGACCGCGAAGATCACAATCGCGAAAATGGCTAGCCCGGCAAGGTCCGGCAACAGGACCGCCCATACGTTGCCAGCAAGAAATTGCGTCTGCAGGGTCGAGACGAGAAAACGGGCCGGAATTACGTAACTGAACAGCTGGAGGGCCAGTGGCATGCTGTCGAGCTCAAAGACGAAATTGGAAAAGTAGAAGGCGGGCAGGAAAGCAACCATCACGGCGACCTGCGCTGCCACGAGCTGGTTTCGGGTGAGAGTCGATATGAGCAGTCCCTGGCCGAGCGAACACAGCATGAAGAGCGAGGCTGCGAGTGTCAGGGCCAGAAACGAGCCGCGAAAGGGGACATCGAAGAAGCCCACCGCCACAAACACGGACAGCATAAACGAGCCAAGCCCGAGAACGAAATAGGGGATCAGCTTGCCCAGCAATAGTTCGAGCGGGCCGACCGGAGTTGCCAGAAGCGCTTCCATTGTACCGCGTTCCCACTCCCGCGCGACAACGAGCGCCGTGAGAAGCGCACCGATTATGGTCAGAATAATGGCCAGAGAGCCGGGCACGAGATAATTGCGGCTCGACACCTCGGCGTTGAACCACGTGCGCGGCTCGATCGAGACGAGCGGCGCAAGCGGCGGTTGTCCCCTGTCCAGCCATTCCTGCCCGAGCCAGTTGAGAACCAGCATTTCGACGTAAGAGCCCACCAGGCCAGCTGTGTTCGGATCACCCCCGTCAACAAGAACCTGTATCGGCGCGGCCTCGCCGCGAAGCGCAGTTGCACTGAAATCCTGAGGCAATACGATGATCGCATCGAGCTTTCCTGCAGCCATGCTAGATGCCAACACCTGGCGGTGGTTGGCGACCTCGATTTCGAAATAGCGCGTATTTCGCAGGGATGCGACGAGGCTTTCGGTTTCACTCGTCGGTTGTTCGACAACAACCCCGATAGAGAACTCGCGGGGATCGAAAGACACCGCATAACCGAAAAGAAAAATCAGCATTATCGGAAGCAAACCGGCAATCATGAGGGTACTCGGATCCCGAACGGCTTGCCGGGTTTCCTTGCGCATGATCGCAGCCAGACGCGAGAAGGTCATTGTGCCCTTACCGCTTCATTCTGCTCGACGAGAGCGATGAATGCATCCTCGAATGTCGGGCTGGGAATTTCGGGCGAGATTGCCCGATCCTTGAGCTCGTGAGGGGTACCCAAGGCGATCATACCGCCGCGATATATAAGCGCTGCGCGGTCACAATATTCCGCCTCGTCGAGAAAGTGTGTCGTTACGATAACCGTCACACCATTTGTGACCATCGTATTGATGTGGGCCCAGAATTCACGGCGGGTACGCGGATCGACACCCGAGGTAGGTTCGTCGAGAAACAGAACGTCCGGCTCATGCATCGTGGCGCAGGCGAGCGACAGGCGCTGTTTGAACCCAAGCGGGAGCTGGCTGGAATTCTCATCGAGCTTGTCGGCCAAGGCGAAGCTGTCGATCATGCGCTCGATCGTCAGACGCTGCTTCGTGCCGGTCAGGCCGTAAACGCGCGCGAAAAATCGCAAATTCTGCAATGTGCTGAGGTCGCCATATAGCGAGAACTTTTGGGCCATATAGCCGAGGCGAGCCCGCGCCTGGCTCGCCGCAGTGCGTAGATCAACACCGGCAATACGAGCCTCACCGCTCGTTGGTTTCAGCAGGCCGCACAGCATCTTGAATGTAGTCGATTTGCCGGCCCCATTCGGACCGATGAGCCCGAAGACCTCACCGCGGCGTACATCGAAACTGATCTCCGACGCCGCGATGAATGATCCAAACATCCGGGTCAATCCGCGCGCCTCGACTACAACTGCGGCATCATGACTGCGCTCCGAATTACGTGCAAAGGCTGATTCAGCCCGAAACCCGCCGCCGATGAGATCGATGAAGGCGTCCTCGAACCGCGGCGGGATGCGTCGTAATCTGGCGCCGGGACCTCCCGTTAGCGAATCCAAAGAGGGAACCTGCGCCGTCCCGCTCAGCAGCAGTCGTATGTCGCTGGCCTGTATCGTACCGTCCAGAACAGCTTCGTGCTGGCGTGCGCGGTTCAGCGCTTGACGTCGGTCGCCCTCTATTCCCTCGACAAGGAACACCCGCCCCTCGACCCGGGCGGCCAGATCCTCCGGCCGACCGTCGAAGATGAACTTGCCCTCGCTCAGGACGAGCACCGTTTCGCACTGTTCGGCTTCATCGAGATATGCAGTCGCCCAGACGACCGTGATCCCTTCATCGGTCAACTGGCCCACCATGCGCCAGAGCTCGCGCCGTGAAATCGGATCGACCCCAACACTCGGCTCGTCCAGCAAAAGCAGTTCGGGCGTTGCGACGAGAGCGCAAGCAAGCCCGAGCTTCTGCTTCATGCCACCCGACAGGGCGCCAGCCAGCCTGTCCGTGAATGATCCTAGACCGGTAAACTCCAGAAGCCGCTCGAAAGTCTTCTTCCGCGCCGCCCCGACGACTCCTCGAAGGTCAGCATACAGAATGAGATTTTCTTCAACGCTAAGGTCCTCGTAAAGGCCGAAACGCTGGGGCATGTAGGCAATACGCCTGCGCACCTGTCGAGCGTTGGTCACGGGATCGAGACCTGCGACTTCGATCCTGCCATCATCGGCACGGAGCAATCCGGCAATCAGGCGCAGGAGCGTCGTTTTACCCGCGCCATCGGGGCCGACGAGCCCTACGATGCGTCCCGCTTCTATCTGTGTGGTCACATTCTCTAATGCCGGTCTCCTCTGGTTGTGGAACCGCTTGGTCAAGCCATCGATCGTCACAAGTTTCGGCATTGATCAGCTCTCGCGGTCGTTTGGGCGCACGATCACGGAAACGGGCATACCCTGCTTCAGGATGCCCGTTTGATCTTCGACCCGCACACGTATGCGGTAGACAAGGCTGGTGCGCTGCTCGCGCGTTTCGACGGATTTGGGTGTGAATTCAGCTGTTGGTGAGATGTAAGCAATACGCCCGCGAAATTTGCGCGCGCCTTCGGTCAGGACTGTTACAGGTGCCCCGAGATCGGCGCGCTCGAGATCAGGTTCCTCGATATACGCCCGGATCCACATTGGCGATGTATGCGCCAGCGTGAAGACGGTTTCACCGGGGCCCACGATGGCTCCAGCCTCGCGTGCACGCGTCAGGATGATTCCATCGGAGGGCGCGTAAAGGTTCGCATCCACCAGACGTTGCCGGGCGAGCGAAGCAGCAGCGCGCTCGGCACCAAGCGCGGCGCGTCCTTGCTGGATTTCCTCGCGCCGCGGCCCTTGGCGAGTAAGCGAGAATTCTTCGAGTGCCGCTTGCCGTTGGGCGGCGGCACGATTGCGCTTGGAAAGCGCCTCGTCCTGCGTCTGTCGAGAAGCAAACCCCCTTTGGGCGAGGTGTTCGACCCTATCCAAAGTGGCCTGCGCGACATCGAGCGCCGATTCCGCTTCGGCAACGCGCGCTCTTGCCCGTTCGATTTCCTCCGGCCTGCTACCCGCTTCAAGAGCAGCAACCGCCGCCGAGCGTTGACTGGCTCTCGCCTCGGCCAGCGCAATTTCGTTCTCGTAGTCCTGCGGCTCGAGCGAAGCGAGAAGATCGCCGACCACTACTCGATCTCCTTCATCGAAAACCAGGGTTTCGATTCTGCCGGAAACCTTGAATCCGAGATTGACCTGCCGGATATCGACGTTGCCGTTCAGAACCAAATGACCTTCTTGTTCGTGTGGATCGGGACGCACGAACCAGATCACCGCAGCCACCGCAACGAGTAGGACGACCAAGCCCGCGCCAATATAGAGGCCCTTCCGAGAGTTCATATTTGCTCTTCCCCGTTGACGCACCCGTCTGCCAGCAGGCCGTGGAGCTCGAACTCGGTACAATGTGCTGCAAGCACCTCGCTCGGGGCATCCGGTGCAATGAGAACAGAATAGTGCATTGTCCGCTCGATCAGCCCGATCACCAGCCAAGCGGCCAGTCGCGCGGGTAAGTCCTTGATGAGACCCAGTTGCTGGGCATGCTCGACATATTGAGCGAGGGTGTCGGAACCTTGTTCGAAATGTCGGTTGATATGATTTCGCTGCTCTGCTGGAAGTGCCTGCGTCTCGCGAAGAACCAATTTGGTGAGCGACCTGTGCCGACGACAATATCGGATCACCGCATTCCAGATCATCTCAATCTCTTCCGTCACTTGCACGCAGGTTTGCAGTTTCTCGACAGGAAGTCGCCCGAGGGTTTCCTTCAACAGGCCGGAAAAGAAATCATCGACGAGCTCGACGAATATCGATGGCTTGTTCTCGAAATGGAGATAGAAGGTGCCCTGGGCCACGCCCGCCTTGGCGACAATGTCGGCAACGCGGGTCGCAGCAAAACCGTGCCGAGTGAACAGGACAGCCGCAGCTCTTTTCAATTTTCGCCTAATTTGGTCGGACATCGGGTCACCTCGATATGACTGACGCATCAGTCAGCGAGGAATTACAGCACAGCGCGCCAAGACGTTCGATAGGGGTCCAAGGGTGTGGCTAGCCGTCTAAACTGAAACCAACAGACGAGGACAATCCTCCAAACAATCAACGCTCAGTTATGACGCGCCCCCCGATTTTCCTCCACAAGCGCTTAGATTCTGGCCTTGAAGGACAGACAATGAAGCGTGCAAGGTTCGTAAGAGCAGATTATCGGGGTTCTGAAGGAGGCCGAGGCGGGTTCGAAAACCGCCGACCTGGCCCGTAGGTACGGCCTATCGGAAGCGACGACCTACCACTGGAAGTCGAAGTATGGCGGGCTGGCAGTCAGGCGACGACGCAGCCGCAGGCGTGCTGTCGGCACGAGAGCGCCTGCTCCGGCGCTGGCGCTGCCGAACCACCGCTGAAGCCTCGACTTCGTTCACGAGTAGGTGGCTTCGCGAAGACGGCTCCGCGTGCTCAACGTAGTCGATGACGTGACGAGGGAGTGCCTGGCAGCGGGACCGGACACCTCGATCTCGGGCCGCCGTGTCGTGCGCGAACTGACCGAGCCGATCACCCGGCGTGGCAAGCCCGGCATAATCGTCAGCGATAATGGCACCGAACTCATCAGCAATGCCATGCTGGCATGGTGCGGCGAGATCAGTGTCGAGTGGCATTACATCGCGCCGGGAAGGCCGATGCAGAATGGTTATGTCGAGAGCTTCAACGGACACATGCGCGACGAGCGTCTCAATGAGACCCTGTTCCACAGCATGGCCCACGTCCGGGTCGAGATCTCGGCATGGGTGGAAGACTACAACCGGGAGAGACCGCACTCCTCCCTCGAGAACGAAACCCCGGCGGCGTTCGCCGCCAAACTGGATAAGCAATGGCCTGCTTCGCTACGCCCTACGGGCTCCGCTACGCAGCCCATTTCGGACCAGCTCTACGCAACATTTGCCATTTTGCTCGATCCCTCAATCGCGACTGTCGTGTCGGACATCGTGGTAGTCCTGCTGATGACCTACCTCGTGACGTCGGCCGACAGCGCAATCCTGATCGTGAACACGATCAACGGCGCTGGCGAAACCGATGGCGAGCGCAGGCATCATACCATTTTCTGAAGAGCGGCGCTCGCCTTCGTCGTGGGCAGCATGCTCATCCTTCGAGGCATCGATGCAATCCGGATCACGATGATCATCGGCGCGCTTCCGTTCTCCTTCGTCGTCGCGATGATGGCCGTTGGCATCCTCAAGGCGATTGCATTCGACCTCGTTCGTAAACGCCACCGAGTCCCCGCTACTGCAGAGGGTTGCGCCGCGATGGCTAACGCCAAGTAACAGCCAAACAACAGGTTAACCTATAGGGTTGACGCCCACTTTGGCATACTTCAAGAACTAAAAAGACAGAAATCAGCAAAACTCTGAATAAATTATGGAAATATTTTAATACTCTTGAAAATTGTCAGAAATATAGAGTCGCATTTGTCATATTGTTGACTCCTTGCAATACTGAAAATGGATTTCAAGGAGTCTCAGAGCGCCTGTGGTGGTCCAGCAATTCGGTGGTCATTGGAAAATTTCGGTGGAGATTTCAGGATTTCTGCCGGTTGAACTTATTCCTATCCGGATTTTATTCGGATTCTGACTAGTCAAGAACCGAGGGGGCTCTCCAGTCATGAAGTATCTCGTAGTCGGCGCATCCGCCGGCGCAATTGCCATCGCCATGGCTGCGCCAGCAGTCGCCCAGGACGCGCAAACTGCCGATGACGGGCGTAGAGGCGGCGTCGATATCCTCGCGCTCGCGCATCGCCTGCGTTGGCGCAAGGTCGCGCAATCCTGAAATCCTGCATGAGCTGACCTCGGAGCAGATCGACAACTTCGGTGAGAAATTCATCGAAGACACACGTATCCATCGGCAGGGCGCGCCATTTTTCATCGACAAGATGCCGAACAATTTCCGCCATATTGGGCTGATCCACCTGATACTGCCCAATGCCAAGATCATCGATGCCCGCCGCGATCCGATGGACTGCTGTTTTTCGGGCTTCAAGCAGTTGTTCGCGGAGGGCCAGGAGTTCACCTACGGCCTGACCGAGATCGGCCGCTATTATGCCGATTACGTCGACCTGATGGACCATTGGGACCGCGTGCTACCGGGCAAGGTCCTGCGCGTGAAGCACGAAGACGTGCTCGACGATCTCGAAGGACAAACCCGGCGGATGCTTGGCTATCTGGAACTACCGTTCGAGGAAGCCTGCCTCGATTTTCACAAGAGCGAGCGCGCGGTTCGTAGCGCCAGCAGCGAACAGGTGCGCCAACCCATCAACCGCAGCGGGCAAAATGCCTGGAAGCCGTTCGAGCCTTGGCTCGATCCGCTGAGAGAAGCGCTCGGCTCTCTCACCTCCTAGGCCATTCGTGCGCCATTGGACACTTCGCCATCGGGCGCGGCGAGCACGATCCGCCCTTCGGCATCGGTAAAGCCCAACACCAGCACCTCTGACATGAACGGGCCGATCTGCCGCGGCGGAAAATTCACGACAGCCATGACCTGTCGACCGACAAGATCTTCCGGCGCGTAAAGATCGGTAATCTGCGCAGAGCTCTTGCGTTCGCCGATCTTCCCGCCGAAATCGACCCACAGCTTGAGCGCGGGCTTGCGCTCTTCGGGAAAAGGTTCGGTGCGAAGGACGCTGCCGCAGCGAATATCGATCTTGAGGAAGTCTGAGAACGTGATTTGATCCATCGTCTCAGCCTATTGGACAGCCGAACGCTTGTCGAACCTCATTCAATCCCGAACTCCCTTATAGAAGTCGAGCCGAGAGATTTGACCAAGCTCGAAAATGCTCATTCCATGCTGGCCGACTGACAAGCAATATTGTCTGCTTTCAGGACCCAGGAACTCGGGAGCCAAGGCCTCGGATATGGCCGCGAAGCGGTCATTTCAGGAGACAAAGGGCTGGGTCCTCCCCTGCCCCAATTCGGTCGCTTCTGCTCGGATCCTCAGGCGGGACTCGAACTCAAACAGTAAATTGGGGCCCTTGCGAAGGATCCGTTGGGGAATGCCCTCAACAAGCGATTGCACAGGCGAGAAAAGCCGCCCCCCCGGCTCGACCGCGCAGTTGGGGGCATCGCTTGATTCCACGAAGACGAGAAACACGCCCAAGGCCCCGGCTTCAGGCGAACACATGCGGACGCATACGGCCCCAAGCGGACTGGCGTGGTAGCATAACTGTCATTGTAATCAGTGATTTGAGTCGAAAATCCGGACCCATGCGGAAGCAAGCGAACCGATGCGGATTCGAGATTGGTAGCGGAGGAGGGACTCGAACCCCCGACACGCGGATTATGATTCCGCTGCTCTAACCACCTGAGCTACTCCGCCCCGAAGAGGCCTGCCGGGGCAACAATCCGCTCGGCAGGCGGCGCATTTAGGGCGGTCGGGGCATGTGGTCAACCGCGCAATTGCGTGTCGCTCGCCTTTTCTGTGATGGGCTGCGAAACGGCTTCGTTCACGCGCCCGGTCCCGGTCACCAGCCCGCGACCAAACACCTCGGGCGAGGCCGTGTTCAACCGGGCATGGAAAGGGGCGCCATGCGCCTGCGCATAAGGATCGATCGTCGCTACCCGCAAACGCGGCGCGCCGCCGTCCGTCGCTGAGCTACTATGCCCCGCCGCTCCCCCTGAACGCAAAATCCTTCACCGCCTCCCAGGGTCCCCCGCGATAGCGGAACAGAGCAAGGCCGCGAAAGACAAAGGGGCGCGGTTCGATGGTGCCTGCCAGCGCCGTCTGCAAAGCGCGTGCTTCCTTGACGGCAACCTTGTTCTGGATCGTGACATGAAGCGCGGGACGATGCCGATCCTGACCGGTGAGCATGCCATGGAAATGGTCCGCGATCATGTCGCGCAGATGAAGCATGTCGGGGCTCGACAGCTTGATTGCGGTACCGCCGCCGAGCGGCATCAGGCCATCGACCTGTCCCATCACGGGCGCGAATTCGCCGGCAATCCTCTTCAGATGGCTGCACAGCTCGGCCTCGCACATTGCAGGCAAGGCGTGAAACAGCGTCACATGGGCTTCGAGATAGTTGCGCTCCGGCGGGAAATGCATGTCCCTCAGGGCGGTAAAGCGGGCGTGTAAATCCCGCGGAAGCTGCGCGGTAAGGATTAGCGGCGCGTCACCGGCTTCGCTCACATTTCCCCACGTTCGCGGCGGATCTCGAACCACTTTGCCACATTACGGTTATGCTCTTCCAGCGTTTCGGCAAAGGCATGGCCGCCCGTGCCGTCCGCGACCATGTAGCGCGCGCTCGTTTTGGCGGGATTCAGCACCGCTGCAATCGCCTCGCGGCCCGGATTGGTGATCGGCCCCTTGGGCAACCCCACCATCGTATAAGTGTTGTAATCGTTGATCGCGGCGATTTCCGATTGGCGGATGCGGCGGCCCAGAGGCTTACCCTTCGTGATCGGATAAATGATGGTCGGGTCGGCCTGCAGCAACATGCCGTCCCTCACGCGGTTCGAATACAGCCCTGCGACCATACGCCGCTCGCTCGGCTTTCCGGTTTCCTTTTCGACGATCGAAGCCAGGATGACGGCGTCCCTGATATTATCGACAGCGATATCGGCAGAGCGCTTGGGCCACGCTTCGGCGAGGTAATTCTGCATCGCCGCCTGCATCCGTGCGAGCACCGCGCTACGCGCCTCGCCGCGCTCGAAATCGTACGTATCCGGCAAGACAGAGCCTTCGACCGGAACGGGGATTTCGCCCGTCAGATACTCCTCCGCCATCAGGCGCTCATGTACCAGGATCGAGGGCATGCCTTCGGGTATCGTGACGAACCGGCGGATTACCTCACCATGCTGGAAGGTATCGAGAATCGCGGCATTGCTCACGCCAGCGGGAAGTAGAAACTCGCCCGCCATAATCGGATCGGACGATCCGAATATCTTGGCCCGAATCAGAAAGCCGTCGGCGTCGCCGATCAGACCTTCATCCGCCAGCTTTTCGGCGACCGATGTCAAGCTTGCGCCCGAAGGGACGATGAAGCTCGTATCCTCTTCGACCTCTGCATCGCCCCACCAGCCGGAAAGGAACCAGATCGCACCCACCGCCAAGAGCAGCGCGAGGACGCCTGCCACAAGGCAGCCGACTTTCTTCACATCAATCGACCTTCTTGACGATCAGCGACGCATTGGTGCCGCCGAAACCGAAGCTGTTGTTGAGGGCTGCTTTTACCTCGCGCTTTTTGGCCTGAAGCGGTACGAGATCGACGCCCTCGGTGCCCTCATCGGGGTTGTGAAGGTTGAGCGTGGGCGGAACCACCTGATCGCGGATCGCGAGGATGCAGAAGATCGCCTCTACCGCGCCCGCTCCGCCGAGCAGGTGGCCGATGGCCGACTTGGTGGAACTCATCGAAGCGCCGCTGAGATCGTCGCCCAAAACGCGCTTGACCGCACCCAGCTCGATCGTGTCGGCCATGGTCGAGGTGCCGTGCGCGTTGACATAGTCGATATCGGTCGCGTCGAGCCCCGCCTTCTTCAACGCCATGCGCATGGCGAGTTCCGCACCCTTGCCTTCGGGATGCGGCGCGGTGACGTGATATGCGTCGCCCGACAGGCCATAGCCGACCACTTCGGCATAGATCGTCGCGCCGCGCGCCTTGGCGTGTTCGTATTCCTCCAGCACCACGACACCGGCGCCCTCGCCCATGACGAAGCCGTCGCGATCCTTGTCATAGGGGCGGCTTGCTTCGGTGGGGCGGTCGTTCATGCTCATATTGAGCGCACGCGCCTGTGCGAAACCGGCAACACCCAGCGGATTGATCGTGCTTTCCGCACCGCCAGCGAGCATCACATCCGCATCATCGAGCGCGATCATGCGTGCCGCATCGCCTATCGAATGCGCACCGGTCGAACACGCCGTTACCACGGCATGGTTCGGCCCCATCAGCCCGTATTTGATCGAAACCTGGCCACTGATGAGGTTGATCAAGCGCCCATGGACGAAGTGCGGAGAAACTCGGCCCGGGCCACGCTCGTGCAGGACGATCGATTCACTCTCGATCCCGGGTAGGCCGCCGATGCCCGAACCGATCGATACGCCGGTCCGCAGCTTGAGATCGTCGTCCATCTCGGCAAGCCCGGCATCTTCGAGCGCCTGGCCGGCGGCATCGATACCGTAGACAATAAACGGATCGACCTGGCGCTGGACCTTGTGATCGACGCGCTTATCCGGATCGAACCCGTCCTCATGGTCTTTCGGCTTCACCTCGCAGGCGATGGTGCATTTCTGCCCGGTGGTATCGAAACGGGTAATAGGCCCCGCCCCGCTCTTGCCCGCGATCAGGTTCTTCCATGAGGTCTCTACGTCACCGCCCAGGGGAGTGACGAGGCCAAGTCCGGTTACGACCACACGACGCATGTAATTCTCCGCAGATAAGACAACAGGCCCGGCCCGTTATCGGGTCGGGCCTGTCCGTTCCCGCAACAAGCGCGGGTTCTGAAAAGCGCTGGGTTTAACCCTTGTGCTCTTCGATATACTTGGTCGCGTCGCCGACGGTGGTGATTTTCTCGGCCGCATCGTCGGGGATTTCGACGCCGAATTCTTCTTCGAACGCCATCACCAGCTCGACGATGTCGAGGCTGTCTGCGCCCAGATCGTCGATAAAGCTGGCTTCCTGGGTGACCTTGTCGGCCTCGACGCCGAGGTGCTCGACGACAATCTTCTGCACGCGGTCGGCAGTATCGCTCATTTTTGTCCCTCTCAGATTTGGGGGTTATTGAATTGCCTGTCGCCCTAATGAACGGCGCGGCGCAGCGCAAGGGCAACTCGTCCGATAGCTCGAACCCATGGTCTCTCCCGGCCGTTTATTCGATATGCACGACACTGCAAAGGGAAGCGAAATCATGGCAAGTACCGTATTCAAAAGTCTCACCGATACCACCTTCGACTCGGTCGAAGGTTATCGCCAAGCTGCCGAAAAAGCCGATAGCCCGCAGCTCAAGCAGGCCCTCAACCAGCGCCTGCAACAACGTGAACAGACGCTTGCGCAGATGAACGCCGAGCTCGAGCGGCAGGGCGACGAACTTACTACCAAGGGCACCCTGACTGGCGAAGCGCACCAACTGTGGCAATCGATCACCTCGGCATTCGAAAGCAATGACGAAGCCGCCGCCGAACGGGTCGAAGAAGGCGAGGATTACATCAAGGGTAAGTTTGAAAAAGCGTTGGAAAGCGGCCAGCTCGAAGCGCAGGAACGGACCATCGTACAACAGTGCTACAGCGAGATTTGCGAAGGCGAGCGTTTCGGCGACATGATCGAGAAACAGTACGACTGATCAAGGCTCGACTTAAAGAAAAAAGGCGCGGATTCCTCCGCGCCTTTTTGCTCGTCAGCCGTTCTCGTCGCGCCCTAGCTCGTCACGACTGGCGGCATTTCCATTTACGTCGGTGGCTTCGGCGGCATTACCGGATGATACCGCTTCGCGCGCCTGCTGGGATAGCTGAATGTTCAATTCGCGCAATTGTCGGGGCGAAACGATGCTGGGCGCGCCCATCATCAGGTCTTGCGCGCGCTGATTCATCGGGAAAGCTATGACTTCGCGGATGTTCGGCTCGTCGGCCAGCAGCATTACGATACGGTCGATACCCGGTGCCGAGCCGCCATGCGGCGGCGCGCCGAGCTTGAACGCCTCGATCATACCGCTGAAGTTCTCATCGACATCGGCTTGGCTGTAGCCCGCGATCTCGAACGCCTTGTACATGATGTCCGGGCGGTGGTTACGGATCGCGCCCGAGGAAAGCTCGTAGCCGTTGCAAACGATATCGTACTGCCAGGCGAGGATATCGAGCGGATCCTTGGTTTCCAGCGCGTCCATCTCCCCTTGGGGCATCGAGAACGGGTTATGGCTGAAGTCGATCTTCTTCAGCTCTTCGTCATACTCGAACATCGGGAAGTCGACGATCCAGCAGAACTTGAAGCAGCCTTCCTCGATCAGTTCGAGCACTTCGGCGACGCGGGTACGCGCGGCGCCGGCCAGCTTGGCGGCGTCCTTCTCCTTGCCCGCGGCAAAGAACAACCCGTCATTCTCGCCAAGGCCCAGCTCGGCATAGAGCTTTTCCATGCCTTCGGTGCCGTGGTTCTTGGCGATCGGGCCGCCGAACTCGCCGCCCTTGCGGGTGACGTAGCCGAGGCCTGCGAAGCCTTCCTTGCGCGCCCAGTCGTTCATCTCGTCGAAGAACTTGCGGCTCTTCTCATGCGTGTCCGGAGCAGGGATCACGCGGACGCGGCCGCCGCCACCGACGATCTTTTCGAACAGGCCGAAGCCCGACTTTTCGAAATGACTGGTGACATCGGAGATGATGAGCGGGTTGCGCAGATCGGGCTTGTCGGTGCCGTATTTCAGCATCGCTTCGGCATAGGGGATGCGGGGAAATTCACCCGCCGGTGTCACGCTCTTGCCGCCGGAAAACTCCTCGAACACCCCTGCGAGCACCGGTTCGATCGCTTGGAAAACGTCTTCCTGCGTGACGAAACTCATTTCGAAGTCGAGCTGGTAGAATTCGGGGCTGCGATCGGCGCGCAGGTCTTCGTCGCGGAAGCAGGGCGCGATCTGGAAATAACGATCGAACCCGGCGACCATCAGGAGCTGCTTGAACATCTGCGGCGCCTGGGGGAGCGCATAGAAGCGGCCTGGGTGAAGGCGGCTGGGCACAAGATAGTCGCGCGCGCCTTCGGGGCTGGAAGCGCCCAGAATCGGGGTCTGGAATTCACTGAAGCCCTGGTCGGTCATGCGGCGGCGCAGGCTGGTGATGACCTGGTTGCGCAGCATGATGTTGTTGTGCACCCGCTCGCGGCGCAGATCGACGAACCGGTATTTGAGGCGCGTCTCCTCGGGATAGTCTTCCGCCGAATTGACGATCAGCGGCAAATCGTCCGCGCGGCTCTGTACGCTCACCTCGCGCGCGAACACCTCGATTGCGCCGGTTGGCAGGTTCGGGTTCACCGCAACGTCGGCGCGCGCCTTGACGGTTCCGTCGATGGTGACGACCGATTCCAGCTTGATCTTGTCGAGGATCGGGAGCGCCGGGCTGTCTTCGTCGGCCACGATCTGGGTGATGCCGTAATGATCGCGCAAATCGACGAACAGCACGCCGCCATGGTCGCGCTTGTTGTGCACCCAGCCGGACAGGCGGACGGTTTCGCCGACATTGTCCTTGGTCAGCGCGGCACAGGTATGGGTACGGTAGGCGTGCATGAAAAGCTCGATCTTTCTGCCGGAAATTGATTGGGGCCGCGCGCGCATCCGGGCGCCGCGCGAAAACGCGCCCCTAACAGCCATCGGGGGCCGATTTGTCAAGATTCGTCTGGCCTGGAACTAGGCGATACGGGCGCGGCGCAAGGCCCGCAACGTCCCGGCCCTGACCCAAGGCCGTGCGCCAGGTGTCGGCACCCGCACCCCGCAACGAGCCAGAAGCCCATTCATCGCCCAAGCGTCATCCTGCAGCAGGCTGTCGCGTGAGCGCCAGGTCACCGAGAGCGAGATCGATGGGGCATCGCCAACCGTCACCGTATGCGCCGCCTTGAACGGGACATGCAGGGCATCGCCCGGCCCCATATCGAAATGAAGCGCGCTTTCGGCCAGCTGCGGCGTCCACGGCAGGAGATTGTCGCCCGTGCGATGAAACCGCTCATTATCGGCCTTGCCGGGCAGCCCGCATTCCGCCGGGATCACGCTGAAGCGCTTGCGCCCCGCGATCTGGAACAGAATGTTGTATTCGGGATCGAAATGCAGCGGAGTGAGCAGGCCGGGCGAGCTGACGAAAAGAAACGCAACAGGCTTGAGCAGATCGCCCGTCACGGGGCCTGCGACAGGGGCAATGCCCGCCAGCACTTCCTCGACCAGACCCTTGAACTCGGGCCAGCGCCCCAGATCGCGCAGCATGATCCAGCGCTTCGCTTCGCCGAGCGAGGAGACCAGGGGGCTGAGTTTCGCTGGCAATTCGGCGAGCGGCCTGAAACGCCCAGCCGGACCGTCTTCGCGAATCTCGATCAGCGATCGGTCGCCCTCGTCGATGACAGTGCCGAGATTCTCCCATGCGAAGCAGCGCTCCGTCGCGAGCGTATGACCAAGCAGTTGCGCAGCGTGAGGATAGGCGAGCCGGAAGCGCGCATGATCGAACGGCCGGCCTGCCGCCTGCGCGTGGAAATGCTCGAGTGAATCGATCCGTCCCATGCGCCGCAGCGATAGCTCGCAAGCGTTAAGACTCGCTTGACCGCGCATATGGCAGGTCTAAAGCGGCGCGCGTCGCGGCGGTGCATAGCGCCGCCCGCGCGATTGCAGGCCGGGCGCAAATCCCGCTACCTTGCGCATGCGGGATGACCCCGCGCCACCGTATGGGCTTTGCCCCGGGGGCGGCACTCCGCCCGACAGAACACGAAAAGACACGATGAAAATACACGATCTGATTACCGAGACCGAACCGCTCGCCGAATTGTGCGAGCGTCTGGCGAAAAGCGATTTCGTCTGCGTCGATACGGAATTCATGCGCGAAAACACCTATTGGCCCGAACTGTGCCTGGTGCAGATCGGCAATACGGAAGAAGCGGCGGCGATCGATCCACTGGCCGACGGAATCGACCTTGCCCCGCTGTGGGATCTGATGTGCGACAATGACGACGTGCTCAAAGTCTTCCATGCTGGCGGGCAGGATGTCGAGATCGTCTACAATTTCACGCAGCGGACACCGCAGCCGATCTTCGACACGCAGATCGCGATGATGGCGATCAGCCAGTCGGAACAGATCGGCTATGCCAATCTCGTCGAAAGCTGGCTTGGCCTGACAATCGACAAGGGCGCGCGCTTCACCGACTGGAGCCGCCGTCCGCTGACCGACCGCCAGATCGAATATGCGATCGGCGACGTGACCCATCTGGCGCAGATCTTCCCGCGCATCCTCAAGAAGCTGATCAAGACCGGTCGCGGGGCCTGGCTCGACGCCGAGATGGAAAAGCTCGCCGATCCTGAAAATTACGCCAACGACGCGGGCAAGGCTTGGCAGCGCATCCGTTCGCCGGGGCGCAACCCTGCCGTGCTCGGGCGTCTCAAGGCGCTGGCCGCCTGGCGCGAGAGCGAAGCGCAGCACAAGAACATCCCGCGCGGGCGCATCATGCGCGACGAAACGCTGGCCGATATCGCCAGCCACCCCCCCAAGAAGCAGGCCGATCTGACCAAGGTTCGCGGCTTGTCGAATGCGTGGAAAGACAACGACATCGGCAAGCGTCTTATGAAAGTGCTCGAAAAGGCGGAGCCGCTGCCGAAAGACGAGATGCCCGATAAGCCGAAACGCGGTGCGCCGTTGGGCAAGGAAGGCGCGCTGGTCGCCGATCTGCTCAAGCTGCTGCTCAAGATCCGCGCGCGCGAAATCGATGTCGCTGCCCGTCTGCTGACCAAAGCCGACGAAATGGAAGCGCTTGCCGCCGGCGTGCGCGACCTCAAGATCCTCGAAGGCTGGCGCTACGACGTCTTCGGCAAGGATGCGCTCGAATTGGTCGAAGGCAGGCTCGCTTTCGCGGTCAAGGACGGACGGTTGCTGATGACCCATGTCGACGAAGTTCATGCGGGCATGGTCGAAGCGCAGGCAGCGGAGTGAGCACCTACCTTCCGACCCTCAAGCAGCTCCAATATCTCGTCGCGCTGCATGAGCACGGCCATTTCGGCCGCGCGGCGGAGGCCAGCTTCGTGTCGCAATCGACGCTGTCGGCGGGCATTCGCGAGCTAGAGTCGCTGCTCGGCGTGACTCTGGTCGAGCGCAGCCGCCGCGTTGTGCGCTTCACGGCGCTGGGCAATCAGGTGGTCGACAAGGCGCACCGCATCTTGCGGGAGGCCGAGGAACTGGCCGACCTGGTCCAGGCCGCGGGCAAGCCACTCGCCGGGCAGCTACGCATGAGCGTCATCCCGACAATCGCGCCCTTCCTGCTGCCGCGCTTTCTGCCGCGCCTGCGCAAGGAACGGCCCGACCTTGAGCTGTTCCTGCGCGAGGAAACCAGCCAGGACGCGGTCGAATCGCTCCAGCACGGGCGCGTCGATTGCGTTCTGCTCGCCCTTCCCTTCGCCACCGGCGAGGTCGAGAAGGCGCATATCTCGGATGACGAACTCTATGTCGCCTTCCCGAAGGACGATCCGCGCGATCCGCCCGACATCATTCCGCCGAGCATGATCGACGAAGGGCGCCTCCTGCTGCTCGAAGACGGCCATTGTCTCAAGGATCACGCGCTGGCCGCCTGCAACCGCCCCGAATTGCGCGCTTCTGCGACGATGATCGGCACCAGCCTCCATACGCTGGTACAAATGGTCGACAACGATCTCGGCCTGACCATGCTGCCCAAAATGGCGGTGGATGCGGGCATTCTCAACGGCACGGAAGTCGTCGCTCGCCCGCTCAAGAGCAAGAACGCCACGCGCGAAATCGCCCTGATCTGGCGCAAGAATTCGCCCCGCCGCGACGATTTCGAACTGTTGGCCGAAGAACTGCGCGCGGGTTAGGCTCCCGCCGCGAGGGCCTTCAATCCATGTGTTTGAGGCCGACGCGCAGATAATCCCAGCCGGTAATTACCGTCAGCACGGCAGCCGCCCATAGCGTCGTGAGCCCTACAGTATGCGGGACATTCGCTTCCACTTCGCCCAGCATCACGGCCCATCTCGGCAGGCCCTGACCAAGGATCAACGAGCCGAGCGCGACCATCTGGAAGGTCGTTTTCCACTTGGCGAGCTTGGACACGGGCATCGACACCTGCAATGGGCCGAGGAATTCGCGCAGGCCCGACACCGCAATCTCTCGCATCAGGATAATCAGCCCGGCGATGACATGCATGTCGCCGACATAGGGACCGCGCAGCACGCCCTGCGCCGCCAGGACGAGGATCACCGCGGCGACCATGATCTTGTCGGCGATCGGATCGAGAAAGATACCCAGCTTCGACACCGTCCCGCTTGTCCGCGCGAGATAGCCGTCGAAATAGTCCGTAATGCCCATCAGGCAGTAAAGCCCGAAAGCGATCAGATAGCCCGCTTCCCAGCCCGGCCACCAGAGGAAATAGGCCAGCAGCGGGATCGCGAATATGCGCGAAAGCGTAAGGATGTTGGGCAGGTTCAGCATCGTGTGGGTCTGCCTAGCGGCATTCGCCCCGTCGCAAAAGCCGCTCAATTTCCTTGTCCGCCACGGCGAGGTCACTAGAGTCGATCGGAAGAATGGGTTTCGCCCCGGGGGGTCATGCTTACATCCACGCATTTGCTGCGCCGCAGGCGGTTCCTGCCGCTGTTCGTCACGCAGTTGTTCAACGCATTCAACGACAATCTGTACAAGACCACCATGGTCCTGTTCGTTGTGTATGCGGTCTACAGCGACCCGGCCACCGAAGCGAGTTTCAGCGGCCTGGCCTCGGGCCTTTTCATTCTGCCGTTTTTCATCCTTTCGGCGCTCGCGGGACAACTCGCCGACATGCGCGACAAGGCGAAGATCATCCGCACGGTGAAACTGTGCGAGATCGGGTTGATGATGATCGGGGCGACCGGCCTCTACATGGCCTGGCAGGGCATCCTCGTCCACACGGTGGCCATCCCGCTGCTGCTGCTGGCCCTGTTTTTGACCGGGGTGCAGTCGACCTTTCTCGGCCCGATCAAATACGCGATTCTGCCGCAGCACCTGAAGAAGGACGAGGTTCTGGCAGGCACCGGGCTGGTCGAAGCGGGCACCTATATCGCAATTCTGATGGGCACGATCCTCGCCGGCCCGCTGGCAGTCGATTACACGGGGTGGGCGGCGATCGGGATCATCGTGATTTCCTGTATCGGCTATCTGGTCAGCCGCCAGGTGCCACCCGCTCCGCCCATGGGCGAGGTCGAGAAGCTCGACTGGCACATTCTGCGCGCTTCGGTGAAGCTGGTGCGCGATACGATGCACAATGCGGAAGTCTATTACGCCATCCTTGCGATCAGCTTCTTCTGGACGATTGGCGCAGTGCTGTTCATCCAGTTCCCCCCGCTGGCCAAGAACACGATCATGGCCAGCCCCGAAGTGGCGAGCTTGTTTCTCGTGGTCTTCTCGGTCGGCGTGGCGATCGGATCGGTGGCGGTCAATGCGCTGCTCAGGGGACGGGTATCGGCACGGTACTCGCCGGTTTCGGTCATCGCGATGGGCGTCTTCGTCGTGGCCTTCTACGTCGTCGCGAAGCTGTGGGAGGCCGACCAGCCGAGCCGCCTGCTGAGCGTCGGTGAATTCGTTGCCTGGCCGATGGCCAACGTCCTCTTGCTGTGTCTGCTGGGAATTTCCGTCGCAGGCGGGATGTTCGTGGTACCGCTTTACGCCTTCCTCACCACACGCGTTTCGCCCGACAAGGCCTCGCGCACCATCGCGGCCAACAATATCGTAAACTCGGGAGCAATGGTGGTCGGGTCGCTCGTGGCCATGGGCTTGAGCGCGGCAGGCGTGCCGATAACCGAACAGATCCTGCTGTGCGCAGCCATGTGTCTGGTCTCGGCATGGCTGGCGAAGCGCCTGATCGCCGCAGAGAACGAAGCCGCCGAAGCGGTTGCGACAGTCAGAGTCTGAAACCTAGACGATGAAGGCCAGCACCGCGGCCACGGTGGCGAAATAAGTCGTCGCCACGCCGCGCACATCCTCGGCGGTCAGGCGCCAGTCGATCGTCTTGTCCTGGGGTAGATCCGCGAAACCACGGCGGCGCTGCGGCAGGCTGGCCCGGAACCAGTGCCGGTTGCCGTCGCTCGTCAGGACCAATGCGCGTCTCATGATGCCGGGTTAACGAAATTTTAACCATTCGGTATCCTCTCGAGTCCGGCCTGTCCCCAATTGGCACGCTTTGGCAAAAATTAACCATGTTTGCAGCGATTGCACCGCTCCGATTGGCGAGCTAATCGCCGCTGTCATGACAGCGCCCGACACACCGCAAGCCGCCCAACTCCTGATCGATTGCCTGACCAAGCAGGGCTGCGATCGCATCTTCACCGTTCCGGGAGAAAGCTTCCTGCAAGTGCTCGACGGGCTCGGTCGGCAGGATGCGATCGATGTGGTCACCTGTCGGCAGGAAGGCGGCGTCGCGTTCATGGCCTGCGCAGACGGGGCAATGACCGGCCGGCCCGGTGTAGCCTTCGTCACCCGCGGGCCGGGGGCGACGAATGCCAGCATCGGTGTCCATGTAGCGATGCAGGATTCGCAGCCGATGATCCTGTTCGTCGGTGACGTCGATAGCGAAATGCGCGATCGCGAAGGGTTTCAGGAAGTCGATTTCAGCGCCTTTTTCGGCCCCATCGCCAAATGGGCGGCACGGATCGACAGCGCGGATCGCATCCCCGAATATGTCGCCCGCGCCTACGCCACAGCAATGTCCGGTCGCCCCGGTCCCGTGGTGCTCGCTCTACCCGAAGACATGCTGAGCCGCGATACGGATAGCAAGCCGCGCCCGTGCGTCGCACGTCCCGCGCAGGCCCCCTGCCCCGATGCGATGCAGGCGATGATGGCGCTGATCGCCGATGCCGCTTCACCCATCGCGATCATCGGCGGGGCGGGCTGGAACGCGAAGGCACGCGAGAACTTCCAACTCTTCGCCGAGCGCCTCGGCATCCCCGTCGCAACGGCCTTCCGGCGGCAGGATGCGATTTCGCCCTCGAGCCCGGTCTATGCTGGCAATCTCGGCTATGGCCCTAACCCCAAACTCGTCGAACGGGTAAAGAGTGCCGATCTTGTCCTCGCCATCGGCGCACGGCTCGGCGAGGCCACCACCGACGGCTACACGGTACCCCCGCTTACCGCATCGGATCGCAAGCTAGTCCATGTCCATCCCGATGCGAACGAGCCGAACAGCGTGTACCCGGCCGATCTGGCGATCTGTGCGAGTATGGACGAATTCGCGGAAAGCGCGGCTCTGTGGGACCAGGGCGATGCGATCGATTTCGACGCGGGTCGCGAGGCCCATGCCGAGTGGGAAGCCTGGGCGACCGCGCATCCGAACGATCACGCGCTCGACATGGGTCAGGCCGTTCAGTTCATGCGCGACACGCTCCCCGCCGACACGATCATCTGTAACGGCGCGGGCAATTTCTCCGGCTGGTGGCACCGCTACTGGCGTTACGAGGGCCTTCCGACACAGCTCGCGCCGACATGCGGCGCGATGGGCTATGGCGTTCCCGCAGCGGTCTCGGCCGCGCTGCGTTTCCCGCAGCGCACGGTCGTCGCCGTGGCGGGCGACGGCGATTTCCTGATGAATGGACAGGAACTGGCAACCGCCGTCCAGCATGGCGCGAACCTCATCGTCATCGTGGTCGACAATTCCGCCTACGGGACCATCCGCATGCATCAGGAACGCGAATTCCCGGGCGAGGAGCGAATTAGCGCCACCCGCCTCGCCAATCCCGACTTTGCGGCATTGGCGAACGCTTTCGGCGGCTGGTCTGCCCGCGCGGCGACCACTCAGGAGTTCAAGGATGCGCTGGTCGATGCGCAGGGGCGTGGCGGATTGCGGCTGATCCATTGCACGATCGATATCGAGCAGCTCGCCGCAAGCGGCGCGAGCGTTAGCGGATTACGCAACCGCTAGGTCAAGCGGCGGAACCTCGCCGCGGAGGGAGCTTCGCTCTTGCACGCGCCCGCCTCCTTCTTTCGGCTGGCTCTGTCAGATCCCCGCCATGGCGCAGATCACCGACCATTCGTCGGGCTTGATTTCGGCGACCGAGAGGCGCGACAGCTTGACCAGTTCGCAATCCGCGAGCTTGGGTTCGGCCTTGATTTGCTTGAGGGTTACCGGGTGCGGCAGTTTGGTCTTGGGTTTGACCTTGACCGCCGCCCACTTGCCTTCGGGATCGGTCGGATCGGTAATCCCCGCGACGCTCACTTCGCAGATGCCGACGATTTCGAGGCCTTCCCGCGAATGGTAGAAGAATGCCTGATCGCCCACTTCCATCGCGGCGAGGTTGTTCTTGGCGCGATGATTGCGCACTCCGTCCCAAGTCCCCTCCTCTTCGGCGACGAGATCGTCCCAGCTATATTTGAAGGGTTCGGATTTCATCAGCCAATAGCGCATCGGGAAAGCTGCTCCTTCAATTTCGGTTCCGTAACGGCGCGGGTAACGCGCCCTGCACACGATGGCCAGACCGTGTAACCGGCCCCCCGCGAAAAACACCCGATTAACGGGTTTTTAGGCGATAAGCCCTATCGGTCTCTGCGTGACACGGTCCCACGGGACGGTTTGGTCGGGAGGAGCGCAAATATGGCCAGTAATGGACCCGCCGGAACGGGCAAAGCCAGCGCTCGTCAAGATCACGACCTCGTCACGCTGGGAATCGCGTTCGCGGCCATAATCCTCTTTGTGGGCACGGCGGGAATAGTCGTGCCAAACCTCGTCAAAGCATGGAACGGTCAGGCCGCTTCGCCCGATGTGGCACTAAGCAATGCTCTTCTGCTGAATATCGCGCTGATTTTGCTGGGCTGGAATCGTTACAAGGCGCTGACCGAAGAACTGCGAACCCGGCGCGTATCCGAAGAGGAAGCGCGGCGCCTTGCCGAGATCGATCATTTGACGGGCTGCCACAACCGGCGGAGCTTCACTGGGGTATTGGCCGATCTTCTCGTCGGTCTGGAACGCCGCGAACGGGCGCTCGCCGCGATCGCTATCGATCTCGACAACTTCAAGCAGGTCAATGACCTTCATGGCCACCAGGCGGGCGACGAAGTGCTGCGGAACACGGCTGCGCGGATCCAACGGATACTCCCGGAGGGCGGTGTGCTGGCACGATTGGGCGGCGACGAATTCGTGTGCGTTGTCCCTTATCATCCGCAAGTACCCAACCGCATCGACCAGCTCGCCACGCGGATGATCCAGCATGTCGCGCGCCCGGTCGCAAGCGGAGAAGCGACGATCGACGTAACGATGTCGCTTGGACTGGCGTCCAGTATGCAACTCGATAACGTGCGCGAAGGCACTTCATCGGCGCAGGACCTGATGCACAAGGCCGACATCGCCATGTATCATGCCAAGAAGCAGGGCAAGAACCGCTTCTACTGGTTCGAACCGTCGATGGAAAACGAGCTACGCTTCCGCAATGAACTCGAGGCGGGCATTCGCCGGGGAATCGCGAATGGCGAATTCCGCCCCTATTACGAACAACAGATCGATCTGGAGACCGGCGAACTGGTCGGGTTCGAGATGCTGGCGCGTTGGGAATCGCCCGAAATGGGCGTGGTCGGCCCCGACATCTTCATCCCGATCGCCGAAGAGATCGGCGTCATCGGCGACATGAGCGAAGCGCTCATCGCGCGGGCTTTCGAAGATGCCCTGTCGTGGGATCCCAAGCTGACCCTCTCGGTCAACATCTCTCCCGTGCAGATGCGCGATCCGTGGTTCGCACAGAAGCTGCTCAAGCTGCTTGTCGGCCACAATTTCCCGCCCCACCGGCTGGATATCGAGATTACCGAAAGCTGTCTGCACGAGAATGTCGGCATGGTCCGTTCGATGATCAGCAGCCTGCGCAATCAGGGTGTAGGCGTGAGCCTGGACGATTTCGGCACCGGCTATTCGAGTCTGGCGCAATTGCGCAGCCTGCCATTCGACCGTCTCAAGATCGACCGCGCGTTCATTTCCGAACTCAAGGACCAAGAGCACGGCGCCAAGCTAATCGACGCCATTTTGACCATGAGCGACGGGCTCAAACTGCCCGTTACCGCCGAGGGTATCGAGGACGAAGTGGTTCTCGAGGCGCTCAAGCGCATGGGCAAGATGAAGGGCCAAGGCTATCACTATGGACGGCCCGAGCCGTCCGAACAGGTCATCGAAAGGCTGCGGGCCAAGAACCTTCTGGCCAAGGACGGACACGACAACGTCACGAAGGTCGATTTCACGTCTCGCGAAGCGCGAAGCGGGGGCGGCAAGCTCACGGGCTGACGCATACACTGGACGCTGTGGCGCCAAGTGCATAGATGCAGCGGCGCAATGCGCGTCGATTTCACAAAAATGCACGGACTGGGCAACGACTTCGTCGTGCTCGATGCCCGGGTGCACCCCATTCCCGCTATCGATACAGCGCTAGCGCGCGCCCTCGCCGACCGGCGCACCGGAATCGGCTGCGACCAACTGATCCTGCTCGAGCCCAGCGATGCTGCCGATTTCCGGATGCGAATATTCAACCATGATGGCGGCGAAGTGGAGGCATGCGGCAATGCCAGCCGTGCCGCCGCACTGCTCCACGGATCTGCTGCGAGCGTGGAAACGTCCGGCGGGACGATCCATGTCGAACCGACAAATGGGGGCGCAAGCGTGGATATGGGCAAACCGCGCTTCGACTGGGAAGCGATCCCCCTTGCCTATGGCATGGACACAGCGGTCATGCCGGTCGGCTGGGAAGGCTTGGACCGGCCCGGCGCGGTCAATGTCGGCAATCCGCATGTAGTCTTCTTTGTCGAAAACACCGATGCGGTTCCGCTCGACGTGATCGGACCGCAGATCGAAACCGATCCGCTGTTCCCGCAGCGCATCAACGTCAATGTCGCCACTATCGAGAACCGCCGGCATATCCGCCTGCGGGTATGGGAACGCGGTGCCGGTCTCACACGCGCCTGCGGAACCGGCGCCTGCGCAACCGCAGTACACGCCATGCGCCGCGGCCTGGTCGAGCGCGAGGTGACAGTGACCCTGCCCGGCGGCGATCTGATCATTGGATGGGACGATAGCGAGCGCATCCGCATGACCGGGCCGGCCAGCGAAAGTTATCGCGGCAGTTTCGAATGGGACGATTTCGCGTGAGCGAGGCGCAGGTCATTTCGCTCGGTTGTCGGTTGAATATCTCCGAAAGCGAGCAGATCCGCGCAATGGTTTCGGCGGAACGCGATCTCGTGGTCGTCAATAGCTGTGCGGTAACCAGTGAAGCCGTGCGCCAGACTCGCCAGGCGATCCGGCGCGCCCGGCGCGCGAATCCCGATGCGCGGTTGCTTGTCACGGGCTGCGCCGCCGAAATCGAACGCGGCCAAATCGCCGCCATGCCGGAAGTCGACGGCCTCGTCGCCAACACGGCCAAGCTCGATCCGCGCGCCTGGAACGTCCCTTCCGAAGCGCCCCCTGCCCCGCAGGACCGCACCCGCGCCTTCATCGCGGTGCAGAATGGCTGCGATCACGCCTGTACGTTCTGCGTCATCCCTCAGGGGCGCGGGCCGAGCCGCTCGCTATCCATCGCGCAGGTGCTTGCCGAGGTGGAACGCCATCTCGACTTTGGCGCGCGCGAAGTGGTGCTGACCGGCGTCGATGTGACATCATGGGGGCACGATCTACCCGGCACACCTGCGCTGGGGAAGCTGGCTCTCGCAGTGCTCGACACCTTCCCGCAACTTGGGCGGTTGCGGATGTCGTCGCTCGACGGGATCGAAATCGATCCGCTGTTGTTCGAACTGTTCGCGCACGAACAGCGCCTTATGCCGCACCTCCACCTTTCGCTGCAGCACGGGCACGACATGATCCTGAAACGGATGAAACGCCGACACCTTCGCGGCGATGCGGTGGATTTGATTACCCGTCTGAGGGAACTTCGTCCCGATCTGGCGGTGGGTGCGGATCTGATCGCGGGCTTCCCAACCGAAACCGGCGCGCATCACGCGGCAAACCTCTCGATCATCGACGAGTTGAAAATCGTGCACGGACACATCTTCCCCTATTCGCCCCGCCCAGGCACGCCCGCCGCGCGCATGCCGCAGGTCGAGCGTGGCGAGATCAGGCGCCGGGCCGCCGAACTGCGCGCGGCGGTGAGTGCAAGGCGCGATGAGTGGCTGGCGTCGCTCGTCGATAAGCCGAACGCGGTCCTCGCCGAACGCGACGGGACCGGCTACACGCCGCATTTCGCTCGTGTTTCCGTGCCCGAGGGCACTCCCGCCGGTGACCTGGTCACTGTGACGCCGACCACATTCGAGAATGGCCTTCTGCAATGAGTGACAAGCAAAGCTGGACCGACCGGCTGTTCGGAGGGTTTCGCAAGACCTCCGAAAAGCTGACGAGCAATCTCACCGAGGTCGTAGGCACGGCCAAGCTCGACGATGCGACACTGGACGATGTCGAGGACGCGCTGATCCTGTCGGACCTCGGCCCTTCGGCTGCCGCGCGTATCCGCGAGAGGCTGCGCGATAAGCGCTTCGGTCTGGAAATCAGCGAGACGGAACTCAAGGAAGCCGTTGCCGAGGAAATCGCCGCGATATTGCGCCCTGTCGCCAAGCCGCTCGAAATCACCGCTTTCCCGCGCCCGCAAGTGTTGCTGGTGATCGGCGTCAATGGCAGCGGCAAGACCACCACGATCGCCAAGCTCGCCCACCTGTTCCAGGAAGACGACTATGCGGTGATGCTGGCGGCGGGGGACACTTTCCGCGCCGCCGCCATCGGCCAGCTACAGACTTGGGCCGACCGTGTCGGTGTGCCGATCGTGCGCGGGCCGGAAGGCGGCGATCCGGCCAGTATCGTTTTCGATGCGGTCAAGCAGGCGACCGAGATCGGTACCGACGTACTCATCGTCGATACCGCAGGGCGCCTCCAGAACAAGCGCGAGTTGATGGACGAACTGGCCAAGATCAGGAAGGTCCTCGGCCGTCTCAATCCCGAAGCGCCGCATGACGTTGTGCTGGTGCTCGATGCCACCAATGGCCAGAACGCCTTGAACCAGATCGATGTGTTCAAGGAGGTCGCAGGCGTCAGCGGCATCGTCATGACCAAGCTCGACGGTACGGCGCGCGGCGGCGTATTGGTGCAGGCGGCCGAGCAATACGGCCTGCCAATCCATGCCATCGGCGTGGGAGAAAAGATCGACGATCTGCGCCCCTTCGATCCGGACCTCGTCGCCCGTGTGATCGCGGGAGTGGCATGATGGGTCCTTTCAGCGTCATTGCGAGCGGCGCGGCCGCGCGGCAATCCATCACCCGGGAACGTGCGGCCTCCGATGCACCATGGATTGCCGTGTCACCTGCAGCTCCTCGCAATGACTGATTGGGAAGAAATGACCGAAGCTGAAACCAATCCCAAACCGAAATCGGGCTGGCTCAACATCCTCGTCGACTATGGCCCGTTGCTGGTCTTCCTCGGCGTCTACAAGTTCTACCAGCCGCCGGAGACTTCGACCTTCGGCGAGATCGCCGCGGTGATCTACGGCACCATCGCCTTCATGATCGCGGCTGTCGCGGCGCTGGTTTTCAGCAAGTTCAAATTCGGCCATGTCAGCCCGATGCTGATCCTTTCCACCGCGCTGATCGTGGGCTTCGGCGGCCTGACCATCTGGTTGCAGGACGAAAAGTTCATCCAGATCAAGCCGACCGCGATCTATCTGCTGTTCGGTGTGCTGCTGATCGGCGGCTGGCTGCGCGGCAAGGCGCTACTGCAAATCCTGCTCGAGGCCGCCTTCGAAGGATTGAACCGCGAAGGCTGGCTCAAGCTGTCGCGCAACTGGGGTCTGTTCTTTTTCTTCATGGCGGGCCTCAACGAAGTCCTGCGCATGCAGTTGAGCTTCGAAAGCTGGCTCTGGGCCAAGCTGTGGGTGTTCATGCCCCTCTCGTTCCTGTTCACCTTCACCCAGATCCCGATGCTGCTGAAGCATGGCCTGGCGCTGGCGGAAAAGGACGAGGTGCTAAAGGACGAACCGCCGACGGCGTGACCGCAACCGGGAGCGTACTTGAATGTCGATTGAAGTTTACCTGACACCGCCCGATGCCGTCGCACAGGCCCTGAGCGATGGCATCGCCACCTTCAATCGCAGCGCAATTCCCGATCTTGAACCGAATGAGGATGAGGTTCGGTTTCACGTCGTCGCATCAAACGAGATGGGTCAGGTCGTCGGCGGCCTGCGTGGAACCTGTTACTGGAACACGCTGCACATTGAATTGCTGTGGCTTTCCGAGGATGCACGCGGATCGGGGATCGGCGCGCAACTCGTCGAGCGAGCTGAGACACTTGCACGCGAACAGGGCTGTGAGTTGGCGCTGGTCGAGACGACGAGCTGGCAAGCCAAGCCGTTCTACGAAAAAAGCGGTTACGAGCTTATGGCAACATTGGAAGGCCGCCCCAGAGGACACGCCTCGCATTATCTGCGAAAATTCTTGGTACGACCAAGCCGTTAAATCTCCACCTGGCTGCCCAGTTCGACCACACGGTTGGTCGGCAGGCGGAAGAAATCCATTGCCGTCGCCGCGTTGCGCAGCATCCAGGCGAAGATTTTCTCGCGCCAGATCGGCATGCCGGGCTTGTCGCTGGCCAGCAGCGTCTGGCGCGACAGGAAGAAGCTGGTGTGCATCATATCGAATTCACCGCCACAACGCTGCATCTTCTTCAGCCCCTGAGGCACGTCGGTCTCTTCCATGAAGCCATAATGCAGGATGGCGCGATAGAAGCCGTCGCCGAGATCGTGATATTCGCAGCGTTCCTCGGGATCGACATAGGGTGCATCGGCGATCAGCACAGTCAGGATCACCACTCGTTCGTGCAGCACCTTGTTGTGCTTGATATTGTGCAGCAGGGCGGAAGGCACGCCGGCCGTCTGGCTGGCCATGAAGATGGCGGTGCCCGGCACGCGGGTGGCGGAATTCTTGGCGCTTTTGGCGAAAATTTCGATCGGCAGCGCGGTTTCGCTCATGCGGTCGCGCATCAGTTTGCGCCCGCGCGCCCAGGTGGTGAGCAAGGTGAAGGCGACAAGGCCGACGACCAGCGGGAACCAGCCGCCATCGGGAACCTTGAACAGGTTCGCCGCGAAATACGCCCCATCGATAATCAGGAAGAAGATCACGACCGGCGCCGCGTACCACCACTTCCATTTCCACACCCCCACGAACAGAACGCCCATCAGCAGCGTGTCGATGGTGACCGCACCCGTTACAGCGATACCGTAAGCGCTCGCCAGATTGGATGAGCTCTGGAAAGTGAGCACCAGGATGACAACCGCCACCATCAAGGCCCAATTCACCACTGGAATGTATATTTGCCCGGCCTCGGTCTCGCTGGTGTGGCGAATCGACAGGCGCGGCATGAAGCCCAATTGCATCGCCTGATGGGTGATACTGAAGGCACCCGAGATCACCGCCTGGCTGGCAATGAAAGTGGCGACCGTGGCGAGAATCACCAGCGGCAGACGGAACTCCTCGCTGGCCAGGAGGAAGAACGGGTTTTTGACCACTGCCGCCGCCTGCTCCGGCGGAAGGCCCGCGATCATCGCGCCCTGCCCGAAATAATTGAGCAGCAGACACGGCATGACGAAGCCAAACCACGACAAACGCATCGGCCCGCGGCCGAAATGCCCCATATCCGAATAAAGGGCTTCAGACCCCGTCACCGCCAGGACCACCGCGCCCATCGCGAGAAAGGCAATGAACCCATCGGTTACGAAAAACATCACCGCATAATAGGGGTTGAGCGCCCACAGAATATCGGGGTTCTGAACGATCTGGTTGAGCCCGAGACCGCCGAGCGTAAGGAACCAGACGATCATGACCGGCGCGAACAGAGCTCCGACTTTCGCGGTGCCCCGCCGTTGCAGAAGGAACAGGCATACGAGCAGGACGAGGGCGATGGGGATGACGTAGGAGGTCAGACCTTCATCGACCACGGTTAGCCCTTCGACCGCCGAGAGCACCGAAATCGCGGGCGTAATCATGCTGTCGCCATAGAACAGCGAGGTCGCGAACACGCCCAGAAGTACGACCAGCCAGCCCCAGCGGGACTTGCCGATATGACGGCTGAGCAGCGCCACCAGGGCCAGGCTGCCGCCCTGCCCCTTATTGTCCGCCCGCATCAGGATGGTGACATACTGGATCGCCACCACGATCAGCATCGACCAGAAGATCAGGCTGACCACGCCAAGCACGTGCATCCGGTCGATCGCGATATTCGCCGCGCCGGAAAAGGTTTCGCGAAAAGCATAAAGCGGGCTCGTCCCGATATCGCCGAAGACGATACCGATCGCCCCGATCGCCAGTGCGCCTTTCGACGCACCGTGCCCATGGCCGTGCCCCGCTTTGGAAAGCCTACCTTCGGGGACCGGGTCTTGCGCTTGCGCGGTATCATTCATGAAAGATTGGGTTCCGACAGCATCGTGTCACTCAGCCATTAGGGCGAAGGCGCGGGCGTTAGCAGCCTAGGTTTGCGCTCGCAACATATCGCGCAAAGCGCTGTTTTTACTCCTGCTCTTCCGCCGCTCCACGAGGCGAAACACCCAAAAGGCCTTCAAGGCGTGCGAGTCGCGCGGCAAGCGGGAGACGCCATTGCGCATCGGCGGGAGCGGATTCGAGCAATTCGCGCCACAAGGAAAGCGTCTTGCCCGGCTCTCCCGCCCGCAGGTAGGACAGGCCGAGAAAATATGTCGGTGCCGGATTGTTCGGTGCTACCTGCTCGGCCCGCGAGAAGGCATAGAGGGCCGCTGCGGTGAGCCGTCCGTCGGCATGTTCCACCAGGGCATTGCCCAGCGCGACCCATGCTTCGCCATCCCCGGGATTCTCAGCCACGGCATTGCGCAGGAAATTCGCCGCCTGGTCATGCTGGCCGCGGCGCGTGAACGCGTCGGCGGTCACGACAAAACGGGAGGGCGCTCGGCCGCCTCCGTAGAATTCGCGGCGAGCCTCGACGAGCAGTTCACCAGTTTCCGGCGCCGCCGCCAATGCGGCCCCGGCGGGAGCGGATGCCTGGCCGGGATTGCCCTGTGTGGCGTAGCCCGCAAGCCCGAAGAGCAATGTCGAACCGAACAGCATCCACAGGCTGCGGCGCAGTTTAAGCGCATAGATCGCCAGTACGAAGACCAGGAGCGCGAGGACGAGGATCGGGAGCCAGTTCACGCCCGCCTCCGGAACCGACCGAGCAGGACAGCGCCCACGACAAGCACGAGCAGCAGCGGGATGGCGAATAGCGGCCAGGTGGTCGAACTGACTTCGGGCTTGTAGCTGACATAATCGCCATAGCGCTGCATCAGCCAACCGCGAATTTCGCCAGGGCTTTCGCCTGCGGCGATGCGGATGCGGACCTGGTGACGCATGTCGCCCGCCATCGGCGCGTCGCTATCCGCGATCGATTGCGATTGGCATGTGAGGCAGCGCAGCGTTTCCATCAGTTCCTGCGCCGCCGCCTCCTGTGCCGGATCGTCGAGCTGACGGTATGCATAGGGCGCCGGCGGCATGGATTGCTGCGCGGCGAGCGGGATCGCCAGAGCCAGAACGATTGACGAAACGAGTGCGCGGATCATCGCACTTTCTCCAGTTCGGCGAGCAACACCGACACATCGTCGGCACGAATGTCGCCGATATGCTGATAGCGGATCACGCCCTGGCCATCGATCACGAAGGTTTCGGGCACGCCGGACGAACCGATGGCAAGCTGGACTTCGGATAGATCGTCACGCCCGATCCGGCTGTAGGGATTGCCATGCCGGGCAAGGAAGCGCGCGATGTCCTCGGGCCGGTCGCGGATCGCGACGCCGACGATTTCGGCCCCCTGCTCTTTCAGGCTTTCGAGATGCGGCGCCTCGGCGATGCAGGGCAGGCACCAGCTCGCCCAGATGTTGAGCAGACGCGGCTTGCCATCGGCGAATGTCGCGTTCGAGACGCCCTCGACACCCTCCATCGCCGGCGGAAGATCGAAATAGGGCAACTCTTCGCCGACCATACGACTCTCGACGAAATCGTCTTTCGGCTGAGTGAGCTGATAGGCGGCAAGGCCGACGAACAGCGCGAAAACGAATAGCGGAACCCACAAGCGCCAGCTCATGCTATGGCCTCCCTATCGGCGCGCCGTTCGGCAATACGCGCCGCCAGGCGGCGATGGCGCAGGTCGCTCAATAACCGGCCGATCAACGCCAGAACACCGCCGAGCGCGACAAGTAGCCCGCCATACCAGATCAGTGTGACGAAGGGCTTCCACCATAAGCGCAACTGCCACCGGCCATCAGCCGCGCGATCGCCGACCACGGCATAGAGCTGGCCGTTCCAGCGTGCGATCAGCGCGCTTTCTGTCGTCTGTTGCGGCGGAGCCCAGAAGTTGCGGGCCTGCGGGGCAAGGACCTTCGCTTCACCGCCATTATAGCTTGCCGCGAGACGCCCCTCGATCGCCGTCCAGTTGGGGCCGGCGACGGGTTCCACGCCTTGCAACACCACTGTCCACGGACCAACCGTCGCGCTTCCCCCCTCCTCAACCGCCGCAAGCCGTTCCTCGGTAAAGGCGCTTTCGCTCGCCATGCCGATCAGGGCGACGGCGATGCCGAAATGGGCAACGACCATACCCCATGTCGCGAGCGGTGTACGCGAGAGTTTGCGCCCGCGCAGCGGCAGCAGGCTCGCAACCGCAAGGCCAAGGCCGAGCGCCAGCCCGAGCAGTGGGAGCAGGGCAATATCCGCCAACAGGCTGAACAGAATCAGCGCGGCCAGCACCAGCGCCGCGAAAAGCGCAATCTCCTTGCCGATCCGGTCCACCCGGTCCTGCCGCCAGCGTAGCAGTGGCCCGACCGCCATCACCGCCAGCATGGGGATAGTGAAAATCGCCCCAACCGGGTTAAAATAGGGCGGCCCGACCGAAACGCGTACATCGAAGGCCTCGGTCAACAGCGGATAGAGCGTGCCGAGGAGCACAATGGCCAGGATCGCGCTCAGCATGACATTGTTGAAAACCAACGCCCCTTCGCGGCTGGCAAGCGCGAAGCGCTGCCCCTCGTTGATCGTATTCGCGCGCATCGCGAACAGGAGCAGCGCGCCGCCGATGAAGATGCCGAGCAGGACGAGAATGAACGTCCCGCGTTCCGGATCGACGGCAAAGGCGTGGACGCTTGTGAGAATGCCCGAACGCACGAGAAAGGTACCGACCATGCTCATCGAAAAGGCGACCACGCCGAGCATGATGGTCCAGGTCCGCAGCGCATCGCGGCTGGCCAGCACGCTGGCCGAATGGAGCAGCGCGGTCGCGGCTAGCCATGGCATCAGCGAGGCGTTTTCCACCGGGTCCCAAAACCACCAGCCGCCCCAGCCCAGCTCGTAATAGGCCCAGTAACTGCCCGCCGTGATGCCGATCGTCAGCAGCACCCAGGCGCCCAGCACCCAGGGCCGCATTGCGCGTGCGAAGTCCGGTGTCACCTGCCGCGTCAGCAGCGCGCCGACCGCGAAGCTGAAGGCAACCGACAGGCCGACATAGCCCAGATAGAGCGTCGGCGGATGGAAGACGAGGCCGATATCCTGCAGCAGGGGATTCAGTCCCATTCCTTCCGCCGGCGGGTTGGGCATGCGCTCGAACGGGTTCGAGCTGAGCAACAAGAAGGCGTAGAAGCCAAGCGCAACCACCCCTTGCGCGGCGAGCGTGGCGTTCATGGTGCGCTCGGGGAGGCGTCGCTCGACCAGCGCGATCAGCGCGCCCGCCAAGCCCATGACCATGACCCACAGCAGCATGGAGCCCTCATGGTTGCCGAAACTGCCCGACAGCTTGAAGATCAACGGCTTCATCGAGTGCGAATTCGATGCAACCAACTTCACCGACAAATCGGTGATCGCGAACAGCCAGACGAGCATGGCGAACGATAGAGTCACCAGCACGCCCTGCATGATGGCCGCAGGGCGGATCAGTCCGGCCAGTTCACCCTTGCCGTCATCGCGCACCGCCATGAAGCCGGCGATCATCTGCAACGCGGCAAGCGCGGCGGCGAGCCACAGGGCGGCAAGACCGAGTTCGGCGATCATTCGAGGCCTACGGTAGTTTCCTCGGCCATTTTGGCCGCCTGATGCTGTTCCATTTCCTGCAATTCGCGCGGAACGTAGTTCTCGTCATGCTTGGCGAGGAGATTGTCGGCGACAAAGGTGCCATCGGCGCCCAGGCGCCCCTCGGCCACCACGCCCGAGCCTTCGACGAACAGGTCCGGCGCGATCCCGCTGAAGCGTACCGGTACGCGTGACCCATCGTTGCCGGTAACGGCAAAGGTCAATGTGATCCCGTCATCTGCGGTTTGAAGAGACCCCTCTTCGACCATTCCGCCAAGCCGCACCGCCTGCCCCACTTCGGGCGGGTCGGCCAGCATTTGCTCGGGGAGGTAGAAATAGCTCGCCTGACTGCGCAACGCGTAGGCCGCCAGCAGCCCCGCGCCGACCAGCGCGACGAGCGCAAGAACGACCAGTACGAGACGCTGATGCTTGGGTTTCAATGCGCTCATTTACGCCTGCTCTCTTCGCGGCGCTTCTCCGCGCGCTTCATGTCGATCCACGCCCAGGCGATCATGGCGAGTGTGCCCACCACGCCAACCGCATAGGCCGCGATCACGAAATCCCACTGGTCGAGCGCCTCGCGCATCACGCAGCCTCCATCGCCTTGCGGCGCAGGCGCGCCTCCGCCTGAATATCGGCGAGCAGCGCCCGCATGCGGGCCAAAACCACGCCGCCGAACAGCAGGGAAAACCCCGCGACGGCGACCAGCAGGGGGACGAGAAACTCGCCATCGATGGCGCTCTTGCCCATGGTGATGCTGGGCGGTTGGTGGAGCGAATTCCACCATACCACGCTGCGATTGATAATGGGGATGTTGATCGCCCCGAGCAGCCCGAAAATCGCCGGAATGCGCGGGGATACGCCTTCACGCTCAGCCGCCTGCGCCAACGCCATATAGGCAAGGTAAAGGAAGGCAAGCACCAGCATGCTGGTCAACCGCCCATCCCACACCCACCAGGTGCCCCAGGTCGGCCGTCCCCAGATAGAACCACTGGCAAGACAGATTAGCGTGAAAACGAGGCCCGGCACCGCTGCGGCGCGTGCGGCCAGCGCGGCCAGGGGATGACGCCAGACCAGAAATACGAGGCTGGAAACGGCAATGGCGGTCCACCCCCCCATCCCCAGCCACGCGGTGGGAACATGGAGGAAGAGAATTCGTACTGTCTCGCCCATGAGACGGTCCGGTGGAACGCGAAACAGCCCCCAGTAGAGCGCAGCCGCACTCACCAGCAAACCGGCGACCAGCAACAGCGGGGTCAACCAGTTTGCGAGCGAAAGGAAGCGCTTGGGATTGGCGAAGCCATGCATCGAAATATACCGTCCAGCTCCGCTTTGGCAGCGCTCATCCGGCCTCGCAAGAGCGCAGTTCAGCGACCGATCAGTTCCTGGGCCATACGGTCGGCAACCTGATCGGGCGAACCGCCACCGCGATCGCTTTCCTGCCAGATCCGTTCGAGCCGGCCTGGGATCAGCGCGATGCGCTTGCGCACCTCGTTGATATCGCAGGGCGCCTTGTCCTGACGGCACAGATATTCGAGCGTCACCGAGATGATCCCGCCCGCATTGATGACGTAATCCGGCGCGTAAAGGATACCGCGCTCGGCAAGCATCGGGCCGTGTTCGGGACGCCGCAACTGGTTGTTCGCGCCGCCTGCCACAATCTGGCAATCGAGCCGCGCGATACCCTCTTCGTCGAGAATCGCCCCCAAGGCATTCGGGCTGAACACGTCGCAGGCCACCGACATGATCGCATCGGGTGCAGCGGTGGCGGCACCCAGTTCGGCGGCCAGCGCTTCGGCGCGGTCCTGGTGGATGTCCGACAGGGTCAGCTTCGCGCCGTCGCGGGCGAGCAGGCGCGCGACGCCGCCGCCGACGCTGCCGGTGCCCTGCAGCGCGACATGAACACCCTCGACGCTGTCCTTGCCCAGCTTGTGCCGCACCGCAGCCTTGATGCCGAGAAAGATACCCAAGGCGGTAAACGGTCCGGGATCGCCGCCCGCCGTATCCTCTCCTTCCACGGGAAGGCCGGAAACATGTTGGGTGCGCTGGGCCACGGCGGCCATATCGGCTTCCGAGATGCCCACATCCTCGGCTGTGACATACCGGCCGCCCAGCGCTTCGACCGCATCGGCGAAAGCCGCAAGCATTTCCGGCGTCTTCGTCTTGTCCTTGTCCGCCAGGATCACCGCTTTACCGCCGCCCATGGGCAGTCCGGCCATCGCGTTCTTGTAGCTCATGCCACGCGACAGGCGCAGCGCATCGCGCATGGCATCGGCCGGTTCCGCATAGTGCCAGAAACGGGTCCCGCCCGCGCCCGGGCCGAGGTGAGTCGAATGAAGTGCAATAATGGCAGTCAGACCGCTTTTCGCGTCTCGTACAACCTGTACGAGTTCATGGTCATCGAAATCCGCTTCGGTCCAGAAAGCCGTCATGCCTTGCGTGCCCCCAAAGAGCTGTGAAGGACGGCTGCGACAGGGGGAAAAGATGGGGCGATCGACGGGGTTCGAACCCGCGACCTCCGGTACCACAAACCGGCGCTCTAACCAACTGAGCTACGATCGCCACATGCCCCCGGAACCGTCCGGGAAGGGGCCTGATACGCATGAGTGTGGCAGCGTCAAGCCGCCCTGCGTAACGGCGCGTGCCTGTTGCACAATGAGCGGGGATTGGGAAGCGAAAAACGTCAAAGGCGCAATTGCGCGCAATTTTCTTTCGCAGTTGTGCGCGTCATCGCCGGCGCTATCCTTGCAGCCATGAAGAGACCGGGCGAATCTTCCGTCGAAAAACTGCTCGAGCGCGACGGTCTACAACGTGTGCCGAGTGACAAGCTCGACCTTTTCCAGTTGCGCGATTTCGTGCCCCCGGAACTGCGGGCCGAACTGATTCGGCTCATCGAACGGGGGCGGCGGCCCTCCACCCTCGCCGACGCCGGCGACGACCGTTACTTTCGCACCAGCGAGACATGCGACCTCAATGGAGATGAAGCGGCGGTCGAACGGCTCGAGGCGCTGCTGTTCGATCTCAATGGCATCGATCCCGCCTATGGCGAGCCTCTACAGGGACAGCGCTATGATGTGGGGCAGGAATTCAAGCCGCATTGCGATTACTTCAATCCCGGCGGGGCCGACTGGGCGCGATACTGCTCGGTTGCCGGGCAGCGCACCTGGACCTTCATGATCTATCTGAACGAGGTCGAAGCCGGTGGCGCAACCCGCTTCAAAGCGGTTCGCAAGACTTTTCAACCCGAAGCCGGGAAGCTGGTCTGCTGGAACAATCGCCGCCCCGATCTCAGCGAAAATCCGAACACGATCCATCACGGAATGAAAGTACGCAAAGGGCTCAAATACGTGATTACCAAATGGTACCGCGAAAAGCCCTGGGGGTGGTGAGATGGCCGAAGGCGAAGCACCGCTTCTGCCGCAAATGTGGCATCCATCCCTTTCATCAGTTGCGATCGGAGCCCGATCGTTGAGGCCTAAACCTGGCCTGTGGCAACGGCATGACATCTATGACCTGCCCGAGATTCCCGTTTTCGATGGACAGAGCCATCCGGCGAATGGCTGGGCTTATCCATATGTAGGAGTCATGCGTTTCGAGCCGAATGAAAATTGATGCAGGACAAATTTCATTCCCGTATTTCGTGTTAGTTTGATCCCCAGACACGATAATGGGAGTGCATTCATGACCGAATACAGCGACATCCGCGAAAAATTGCAGAACCGACTAGGGGATTTGCTGGAGCGTGCCGAAGTCATCGAAGACGACTTGCGCCATCCGCTCGAAGCGGATTCGAGTGAGCAAGCCGTCGACCTTGCAGATGACGAAGCGCTTGAGGGTATCGATGAAGTTCTGCGCCAGGAAATCGCGCAAATCCGCATGGCTTTGTTGCGGATCGAAAACGGCACCTATGGCATTTGCGGCCAGTGCGGCAAACAGATCGCGCGCAAACGCCTGGAGGCCCGCCCTATCGCCACGCGTTGTATCGATTGCGCCGAATGAACCCTTAACGCAAAAAGGGCGGCCCGGCAGGACCGCCCTTCGCAATGCCATCGAGGCTTGCCGCGCTCAGTTCTTCTTGAGCGACAGGCCGCCGAAACGCTTGTTGAAGGCTGCGACGCGGCCGCCTTCCTGAATCTGCTTGGTACCGCCGGTCCATGCCGGGTGGCTGGTCGGGTCGATATCGAGCGTCAGCGTATCGCCTTCGCTGCCCCAGGTGGAGCGCGTCTGAAATTCGCTGCCATCGGTCATCTTGACCGTGATCATGTGGTAATCGGGGTGACCTTCGGCTTTCATTGTAAACGTCCTTCTAGCCTCGGAACGGTTCCGACCGGTCCAGCTGTGTTGTGGAGAAGGCGCGCGCATAGCGGCGAGCGCCGAATTTGGCAACCTTATTCGGGCGCGTCCGCGATCATGGCGGTAAACTGAACTTCGCAGGTCACTTTGCCGTCGACCGAAGCCTCGCCCGCGAATTTGCACACACGGGCACGTTTCTGGACAAATTCGGCCTTGAGATCGAGCAGCACGCCCGGCATCACAGGCGCTCGGAACTTCGCATTCTCGATCGCCATGAAATAGACGAGCTTGCCCGAGCCCGCGAGGCCGAGGCTTTCCACCGCGAGCACACCGGCGGCCTGCGCCAACGCCTCGATCTGGAGGACGCCGGGCATAATCGGCGCGCCGGGGAAATGCCCCTGGAAGAAATCCTCGTTGAAGCTGACCGCCTTGACCGCGTGAATACGCTCGTCGGCGACCAGTTCCGCGACCCGATCGACTAGGAGCAGAGGATAGCGATGCGGTAACCGCTTAAGCACCTCGACGATGTCGAAACCAGTCTCGCTCATCACCCTGCCCCCGTCGTTCTTTATCGTTAGCGTCCGGTCGGCTGGGCCGTTTGCTGCTGTTGCTGCTGAGCAGCCTGCTGCTGGCGCGCTGACGCGATCATGAGAATCTGCTGGACTTCCTGGTAGATACCGACCGCCTGCTGCGCCGGTTGCCAGCCTTCGGGCGGCGTGATCTGGACGGAAGGTACGCGCTGATTAAGCACGGCGACTACCTTGTCGTTCATATTGGCCGCCGGATCGGTGTAGATCACGGCATCGGGCGCGAGGATCATTTGAACCGAGTTCTGCGAAGCGACGGTTTGCAGGCTGGCGCTGTACTGCTGCAGAATCTGCTGAATGGCATAAACGCGCGCCGATTCGACCTGGTTCGAAAGCTGGGCGATTTCCCGCTCGAGCGTCTGCAATTGCTGTGCCTGCGGCGCGCTCTGAGCGGCCTGCTGCTCTGCCTGATCCAGGCTGCCGTCACCATTCGTATCGAGCTGGCGCAACAGAGTCTGAACCTGCTGCTGCTTTTCCTGAATTTGGGTGATCTGGGCCGAATAGGTCGTGCCGATCTGCTGGAAGGCGGTACGCAGCGCGTCGCTTGCCGCGATGGTCGCTGGCGCATTCACGATGCCGATATTGCCGCTGATCTGCGCCGCGGCGGGAGTGGCGATGGCGGCAGCGCCGGCGATGGCCGCGACTGCCATGGTCTTGCTGAAAAGTTTCATCAGAATTGTGTTCCTACATTGAAGGAAAAGGTCTTTGTGTCGTCGCCAGGCTGCTTCTTGATAACCTGCGATATATCGATCCTGAACGGACCGAAGGGCGAGTTCCAGTTGACACCGATACCCGCCGATATGCGCGGACTGGCCGAATCCCCGACAAACACCTCCCGATAGAAGCTCGATTCCGGAATGAGTGGTTCATTGGGCGTCCCGTCAGGCGCGGTAGGATCGAGTGTTTGGCCAGTGATCGGTGTGCCATCGGGCCTGAGCCGCGGGGTACCGTCTTCGTTGAAGAGCGGACCGATGAAAAGCAGTTGGTCACCCAGGGTTGCCTGCCTGCCATTCGGCTGGTTGACGAGCAGGGGCTGCACAATCGAGAACAGCGAACCGACATCCACCCAGATCGATGGGCGTATACCCATCTCACGAGCCCCGCTGCCGAGCGGAATCTCCAGCTCCGCGCGGCCAAGATAATAGGCTTTACCACCCACCGCGTCGTCGAAACGCTGCTTGGATGCGAGAGCTTCCTCCAGCGGCGTGAGAATGCGCGGACCATTCGAATTGTCCGGATCGGGTATGTAATTGAGGCGAACGATACGCGGTCCGATACCGCGAATGTCGAAGCCACGCATTTGCGGCTCGCCTAGGAAAAAGCGGTCGGTCAGGCGCACATCGTCGACACCCGGCCGATTGCTGTCCTCGAGGCCGCGAATCCAGCCGCCTTCTCCTGCCAGCGAGAAAACGAAGCCGCTGCCCAGCGGCCAGTATTTCGCCATGCGGGTACGCATGCGCACATATTTTTCCGAACCGCCCAGACCAGCGAATTCCGTAGTCCAGCTAATGGTTTCACCGCGGCTCGGACGCAGACGGCTGTTGAGGGTATTGTAGTTGAAGGTCAGACCAAGGATCGAACTCGAACGTTCGCCGATTGCTTCGCATAGGAAACGGCTGGCCCGCGTGATGTCGCATTCGCCGTTGGTGAAGAACTGGTCCCCGAGCGACACATCGTCATAGTTGAATGTGTAGCTGCCGATCGCACTCAGATACTCCGTCAGCGGTACACCGGCACGGACAGAGAAGCCGGTCGTCGACTGCTCATACGTTGTATTGCGTTCCTGATTGCGGAAGTTGAAGCTGTTGAGATCGCGGCGATAGATATCGACGCCGGCCGAAATGTTGCGATCGAACACATAGGGTTCGCTGAAGCTCACCTGCGCCGATTTGGAATAGCGCGAATAGTTCAGGCTGAGGCCGATGGTCTGGCCGCGACCGCGGAAATTGCGCTGACGGATCGAGCCCGCGAGAATGAAATTCTCGATGCTGGAAAAACCAGCCGAGAGCTGCAGCTCGCCAGTCGCCTGTTCCTCGACATTGGCCTCGAGCACGATCCTGTCGGGCGCGCTGCCCTCGACCTGATTGATCTCGAAGTTTTCCTGAAAATAGCCGAGCGAATTGATGCGCGCGGCCGAACGGGCGACCGACAAGGAATTGAACGCGTCGCCTTCGGCGAGACGGAATTCACGCCGCACGACCTTGTCCTGCGTCAGCGTATTGCCGTTGACGTCGATCCGCTCGACATAAACACGCGGAGCCTCGCGCAGGACGAAGTTGACCTCCATCGTCAGGTCTTCAGCGTTGCGCTGAAACTCGGGTTGCACTTCGGCAAAGGCATAGCCGAAAGTACCCGCCAGCTCTGTAAGCTGCTCGACCGTATCCTCGACCAGCTTGGCGTCGTACCAGTCGCCAGCCCGCATCGGCAGCCGGGCCGCCATCGCGTCATCGTCGAAATCGCGGATCTGGGAATCCACGGTCACGTCGGCGAATTTGTACCGCTCACCTTCTTCGACGACATAGGTGATGATGAAATCGCGCTTGTCGGGCGTCAATTCGGCGACGGCCGAAACGACGCGGAAGTCGGCATAGCCTTCCGTCAGATAGAACTGGCGCAGCTTCTGCTGGTCGAAGGCCAGCCGGTCGGGATCGTAACTGGTGTTCGAACTGAGGAAGCTGGTCAGCCGCGCCTGCTTGGTGACCATTTCGCCACGCAATTTGCCATCGGAAAAGGCTTCATTGCCGATGATGTTGATCTGGCGGACCTTGGACTTGGGACCTTCGCTGATCTCGAACACGATATCGACGCGGTTCTGCGACAACTCGACCATCTTCGGTTCGACCGTCGCCGCGAAACGGCCCTGACGCTTGTACAGCTCGACAATGCGGGCCACGTCCGCACGCACCTTCGACCGGGTGAATATCTGCCGCGGAGACAATTTGATCTCGGGCAGGATCTTGTCGTTCTTGAGGCGCTTGTTACCTTCGAGAATGATGCGGTTGATAACCGGGTTTTCGACGATGGTGATGACTACATTGCCGTCATTGTTCACCACGCTGACGGTGGAGAACAGCTCGGTCGCGTAGAGATCTTTCAGGACCCCGTCGCCAGCAGCCTGAGACCAGGCATCGCCCGGACGAAGCTTGATGTAGGACAGAATGGTCTGCGGTTCGAGCCGCTGCGCGCCGCTGACGGCAATCGTTTGGACGATGTCCTGCTGGACCGCCGGAGCCGCAGCTTCGGCAGCTTCTTCCTGCGCGAAAGCCATTGTCGGCACCCCGGCAAGCATGGTCCCGGCCAGCAACCCCATGGCCAGCCGCGCGGCAGGATTCTTGCGTCGCGTGGCGGCATAAGCAAAATTAGTCATCGACAAGGAGATTCCCGTCCTCGTTTCCATATAAGCAGATCCGGCTGTCGCAGCCCCGATCCGGCGTCAGGCCGCACAGTGCGGGGCGGCCATGCCGTCCCCTGCCCGATGCGTCTCCACCAATCAAGCTTTGCTGCGGCGAATTGCCGGTATCCCGCTCCCTTTCCCCGGCTAATTCCCGAATACGGGAAGCGTCACCAGATCGTTGATCGTGACGAACACCATCAGCATAAGCACGAGGGCCACGCCGGCGCGGTACGCCACTTCGGTTCCACGGGGACCCACCGGCTTCCGGCGAACTGCTTCCGCCGCGTAGAAAGCCAGGTGCCCGCCGTCGAGAGCGGGGATTGGCAGGAGGTTGATGAATGCCAAGTTAAGCGAAATCAGTGCGACGAAATTGATAAAGGCCATGGCCCCAAGGCTGAGCTGCTCGCCCGAAAACTTGGCGATCTTGACCGGGCCGCCAAGCTCCTGAACCGAACGCTCGCCGGTGAAAATCTGGCCGATCCCGGTGACCATCATGTCGACGATGCCGATGGAATGGTCGACAGCCAGCCCCAGCGAGGAGGCGATACCCTGTGGTTCGAACTCGAAACCGGCTGCACCCGAGGCGACCCCGATCAGCCCGACCTTCGACACATTGCCGAAGCGATCCTCCATCTCCACGCTGCGCACGGGCACCGCAAAGGTCTGTTCGGCACCGTCGCGTTCGATCGTGATGTCGAGCGTGCGACCAGGATAGAGCATGATCGAATCCTGCACATCCCGGAAATCCTCCATCCGCTCACCTTCGACCGCCACGATCCGGTCACCCACCTCGATCCCGGCTGCACGTGCGGGCGATATCTCGGCGAACCGGGCGACGGTGAGCTGGCCGTCCGCATCGGCCGGAACCGGCTTGCCGTAGAAGGCGAAAAACCCCGCGAAGATCGCCAGGGTGAGAAGAATGTTGGTCGCGGGTCCCGCGAATACGATCAGCGCACGCTTCCACAGCGCCGCATGGTGAAAACTGCCCCGGCGCTCTTCAACGCTGGCCTGCGCCACCGCCTCGGCATCGGGAATACTGGCGGGGTTCATATCGCCCTTGAACTGCACATACCCCCCCAGCGGGAGTGCGGAAAGCTTCCACCGCGTGCCACGTTTATCGGTGAAGCCCCAGATTTCCTTACCGAATCCGACCGAGAACGCTTCGGCATGAACGCCGAACCAGCGACCGACGATATAGTGACCCAGCTCGTGAATCGTGACGAGCGGCCCAAGCAGCAACGGAAACCCGATGACATAATAGAGCCAGAGAGGCAGGTTCACTTCCACGGGTCAGACAGGCTCCAGAATACGGGTGGCGCGGCGGCGTGCATCCTCGTCAACGCGCAAGACCTCTTCGAGGGTTCGCGGTGCATCGGGCAGATCGTTCTGGTTCAGAACGTTTTCGACCAATACCGCGATCCTGCTGAACGCAATCTTACGATCGAGAAAGGCCGCCACCGCGATCTCGTTTGCGGCGTTGAGCACTGCCGGGGCGGCCCCACCCGCCTCAGCCGCCTCGCGCGCCAGTCTGGTCGCGGGGAAACGTACCTCGTCCGGGGCGAAGAAGGTCATCTCGCCGATGGCAGGCAGATCGAGCGGCTCCATCGGCGTATCCATCCGCGCGGGCCAGGCGAGGCATGAAGCGATGGGAACGCGCATGTCCGGCGGGCCAAGCTGGGCCAGCGTCGACCCGTCGCGGTATTCTACCAGAGAGTGAATCACGCTCTGCGGATGGACAACAATGCGAATTCGGTCGAGCTTGAGCGGGAAAAGGTGATGCGCCTCGATCAGCTCGAGCCCCTTGTTGAACATGGTCGCGCTATCGACACTGATCTTGGCGCCCATGTCCCAATTGGGATGCGCGATGGCCTGTTCGGGCGTCACGGCGGAAAGGTCTTCGATCATGCGCAGCGGGCCGCCGCTGGCGGTCAGCGTGATCGACCGGACATCCCCAATCTCGCCACCCTGCAGGCATTGAAAAATCGCATTGTGTTCGCTGTCGACCGGCAGCAGCGTCGCACCGTGTTTCGCAACAGCCGCGGTCATCACTTCGCCCGCCGAAACCAGCGCTTCCTTGTTGGCGAGCGCGATTGTCCCGCCCTGCTCTATCGCCGCCATGACGGGGCCGAGCCCGGCACAGCCGACGATCGCCGCCATGGTGATGTCGACCGGGCGCGAGGCCGCTTCGCACAGCGCAGCGCGGCCGGCGGCCGCCTCGATCCCGCTTCCCGCCAGGGCATCGCGCAGGTCGCCGAGATAGCGTTCGTCCGCCACAACGGCGATATCCGCGCGGAATTCGCGCGCCGCCCTGGCAAGCTCGGCGACGTTCGAATTGGCGGTCAGGGCGGTCACCTTCCAGCTCTCGGCATTGCGGCGCACGAGATCGAGCGTCTGTTCACCGACCGAACCGGTCGCGCCAAGGATCGAAATCGAACGCTTCACCGCGCCGCGCCCAGCAACGCGCCCGCCAGCAACACTACGGGGATCATCCCGTCAGTCCTGTCGAACACGCCGCCATGTCCCGGTATAAGCTTTGAGCTGTCCTTGACCCCGGCCTTGCGTTTGAGCCAGCTTTCGAAAAAATCGCCAGCCTGGGCAGCAACCGCCGTCACTGCCCCAAGAGCAAGAATCTGCCCCGCTTCGGCAAGATCGAAGAACATCGTACTGTCGCCCGACGTCGCTCTGGCCACGAAATAGATCCAGCCCGCGATCCACACCGACGCTCCGACAATGCCGCCCAACAATCCGGCCCAGGTCTTCGACGGGCTGATAGAGGGAGCGATTTTCGGCCCGCCGAGCGTGCGGCCGAAGAAATAGGCGAAGGTATCGACGGAGACGACCGCGCCAACAACGCCGACGACGATCGGGATCGGAAACCGCGAGAGCATATAGCCCGCTATGCCGATATAGATCGCACCGGCCAGTATCCCTGCAAGGCGATAGGACACGTTCGGCGTAGCCTTGATCACGAGCAGGACGAATTCGAGCATGGTGACGAGCGCCACTGCAAGGATGAACCAGCCAAACCATGGAGCGCCCGCCAGCAATGCCCCGACCGCAAGCGCGATCATCACCGCGGCGGAAACGATCCGCACGGGAAGATCGGGGTTTTTCCGGACGGTCTCTTCCGCCACTGTCTCAGCGTCCGCCAAATCGCCTCTCCCTCTCCGCGAAGTCGGCCAGCGCGCGTTTCAGGTGATCGGGCGTGAAGTCCGGCCACAGCACGTCGATGAACAGCATCTCTGCATAAGCCGCCTGCCACAAGAGAAAATTCGACAAGCGTACTTCGCCGCTGGTGCGGATCAGCAGGTCCAGCGGGGGGAGCGGGGCACTGTAGAGGTGACGCTCGATCGTCTCCTCGGTCACTTCGCCTGCTTCCGCGGCCTTGCGCGCCGCCTGCGCGATTTCGGCCTGGGAACCGTAGTTCAAGGCGACTGCCAGCGTGCGTGACCCTTTCGACGTCTTTTGCAGCGCATCTTCGAGCATTTCGACAATATCCGGCGCAAGCCCCTGCCAATTCCCGAGAATATGGAGTTTTATGTCATTGGCAATGAATTCGGGCAGATCCGATTTGATGAACTTGCGCATCAGGTTCATCAGATCATCGACCTCGTCTTCGGGTCGCTTCCAGTTTTCGGACGAAAACGCGTAGAGTGTCAGGCACTCGATCGACGTGTCCTTAAGGCTGCGCACGAGTTCGCGCACTGCCTCCACACCCTTGCGATGCCCCATCGCCCGCGGGAGGTACTTGCGCTTCGCCCAGCGGCCATTGCCATCCATGATGATGGCGACGTGACGAGCGGTTCTGTCAGGGGACCTCACGCAAATTTCCGTTGATATCGAGCGGTTGCGAAACACAGCCTCGAGAGGAGCTCGAGACACATTTGCGCCGACGCCTCTCGGCTTCGCCCGAGGCGAATGGAGGCGGGGAGCAAACCGTTCACTGCGACAGGATTTCCTGTTCTTTCTTTTGCACCGTGGCATCGCATTCGGCGACATATTGATCGGTGAGCTTCTGCACCTCGGCCTCGCCGCGCTTCTGCTCGTCTTCCGAGATTTCCTTTTTCTTCTCGTCGTCCTTCAGCGCTTCCATACCGTCGCGGCGTACATTGCGGATCGCGATCTTGGCCTTCTCGCCGTATTCTCCCGCGACCTTGGCGAGTTCCTTGCGGCGTTCCTCGGTCAGATCCGGCATCGGCAGGCGCACATTCTGCCCGTCGATCATCGGATTGAGTCCGAGATTGGCCTTGGCGATACCCTTTTCGACCGCAGTCACATTCGCTTTGTCCCACACCTGCACGCTGAGCATGCGAGGTTCGGGCGCGCTGACGGTGGCGACCTGATTGAGCGGCATCATCGAACCATAGACCTCGACCACCACGGGATCGAGAAGGCTGGTATTCGCCCGCCCCGTCCTCAGGCCCGACAAATCGCCCTTCAGGCTTTCCACGGCGCCCTTCATGCGGCGCTCGATATCGGTCTTGTCGTATTTGGCCATGGCGGTTTCCTCTATCTCTCTGAATTGTCTCAGTTCTGCACGATCGTCTGTGTGCCCTCACCCGCGATGACCCGGGCAAGGTTGCCCTTCTCGCGGATCGAGAAGACGACGATCGGGATATTGTTGTCACGGCACAGGGCGACCGCGCTGGCATCCATCACCTTGAGATTATCGGCGAGGACTTTTCCGTAGGTCACCGTGTCGTAGCGCTTGGCATCGGCGTTTTTCTTGGGATCGCTGTCGTAGACCCCATCGACGCTGGTTCCCTTGAGCAACGCGTCGCAATTCATTTCCGCAGCGCGCAAGGCCGCGCCGCTATCGGTGGTGAAATAGGGGGCGCCGACGCCCGCGGCGAAGATCACGATGCGACCTTTTTCAAGGTGACGTTCGGCGCGGCGGCGGATCACCGGCTCGCAAACCTGATCCATCTGCACAGCACTCTGCACGCGGGTCTGAACCCCGAGCTGCTCCAGCGCGCTCTGCATTGCCAGCGCGTTCATCACCGTGGCAAGCATACCCATGTAGTCGGCCTGGGCACGGTCCATCCCCTGAGCCGCGCCGGCCATCCCGCGAAAGATATTGCCCCCGCCGATGACGAGGCAGAGTTCCAGCCCGGTTTCCTTGGCCGCTTTCACTTCCTTGGCCAGTTCCATGACGAACGCCGGATCGATCCCGAACTGCTGATCGCCCATCAGCACCTCGCCCGAAAGCTTCAGCAGGACACGTTTCATGGTCGATAAGGGCATGGATTCTCGCTCGGCATCAAGTTTGCGCGGCCTTAGAGCCCCAGCGGGCTGCTGCCAAGTGCGCCAGCGGTAAGTGGACTGTGGGCCGGACGATTTCCCCGACCCACGCGCCTGCGACGATCCCGCTGGTTTTTCGCCGGTTGCGATTCGCTGTTGGCGCCGTGAACTCCACGCTGGCAGCGAAAGGCTGCAGATCGAAAGCGCCTACCAAACCCGCATAAATCCGTCCGTAGACACGAAAACGGTCGCCGCACCGAAGCACGACGACCGTTCCCGAATACGAGCGACCCGAAAAGTACGGGCCGGGCTAATTGGTCATACTCGGAGTCTTTTTTCCAGTCCGGTATTTTACACAGTGCCCAAGATTATCCAGCAACGGCCGCCGCGACTTCCGCTGCGAAGTCCGATTCTTCCTTTTCGATGCCTTCACCGAGCTGGAAACGGACATAGTCCACCAGTTCGACTTTCGCGCCGATATCCTTGGCGGCCTGCTCGACGACTTGCGCGATGGGGGTTTTGTTGTCCATCACGAAGACTTGGCTGAGCAGAGCGTTTTCCTTGGCGTATTTAACAATCGCGCCTTCGACCATCTTTTCCTGGACGTTTTCGGGCTTACCGCTCTCGGCAGCCTTTTCGCGGGCGATCGCGCGCTCACGCTCGATCACGTCGGCATCAAGGCCTTCGGCGGTCAGCGCCTGCGGGAAGGCGGCGGCAATGTGCATGGCCAGCTTCTTGCCGAGCTCTTCGAGCTTGGCGGCATCGCCTTCGCTCTCGAGCGCGACCAGAACGCCGATCTTGCCGAGGTCGGGTGCGACCGCGTTGTGCATGTAGGGCACGATCACGCCGTTGGTGACCGAAACGGTCTTCATGCGGCGAACCTGCTGGTTCTCGCCGATGGTCGCGACATTGTCGGTCAGCTTGTCGGCAACGGTTCCACCATCGGGATAGGCGGCGGCCTTGAGTGTTTCGACGTCGTCATTCGATGCGTTGAGCGCGACCTGCGTGGTCTTGCGCACGAAATCCTGGAACTTGTCGTTCTTGGCGACGAAGTCGGTTTCCGAGTTCACCTCGACGGCGACGCCCTTGGTGCCTTCGACGGCAACGCCGACGAGACCTTCGGCGGCGGTACGGCTCGACTTTTTCTGAGCGGTGGCGAGGCCCTTGGCGCGCAGCGCGTCGACAGCGGCTTCGATATCGCCATTGGCGCCTTCGAGGGCCTTCTTGGCGTCCATCATGCCCGCGCCGGTCTTTTCGCGCAGGGCCTTCACGTCAGCGGCAGTGAATGCAGCCATGATAATTTCCTTCGTATAAAATCAGTGTGCGGGCACCGGGCCTGCCCTTCTCGAGCCGCCCGGCGCGTAGATCGCTTGTGTGACGGGGAGATTGCGCTCCCCGGCCACATTTCCGGGCCTCAGGCCGCTGCGGTTTCTTCCGGCGGGTTTTCCATGGCGCCGACATCGGCACCCGAATCCTGGATGCCTTCGCCCTTGCCGCTCTTGGCAGCTTCGGCGACCGCTTCGCAGTAGAGGCGGATAGCGCGGGCAGCGTCGTCGTTGCCCGGGACCGGGAAGGCGATACCTTCGGGATCGACGTTGGTGTCGAGCACGGCGACTACCGGGATACCGAGGACGTTGGCTTCCTTGATGGCCAGGTCTTCCATGTTGGCGTCGATCACGAACATCACGTCGGGAATGCCGCCCATGTTGCGGATGCCGCCGAGCGACATTTCGAGCTTGTCCCGCTTGCGGGTAAGGTCGAGCACTTCCTTCTTGGTCAGGCCCGCAGTGTCACCCGAGAGGCGCTCGTCGAGCGACTTGAGGTGCTTGATGCGTTCGCTGATGGTCTTCCAGTTGGTCAGCATGCCGCCGAGCCAGCGGTGGTTGACGTAGTGCTGGCCCGAAGCGAGCGCAGCTTCGCGGATCGCGTCCTGCGCCTGGCGCTTGGTGCCGACGAACAGCACCTTGCCGCCCGAACGCGCGGTCTGCTGCACGAAGTCGAGCGCGCGGGCGAAGAGCGGCACGGTCTGCGACAGGTCGATGATGTGGATGCCGTTGCGCGCGCCGAAAATGTACGGCTTCATGCGCGGGTTCCAACGGTGGGTCTGGTGGCCGAAGTGCGAGCCGGCCTCGATCAATTGCTGCATCGTGACGGTAGGAGCCGCCATAGTCATATTCCTTTCCGGTTATACCTCTGGAAAGCTGGAACCCGAATGCGGTCATGTCCCGCGGCGGGCACCGGTATGTGCGCCTTCCATGTGGATTTGCCCGCATGAAACCGGTCGGGAATCGACCCATTCTCTGCGGACCGCGCGCCTTTAGCCTCGTCGAAGAGAGAAATCCACCCTCGATTCACCGCAAAAATCTGGAATCCGGACGCGAAAAGCGCTTGACACTCAGGAACAAAAAGAGAACATTGTTCTCCTCGCCGGAACTGGCGGCGGCGATGACGGGTTTGTCCACCAGGTTTCCCCGCGCTGTCAACAGCTTTGTCGACAGCCGGGAAAGGAGAATTGAAATGTTCGCACTGTTGCTCATCACCCTCTTCGCCGCCGCCGCGGTGGTGGTTGCGGGCGTGCTTGCCGACAGCGGATTGCGCTGGTGGTCCGCTTTCGGCACGCTTCGGCGCGAATTGAACGGCGAGAACGCCCCGCTTCTGCCAAGCTTGCGCCCGGCAGTGCCGGTTTGCGGTTCCAGTACCGCCAACCGCTTCGCTCCGGCGCGCAGTCCGACAGGCAGAGTCAGCCGCGCCGCTTGATCCGCGCGTAGCGAAACAACGTATAGGGCAAGAGCAGAAGGTAGCCTGCGCAAATAGCGCTGAGCGTCCACCAGGGCTCGACCAGCAGAGCGGCGAACAGCAGCCCTACCAGCGCCAGCACCTCGAGACGGATTCCGCGGCGTGGACGAATCGATGTCCAACTCGGCGTCGCCATGTTGGAAATCATCAGCAGCGCGATAGCGACCAGCCAGGCGCCGACGAAAATCGGATTGCGTAAATCATCGAGCCCGGTCGCCATCCACAAATAGAACGGCGCAAAGGCCAGCCCTGCCCCCAACGGCGCAGGCACACCGGTCAGAAAACCGAGCGATTTGTGCGGTTGGTCGGACACGTCGATCTGCGCGTTGAACCGCGCGAGCCGCAAGGCACAGCAGATCGCGAACGCCAATGCCGCAAACCATCCGATGCGCGGCTCCGCCGATAGCGACCAGAGAAAGATGATGATGGCGGGAGCCGTGCCGAAACTCAATGAGTCGGCAAGGCTGTCGAGTTCGGCCCCAAACCGCGATTGCGCCTTGAGCGCCCGGGCGATCCGACCGTCGAGGCCATCGAGCAAGCCCGCAATGATCACCGCCACCACGGCAGCGCCCCAGTTGGCGTCGATGGCAAACCGGATTCCGGTCAAGCCGGATCCCAATGCGGCAGCGGTGATAGCGTTGGGTATCATGGCACGCAGCGTCAATGCGCGCGTGTGAACCTGGGTCGGCTGCTCGTCCTCGCTCGCCTTCGGCCCGAGTCGGCTACCGCCGTGTGGATCGTCCGACAGTCCATTCATTGAGAAACACCTTCGATCAGTTTTTGCGAGCCGATCTCCGCCAGAACCGTCTCGCCCGCGACGGTCCGCTGGCCGAGCAGGACCTTGGAATCGGTGCCGGAGGGAAGATAGACATCGACCCGGCTACCAAAACGGATCAGTCCGACGCGCTGGCCAATGCCGACCATATCGCCGGGTTTCACGAAAGGCACGATCCGCCGCGCCAGGAGTCCGGCGATCTGCGTGAAACCGATCTTGAGCCCGTCCGTCCGCTCGATCAGAATGTGCTGCCGTTCGTTTTCCTCGCTCGCCTTGTCCAGACCGGCATCGACGAAGCTGCCCGGTATATAGACTGCCCGCAGGATCGTCCCGGCGATCGGCGCGCGGTTGATATGGACGTCGAATACCGACATGAAAATCGAAATACGGGTGACCTTGCCCGGTTCGAGCCCGGCATGCCCGCTGCCATCATCGACGATCATTTCCGTGGGAGGATCGACTTCGGCAATCAGGGTCACGAGCCCATCGGCCGGCGCGACGATCAGCCCGTCGTCCTGCGGGACCACGCGTTCGGGGTCGCGAAAGAAGGCGAACACGCCCAGCGACAGCAACAATAGCGGCCAGCCCACGATTTCCCAGTCGAGGCCGATCAGGAAGACCAGGCTGATGACCACGGCAATGATGCCGAACTTGCGTCCCTCGGGATGGATCGGAGGCCATGACCAGCGAACATCGCCACGGCCACGATTATCGAGAAGGTTACCTGCCATTGCCGAGACCTAGGCCCTGTGGCGAAGGGTCACAAGGTGTCATGCCATCTTGCGGACGAACACCGCACCGGCGGAATAGCCGGCCCCGAAACTGCAGATCAGGCCGACATCGCCTTCCGCAAGGTCTTCATTGTGCTTGTGGAAGGCGATGATCGAGCCTGCACTCGACGTGTTGGCATAGGTGTCGAGCACGGTCGGGCTTTCGTCCGGGCTGGCCTCGTGCCCCAAAACACGCTGCGCGATCAGGCGGTTCATCCCTGCATTGGCCTGGTGCAACCACAAACGCCGGAGCCCCCGGGGGTCGAGGCCGAGCTTGTCTGCCTCGTTCACGATCATCTCGGCGACCATCGGAACGACTTCCTTGAACACCTTGCGCCCTTCCTGGACGAACAGCTTGTCCGCCTTCCCCTGTCCTTCGGGAGAGGCGCGGTTGAGGAAGCCGAAATTGTTGCGGATGTTGTTGGAAAAGACCGTCTTGAGCCTGGTACCGAGAATATCCCAGTGCCCGTCGGGAGCCATTGCGGCATCTTCGACCAGGACCGCCGTCGCCACATCGCCGAAAATGAAATGGCTGTCACGATCGCGCCAATTGAGGTGCCCGCTGGTGATTTCCGGGCTCACGACCAGGACGCTTCTGGCATTGCCCGAACGGACGTAATCCGCCGCCGTCTGAATACCGAAGGTGGCAGAGGAACAGGCCACATTCATGTCGAATCCGAAACCGTCGATGCCCAGTTCCCGCTGGATCTCTATCGCCATGGCCGGATAGGGCCGCTCCATATTCGATGCGGCGCACAGCACGGCATCGACATCGGCGGCATCGCGCCCGGCGCGCTCCAGTGCCTGACGCGCAGCCTTCACCCCGATTTCGGCCAGAATCGAAAGCTCCTCGTTCGACCGTTCGGGCCAGCGCGGCGCCATGACCTCGGGGTCGAGGATCGGGTCTTTCGCCATCACATGGCGCGCCCTGATCCCGCTGGCCTTTTCGATGAATTCGACCGAACTCGGCTGGAGCGGTTCCATCTCGCCGGCATCGATCGCTTGCGCATTTTGCGCATTGAACCGCTCGACATAGGCATTGAAGCTTTCGACCAGCTCTTCGTTCGTGATGGTCTCTTCAGGCGTGAAAAGCCCGGTGGAAGATATGACGGGGCGCCCGGTTAATTCGATCTTCTTGGTCATGACGGTTGACTAGGCGCGCTCTGGCCCGCCCGCAAGCATGAGGAGCGTGCGATCCGAAACACCCACTTCACATAGCCCTGGGCAACGGATACTGCTGGGACGATGCACGACACGCAGAATCCCCTTCCCAAGAGCTATTGCGACGCCTGTGCCATTCGCAACCGAGCGATCTGCGCCGATCTCGACGAGCGCGAAATCGCCCTGCTCAACGGAATCGGACGGCGCCGGAAACTGTCTGCCGGCGAGCAGTTGATGTGGGAAGGCGACGAGGCAGTTCTCGTGGCCAATGTTATCGAAGGCGTTTTGAAGCTCTCTTCGCATTCCGCCGATGGCAAGGAACAGATCCTGGGGCTCGTCTATCCTTCCGACTTCCTCGGTCGTCCCTTCGGTAAAACCTCGCCCTATGGGGTCGAGGCGCTGACCGATGCTCATATCTGCGTTTTCGAACGGACGGATTTCGACCGTTTTGCCCGCGAACATCCGCGTCTCGAGCATAAATTGCTCGAAAGAACCCTGAGCGAACTCGATCGGACCCGGCGTTGGATGCTGCTTCTGGGTCGAATGAATGCCGAACAGAAAGTCGCCAGCTTCCTGCTGGAAATGGCCGAACGGCTCGGCACGAACCAGGCTTCGGGGCCGGAAACCACCGTATCCCTGCCGCTTTCCCGGCAGCAGATCGCCGATGTGCTCGGCCTCACGATCGAAACGGTCAGTCGGCAACTGACCCGGTTGCGCGGTGCCGGGGCGATCGATTTGCCGTCCCGCCGGGAAATTGTCCTGCGCGACACGGCCGACCTGGAAGCGCGAGCGGGCTGACCCCGATATTCGTTGCCGCATCGATGGGATGCGGGGCGATCAACGCGAAATTAACCAAGTTTTGCGACAGCGGCAGAATGTCGAGCGAAGGTCGAACCCACGCCTGCCCACCGGCGCCTTCGCGAAGGCGGCGAAAGCAAAATCTCCCTGCATCACCAAGGCCAAAGCCATGAGCACAAGCGCCAGGCCCCACCGTGCGCGAATGATGGGTCATATCGTTTGGATCCTGGCCCTTTGGGCCGTTCTACTCAACCTGTTGACCTTCAATGGATATCCGATCGATACTGGCGAAGTCGCATTGGCTTTTCTGGGATTGGGCGCCATCGGTGCGGCGCTCGGAGTGCTCACTCAAGAACTCGGGCCAGTCCTCAGACACGTTTTGACTCCCCTTTTCGCAACGATAGGGATCGACCTCGGTTTTGGGATCGATCCGCTTCATTTCTTCATTGCGTTTGCTGCCCTCGCGCTCATTTCCTACCTTTGGTACGATCTCTTCCTGACGGTCTTCTTCTCTGCGTCGCTGTCGATCATCGTGTTTCAGGTGTTCGGCATGGCGTCCGCCGATCATGGTGCCGGTGATCCCTCCAGGGAGACGGCAGCCACCCAGCAACGGCCGAACGGGCCGTCGGATCGCCCCGCCCTGATCCACATCATCTTCGATTCCTACCTCGGTTTGGACGGGATGGCCTTAGGCCCGCAATATTACAGGGATCTCCGGGAGGAGCAGGCGGATTTCTTCATCCGCGAGGGCTTCCAGGTCTATCCCCGTGCCTACAGCCGTCATGCCAGGACGCTGAACTCCCTCCCCACTCTCTTTACCTATGGAACGCGGAAAGATTCCGAATTTGCAGCCGGCGTGCAGTATGTCGCTCCCGCCCAATTGCCGTATTTCACCGACCTCGATCAGCGCGATTACGCTATCAGCGCGGTCCTTCCGGCCTATTTCGACCTTTGCGTAAATCAGAAGATGAGCCAGTGCCGGACCTTCGAAAGTTCGCATCTCACGTCCATGCTCGATACCGATTTGAGCATGACGGATCGCATCAAGGTTTTCGGATACACGATCCTCAACCTCTCGCAGACCGTCAGAATGGTTGTAAGCGTGTTCGAGGTCCTCAAGGAAAACCGGGGTGGGAATAACACCCGACTGCTAGCAAATCGCAGTGAGCTGTTTCCCCTCGCATCGCTCAAAATGCTCGACACCTTCATCGACGATCTGGCGACCTTGCGCCGTGGCGAGGCACGCTTCGCTCATATTCTATTGCCACACGATCCCTATATCCTCCGGCCCGATTGCACGGTCAAACCGGAATCCGAATGGCTGGACGAACATGGTCCGGGCGCAACGAGCGCCAGAGAACGCGCTTACGCCGATCAGGTCCGCTGCCTGCAGACAAAGCTGGGCGACCTTCTGAACGAACTCGATCGAACACCGGCGGGACGCGAGGCCATAATCCTGTTTCATGGGGATCACGGGTCGCGGATCGCGCCTAGCCAGCCGATAGTCGACGCGCCACCACTCTCACCGCGCGAAGAGATCATGTCGTTTTCGACATTCTACGCAATTCGTATCCCCGGCGAAGCGTCCGGCGAAATCCCGGGCACCCATGCGCTCGACGAGCTGATGGCGGACTTCCGGAACCGGGATTTCGCATCCGCCCCACGGCCACCCTCCACCGCGCCGAGCGCCGCCTATATCGACGCTATGGGTACACCGAAAGAATGGCGGGAATTACCGAGTTTCGAACCCTGACTTAAGGAGATGTTAGGTGATTTCGTTCATATTTCGGGCGAATTCGAACTGTTCCAACGGGGTTTCCAATGCAGACTAAAGTTCTCATCTCGATCACGGGCGGCATGGCAATCTTGAGCCTCTCCTCACCGGCTCATGCCTATATCGATCCCGCTACCGGCAGCATTATTCTGCAAGCCGCGATCGGGGCAGTCGCCGGTGCTACCCTGTTTTTCCGAACGTCGCTTTTCAAAGTCAAAGCGCTGTTTTCCCGCAAAGACACGAGTGTCGATGAATGAATCCGGCAGTCAGTGTCGAAGCGGGATCGTTTCGCGATCCCAGCGGCCGGGTAATATATGCGGATGACAGGGTGTTTCGCACGGTCATGGGGACCGCTGCCGATAGCTTTCGCCAGGCTGAAACATCGGGCATTTTCCGCAAGCTCATCGCCGATGGGATGCTGGTCGACTTCGCGGATATAACCGACCAGGCTCCGGCATGGGGCCTCGAAGAAGCCGACATGCTCCTGGAGCACCCTCGCCTCCCCTTCGTATCGTACCCTTATGAATGGAGCTTCAGCCTGCACAAGGCAGCCGCACTGGCACATCTGGACTTGCATTTGGACTTGCTGAGTTCGGGGTTCACGCTCAGCGATGCAACGGCATACAATATCCAGTTCGATGGCGTCAGACCGAAGTTCATCGACCACCTTTCCATCCGGCCTTACGAGGATGGGGAAATCTGGGCGGGGCACCGTCAGTTCTGCATGCAGTTCCTCAACCCTCTGCTCATGTGGTCCGTGCTCGACGTGCAGCCCAATCACTGGTTTCGCGGTTCGCTTGAGGGGATAGCCCCCGAGGATCTGGCCAAGCTGCTCCCGTGGAGCAAGCGGTTCAACTGGACAATTCTAACCCACGTAATTGCCCAGGCGGCGATGCAGCGCCGATATTCGAATTCGGCCGCCAGTTCGGCGAAATTCGGCAAATCGCGGCTGCCAAGGCAAAGTTTCGAAGCGATGCTGCGCGGCTTGCGGTCGACGATCGCGAAACTGGATGTGCCGTCTCACAAAACGGTTTGGAACGATTACGCCCAGAATACCAGCTATGCCGCGCCCGAAACGCAGGCCAAGCATGAATTCGTCCAGGAAATGGTCGCCAAGGTCGAACCCGACCTGTTGTACGATCTGGGATGCAACAGCGGAGACTATTCGAAAGCCGCGCTAAATGCGGGTGCGAAGAGAGTGATCGGCCTGGATTTCGACCACGGTGCGCTGGAAGTCGCCTATCGCCGTGCCCAATCCGAGGGCCTCGATCTACTCCCGGTGTGGCTGGACGCGGCGAATCCCAGTCCGAACCAGGGCTGGGGCCAGGCAGAGCGCAAAGGCCTCGCGCAAAGGGCCACACCCGACGCCCTTCTCGCCCTGGCGTTCATCCATCATATCGCGATCGGACGAAACGTCCCCCTGGATATGGCCGTCGACTGGCTGCTCTCGCTCGCCCCGACCGGAGTGATCGAGTTTCCCCATAAGGACGACCCGATGGTGCAGGTGCTGCTCTCTCAACGGCCGGATATATTTCCAGAATACCGGAACGACATGTTCGCCAAAGTACTTTCCGCGCGCGCTCGGATCGTCAAGACAGTCGATGTCCTGCCCACCCGCACTCTCTATTGGTTCGAGCGAAGCTAAGCCCGGTCTCGCCACGCTGGAAATGCGAACGTGGTCGGAGACGAACGGGATACCCGAAATGCTACCGTCCTGCCGCAGGGTGCCGCATACCCCTCAATTCCAACCCGAAATGGCGAATTCCGGTTCCGATCCGCATCGACGCCGGCACCGACGTTTTCCTAGCTGCGCGAACGTTGAAGAAGAAAGCGCCCCGCCGGTTCGACACCGACGGAGCGCAAAGGAAAGAATCGCCAAGAAGCCTCAGAACCGGACGCGCGCACCCACGTAAAATTCGCGGCCCAGAACATCGGCAAGGCTGTTCGAGAGATTGTAGCTGGACCCGTAATTCGCCCCGGTCGGGACAAATGCGCCGAAATCGTCGAAGAGGTTGTTGACCCCGCCATAAATGCGGAACCTGTCGTCCTTGCCGAAGTCGTAGGCCATGTAGATCCGGTGGAAGTCCTGATTGCCGACCTTGAAGTAGCGATCATCCGTCGGATTGGCGTTCTGCGCGATATCGTCGACCCCGCCGCCGAGGAAAGTCATCGTGTAGCTGAACCGGAAGCCGCCATTGCGATAGCCGAGACGGAGCCGGAACTCGTCCTTGCCCGAACCGATCTCGCCCAGGGGCGACGATGTGATCGTCTGCCCACCGATCCCTTCGAAGGACACTTCCTGCTCGAAATAGTGCGTGTAGCGGAAGTCGAGATCGAACCGGCCCGGAATGAATTCCGGATCCACGCGATAAAGGACCTGCGCATCGATGCCGGAGACCACTTCGGTATCCAGATTCTCTTGGAAGTTGATCACCTCCGTAATCGCCCCAACCCCATCGCGAGTGATGACGTCGCAGAATTTGTTGTTGGGAAAATCGGAGGCTGAATAGCACAGCGAAACCGTGTTCTGCGTCGAGATGGAAGTGATCGCGTCCTTGATCTTGATCCGATAGTAATCGGCCACAATTGTCAGCCCGGGAATGAACGAAGGCGTGAACGCAAAGCCTGCCGTGATGGTGTCGGCAGTTTCTTCCTGCACGTTCGGATTGCCAGCATTCGGCCCCTGGGTGCCGGTCTGATCGTCGGTGAATGGTTCACCGGCATTGTCCGGATCGGCAAAGAATGCCTGAATACCCGGTTCGGTCAGACAATTCGCTGCAACTACAGCCAAATCTGCATTCTCGGCACCATCACCGACAATGCCGGTGATGCCCGACCCGTCGGGCAGCAGTCCTTCACATGGATCGGATAGACCGTCCGCATCCGGCCGCGGAGGCGAAAAGATCTCCGTCAGGTTGGGCGCGCGCTGCGAGCGCGAATACTGCGCACGCAGGCCAAAGTCATCGCTGACCTGCCAGACCGCCCCCGCATTGTAGCTCACGATCGTCCCGACTGTGTTGTAATCGCCTATGCGACCGGCAATCTGGACATTGAAGCCATCGAATACCGGAATGTCGAGTTCGGCATAGGCCTCCACGACCTCATAGCTTGCCGAAACGCTAGGAAAGGTTGCCAGCGATGTGACGTCGAAATCGGTGTCGGGCGCGAAGTTCGGGGTATCGCGCGTGGCGCCGTCGTTTAGGTCGCGGATCCCATTGGCACCGGCGAAGAGATCGCCATCGGGATCACCCATGGTGCTCTGGCTTTCGCGGCGCCATTCCACGCCAGCCGCGAACTTTACATCGCCAGCCGGCATTTCGAACAGCGTCCCGGAGATGAAGCCGCCCGCAGTGTATTGTTTGCGGGTCTGTTCTCCATAACCATTGTAACGGATGTAATCGGCAGCGGCGTCGCCGATGGTTCCTTCACCGAAGATATTGAGCGGAACGCAGCCATCGGCACGGGCGGCAGCATCGACACAACGGAAGCCGCCGGCGCCATCGGGTTCGATGTCGAGCGCGAAGCGTGCTTTCTGGAAGTTGTATTCGTTGGGATTGTTCTGCTTCTGGTCGAAGCGCCCGAATGTACCGAAAATCTCGTACTTCAGATTATCGCTCAGATTTCCGCTCACATCGGCAATCAGGCGCACCGTCTGACGGTCGTTGATACGCGCCTGTTCACCCAGCTCGATCAGGCGCCGGTTGAAGCTCACCGAACCGCTGCGGGTCTCCTCCACTTCGGGCGGGATAAAGGGATGGTTCGACGCCATATTGCCGATCCGCGTCCCATCCCCCAATGTGTCGCCGCTGTTGAGCGTCTCGTAGCCCGTGTAATAGGTCGTATCCACGTCCGAATAAGCGGCCGTGAACGAAAATGCCGCAGCATCGGAGAAATCGAACGAGGTAGTCAGCGCCAGATTGAGTATTTCACGTTCCGGCAGATTGGACCGTCCCGGACGGAAGTTCCAGCCATCGAAATCGGTGTAGAAATCCGACCCGGCAGGCCGGTTCGATGGGCGCAGCGACAGGTCGTTGAACCACTGTCCGTCGACGAACCAGGCATCACCTTCGAATACGCCGCCGGGGGTGGAACTGCTGAAGCTGGGCAGCAGGCAATGGCGTTCTGTATCGACCCCGAAACAGCCGGGGTAGTTGATCTCGTCGGTCCAGCCATCGCTGCCGGTCGACGGGATCGGATCGTCGAATTCGAGCGGCGCAATGGTTAGGGGCCGCGTGCTGTCGGCAGCGACTTCGTTCTCGTTGCGGTATTCGACACCGAACAGGACGTAACCCCTGCCATCGGCGAATTCCGTGCCGGCGAGGCCATTAATCCGGAATTCCTCGCCACCGCTCGCATCAGGGGTCGAAAAACGTCCATCGATCTGCAGACCGGAGAAATTGTCCTCCAGGATAAAGTTCGCAACACCCGCGATCGCGTCGGAGCCGTAGACTGCCGACATCCCGCCGGTAAGCACCTCGGTACGTTTGACGAAGCCGGCCGGAAGCGTCGACAGGCTGACGCGATCCGAATTGCCCGAGTTCGAAACGGCTCGCTTACCATTGATGAGAACGAGGGTGCGATCATCCCCGAGCCGCCGCAGGCTGATCGTCGACAGACCACTCGTCTGGATCAGATTGTTGGAGCTCTGCGGCGAAATCGATTCAGAGACGCCGGGCAGTTGCAGCACAGCTTCGGCAAGGTCGGTGGTGCCTGACTCGTCCAGATCCTGGGCGCCGAGAACCTGGATCGGCACGGCGCTCTCTTCGATCGTGCGTTCGATACGACTGCCGGTGACGACGATCCTGTTCTGCGTCGGATCCGTCGCGAGCGTCGACTGATCGGTGACCACCGTGGCATCCTGCGCAGAAGCCTGCCCACCCATGCACAATGCGAGCGCAAGCGCCGATGTGCTTACAGCTACCGTATGCGATCGTTTCATCTTACTATACTCCCTGTCCGACATTCATTGGCCAGCCCCGAGCGGAACCCGTCGCTGGTTCCGTCCGAACAAGACTGACCAAAACCCTGAACCTCATCTAATTCCGAAAAAGCGGAAGGTGATGCAGAAAACGCAAGACGTTCAAACTGAAAGATAATATCTTAAGAATGCAAGGCTGCGCGCGTGAAAATGCGTTAGCTGCGACAAATTTGTCATAATATGTCTGCGGCATTGATAAGCGACAGGTCTTCGACCTGCGCGGGCGTGGCGCCGTTACCATATTCGTCGATCGACACGCAGGCGCCGGTTTTTATGGCTAGCGCCCGCGCAAAAGCGTCATCCTCGAAATGCAGCGCCGTGCCGTCTTCGAGGGCATAGGCCGGATAGGTCGCATCCGCGCCACCAAGGTGCCTTTCCAGCGCCTCGCCGCGCTCGCTGCGCGCGTTGGAATGGACCGAGATCGTTCCCTTGAGCAGGCCTATCCCGCGTATCGCTTCGATCCGTGTCTTGACCGAGTCCGTCATTCCCCATTCGAACATGATGTTCGCGCCCGCACTTGCGCCCGACAGCACTACCCCCCTTTCATAAGCGCGCCTCAATGCGTCGTCGGCAGACCATTCGCGAAGCAACGTGCGGAGATTCCGCGTCGAACCGCCATCGACATATACTGCATCTGCGCCTTTGAAGAACGTGTCCGGATTGTCGTCCTCGAGCGCGAAGAGATTGAGATGGCGTGGGTCGAAACCGGCGCGCCTGCCGAGGTCGCAAAATTTGCTGACCTTCTCCGATGAGTCGCCGTTCGCCGCGCCGACATGGACGATGACCGGGCGTTCCTTGCCTGTAAGCCCGACGAGATAGCGGGCAAGACAGGGTGGGTCCGGCGGTTCCACAAAGTACGCGGACGAGTTGCTCATCGCCAGGATCTGTTTGCGTTTCTGCATAATGGTTCGTCAGCCTATCCGCCGATCATGCCCATCAACTCGGCTGTCAGGATCTCCGCGTAGGTACCCAAGGCATACCCAAGCACCATCAGCAGGACACCGACCGCGGCGGTGAAGAACACCATGATGAGCGCCTTCGGCCCGAGACCGAGGGTCACGCTGTCGTCGGTTATCATGGCGCGGTCCCATCGCTGCCGCTGTCTTCGGTGCGGGGATCGATTGCCGGAAGGTCCGCTTCGTAGGCTTCCCGTCCAAGGTGCTCCGCATACCACGCAAGTTCGCGATTGATCTTGAACAGCTTATGCGACGGTCGCCGGAAATTGTGCGGTTCGCCCTTACCCAGATAGAGCGCGGTCGGTGTTCCCGTGTCACGCACTGCACGAAACATCAGTATCGCCTGAGTAGGGGGTACGCGCTCGTCATCTCCGCCGCTCCAGAACAATGTCGGCGTGCGGACTTTCCAGGCGTCGAACACCGGCGATTGCGAACGGTAGGATGGCAGCGGGGCGTTTTCCTGCCAGGGCGTCCCGCCGAACCAGCGTATCCTGCCCGACCTGCGGTCGCTCTCGCCGAACAGCGAAACCCAGTCGGCAACGCCGGCACCGGACGAGGCCGCCACGAAACGATGGGTCATGGTGATCAAGCGGTTGGTCATGTGACCGCCCGCGCTCCACCCCATCTTGATCAGGCGGTCCGCGTCCGCGATCCCGTTCGCGACCAATGCGTCCACTCCGCTCAGCACGTCGGTATGCGCATTGCGGAAGTAATTCCCGACCATTGCACGCATGAATGCATCGCCATAGCCAGTGCCGCCCCGATGGTTGGGCAGGAAAACGGCGTAACCTTGCCCGGCGAGCACCGGCACATAACGCGATGCATTCCAGCTTCCGAACTGCGCCGAAGAGCGCGGGCCGCCATGGGTGATCGTCACCAGTGGGTAGCGTTGGCCCGTTTGGTATCCGACCGGATACACCAACAGTCCCTCGAGCTTTTGTCCGTCGGCGGCCGACCACGTGAACGCCCGCTGTTTGGGTAGCGTCAACCCACTGAGCGCAGCCGAGTAGATCGCAGACCTTTGCCGCAAGACGCCTGTCCGCGGGTCGATCTCATGGATTTCACCCGGGCTGTACTCGTTGGCGAAGCGCCCGAAATGCCGCCCACTCTCCGAGTCATAGGTCCAATCGCTCAGCGAGTGATCGCCGAAGGTTACTTGAGTCAGCGCGCCCCCCCTCAGGCTTACGCGATAGAGCTGTGATCGCAATCCGCTGTTGCCAACCACCCAAATCGAGTCCCCCGACCGGTCCCATGCGAAGTCCTGCACTTCGAGCGGCTCATGCGGAAACAGCAGGCGAGGCGCCTCCTCGCCAACCGCCTGCACAAACAGATTGTCTTCGTAATAGGGCTCGCCCCCCGCATTGACGGAGGCGATGTAAGCGAACGTCTCGCCATCGGGCGCGAGACGGGCGCCGTTTTCCCGGATACGGTTGTCGGTCAGCTGGCGCGATTCGCCGCTGCGCAAGTCGATCCGCCAAAGTTCGGCTGCATCGCGGTCTTCCGCTACAGGGTCGAACCGCTGGCGCACGATCAGATACCGCCCATTTTCGGAAAGCGAATAGCCCTCGATCAAGCCGGCGCTCGCGAAAACCACGCTGGTTTCGCCGCTCGTCGTGTCGACCCGGTAGAGCGCGTCGGCATCGGCGCTCCCGAAGGGTTCGATGCTCCATTCGTTTGCCGCGTCGTCCTCGGCCTCGGCATCGCTTTCGTAGATCAGCGCGCTCCCGTCGGGCAGCCAGCTCACCTGACGGACACCACCTGGATGATTGGTGACTTGCGATGCTTCGCCCGTTTCCGGGTCGAAGAAATGGATTTGGTCACCACCCTCCTCCTCGACTTCGGCAACGACGACGAATTGATGCGATCGGGGGCGCCAAATCGCTTCGGTCTCGGGGCTTTCGGGCAGATTGTTCAGCGCCGTCCGGGCACATCCGTCATCTCCGCAGCGCAGGATTCGGAGCGTCTCGACCGTCTCGTCCTCGGCCCAGTCGGGCGCCGAGAGGACATAGCTTAGATAGCGACCGTCGTGTGACGCCGATACGCTCGCCACGCGTGGCAGTTCGAGGAATTCGACCGGATCCAGACTGTTGTCGCCCTGCGTCGCGTCCTGAGCGTAGGTCTGAATCGGCATGGCCATCGCCGACATCGAAAGGACCGTCAACGAGCCGCGAATTGACGATAATTTCCCCATTTGCCCCCTCCGTTTGGGTGCGGCGCCAATCCGCCGAGCCGGTCCGAACGAGGCAGCAAATTGAAATCGACTTCCAGTTCCGATTTCGTTACCTTCAATGCGAAAAATGCAAGATCATGAAAGGCAAGGGCTTTGGAGCTAAAATGGCTGGAAGACCTGGCCGCGGTTGCGCGAATTGGCCACTTCGCCAGAGCTGCGGAAGCGCGCTACGTTACCCAATCCGCACTCAGTCGGCGCATCAAGGCACTCGAGGCCTGGGCGGGTGCGGAACTGGTCGACCGGACCGAGCATCCGATCCGCCTGACTGCCGCCGGAACCGAATTCATGAGCAGCGCAAGCGCGATCATAAAACAGGCAAGCGAGGCGCAGGCTGCAGCAGCCAATTATGCCCGTATCAGCGAGCGCGGCATAACGATCGCCTGCCTGCACACGCTGGCGCTGAACTTCCTCCCACGCCTGGTGGCAGAGCTTCACCGCAAGGTCTCTCCCTTCGAAGCAGCCATCGTTCCGGAAACGCGCACCATCGAGGAATATCTATACGCCTTGCGCAACGGCACGTGCGACTTCTTCATCTGCTACAATCACGCGGCCATTCCCTTCAATGTCGATGTCGACGATTATCCGCGGCTGGTTATCTCGCGCGACCGCGTCCTGCCCTATGGCAATGCGGCGAAGTTCGCCGACATTCTCGAACCCGATAACGAAAGGCCGATACCGCTGCTGGAATATGGTCCGACCTCGATCATGGCGCGAGTGTTGCGAAACGTGCTCAGCGGTGCCGAGTTTGAGCGTCGATTACGGACTGTTTACCGAGCCACTCTAGCCGAAAGCCTGGCCACGGCTGCGCGCGAAGGCCTAGGCATAGCCTGGTTGCCGGAATCGATCGCGGAGCACATTCGCGGGGACACGGCTCTCGATCCGATTTCGCACGACTATACGGCCGAGCTCGAAATCATGATCTTCGGCTCCCGCCACAATAAGCGCCCGGTCGTGCGGCGTATTTGGGAATCTCTTGAGGCAGAATAGCGAGCCGGGAGCTGTCTGCCGTGACACCATTCAGCATCCAGGAATCTGCGACGAGCCCCCAACTAGCGGAGTCACTGTGTCCTGCGCGAACGAGGAAATTCTGAGCAATTTGCGCAGGCGGAAACCGAGCGAAGGGCGAATATCCATCAGATCTTCAAATCACGGGGTTTTTGGATGGCGGTGGTGGACAGGGCTGGATTCGAACCAGCGTACGCTTGCGCGGGCAGATTTACAGTCTGCTGCCTTTAACCACTCGGCCACCTGTCCACACGGGCCATTTCGCTTAGGAAATCGAGGGATCGCGTTGACGATCCCGTGCCGAGAGGCGCCCCTTTGGCGAAGCGAGCCTTGCCTGTCAATGCCCTCGCTGGCACAGGCGCAACCAAAGCTGCATACAGGACGAATTCGATGGCGAAGGGTGAGCGCAAGCGCGCACTGAGAGGACGGGCAGGCCGGATGAAGGGCGGTCGCGGGAGCGGGCGCGCGAGCACGGGCCAGGTCCGATTATGGGGGCGACACGCGGTCGAGGCCGCGCTCAAAAATCCCGATCGGGTGCATCGAAAGCTATGGGCTACCCGCGAAGCGATCGAGGTGCTCGACGGAGAGTTGCCCGACGATTTCCCGCTGGAATACGCCGATGTCACGGATCTTGCACGCTTGGTAGCGAAGGATGCCCCGCATCAGGGTCTGGTGCTCGAATGCGCTCCGCTGGAAGACATGCATCTCGACGAGATCCTCGATGGCGACCCCTCCAGGCCCATCGTCGTGCTCGACCAAGTCACCGATCCGCACAATGTCGGCGCGATCATGCGCTCCGCCGCTGCCTTCGGCGCCGCGGCGCTGGTGACGCAGGATCGCCACGCCCCGCCCGAAGGCGGCGTCATCGGCAAGGCCGCTTCGGGTGCGCTCGAAATCCTGCCCTGGGTGCGCGTCGTCAACCTGGCCCGCGCGCTCGAACAGATGGCCGAAGCCGGATACTGGCGCATCGGCCTGACCGGAACGGCCGAGGCAACGCTTGCCGAAGCCCTTCCCGCAGGCCCCGTCGCGCTCGTATTGGGTGCCGAAGGAGAAGGAATGCGCCATAATATCGAATCGCATTGCGATGCGCTGGCCAAGCTACCGATCGGAGACCGGATCGAAAGCCTGAACGTCTCCAATGCCGGCGCGATCGCGCTCTACGCCGTGGCCACGCGGGAGTAATCCATTGGGGAAGAAAACAATGCTGACCAAAAGGTTTCGCACGGTCGCGCTCGCCGGTGTGGGGAGCCTGGCGCTGTCGGGCTGCTTTCTCTCGCCAGGCCAGTTCACGAGCGAGCTGGAGCTCATGAAAGACGGTAGCTTTGCTTATCGCTACGATGGGGAAATCCAGATGCTCGCGCTGAGCAAACTGGCAGAGATGGATAGCGAAACGGACGAACCATTCGAGGCCGCGTGCCTCGATGACGATTACGAAGCCCGCGAATGCACTAGCGCGGAAATTGCCGAGCAAAAGCGCGAGTGGGATGCAGAAGCCGAAAGCCGCCGTGCCAGGAAGAAGCGCAAGGCCGAGCAGATGAAGGCGTTCCTGGGCGGAATCGATCCGTCGGATCCGGACGCTGCGCAGGAGCTCGCCGAAAAACTGGAGCGTCAGCGCGGCTGGAACACTGTGGAATATAAAGGCGACGGCCTGTTCGAGGTCGATTTCGCGATCTCCGGCCGACTGACGCACGACTTCTCGTTTCCGACGATCGAACGCTTCGCCATGGCGAATACCTTCGTCAGCGTCATTTTGCGCGACCAAAGGCAAGTGCGGATCGATGCGCCGGGCTTTGCCGCGCAAGGCAGCGGCAATCCGATGCAGGGGATGGTAGCCGGCATGGCCGGACTAGCCGACCTGTCTCCGAAAGACGAGGAAACCCCTCCCCGGATCGCAATCGCCGAGGGCCGGTTTTCGATCGTGACCGATGGGCGTATTTTGGCGAACAATACCGACGCCGGTCCCAGCCATCATTCCGGCGGTCAGGTCCTGACGTGGGAAATAACGCCGCGCACCGAACAGCCCCCCATGGCCCTGATTTCTTTCGACTAGCTTCAGTCTCGCAATGCCAACGAAAACGCCGCGCTTCCCATTCTGGAAAGCGCGGCGAAGTTCGATCCCTATCGTTGCACCGCGAGGCGTGGCGGTGCGTCGGTCAGGAGGTTCCGCTTAGTTCACAGCGTCCTTGAGGCCCTTGCCTGCCTTGAACTTCGGCTGGTTCGAAGCCTTGATGGTCATCGGCTCACCGGTACGCGGATTGCGACCGGTCGAAGCCTTGCGCTTGGCAACGGAGAAAGTGCCGAAGCCGACCAGGCGGACTTCGTCGCCGCTCGACAGGGACTTGGTGATTGCATCGAAAACACCTTCGACGGCGCTCGAGGCATCGCTCTTGGAAAGGCCGCTGGAATCGGCGACTGCGCTGATCAGGTCGTTCTTGTTCATCGGTGTAAACCCCCTTGTTCTTATCGTCAGATTAGGTTGGCTGAATCGCCTCGGTGAAGGCGGACGAATTGAGAGTTTTTTAGCCGAAGTGTCAAAGGCAAATTCCGTAAAAACCGGCGGTTTTCGGGGCCAGACCGAACAAAAACAGGATGAAGCGCGGGTTCACCATACAATGCTGCACCGCACCGCCGTGAAAAGGGCCTCGGCAACCCCGAGGCAAGCTTCACGATTCGCTGCAGCGCAGCATGTCCTATGTTAATGCGCGGTTGGCGATGGCACCTGGTGCGCGTGGTCGGGCTGACTGGCGAGGTCGTCCGCCTCGGTCCATTCGATGGGCTCGGGGACACGACACAAGGCTTGGGCCAGCACCTCATCGACATGAGCGACCGGTACAATCTCGAGACCGTCTTTTACATTGCCCGGGATTTCGGCGAGGTCTTTGACATTCTCTTCCGGAATGAGGACCTTCTTGATCCCACCACGTAGGGCCGCCAGCAGCTTCTCTTTCAGGCCGCCGATGGCAAGCACCCGTCCCCGCAAGGTTACCTCGCCGGTCATGGCGACATCCGCCCTGACCGGAATCCCCGAAAGCGTCGAGACGATGGACGTGACCATTCCCACACCTGCGCTCGGCCCATCCTTGGGCACCGCGCCCTCGGGAAGGTGGATGTGAATATTGCGCCGGTGAAACAGGCTCGGCTTAATGCCGTAATGCGGCGCGCGTGCCTTGACGAAGCTGAAGGCGGCCGCAACGGATTCGTTCATCACCTCGCCCAGCTTACCGGTCGTCTTTATCTCGCCCTTGCCGGGGGTCGTCACGCTTTCGATCGTCAGCAGTTCGCCGCCGACCTCGGTCCATGCGAGGCCGGTAACGGCCCCGACCTGCGGCTCTTCCTCGCTCATGCCGTGCTTGAACTTGCGGACACCGGCAAAGTCGCTGAGATTTTCGGGCGTGATCGTGACGCTCTCGACCTCGTTCTCCAGAATCTTGCGCAGCGATTTGCGCGCCAGCCGTGCCAGTTCGCGTTCGAGCGTGCGGACGCCCGCCTCGCGCGTGTAGAACCGGATCAAGTCGCGCAGTCCGTCTTCGGTCAGCTCGAACTCGCCCTTCTTGAGGCCGTGTTCCTCGATCTGCTTGGGCAGCAGATGGCGCTTGGCGATCTCGACCTTTTCGTCCTCCGTATATCCTTCCAAGCGGATGATCTCCATCCGGTCCAGCAGGGGCTGCGGCAGGTTGAGGCTGTTCGCGGTGGTCACGAACATAATGTCCGACAAGTCCAGATCAAGTTCGAGGTAGTGGTCCTGAAACCGGTTGTTCTGCTCCGGATCCAGCACTTCGAGCAGCGCCGAAGCGGGATCGCCACGGAAATCCTGTCCAAGCTTATCGATCTCGTCGAGGAGAAACAGCGGATTGCTCTTACCTGCTTTCTTGAGATTGGTGACGATCTTGCCTGGCAGCGATCCGATATAGGTGCGCCGATGGCCCCGGATTTCGGCTTCGTCGCGCACGCCGCCCAGGGACTGCCGCACGAATTCACGCCCGGTCGCCTTGGCGATGCTCTTGCCGAGCGAGGTCTTGCCGACACCCGGCGGCCCCACGAGGCACAGGATCGGCCCCTTCAGCTTGCGCGTGCGCGCCTGAACCGCGAGATATTCGATAATCCGATCCTTGACCTTCTCGAGGCCATAGTGATCGGCATCGAGCACCTCCTGCGCCTTGCCGATATCTTTTTTGACCTTGCTCTTCTTACCCCATGGCAAGCCGAGCAGAACGTCGAGATAGTTACGGATGACCGTCGCCTCGGCGCTCATCGGTTGCATGCTGCGCAGCTTCTTGAGCTCGGCCTCGGCCTTTTCGCGCGCTTCCTTGCTGAGCTTGGTCTTGGCGATCTTCTCGGTCAGCTCGGCAATTTCGTTGCTGCCGTCATCGTCGCCGCCAAGCTCGTTCTGAATCGCCTTGAGCTGCTCGTTCAGGTAATATTCGCGCTGGGTCTTTTCCATCTGCCGCTTCACGCGGCCACGAATGCGGCGCTCGACCTGCAAGACCGAAAGCTCACCCTCCATATAGGACATGACCATTTCCAGCCGCTTTAGCGGGTCCTTTTCGACCAGCAGCGCCTGTTTGTCGGAAACCTTGGCGCTGATTGCCGCGGCGATCGTATCGGCCAATTCGCCTGCATCGTCGATGTCGCTCAGTTGTTCGGCAGCTTCCTCGCCCAACTTCTTGTTGAGCTTGGCATATTCACCGAATTGTTCGACCACTTGGCGCATCATCGCGACGACTTCACTGCCGGATGCCGTCATGGTCTCGGAGATCGAAACCGCAGCCTCGACATAACCGCCCTTCGGCGTCGACTGGCTCAATACACCCCTCGCGGTTCCCTGTACCAGCACGCGTACCGTCCCGTCGGGCAGCTTGAGCAACTGCAAAACCTGCGCGACAACGCCGACATCGAACAGATCGTCGCGTTCAGGATCGTCGCAACCGGGATCTAGCTGGGCGAGCAGGAAAATATCCTTGCTGCCTTCCATGGCCGCCTCAAGGGCAGCCACAGATTTGTCGCGTCCGACGAACAGGGGAACCACCATGCCGGGGAAGACCACGATGTCGCGCAGGGGAAGGAGGGGAAGGGTCTGGGTCATCTATCAATTCCAATGGAGCCGGTCTGGCCATTCCTCGGGAATATGGTGAGCCCTGCCCCACATCGCAACGTCGGCAATTAAAGTCATGTGGATGACGTGAAATTACAATCCGGACGTCATGATTATAATCTATTAACTCTAGTTTGAAGCGCAAGGAAATATCAATTTCCCATTGGAGTCAAAATGATGTTCGATTCGATGATTTGTAGGATCAGCGATCATCGCGTGAATCGGCGGCGTGTTTGGCACGATGGTGTGCACTTTCGGACGAAATGCACCCGATGCGATACGCCGCTGATCCGCGATTCTCGGGACGGATGGCGACGTTTCGACGAAGAGCGCGACCTCGCGTTCGAGCGCCAGCCTCACCCGCGCAACGCATAGGGGGCGTATACAACCGTCAGTATCTCAGACCGGGATGCTGACGGTCATTCCTGTAAATTTCTTAGGAAAAATGACCCGACGTGTCGCGCGCGCGTCTCTGCGTGCCCGCTGCATGAGTACCAAAGGTTCGTGTCCACGTGAAAGACCGTGAGGCGGGTACACCCGATATCGATGTGCGCGGCGCTTAAGATCGACGCGGTACGGTAGCGGAGCGAGGCGAAGCGGGGGGGCGATTTTCGCGGGATGTGCAGCGTCGGCCACACCCACGGCCTCACATGCCGGGAAGCTTGAACCCCGGCGGCAGGCCTACGCCCTGCTGGATCTTGGCCATCTCTTCGCCCGATACGCGGTCTGCCCGATCACGCGCATCGTTGAACGCCGCCGTTACGAGATCTTCGACGATCTGCTTCTCTTCGGGCTTCATCAAACTCTCGTCGATCGTCACGCCGATGATACGACCGCGCGCGCTGGCACGCACCTTGACGAGGCCACCTCCGGCCGTCCCTTCCACTTCGATCTCGTCGAGCTTGGCCTGGGCATCGCCCATTTGTTTTTGGATGGTTTCCGCGGCCTTCTGAGCCTGCGCGAGCATCTCTTCCATGTTCATGCTTTTCTACTCCATGGTATTTCGCGGCGCTCGGGGGGTGCGCCGCCGTCTTCGATCAATTCGGCATCGGGAAAGGCATCGAAGGCGGCCTTTACCAGCGGATGCGCACGTGTGGCAGCGGCAGCGGCTTCACGCTCCGCCTGCTGCACCTCGACCAGCGACGGCCGTCCGACCCCGCCGGACAATTCTTCCACCGTCCAGCGCCTGCCGGTGTGGCGGTGCAGCGTTTCTTTCAGCACGGGAGCGATGTCGTCCGAAAACTTGGTATCGCGTCCGTATCGCAGCACGCCATCCTCAAGCTCGACCACGCGTACCTGCAAGCGCATGATGCTGGCTTCCTGCATCAGGCCGGATGCGTCAATCGCCTCGACAAGGCGCTCCCAGTCGAGTGACGCCCGAGGCGTATCGGTGGGGGCGGCATCCGATCCCGTCGGCGCGGGCACGGGTCCCGCCTCGGCCAGCGCTTCGATTTTCTTCGCGAGCTTGCCGGGGTCGGGCATCTGTCCGGCATGCAGGGTGCGCAACAGCGCCATCCGCAATGCCACCAGGGGATCGGGCGCTACGCGTACCTCTTCATGTCCTTTCAGCAGCAACTGCCACAGACGGTGCATCTGCGCCACCGGGACCCGGCTGGCCCAGCCCGCAAGCTCGCCGCGTTCGTCGGGACTGACTCCTTCGGGCTCGCCCCCAGAAACCTGCGCCACGGTAATGCGGTGGGCCAGGTCCATCTGGGCGCGCATAAGCGCCAGAGGCTCGACGCCCAGCGCATACTGCTCGTCGATCGCGTCGAGAAGCGCCTTGCCCTCGCCCTCCAGCATATGCGCGAAGAGTCTACGCTGCGCACCCTTGTCCGCAAGGCCGAGCATGTCGCGAACACGCTCTGCGGTGACCCTGCCTTCCGTATCCAGATCGGCATGGGCGATCGCCTGATCGAGGATCGATAGTCCATCGCGAACCGAACCCTCGGCCGCATTGGCCACGATATGCAGCGCTTCGGCATCGGCCTCGACACCTTCCTTGCGACAGATTTCGGCGAAATGGCTTTCGAGCAATTCGACCGGAATGCGCCGCAGATCGAAACGCTGTGTGCGGCTGAGAACCGTGACAGGCAGCTTCTCGACTTCGGTCGTCGCGAACAGAAGTTTCACATGCGCGGGTGGTTCTTCCAACGTTTTGAGCAACGCGTTGAACGCATTGCGCGAAAGCATGTGAACTTCGTCGATGATATAGATTTTGTAGCGTGCCGAAACCGCAGCATAGCGCACCGCCTCGATGATCTCGCGCACATCGTCGACGCCCGTGTGGCTCGCGGCATCCATCTCGATCACATCGATATGGCGGCCTTCCGCAATCGCACGGCATGGCTCGCATTCTCCGCAAGGGCTGATTGTCGGACCACCCTGCCCATCCGGACCGATGCAGTTGAGCGCCTTGGCAATCAGGCGTGCCGTCGAAGTCTTGCCCACCCCGCGCACGCCGGTCATCAGAAACGCATGCGCCAGCCGGTCACGGGCGATGGCATTGGCCAGCGTGCGCACCATCGCTTCTTGGCCGATCAATTCGGCAAAGGTCTGCGGGCGGTATTTGCGAGCGAGCACGCGGTAAGGCTGCGCCGGTGCGGCCTTCGGCGCCTCGCTATCGGCCCGATCAGCGCCTGCGGGTTCGGGAACGGGTTGCGCGCCGGTTCCCGAAGTCGGCGTCACACCGAAGATCGATTCCTGTCCAGCCTCCTCGAGTTCCGCCGCGCTCGGCGCGTCGGCCTCTTCGGCCCCACTCTCCCAAGGAAGACCATCTGGATTGTCCGGTGAATCACCCATGCCTCACTAGGTAGGCATTGGCGCGGCAAAAGTCATGCCGTCGCCGCTACGAATTGTGGGTGAAAATTAGGAGCCGACCGACCCGCCGCAATCCACCTGGGCTGCTTCCTTCCGGACCTGACCCGGTGAGCGAACGCTAACGTCCGACCGACTCCCGAAGCGCCATATGGCGGTATGTTGGCACAGTTTCAAGCTCTCAGTCATTGCGAGCAAAGCGAAGCAATCCAGTCCTGTGCTTACTGGATTGCCGCGTCGCCTTACGGCTCCTCGCAATGACTATCAGCTACCGAAAATTATCGGAGTAGGCCTGGAGTTTGAGGCTCTTCGGAGGGGGCGCGTGCACACGGGCCGATACGCCATATTTTTCGGCATAGGCCTTCGCCTCGTCCTTGCTCGGAAAGGTCAGCGAGACTTGCGCCTGCGTATCGCCGCTGCCAGTCCACCCCATCAGCGGATCGGCATGGCGCGCTTCGGACTGCTCGAATTCGAGCACCCATTCATCGGTGCGGGCCTTGCCCGACTGCATGGCGTTTTTCGGTCGCTGGTAGATTCTCGCGGTCATGGAACTGCCCTGTAATTCAACCTTCCGAACGTGAAAAGGCGTTCTTCGTCTTCAAACTGGGCTTTTCCGCCCAAGGTTCCTCGGGCCAGCGGTGTTTCGGGTAGCGGCCCTTCATATCCTTGCACACGTCCGCCCAGCTTCCCCGCCAAAAACCGGGCAGGTCGCGAGTCGACTGGATCGGTCGCCCGGCGGGACTGGTGAGCTTCAGCAGAAGCGGCGTGTCGCCGACCATCGGGTGGCGCTCTAGCCCGAACAGCGCCTGTACGCGGACTTCGACGCTGGGGGCATCGTCGCCGGTATAATCGATACGGTGCCTCGTACCTGCGGGCGAGGTGAATTCGCGCGGAGCAAGCCGGTCGAGCCGCTGGCGGCTGTCCCAATCGAGTTGACCGAGCAGAGCATCGACCAGTTTTCCCTTGGACAGGCGAAGATCGCGCCGACCTTGCAGCAGGGGCGCCAGCCAGATCTCCGCGGTGTCTGCCAGTCCGTGGCCTGTCAGCCCCTCGACACCAGCGAAACGCGCGCGAGCCAGCAACTCGGCAGGAAGCAATTTTGCCGGATTCTCCAGAGTCTTTTCCACAAGCATATCCACAATGGCCTGGGGATCGGGCGCGGGGTCCGGGCCGCGCGCAAGCGTGATCGCGCCGAGCTTTCGTTCGAGTAATGCCTCGACCCGCTCTCCGGTCCAGCGCAGGACCTGCTTGCGCTCGATCCGATCGGGTAACCATTGCTCGATATCGATTTCTTCGAGCGCGATGGCCGAGGTTATCCGCGCGCCTTTCGCCTGCCCCTGCGCATCGCCGACGACCAGAAACTCCGCTCGCGCCAGGGACGACACAGGATCGAGCACGAAACCGCGTCCTCCCGCCGCGACCCAGTTCTCGCCCGCCTTGTCGCGGCGCTTGGCGATAAACTCGGGTCGCCCTGCCGCGAGCAGTATCCCGGGTGGAGGCAGCGCGGTCGATCGCTGGTCATCGGCAAGTGCCTTGGCACGTTTCGCCCAGCGTCCTGCAAGCTTCCGACTCGCTTCCGCCCTCGGCCCGCGATCGGTATTCCAGCGGGACAAGCGCGCTTCGAGATCGTCGCCCCGCCCCCCAAGCCCGCGCTCCTGCAGCAACAAGGCGATCCGCGCAGCCTGATCGGCAGCCCCATGCTCGGCACCGAACAGCACGGTCGCCGCTCCCTGCGGGTCGAGCGGGAGTTGCGCGAGCTTTCTGCCGCGTTCGGTGATCCGGCCTTCCGCGTCGAGCGCTGCCAAGGCCGATAATGTTTCCCGCGCCGCGCCGACCGATGCGGAGGGCGGTGGATCGAGCCACGCCGGCTCTGCGGGATCAGTGCTCCCCCATTGTGCGAGCGCCAGCACCAAGGGCGCAAGGTCGGAGGTCAGCATTTCGGGTGGATCGTAGCGGGGACGTCCACCATGGCCCGCTTCTTCCCACAGCCGATAGGCTACGCCCGGCCCTTGCCGCGCCGCGCGCCCGGCACGCTGTGCAGCCGCCGCCTGGCTTGCGCGATGCGTGACGAGATGCGTGGTCCCCGCCGCCCGATCGAATTCGGCCCGGCGCGACAATCCGGCATCGACCACAACCGATACGCCATCCAGCGTCAGCGACGTTTCGGCGATGGCCGTTGCCAGCACGATCCTGCGCCGTCCTTCAGCATCGCGGCGGATCGCGGCGCGCTGACCGGCCGGGTCGACCTGGCCATGGAGCGGCAGCACGATTGCCGACGGTAAGCGCGCCTCCACGCGCTCCCGCGTCCGTTCAATTTCGCGCACGCCGGGCAGGAAGGCGAGGATATCGCCCTCCTCCTCGCGCCATGCGGTCGCGATGGCCTGCGCCATGGCATCCTCCACCGGCACCTGCGGCGACGAACCGAGCCATTCCACGCGCAGCGGATGTGCCCGGCCTTCGCTTTCGATCACCGATGCACCGGCGCCCAACAGTTCGGCGAACCGCGCGCCGTCGATAGTCGCCGACATGACCAGCACACGCAGATCTTCGCGCAGAATGCTGCGGCTCTCAAGCGCGAGCGCAAGACCGAGGTCGCTGTCGAGATGCCGCTCATGCGCCTCGTCGAACAGCACGGCGGAGATACCCGCAAGTTCCGGATCGGCGAGAATCGTGTTCACGAATATCGCCTCGGTCACGACCAGAACGCGCGTTTTTGCGGAGCGCTTGCTGTCGAGCCGGGTAAGGTAGCCAATCGTCTCGCCGGGCTTTTCGCCAAGCATCTGGGCCATCCGTTCGGCAGCGGCGCGCGCAGCGACCCTGCGCGGCGATGTCAGGATGATGGTCCCCGTGCACCAGTCTTCGCCCAAGAGCTCCGGGGCGACCGCCGTCGTCTTGCCCGCCCCCGGAGGCGCGACGAGGACCGCTCCGGTCTGCTGGCGCACAGCCCCGAGCAGGTCGGGCAGGACGGAATGGATGGGCAAATCGGGCACGCCTGCGGCCCTAAGACGGATCAGTACCCGCGCGCTACCGCAAACAGCGCGGCCTGGGTCATCGCCTGGCGCGCCTTGCTGTCGGGGAAGATCGACAGCGCATCGATTGCCCGCTGCGCGAAATGGCGGGCACGGGCCTTGGTATCGTCCACGGCGTTGTGGCGCTCGATAAGCGCGATGGCGTGATCGAGATCCTCGTCGCTCGTCTTGAAACCACCGATAGCGGCTTTCCAGAAGGCGCGCTCCTCCTCGCTGCCGCGCGCATAGGCGAGGATCACCGGCAGCGTCATCTTGCCTTCCCGAAAATCGTCGCCACGATCCTTGCCCATGGCGGCAGCGTTGGAATCGTAATCGAGCGCATCGTCGACCAACTGGAAGGCGACGCCGAGATTGCGGCCGTATTCGTCGAGCGCGCGCTCCTTTTCATCGCTGCATTCGGCTACGACGGCGGCAATCCGGCTGGCGGCCGCAAACAGGGCAGCGGTTTTGGCACGGATGATATGAAGATAGCGCTCCTCGCTGGTGTCGATCTTGCGCTGAGCAGTAAGCTGGTCGACCTCACCTTCCGCGATGATCGCGCTGGCCCCCGACAGAATTTTGAGGATCTTGAGGCTGCCATCCTCGGTCATCAGCTCGAAGCTGCGGCTGAACAGGAAATCGCCCACCAGCACGGTGGCGGGATTGCCGTAGATGATATTGGCCGCCGCCTTGCCGCGCCGCAAATCGCTGCCGTCGACGACATCGTCGTGAAGCAGCGTTGCCGTATGGATGAACTCCACGGCGGCGGCGAGCTTGTGGTGGCGCGCCCCGCTGTAACCCACCAGTTCCGCCCCGGCGAGCGTGAGCATGGGGCGCAGGCGCTTGCCGCCCCCCGAAATCAGATGACCCGCCAGCGCCGGGATCAGCGGCACCTCGCTCTGCATCCGGTCGAGGATAACCTGATTGACCTGGTTCATGCCATTCGCGGTCAACGCCAGCATGGGTTCGATGGAGCCTTCCGGCTCCTTGCGCTTCAGGGGGATTACGTCGGCAGACATTTCGGCTTGGCCATGGTCTGCCCAAGCTTTCTTGGCAAGCCGGGATTTGGTGTTAGCCTGATCGCATGACCACATCGTCCCAGCCCGATCCGATCCTGGCCCGTTTTCGCAAGAGTATCGACAATATCGATGCCGCGCTCATCCACATGCTGGCCGAGCGCTTCCGGATTACGCAGTCCGTCGGCGAATATAAAGCAAAGGTGACCCTGCCCCCGGCCGACCCTGCGCGCGAACAGGAACAGATCGCGCGGCTGCGCAGACTTGCCGAGGAAAGCGAGCTCGACCCCGAGTTCAGCGAGAAATTCCTGCGTTTCATCATCGACGAGGTTATCCGCCACCACGAACAGGCTGCAACTCGCTAACGGGCTGCGTCTGAAGCGACCGCACTCCGTCGGCGCCAAGCCGTTTACTGCGCACTTCTTGGCAATGTCAGCTTCACCAGCAAGCCACCCAAATCCTCGCTTGTATCCAGCTCCACCGACCCGCCGTAGATCTCGGCCACATCGCGAACGATGGCAAGGCCCAGCCCCGTCCCGGGCTTGCCCGTATCCAGCCGGGCGCCGCGATCGAAGATCCGCGTCCGTTCGTTTTGCGGGATCCCTGTACCGTCATCCTCGATCCAGATTATGCAGTCTTGCGCCTCGCGATCGGCATCGATGGTGACGAAAACACTGCCCCCGCCGTATTTCGCCGCATTCTCGATCAGATTACCGAGAATTTCGTCGAGATCCTGGCGCTCGATCGAGACCACAGCCTGACGATTACCATCGAGATCGAAGCGGGTGTTCTCGTAAATGCGGGTTACCGCGCGCAGCACGCTTTCAGCGCTCGGCCAGACTTCGGCGCGCGAATGTCCGGAGGCACGTCTGCCAACCGCGCGTGCACGCGCCAGATGATGCTCAACGTGCCGCTGCATGGTCTTGGTTTCCCGGCAAACGAGATCGGAAAGCTTCGGATCGCGCGCGGTTGCCGCGTTGGTAAGCACGGTAAGTGGAGTTTTGAGTGCATGGGCAAGATTGCCGGCATGCATCCGCGCTTCTTCGGCCTGCTGTTCGGTATGGGCAAGCAGCGCGTTGATTTCGTCGACCAGGGGTTCGACTTCGAGCGGAAGCGGCTCGGTAATGCGGTTGGCCCCTTCATTGCGCATGGCCTGGATTGCATTGCGCACGCGGCGCAGGGGCGAAAGACCATACCAGCTCTGCAGCATGGCCATCGCCAGCAGGCCGATGCCCAGGACAGCAAAGCTCCAGAACAGGATCGATCGAATACGACTGATCTGAAAGTCGAGCTCGTCGCGCGCCGACGCCACCGCGAAGGTCCAGCGCGTATCGCTGTCGGGCAGGATCACCGTACGTTCGACCATCCGCAGAGGTTCGCCCTCGAACTGATCGGAATCGTAGAAATGGGGCTCGTCATCGACATACCCCCCTTCGACCTCCAGGCTGCGATCCCACAGGCTGCGGCTCGGAAAGGGTTGATGCCCTTCCCCCGTGATCTGCCAGTAGACACCACTATTGGGCTCGAGGAAACGCTGGTCGCCGAGCGAGCGGTAAAGCTGGACGTCGCCGAAACTGTCTATTTCCGCCGAGGTAATCAGCGCCGTCTGCACATATTCGAGCTGCTCGTCGAAATTGTCCTCGACCAGTCGGACCAGGGTGCGATCGAGCGCAAACCCACCCGCGAGCAGCAACACGCCTATCCATAACGCGGCAATCGCCATCATCCGCCGCGCGAGGCTGCGTTTCGCCTTTGGCGTGACGATGGTCGCCGAATTTTCGGCAGCAGCGCCCGATGGCGGGGCCAGCCCGCCGATCAACCGCCCGCCAGACGCTCCTTCAGGCGCGCGGCTGGTCGGCGGGGTCGTCGAGGCTGTACCCAAGTCCACGGATCGTCGTGATCACTTCCGCGCCCAGCTTCTTGCGGATGCGGGTAACGAAAACCTCGATCGTATTCGAATCGCGGTCGAAATCCTGATCGTAAATGTGCTCGATCAGTTCGGTTCGGCTGACCACCTTGCCCTTATGGTGCATGAGATAGCTCAGCAGCTTGTATTCCTGCGCGGTCAGCTTGACCGGCTCGCCCTTCAGCGTAACGCGGCCCGAGCGCGTATCCAGACGCACGTCGCCCGCGGTAAGCTCGCTCGACGTGTTACCCGATGCCCGGCGGATCAGCGCACGCAAACGGGCGATCAGCTCTTCGGTTTGGAAGGGCTTGGCGAGGTAATCGTCGGCTCCGGCGTCTAGGCCGGCCACCTTGTCGCTCCAGCTATCGCGGGCGGTAAGCACCAGGACAGGGAATTTCCGCCCTTCCTTGCGCCACATGCCCAGAACGGTCAGCCCGTCGATTTCCGGCAGGCCCAGGTCGAGAATGACCGCGTCGTAATCTTCGGTACTGCCGAGAAAATGGCCATCCTCGCCATCGGTGGACAGGTCCACCGCATAGCCGTTCTGTTCGAGCGTCGACTTGAGCTGCTGGCCGAGCGTGGGCTCGTCCTCGACGATCAGGATACGCATATATGTCCGTCCTCGGATAGTTTGGTCCGCGTTTCGTTCATGTAGATGAACGCGTCAACCTGAACGCAGTTTCGCCGCATCGGTTCAGCGGCTGCGGCGCAGCACCCTGCCGGTGCGTGCATCGACATCGACATACATTACCCGTCCGTCACGCAAGAACTTGAGCCGGTAGGCCATCGCCGTGGAGTCGTAAGCCGGGCCGAGATATTCCGCGCCCCGCATCGTCGGCAGGATGCGTGCCTCGATATCGCGCAACTGCATGATATTGCCCGCACTCATCTCGCGACGCGCCTCGCCCTGTTCGGAACGACGCTGCGCGAAAGCAGGTTCGGCCATGATCGGACCCGCAATCAGCCCGAAGGCCAACAAGGAGGTAGCAATGCGTTTCATGATGCCTCCCTGCCTAAGCCCGACGCATTGAACAAGGTGTGAATGTCCACGACGCTCGGCATTCAGCCTATCGGGTCATCTCGTATTTGACCGTGATAGTGACACCGGTGCCCACCTCGCCCGGCTCGATGGGTGTCGCCTGATCTGATCCGGCATCGCTCGCCATCTTGACCATTGCTTCCGGGCGCGGCCCATAACTTTGGAAGCTCTCCGAAATCTCGAGCAGGCGCACACCGGAATATCCCGCCATCTTTGCATAGTCTTCAGCCATGGTGCGCCCGCTCTTGAACGCGCTCCGACGCGCCTCGGCCTTGGCCTCGACATCGTCCTCGAGCATGAAATTGGGACCATAGATATTGTTCGCGCCCGCGCCGACCAGCGCATCGAGAACCTCGCCCGCGCGCTTCAGGTCGCGCAGTTTCACGTTCACCTGATTGTTGACGTTATAGCCAGCGAATGTCTGCTCGCCCGTCTCCCGGTTGTAATTGTAATTTGGATTGAGGTTGAAGTTTGAAGTCTGGATGTCGCGGCGTTCGATGCCGAGCTTGCGCAGTTGCGCGATCAGCTTATCCATTGCCTCAGCATTCATTTGCACCGCCGCTTTCGCAGTGGGCGCACGCGTCGATACCCCCGCTCCGATCTGCGCGACGTCGGGTGCACGGTGGACGATCTCGTTGACGGTCAGCTCGACGACCGGCCCCTGGCTGGCAATCTGCACTTCGGCGGCCTGAGCGCCCGGGGCCATGGCGGCGGCGGCAAGAAGAGGGATGGCGAAACGGATCATAAAGGTGCTCCTCACTGGTCGAACCGGTTGTCGGCCTTTCCGCTTTACGGCTTGCTGAACGGATGTGTTCCCGCTTTCCTCCAAACGCACATGCCGCTAGCCCCTGGATCGAAAGAGGGGAAACGGATGAAATTCTGGAAAGTCGTATTCGCATCGCTGGCCGCAATGGGTGCGCAACCGCTCGCCGCGCAGATGGAATCCGTGCCCGACCGCTCGGCGCAGGAAGGCGAAGGCCCCTTCGACAAACTGCTGATCCGCGGCGCGACCGTGATCGAGGGAACCGGCGCCCCGCCCGCCGGCCCGATCGATATCCTGGTCGAAGGCAACCGGATTGCCGCGCTTTACCCTGGCGGCGCGCCGAAGGACAAGGCCCGGACAGTCCAACGCGTTATCGATGCCAAGGGCATGTATGTCCTGCCCGGCTTCGTCGACACGCACGGACATAATGGCGATCCGGCCAAGGCGCCCCAACCCTCCTACGGCTACAAACTCTGGCTTGCTCATGGTGTCACCACGGTGCGCGGGGTAAGCTTCTATTTCGGTCCCGGAAAACCGGATTTGTCCGATGCCCGCCGCAGCGCCGCCAACACCATCGTTGCCCCGCGCCTGATCCCTTACGCCGTCTTTGGCGACAAATGGTCTGGTGGAAATGCCGATACCCCCGCCAAGGCGCGTGAATGGGTCCGCTGGGCCAAGGCGCAGGGCTATTGGGGCATCAAATTCTTCAATTCGGCCACTCCAGCGGTGCTCGAAGCCGCACTCGATGAGGCGAAGCGACAACAGATGGGCACGGTTGCCCATCTCGCGCAGACCGGCGTGGCGGAAGTGAACGCCCGCAAGGCCGTGGAACTGGGCCTCGGCGGAGCAACCCATTTTTACGGGCATTTCGAAAGTCTGCTGAAGGAGGGTCTTCCCCACTACCCGGAAGACTACAATTACTTCGACGAACAGGCGCGCTTCGGCTGGGTGGCGCGGCTTGCCCCGCAGGCCGTCGAACCGGGAAGCGAGAAATGGGACGACTATGTCGATGCGCTCGTCGAAAGCGGCGTCACGCTGAGCCCCACGTTCAATATCTACTCTGCCAGCCGCGATGTCATGGCGGCCAAAACCCGCGACTGGCATGCGAAATACAGCCTGCCTTCCTTGATGGAATTCTACGCGCCCAGCGCGACCAATCATGGTAGCTATTACAAGGACTGGACCAGCGAGGACGAGACCGCCTGGCGCAATTTCTATTCCAAATGGTTCAAGCTGACGAAGGACTTCCATGATCGCGGCGGGCGCGTCACGGCGGGATCGGATCCCGGCTATATCTACCAGACCTGGGGTTTCGCCTATATCGGCGAGCTCGAAATGCTGCGCGAGGCGGGGCTTTCCCCGCTCGCGGTCATCCGGGCCGCCACGATCGACGGCGCGCGCGAGATTTATGAGCCGCGCGGGCAGGAACCACCGATGGGGCGGATCGCGGTTGGCCAGCTCGCCGATCTCGTGATCGTGCCCGAAAACCCGCTGGCCAACTTGAAGGTGCTTTACGGCACCGGCCATACGCGGCTCAATTACGAGACCGGCGCGATCGAACAGGTCGGCGGCGTGCGCTGGACGATCAAGGACGGCATCGTCTACGACGCGCCCGCGCTGCTGGCCGACGTGGCCCGCATGGTCGAGGAGCAGCACGGCGAACGCTAGACGCTTGCAGCCGGGGCCGCGCGCGCCTACCTCGCGCGGCCTATGGCACAGCCTCCCATCCTCAGCCTCGAAGGCATGGCCCTGCAACAGGGCGGCAAATGGCTGTTCGGCGGGCCGGATCGCGATCCGCTCGACCTCCATATCGGCCCACGCGACCGGATCGCGCTGATCGGCCGCAATGGCGTCGGAAAAACCACATTGTTCCGTATGATCGACGGGGTGATCGAAACCGATTCCGGAACACGCAAAACCAAGCCCGCGATGCGCATCGTCCTGCTCGAACAGGACCCCGACCTGTCCCGCCATGCCACGCTGATGGACTGGGCGCTGGCGGGCGAACACGCGCCGCAGGAACACGAAGTCGAGGCAATCGCCGGGCAGCTCGGCATCGATATGAGCCGCGAGACCAAGGGCGCGAGCGGCGGCGAGAAGCGCCGCGCCGCGATCGCCCGCGCGCTGGCGCAGGACCCCGACCTGCTGCTGATGGACGAGCCGACCAACCATCTCGACCTCGGCGCGATCGATTGGCTGGAAGGGTGGCTCGAACGCTATCGCGGCGCCTTCCTCGTCATCAGCCACGACCGCACTTTTCTCAAACGCCTCACGCGGACAACGCTGTGGCTCGACCGCGGGAATCTGCGGCGCAAGGAAGTGGGATTCGGCGGCTACGAGGCCTGGGAAGAGCAGGTCTATGCCGAGGAAGCACGCGCGGCGGAGAAGCTGGACGCGAAGCTCAAGCTGGAAGCGCACTGGCTCGAACGCGGCGTGACCGCGCGGCGCAAGCGCAATCAGGGGCGGCTCGAAAAGCTCTGGCAAATGCGCGCCCAACGGGCATCGATGATCAGCGCAGGCGGCACCGCCAAGCTCAAGCTGGCGACCGAGGAAGACTTCAAGTCCAAATCGGTGATCGTCGCGCAGGACATTACCAAAGCTTACGGCGACCGCACGATCGTCAAGCCATTCAGCCTACGTATTCAACGCGGCGACCGGATCGGCATTGTCGGCGCGAACGGTGCGGGCAAGACGACGCTGCTCAAAATGCTCACCGGCGAACTGGCACCAGACAGCGGTACGGTGGAAATCGCCAAGACGCTGACGGGCGTGATGATCGACCAGCAACGCCAGCTTCTCACGGCGGACAAGACCGTGCGGCAAGTGCTGGCAGAAGGCGGCGACTGGATCGACGTGCGGGGCAACCGCAAGCATGTGCAGGCCTATCTCAAAGACTTCCTGTTCGACCCAAAGATCGTCGACATGAAGGTCGCGGTGCTGTCAGGCGGCGAACGCTCGCGATTGCTGCTCGCCCGCGAGTTCGCCAAGGCTTCGAACCTCCTAGTGCTCGACGAGCCGACCAACGATCTCGACCTCGAGACGCTCGACCTCCTGCAAGAGGTCATCGCCGATTACGAGGGCACCGTGCTGATCGTCAGCCACGACCGCGACTTCCTCGACCGCACCGTAACCATCACGCTCGGTCTCGACGGAACCGGCAAGGTCGATGTCGTCGCGGGTGGCTACGAGGATTGGGAACGCAAGCGCCGCCAGCCCGTCGCAACCAAGGCGAAGGCTGCCAAGCAGGCCAGCAAGCCCGCACCAGCCCCATCCCCGGCACCCAAGTCGAGCAAGCTCTCCTACAAGGACCAGCGCGATTACGAGCTGCTGCCCGCGCGGATAGAGGAACTCGAAGTGGCGATCGCAAAGGGCGAGGCGATCCTCTCCGACCCCGATCTCTACAGCGCCGACCCGCAGAAATTCGCCAATATCTCCAAGGGCCTGGAGAACGCGCGCGCCGAGAAAGATGCGGCCGAGGAGCGCTGGCTGGAACTCGCCGAGCAAGTGGAGGCATGACTCTGCAGGCCGAGATTGCGGCCTGCCGAACCTGCGCCAAGCACCTGCCGCATGGCGTGCGGCCGGTAGCGAGTTTCTCATCCACCGCGCGGCTGCTCATCATCGGCCAGGCTCCGGGATCGAAGGTCCATGAAAGCGGTATTCCGTGGGATGATACCAGCGGCGATCGCCTTCGCGAATGGACCGGGCTTACCAAGGAGCAGATGTACGATCCGGCTCGTGTCGCGCTGGTGCCGATGGGCTTCTGCTATCCCGGTAAGACCAGCGGCGGCGACAAGCCGCCCCGCCCCGAATGCGCGCCGCAATGGCATGGCCGCGTGTTGGAGCAACTGCCCGAAGAGCGGCTGACGCTGCTCGTCGGCACTTATGCACAGGCGCATTACCTGCCGAACGCAAGCAAGCTTTCGATGACCGATCGCGTTCACGCCTTCCGCGATTTTCTACCGCGCTACCTCCCCCTGCCCCATCCCGCCTGGCGCTCCGCCATCTGGATGCGCAAGCACCCGTGGTTTGCGGACGAGGTCTTGCCCGAGCTACGGCGACGCGTTTCCGACAGCCTCGATTAGTCGACGCCGACTCGGAGTATGTGTGATACTCTCGCTCGCGGACGGGCACCGAAAGGAATGCGAGATGGCAATCGACCAGATGGCGAAAGACTTCACCCAAGCTGTCGCGGAAGAACGGGCCGACGATTACCAGGCCTATTGGGCCGATGATATCGTCAGCCTCGAACCCAATGACGGCCCCATGTCGCGCGTCGAGGGACGCGAGCAATTGTTGCAGAAACATGCCTGGTGGAACGAGAATGCCGAGGTCCATTCGAGCAACACCGATGGCCCCTATGTCTTCGGCGACCAGTTCGCGGTAAATTACGAGATGGACGTGACCATCGACGGCGAACGCAGCCAAATGAAGGAAGTCGGTCTCTACACCGTGAAGGACGGCAAGATCGCCGAGGAACGCTTCATGTACGGACAGCAATAGGCTGTATGTCTGGAATAGGAGTGGTGGAAAGCGTTTCCGCCGATATGGACCGCATGGACCACCGTCTTGGAATAAAGAGCCCGCCTCACCGGATTCGATAGAATTCAGCCACCCGGTCGAGCGCCAGCCGGAGCACCAGCTTACCGCTGCGGGCGGGCCATTCCAGCGCCTTTTCGGCCGCCGGAAGTCCCTCGCCCGCACAGGCGACGCGCCAAAGGATATCGCGCAAACCCGGCCCCGCCGCCGCCATCGCGCGATCGAAGCGGTCCTTCGCCGCGATCTTGCGTTCCGAGTCGCTAAGGCCATGGCTGCCCGAGCCCCCATCCACGCGAACCGGGTCCCAGCGCATGGTCACCGATGGCGCGAGCTGCGCATGCTCGTAATCGGCGCGCACCCGCTCGCCAGCGTCCAGTTGGCGATCGGTCAGATGGCCACGCGCATGCAACCATGTGAGCGGGTTTTCGCCTAGATTGACGGTAACGCTACGCTGCCGCGCACGCCGTCCATCTCCGCGGCGGGGGCCTTCTGGGGTCAATTCACGTTCGACAAGCTGGCGGGGCATCGGGATCTCCTTATGGGGAGATTTCTCCTTGCGCTGCTTCGGTTCATGTAGGAAAGGTCAAAAACCAAATCGGTTATTGGTGGGGCCGACCGAGTGATCAACCGTATCCGCGACATCCGCAAGCAGAAGGGCTGGACGCTTGCCGATCTGGCCGGGGCTTGCGATCCGCCGACTACGCCTCAAACGGTCGGACGGTTGGAAACCGGCATGCGCAACCTCTCGCTCAAATGGATGGAGCGCATCGCCGCCGCGCTCGAGGTCGATCCCGAAATGCTGGTGCGCAGCGAGAAGGCGGATCATCCGCAAGTGGTCGCCGCGCTGGCGAAGGACGGGCCGGAAGCCCTGCCCGCGACGCGCGATGCGCTGCTTGCAATCGACCTCGGCGGCGACGGTGTGCTGATGGTGCTCGACATCGACTATCCTCACGGCGAATACCGGCCCGGCGACCAGCTCTGGTTGCGCCAGCTCGACCCCGCCGAGCTAGGACGCGCGATCAACCGCGATGTGCTCGTACCGAAAAAGGGCGGCCGATTTGCCTTCGGGCGCCTTATCGATCGGCAGGGATCGCTCGTCGGCCTCCTTCCGCCCGGCCACGGCGAGAAACAGCAGGTGGTCGACAATCCAGCGTGGGTTGCGGTTGCCGAAATGCTCGTGCGGCGCCTGTGAGCGTGCGAAAAACCCGCCGTGTCCTGTCGCTTTCGACACTGTTCCCCAACTCGCTCCATCCGCGTTTCGGTATCTTCGTAGCGAAATCGCTGGAAGCGCTGCAGCGCGATACGCAGTGGGACGCGACCGTCATCAACCCGATCGGTCTGCCACCCGTGGCCCTGGGACGGTACAAACCGCTGGCGGCGGCGGCCCGGAACGGCCACGAATTCGGCTTCGAGATCCATCGCCCGATCTTCCGCCTGCTGCCCAAGGTCGGCGGCCGGCTTAACCCGAGGCTGATCGCCAAGTCGGTTCTCCCACTTGCGCGGCGTCTGCACGCCGACCGGCCATTCGACCTCGTCGATGCACAATTCTTCTATCCGGACGGTCCGGCAGCGATGATGATCGCGCGCGATCTGGGCTTGCCCCTTTCGGTCAAGGCGCGCGGCGCAGACATCCATCACTGGGGTGCGCGCGCCTATGGTAGAGCAGCTCTGCTCGAAACCGCGCGGGAAGCGACGGGCGTGTTGGCCGTCTGCGAGGCGCTGGCCGACGACATGGCTACACTTGGGATGGAGCGCGAGAAGATCACCGTGCATTACACCGGGCTCGACCGCGACTTGTTCCGTCCGCTCGATCACCTGGGGCTGCGTGCCCGGTTAACCAACACCTTTTCGGTCCCGATCGCAAATGACGACCTCTTGCTCGTCACGGTGGGCGCGCTGATCGAGCGCAAAGGCCAGGCTTTCGTTATAAAGGCGCTCGCAGACCTGCCGAAAGCAAGGTTGGTGCTCGTCGGCAAGGGAGAGGACGAAACGAGCCTGCGCGCTCTGGCGAAAGAGGTTGGCGTGGCCGAGCGCGTCCATTTTCTCGGCAGCTTGGCGCCGTCAATGCTCCCACCGATCCTTTCCGCGGCCGATGCCATGGTCTTGCCCTCTGCCAGCGAAGGACTGGCCAATGCCTGGATCGAGGCACTCGCCTGCGGCACGCCGATCGTCATCACCGATGCGGGCGGAGCGCGCGAAGTCGTTACTTCGCCCGAGGCCGGCGTCATCGTGGCGCGCAACTGCCGCGCAATCCGCGAGGGGATCGAACTTGTCGCCGACCGCCCCCGCGCACCCGAGGAAGTCGCGGCAGCGATCGATAAGTTTAGCTGGAGTATAAATGGCCAAAGTTTGGCCGAATTCTATTGCCAACTTTTAGATCAATAATGTTAAATGCGCTCAAGCGTGATCCCAGCAATATGCTGCATTGCCGCCGTTGTATATACAAATAACAAAATCTACTGCCCACAAGTCATTCTTCGATTCTGCAATTTTCTCAATAGTTACAACAGAATCACCTTCAAGAACTCTATGCTCGACTTTTTTAGATTTTATCTCATCGAGCCCTGGCATGCCCGCAGCATCCACTCCAGTCGAGACAATCGAGAGGGCCAAAGTCGCAATTATAGTTGCCATTTTCATACAATTATCCTTCCTAATACCCCAACTGGGAGCATCAAGGTATCAACCAGAACGAAAGAGTCAACAATAGCATTGATATTTAGGACTACTAACTCCCGTTAGTCATTTCCCTTAAATACTTCGCGCCTTCTTTTCCTGCTGGTCCGCAACCGTTTCGGTCGGCACGAAGCTGTCACTCGTGACGCCCAACCAGACGAGGATCGGCGCTGCCGAATAGACCGAGCTGTAAGTACCCACGAATAGCCCCAGCGTGATTGCCGCGACCATGCCCAACAGGCTGGCCGGGCCGAACAGCAGCAAAGGCAGCAATGCAACCAGCAAGGTGAGCGAGGTCATAACTGTTCGGGCGAGTGTTTCGTTGACCGACAGATCGAGCAGCGCAGGCAGTTCCATCTTGCGGAATTTCTTCAGATTTTCGCGAATACGGTCGTAAATGACGATGGTGTCGTTGAGCGAATAACCGATGATAGCCAGGATCGCCGCGATGATTTGCAGGCTGAATTCGAGCTGGAACAGCGCGAACATGCCCAGCGTCAGACTGACGTCGTGAAACAGCGCGAACAGTGCACCCACGCCGAACTGCCATTCGAACCTAATCCAGATGTAGAGCGCGATGGCGGCCATGGCGGCCAGCAATGCCAAGACGGCTTTCTCACGGAATTCACCTGAGACCTTGCCCGAAACGTTGTCGTTCCCGTCGAGCCGGAAATCCTCATACTCGGCCTGCAACGTGCTGACGATGGTATTGGCCGCTTCCTGCGCGGCTTCCTTGTCGGCCGATACTTCATCGGGCAGGCGCACACGGATCGAGACCTGATTGTCCTCGCCGAAACGCTGGACCACGGGGCTGCCATAACCGAGGGCCTCGACCTCGCTGCGCAGCTCCGCGATCGGTGCCTCCGTGCTTTGCGTGAAGGTCGCGCGCACCTCGAGGCCGCCAGCAAAATCGACGCCGTAATTAAGACCCTTGGTGAGTACGAGCGCCCAGCTCGCCGCGATCAGCAGAATACTGATGGCAAAGAAAGGCACGCGCCATTTGAGGAATTTGATGTTGGTGTCGTCGGGGACGAGCTTGAGCAGTTTCATATCGTCGCCCTCCTTACAGCACGATGTCTTTGGGCTTGGCCTTGCGCAGCCATCCGGCAACCCACATGCGGGTAAGCGTGACTGCGGTGAAGACGCTGGTGAACAGTCCGATGATCAGCACCACCGCGAAACCACGTACCGGACCCGATCCGAACAGAAACAGCAGCACACCGGCGATGAAGTTGGTGATGTTGGCATCGTAAATCGCGCGACTGGCCTCGTTATAGCCGTTCTCGATCGCCGCGATGACCCGCCGTCCGCGCTTGCGTTCCTCGCGGATACGTTCGTTGATCAGCACGTTCGCGTCGACCGCCGCACCGATGGTCAGCACGAAGCCGGCGATACCGGGCAGCGTCAGCGTGGTGTTGAGCGCCGCCATGATGCCGAGCAACATGGCCACGTTGATACCCAGCGCCGCGGTCGCATAGACACCGAAGCGGCCATAGGTAGCAATCATCAACACGATCACCATGACCGAACCGACTGCCATGGCCAGCATGCCGCGCTTGATCGAATCCGCGCCCAGATCAGGCCCGACTGTACGCTCCTCGATCACCGCCAGATCGACCGGCAGCGCACCCGAACGCAGCGAAATCGCCAGCTGGTTCGCGGTTTCGACTGAGAACCCGCCCGAAATCTGCGCCGATCCCCCGCGGATCGGTTCGTTGATATTGGGCGCTGACAGAACCTGCCCGTCGAGGATGATCGCGAAAGGCTTGCCGACATTGTCGGTCGTCAGCTTGGCGAAGCGACGGCCCCCGTCGGTGTCGAACTGGATGTTGACCACCGGTTCATTGGTCTGCGGGTCGAAACTCTGCTGGGCGCCGGTGAGATTGTCGCCGCGAATGCCGCCCAAGCGGCGGACCGCGAGCGAGCTGCCCGCGAAATCGCTCGTTTCCGCGTAGGGGAAGATTTCCGAGCCCGGAGGGGCAAGGCCTTGCTGCACGTCGGAAGGAAGGGCGTTCTGGTCGACCAGCTTGAACTCGAGCTTGGCAGTCTGGCCGAGCAGCGCCTTGAGCTGGTCGGGGTCCTGAAGGCCGGGGACCTGAACGACGATACGCGTATCGCCCTGCCGGATGATCGTCGGTTCGCGCGTACCCAGCTCGTCGATGCGCTTGCGCACCACTTCGGTTGCGCTCTCCATGGCATCGCTAACGGCCTGGTCGATCCCCTCAGAGGTGGGCGTGAGGATCATGCGGTTGCCGTCCTCGACCGTCAGATCCCATTCACGCACGAGGCCCGTGCCATTTATTGAAGGCAGCAGCAATTCACGCGCGCGATCCACTTCGCTGGAATCGTCGAGCATGAAGCTCAGCCTGCCGTCCCGGGTCGAAACGTCGCCGATACGGATACGCGGTTCGGCACGGCGCATGGTGCCGCGCACGTTTTCTTCCATGTTCTCTAGCCGCTGCGCCGCAACCTGCGCGGCATCCGCCTCAAGCAGGATATGGCTGCCGCCGGCGAGATCGAGACCGAGATTGACCATCGGATCGGGCAGCGCATCGGGCCAACGCACGCTGGTTGCCGACAACAGCGAGGGCAATGCGGCAAAGACGCACAGGCCGGTGATCAGCCAGAGCCAGATCTTACGCCAGGTGGGAAAGTCGAGCATGGAAAACTGCGCTCCCGCCTCAGTCGTTCGCCGCGGACTTGCCGCGCGACGACAGCACATCGCCAATCGTATTGCGAACCGCCTTGACGGTCATGCCCTTGGCAAGTTCGACATGGACGAATTGCTCTTCGACCTTGGTTATTTTTCCGACGAGGCCGCCCGCGGTGACCACTTCGTCGCCCTTGTTGAGCCCGGCAACCCGTTCGCGATGCTGTTTCTGCTGACGCATTTGCGGACGCAGGATGAGAAACCACAGGATCAGAAGCATACCCAGCGGCAGAACCCAGCCGGTCCAGGCGGGCGGCTCGGCGGCGGCGCTTCCGGCGGCGGCGAGAATATCGATCATCGTGAGGAATACCTGTCGGAGAAGTGTGTCTGTCTGATCCGTAATTGGGAGATGTCAGCCGCGCGTTCAAGCGGCTGATACGCTCCGTCATGCGGAAGTGCGGGGCGGTTAGCAGCAATGCGGGACCGGGGCAACGAATTGCCTGCGAACTGTGCTTGCCATGCACAAAACCGCACCCTATAGGGCCGCCTCCACTGGTTTCGGGATGTAGCGCAGCCTGGTAGCGCACCATACTGGGGGTGTGGGGGTCGCTGGTTCGAATCCAGTCATCCCGACCAGTGGTTTCCCTTCACGATTAATATCCTTCCGATCACTCGCAGGCGCGGAGCCGAGCGAGACCTTCAGGGTTGCAGTGCCCGACGATGCGCCTGCGGATGCGACGATATGCTTGTCGCACCTCGGCAGAAGGAGGAATCGGCCTGATGGTCGATGGTCATTTGGCCAAGACCGGCCCTTGCTGCCCTATCGAAAGGACCGGTTCCGGACATACCGCTTTCCTACACGAACCGATATGGTTATTCACAACCTCTTTCCCAATCGGAGGTACGCCATGTCGCTACTGGAAACGCTCATTGGTCCCATCACCTCGATTATCGACAAGGTGATTCCCGACAAGGAAGCGCGCGCAAAAGCGAAGCTGGAGCTGCTCGCGCTGGAAGGCACGCAAGAATTGAAGCAGATCGAAGCCCGCCTGTCGGCCATCATCGCCGAGGCGCAGAGCCGCGATCCCTGGACCAGCCGCGCACGGCCGAGCTTTCTCTACGTCATGTACGCACTGATTCTGGTCAGCGTGCCGATGGGCGTGATCGCCGCCTTCGACCCCATCGCGGCGCGTGCAATCGGGGAAGGCATGACGCGCTATCTCTCCGCCCTTCCTGAAGCGCTCTACGCCCTCTTCGGCACCGGCTACCTCGGCTACACCGCCGCGCGCCAATGGGGGAAGGTGAAAGGGGTGGATCAATAGATCAATAGCCGAGAAGTCGGTAATCGGGTGAAAAGCGGATGCTCTTGTGTCTTTCTGCGAATGCGCGTTTGGCGGGACACTGGTAATATTTGTCTCTAGGAGTTCGAAGTCCGCTCATTAGAATTCGATGATCACTGACGGTGTGCTGCGTAGCGCTTCGCCATGGTACACGACCTCGATGTTGTTTCCATCGGGGTCGAGCACGAAGGCCGCGTAATACGCTGGGTGATAGGGTCTCTCACCGGGCGCACCGTTATCCCGCCCTCCATGAGCCATAGCTTCGCGATAAAAGGCGTCCACTGTCGCACGGTCCTTTGCCTGGAAGGCTAGGTGGTGGCGCCCTGTCAGCATACCTTGGGCCGCTGGACTTTCAGCCGAGGACACGACAAGTTCATCGGCCCAGAAAAAGTCCTCGGTCACAGTCACGATGGGGATATCTAGAACGGCCAGAATGGCCTCGTAGAAGTCCCTGCTGGCCTCGAGATCGCGAACGACGAGCTGGACGTGGTCGATTAGCCGTCCACGATGCAGTTGGTTTGTTTCCATGGCACTTCTCCATCCTTGATACGGCCGCGGTCGGCGGACGCGCTTCCAAATTTCGCAAGCGCCGATCTATCGAGCAAGAGCGGCAGGGGTATTGACAAAGATCAAGCAGCAGCGACTCAGGCAAAAGCAGCCCTTCGCTGCAACATCCTCGAACTTCACAACTCGGGCCGTCAGCCGACCTTTCGCTTTTCGCCTGGACATACAGCCGCTAACCCCGGCGCATGACCGACATCGTCTTCGTCCTTAACGGCCCCAATCTCAACCTGCTCGGCACGCGCGAGCCGGAGATTTACGGCTCGGACACCCTCGCCGATATCGAAGCGATTCTGGCGGACAAAGCGCGCGAACTCGGGCTCGTCATCGATTTCCGCCAGACCAATCATGAGGGCGAGCTGGTAGACTGGTTGCACGAGGCTCGTATAACGGGCGCCAAGGCGGTGCTGCTCAATGCCGCCGCCTATACCCACACGTCCATCGCCCTGCTGGATGCAATCCGGGCAATCGACGTGCCGGTAATCGAGGTTCACCTCTCCGATCCTGCCACACGCGAGGAATTCCGTCACATATCCTATGTCGGCATGGGCGCGGTGGACGAAGTGAAGGGGCTGGGTCCGCGCAGCTATGCCGTAGCGTTGGAGAAGGCGGCGGCGCTCTAATTCGCGCGCTCACCCCTTGCCCTACGCCTCCGCGCAGAGCATAGGCGGCGCAAACAACACACAAGGGGTTCCATGGCCGATCGTAAAGGCAGCGCCGGCAAATCCGGCATGAATGTCGACACCGCACTCGTGCGCGAACTCGCCGAGATGCTGGGCGACACCGGGCTCACCGAAATCGAAGTCGAAGATGGCGATCGCAAGATCCGTGTTGCGCGGGGAGGCGGCGTTCCAATGGCTGCCGCTCCAGCGCCGATGCACGCCCCGGCGGCCGCAGCGCCCGCTCCTGCCGCCCCCGTCCCCGAAAACACCGCGCCGGCCGCCGACACTGCGGGTGCGATCAAGTCGCCCATGGTCGGTACGGTTTATCTCGCCCCCGAACCCGGCGCGGCCGATTTCGTGAAGGTCGGCGACAGCGTCAAGGAAGGGCAGACCCTTCTCATCGTCGAGGCGATGAAGGTCATGAACCCGATCACCGCCGACAAGGCCGGGACGGTCAAGGCGATCCTCGTCGAGAACGCCCAGCCGGTCGAGTTCGACCAGCCGCTCGTCGTCGTCGGCTGAGGTCGGCCGTGAGTATCTCCCGCATCCTGATCGCCAACCGTGGCGAAATCGCGCTGCGCGTCCACCGCGCCGCGCATGAGATGGGCATAGAGACGGTCGCGGTGCACTCCACCGCCGATGCCGATGCCATGCATGTCCGGCTGGCCGACCATGCCGTCTGCATTGGCCCTCCTCCCGCCACCGACAGCTATCTCAACATAGCCAACATTATTTCGGCAGCCGAGGTGAGTCATGCGGATGCGATCCATCCGGGTTATGGCTTCCTCTCGGAAAACGCCAAATTCGCCGAGATCGTCGAGGCGCACGATATCGCGTGGATAGGCCCCAAGCCCGAGCATATCCGCACGATGGGCGACAAGGTTCAGGCAAAGAAAACCGCAGGCGCGCTGGGCCTGCCGCTTGTCCCCGGCTCCGATGGCGCAGTGTCAACGATCGAAGAAGCGCGCGAAATCGCGGCGGAAATCGGCTACCCGGTCATCATCAAGGCCGCCAGCGGCGGCGGCGGGCGCGGGATGAAGGTCTGCGAGAGCGAAGACCAGCTTGAAAGCCTGATGAAACAGGCCGGCAGCGAGGCAAAGGCAGCCTTTGGCGATGCCACCGTCTATATCGAGAAATATCTCGGCGATCCGCGCCATATCGAATTTCAGGTCTTCGGCGACGGCAATGGCAATGCCATCCATCTCGGCGAACGCGACTGTTCGCTCCAGCGCCGCCACCAGAAGGTGCTGGAAGAAGCCCCCTCCCCCGTGCTGGGCGAGGACGATCGCATGCGCATGGGCGAGGTTTGCGCGCAGGCCATGCGCGACATGGGCTATCGCGGCGCGGGCACGATCGAGTTCCTGTGGGAAAACGGCGAGTTCTACTTCATCGAAATGAACACCCGCCTGCAAGTCGAACACCCTGTGACCGAGGCGATTACCGGCGTGGACCTGGTGCGCGAACAGATCCGCATCGCGGCGGGTCATCCGCTCTCGGTCAAGCAGGACGAAATCGAGTTCAAGGGCCATGCGATCGAATGCCGCATCAACGCGGAGGACCCTTGGACATTTGCCCCCAGCCCAGGCGAGGTGACCTATTACCACGCGGCCGGCGGCATGCATGTGCGCGTCGATAGCGGCCTCTATCAGGGCTACCGCATTCCGCCTTACTACGATTCCATGATCGCGAAGCTGATCGTCTACGGGCGCACGCGCGAGGGCTGCATGATGCGCCTCAAGCGCGCACTGGAGGAAATGGTGGTCGAAGGCGTGAAGACATCGATCCCGCTACACCAGGAACTGCTTCAGCAGCCGGATGTGAAGAGCGGCCAGTATTCGATCAAATGGTTGGAAGAGTGGCTTAAAACGCGCGAGAGCTAACGTGGGCACTGCGGCCCGGCAGGGGCGGTGCCACGCATATTCCGGAATTCCTCGTGTCGACGCGGAAACTCGCCCCGCCGACACCGTTCTGCCCCACGTCGATCTATTCCGGCGTACCGGGAACCGCTCTCAGGCGCGCTCGAGCTGAAGGCGGCGTTGGATGACTTCGTCATCCAGACCACATCTCTCGAGCAGTCTGGCGGCGAGCTGGAGGCTTGCCTCGACCGTTTCCGGGACCGCGGCGGTTGCCCCTGCATCGGTCAGGCGATCGGCCTGCTCCTTGTCCCGCGCCCTTACGAACAGCGGAACATGCGGCGCCGCTTCTCGCATGCGCTGGGTCAGCAATTCCGTATTCTTCGCGTCCCCGAGGGTTATGACCAAGGCTGCGGCCTGCCTTACATGGTTGGCCTGGAGGATCTCCAGCCGCGACGCATCGCCAAATCGCACGGGCAACCCGGATGCACGGGCTTCGGAGGCAATGATCGGGTCTTTGTCAATCGCGATATAAGGGAGCCCTTCCCGATCGAGGATCGAGGCAATCATCCGGCCCACCCTTCCAAAGCCCGCGATCAGAACATGTCCCTCCATATCCTCCATCTGATCGACCGCATCCGGATGCCTTTCGTTTTGACGATTTTCGATCCTGTCCGCCAGCTTGCGGGCAAGCCCGGCCAGTCCCGGAGTGAGGACCATGGTCAGGCTCGCGACGATCAACATGAACTGGCCCGTGCTTCCCGGGAGCAGGTCAAGAGACATCGCCAGGCCCACCACGATGAATGCAAACTCACCAGCCTGGGCCAGAAGGAGACCGGCTTCCACCGCACGGTGGATCGGGGTTTTCCAAAGGAGGAAAAGGCTCACATTCAAGACCGCCTTTATAGCGATCAGGCCGATGACCGACGCGGCGATCAACAGGGGCGTTTCCATCAGGACCCGCCAATCGATACCCATCCCGACAGACATGAAGAACAGCCCGAGCATCAGCCCCTTGAACGGCTCGATATCGACTTCGACCTGATGCTGGTATTCGGTCTCGGCAATCAGCAGACCGGCAAGGAACGCCCCGAGCGCCATGGACAGGCCGACTGCTCCGGTAATGGCTGCGGTACCCAGAACGATCAGCAGGATCATGGCCATGAACGCTTCCCGGCTTCCGGATTGCGCGGTGGCCCGGAACAGGGGCCGCAGCACCAAACGGCCTACCGCATAGATGACCACGACAGTGATAGCCGCCTCTCCGAGAGCGAGGGCCAGCCCACCCAGGACCCCTTGCCCTTCGGAAACCGTGCCCAGCACTCCGACAATGAAAAGGATGGGCACGACCGCCAGATCCTGCATCAGGAGGACTGAAAACGCCGATCGTCCCACCGGGGTGGTGAGGCGGCTTTTCTCGATAAGCAACTGCATGACGATCGCCGTGGACGAGAGCGCAAGGCAAGCACCCAGCACGAGCGCAGCCGGACCGGAATTGCCCCAGGCATACGCCACCCCGCCGATCACCACGCCCGTCAGGAGAATTTGGGCACTGCCCAGTCCGAACACCAGGCGGCGCATTGCCCACAAGCGATCGAGCGACAATTCGAGACCGATTGCGAACAGGAGGAAAACGACGCCGATCTCCGCCAAGGCCCGTACGCCGTCGAGATCGTCGATCACCAGAAACGCGGCAAGCGGAAAGGCTTCTGCCAGAAGCCCCAGGCCATACGGGCCGATCAGTCCGCCTATCAGCAGATAGCCAAGAACCGGGCTGACCCTGCGTTGCAGTAGCGGAACCGCGAATCCGGCCACGACAAGGAAGAGGATGACCTCTCTCAAATAAGGGATGTGTAGCTGAGATTCCATTGCGCCGACCTTCGGGAAAACAGCCTGCCTTGTCGATACGCGATCGGCTGAATTTCTTGTCCCCCCGGTAATCGCGTGGTACCCGGAAACCGAGGATGGGTATATCATTCAAAAGGTATAGCCATGAGTAAAAAGATAGTAGTCGGTACGGACTTCCGGGCAGAAGCGGATCGGGCAATTGACCGGGCGTTGAGCCTGGCGGAGGAGTGGGACGCAGAGGTCATACTCGTCCATGCTCTCGACCCGGCTTTGGGCGACCCTCCATCGAGAGGCGAGCTTGACCGACGGATGCGCTCGGTACTTCCGCATCCGGATGCGCGGGTCACATTCCGATACCCGATAGAGCGCGCCGATCTGGCAATCGTTGGCATTGCCGAAGAAGAACAGGCCATGCTGATCGTGCTCGGTGTGGCACGGTTCAACAACATGCGGGACTTCTTTCTGGGAACGGCAGTGGATTACGTAATCCGCCACTCCTCGATACCCACATTGGTGGTCAAGAACCGACCGGTCGATTCCTATAACCAGATCGCTTCAGCAACGGATTTCTATCCACCCTCCCGCTATGCTCTCGAAGATACCGCAGACCTGTTTCCCGAGGCCGATTTCCAGTTGATCCACGCGTATCGTGTGCCGTTCGAAGGGTGGCAGAAGGCCGCATATGTGCGTAACGAGGTGAGAGAGGCCGAAAGCAAGGTCTTCAGGGAGTTCATGAACGAGCTGCGACCTGAAACGCAAAAGAGGGTCACGCCCCACCTCGTCTATGGAAGTCCCGGCGGTGCGCTGGCGAAAGAAATCCGTGAAAGCGAAGCGGGTCTGCTTGTGCTGGGAACGCATGGAGAATCCGCCCTTAGGCACGCGACGATCGGCAGCACGGCCAGCGAACTGCTACGCAGCCTTCCCATAGACACGCTCATCATCAAGAGCGGGGATCGAGACTGAGCGAAGGCGGGCTTATCGCTTTCGGTCCCGCCATCGCGCGGATCAGTCGAAGCGAAAGCCCGCCGCCTCTGCCTCGGCAATCACTTCTTGACCGGTCTGGCGCGGATGGTCGCCTTCGATCCGGCACCAATCGGCGCGCTCATCGACGAAAATCTCTTTCTCGACGGCGAATTTAACCGCCGCATCGAACAGGCCGGCGGAGAAACTGCGATTGCCGGTCGGTAAAAAGCGGTACCAGAGGTTGCTGCCGCATTTCGAGCAAAAGGCGCGTTCGGCCCATTCGCTCGAACGGTAAGCAGTAATAGCATCATCGCCGGAAACCTCGGCATTTTCACCCGTCTGTGCGCTGTAGAAAGAACCGCCCCAACGTCGGCACATGTCGCATTGGCAGATTTCAATCTCGTGCTTGGGGCCATCGAGCGCGATGGTGACCGCGCCACACAGGCAATGCCCCTCGATCCGCTCGGCGCCGCTCACAACGGAACACCCGGTTCGTGCTTGCTGGTGCGGATGGTGAGCGAGGTCTTTACGCTCTCGACATTGGGTGCCGGGGTCAGCTTGCTGGTCAGAAACTCCTGAAAGCTCTGCAGGTCCTTGCTGACGATCTTGATTATGAAATCGATCTCGCCGTTGAGCATGTGCACTTCGCGCACATCGGGCAGGTCCTTCATGGCCGCTTCGAATTCACGCAACGCATCTTCGGCCTGGCTCTTGAGGCTGACCATGGCGAAGACCGTGATCGAAAAGCCCAGCTTCGAAGGGTCGAGATCGGCATGATAGCCCTTGATAACCCCCTCTTCCTCCAATGCACGCACGCGGCGCAGGCATGGCGGAGCCGTCAATCCCACCCGGTGGGCTAGCTCGACATTGGTGATCCGCCCCTCATCCTGGAGTTCACCCAGCAACCGGCGGTCTATATCGTCGAGATTGGCCATAGATTGTGTCCCTGCTACCCTTGTGCCAAAGGCAGGGCATCGCGAAACTTCCACGAAATGTTGACAACGCGATGCAGCCCTCTTGGCTAACATTATTATCTTTGCCAGCAATTGTCCCGCTTTGCAACGCGCAGGCAACTTTCCGTTCAGCCTAAGTTTTACGGCTGTAGAAACCCTGGGCTGCGACAAGGTAAGGCCCGCCTGCCGCCACCGATTCCGGAGAACCGATGCATTTCGACGACCGCCTTGCCACCGTGCTGCGCCACCGCGCCGCCGGCGAGCGTGCGGCGAAAACGCAGTTCCGCCAGTTGCTCGATCTGCTCGGAGAGCGTCCGCAAGCGGGCGATCCAGCGCTGAAAGCGGCGGCATATTTGCGCCTGATCGCGCTGGCGGAAGTCATATCCGTGGCTGATCGAGCCGCCATCCTGAGCGAGAATGGTTGGCGCTTCCGCAATCCCGAACTGGTACGTTGGTTCGGCGAAGCACATCCCTCGATCGCCGGGGCCGCACTTTATCGTGCGCGGCTCACGGGTGAGGAGTGGGCAGAGCTCATTCCCCGTTTACCGATCCGCGCGCGTGGTTTCCTGCGCCATCGCAAGGATTTGCCAGAGGCGGCGATTCGTATTCTCGATCGGCTCGGCGTGTCGGATCGCGCTTTGCCCGTGCCGGTCCATCCGGAGCGGCCCCAACAGATCGAAGAGCCGGAGGCGCGCCCTCTCGACCTGCATGAGCCCGAACCGCTGGTATTGCGCCCCGCGAATGAAAACGGCGCCTCCGACGATCCGCTGGAAGAGCCCCCCCCTTCCGCCCCACCTGGCGCGGTTGGGGAAGCTTCCATGCAGCGTGTGCCAAGCGAGCCCGCAGGTAAATCGGAAAACATCCGGGCCTTGGTCGAACGGATAGAGAGCTTTCGCAAGACGCGCGCCCCCGCTTCGCCCTCAGGCGACGCGCCGACGCTCCCACTGGCTGAACTCGACGATATCCCCCAGCGCAAACCGCTCGACACTTTCAGTTTCGGGACCAATTCGGAAGGTCGCGTCGACTGGGCAGAGCCGCATATTGCGCCGATGGTTGTCGGGATCGACCTGTCGCAGCGCCGCAACGGTACGCAAGCCGGGGAAGATTTTGCGACGGCATTCGTCAATCGCCAGCCCGTGCGGGGCGTGGCGGTTCATCTGCGCGGTGCGGAGACGATCGAGGGTGAGTGGATCGTCGATGCCGCCCCCCGTTTCACGCACAGCGATGGCCGCTTCTATGGTTATGTCGGGCGGTTTCGCCGCGCGGTTGCCCCCCTCGACAATCGAGCCCAGCGGGGGGCCGACCGCCTGCGCCAACTGCTTCACGAATTGCGCACCCCAGTCAATGCGATGCAAGGCTATGCCGAGGTCATCCAGCAGCAGGTTTTCGGCCCGACACCGCATGAATACCGCTCGCTTGCCGCGTCGATCGCAGGGGATTCCGCGCATATCCTGGCCGGGTTCGATGAATTGGACCGGCTGGCCCGGCTTGAAACCGGAGAGCTCGACCTGGAGTCGGGCGAAAGCGATTTCGCGGCCATCGTCCGCGCGCAACTGGACCAGTTGCAAACCGTGCTGGGCCCGCGCGTGGCGCGTTTCGACGCTCGCATTGCCGACCGACCCGCCGCGCTCGCGCTCGCACAGAAAGAAGCGGAGATGCTCGGCTGGCGGGTGTTGGCAACGCTCGCCGGCGCGACCGGTGCCGGGGAAACCGTATCGCTTGTCATGGGACTCGACGATGAACAGGTAACGCTTCGCGCGGGGCTTCCCGCCAAGCTGGCGGATGCGGACAACATTTTCGCATCGGAAGTCCGCTCGGGCGGCAGCACTTTGAGCTCGGGTATCTTCGGGGCAGGCTTCTCGCTGCGGCTTGCCCGTGCGGAGGCCCGCGCAGCCGGCGGCGACCTCTCACGCGTGGAAGACGTCTTGGTGCTGAGCCTCCCGCTCTTGACCGACACCCGGACGCTGCCTAGCCCTGCCGATGCGCCAGATCGCGCAACCGGCTAGGATACGTCCGCTATTTCAAACGCCAATCTCCTCGATCCGCCGAAGCCTGCTCAGATGGCCAGGTTCGCGGATGGCTTCGGCCAACGCACATTGTTGACGGTCGATACCGAGGAAGAGTTCGAGTGGAACGACAGCTTCCGCAGCGATGGGTATGGCCTTGCCCATGTGCGCTGGATTGCGAAGTTCCAGCAATTCTGCGAAGGGATCGGCGTGGTGCCGGTCTATCTTGTGGACTGGCCAATCGCGAAAGATCGGCAAGCGCAGGACATTATCGGCGATGCCGTGGCGCGCGGCAAAGCCGAAGTGGGGGTACAGCTGCACCCCTGGGTCAATCCCCCGCTGAAGGAGGAAATCTGCACTCGAAACAGTTTTGCCGGCAACCTGCCTCCCTCGCTCGAAGAAGAGAAGTTCCGGCGCCTGCGCGATGCGATCGAAAAGGGGTTCGAGGCAGCACCGCTGATCTATCGTGCTGGACGGTATGGCCTCGGCACACAGACCGCCCGCTATCTTTGCGCACAGGGCATTGCGATCGATAGTTCGGTCCGCTCGCGCTACGATTATTCGCGCCGTCATGGACCCGACTACAGCCGCCACCCAGTGACGCCCTACTGGGTCGATCCCGAAAGACGATTGCTCGAACTTCCACTTACCACGGTTTTCTGGGGCATGCTGCGCCAACAGGGACCGCAGATCTTTCCGCTGGTCGAAAAGCTGCCTCGACTAGGGGGGCTCCTCGCCAAGACCGGCATGCTCGAACGCATCGCCCTGACACCCGAGGGAGTTTCGCTGGACGAGGCTCTTCGCGGCTGCGACATCGCGATCGACGATGGTCTCCCGGTTCTGGTGCTGAGCTTCCACAGCCCCTCCTTGGCCCCGGGTCATACGCCCTATGTGCGCGACGAGGACGACCTCGACACCCTCTATGACTGGCTACGGGGCGTCTACGCCTATCTTGATTCGCGCGGGGTGCGGCCGACCACGGTTGCGGAAATCATGGCGGCAGTCGACTCCTAGTGCTTGCAAGGCTCCCTCGGCGAGGCTAGGCGCCCTGTTCCGCACGGCGTGGCTGGGGGCCTGTAGCTCAGTTGGTTAGAGCTGGCCGCTCATAACGGCTAGGTCGCGGGTTCGAGTCCTGCCGGGCCCACCAAGCCTGGCGCCTTGCGGAAGAAATCGGTCGGGGAGTGGCGCAGCCTGGTAGCGCACTTGTTTTGGGTACAAGGGGTCGCTGGTTCGAATCCAGTCTCCCCGACCAGCATTTCATGACCCAAGCCGCCCACGGGCGGATCTCGTCGGAAATACTCGAGCGACAACGCGGGAGTTGCACCGCTTGAACACCTCCGCTTCTTCCAGCATCGATACCCGCCTGATCTGGGCAATCGCGCTGCCCGCCATGCTTACCAATGTTGCGACCGCGCTGATCGGCGTGGGCGATATGTGGATCGTCGGGCGCCTCGGGGATGCGCCGACCCAAGGCGCGGTCGACGTCGGCGCGAAACTGTTTGCCGCCTTGTTCACCGTGATGAACTTTCTCAAGACCGGCACGACCGGCCTGGTCGCGCAGGAAAGCACACGTTCGGGTGCGCGGGCGCAGGCTGAAGTGCTGCTGAAGGGGCTCGTCGTCGGTCTGTCGATCGCCGCTTTGCTGTTGGTCGCCAAACCGTTCCTGATGCCGCAGCTGCTCGATGCGCTGGGCGCGCAGGCCCAGGTTCGCTCCGCCGCCATCGTTTATGCGGATATCCGTTATTGGAGCGCCCCTGCGGTGTTGGTCAATTTCGCCCTCATCGGTTTTCTCATCGGGCGCAGACAAATGCGAGAAGTCTTGGCGATCGAGGTCTGTTACAATCTTCTCAACGTCGCCCTGGGCCTCTTTCTGGCGCTGGGACTGGACTGGGGAATCGCGGGAATCGGTTGGTCCAGCTTCATTGCGGAGTTCGCCAAGCTGACCGTGACTGCCGCGTTGATCTGGCACCTAGCGGGGCGCGACATCCGCGCAGCGCTGGCGGCTAGGACAAGCTTGTCGCCCCGCGCACTAAGGCCCTTCCTTGCCATCAATCGCGACCTGTTTCTGCGCACGGTCGTGCTGATGATCGCGATTGCCGCCCTCACTCGCCTGGGCGCCGAGCGCGGCCCGGTGGTGCTGGCCGCGAATGGCATAGTCTACCAGCTTTTCGTGCTCGCCGCGCTCTTGCTCGACGGGTTCGAAAACGCCGCTCAGGTTCTCAATGGCGAGCGCGCCGGAGCCGCGGACAGGCAAGGATTTACCGCTCATATTCGGGCGATATTGCTGCGCTGCCTCGGCGTGGCGATCTTGCTGGCGATCGTCTTTTCGTTTTTCGGCGGAATGATCACCGACAGCTTCGCCGCGACGCCTGCGGTTGCGGCCGAAGCGCGCAGGCTGTGGCCGTGGCTGGTGGCGATACCGCTGGCAGGCTTCGCCGGCTTCGTACTCGACGGCGTGTTCGTGGGCGCGAGCTGGACTCGTGCGCTTCTGAGCTCAATGGCGGGGGCTGTGGCGGCTTACGGCCTTTTTCTGTGGCTGAGCTGGCCGCTCGGAAACCATGGCCTCTGGGCTAGCTTCATCGCTTTCTTACTGCTTCGTCCGGCGCTTCAATTGGCAATGCTGCCAGCGCTGCTACGCAAGAGCTTCGGCTAGGTGCCCACCTCGCGCAATTCGCCGACTGTCTTCTTGATCGGAGTGATAATGGTGCGCTTCTTGCCCGCACCGTCGCGTACCGTGCGGTTCCGCCCGCCTTCCTTCGCCCGATAAAGCGCCGCATCGGTCCGCGCGAACAGCCTGCCATACCCTTCGCCCTCGCCGCGCCCGGCAACGCCGAAGCTGGCGGTGAGGCGGTGATCTTCGGGCATGCCGACGACCTGTGTCTGCGCAAAATCGCTACGAATACGCTCGGCCAGCGTCTCTGCGGCCTTTGCGTTGCAGTTCCAGGCGAGAATACAGAATTCCTCGCCGCCGATTCGTCCTGCAATATCCGTCTCGCGGATGGTGCTCTTAATGACATCGCCGAACTGCCTGATCGCCATATCGCCAACCTGGTGGCCCCAGACATCGTTTACCGCCTTGAAATGATCGATATCGGCCACGACCAAGGCAACGGGGACGCATTCCAGCTTCGCCCGTTCGATCATTTCCACCACGTTCTGCTCGAACGCGCGCCGCGTACGCAGGCCGGTCAACCCGTCCAGCTCGGCCTGTTCGCGCACAGCCTTGATCTGGTCGTAGACGCAGGCCCCAACCAGCACCATCGCGGTCATAAGCGAGATCACCGCTAAAGACAGGTTGAGAACCGAATAATAGATCGACTGCCGATAAACGTCAGCCGGGATGCTTTGTTCGACCAGAAGCGTGAGCACGGGGCGGATCATAAACTGCGCAGCCAGCAATGCGTGCATCAGGATGAGTAGCTTGTCGATCGCTTCTCGCCGCTGGGCACCGAGCAGCGCCATGACGAGCACGAGATACATCGCCCCATACCCCACATTGACGATAATGAGGCGGGACGAAATATCCGGACTTGTCGCGACGGCGACCGCCAGTGTCGCCGCCGAAAACCCGTAGATCGTCAGCAGGACTCCGAGAAAATTTGGCTGATTTGCACGCTTGGTAAGCGCCCAGGCACCCGATGCGACGCTCAGAGAATAGAAGAACTGCGTGACGTGAAAAACGTAGGGTGAACCGGTATCCAGCAGATGCGTGGCCGCGAAGCCGAGCGCGAAGAACAGATAGCCCGCAGCAAAACCAAGCACATAACTACCCATTTTCCCGCGCCACCACATGATGACGAAGACCGCGAGAAACACGATCGCCATCGTCGGTGTGATCAGACCCATAATCTGTTCGCGCATGGAATGCCCCTGCCCTTCCTGCCCTTCTAATAGGCAGGCCCGGTTAATTGTTGGTGTAAGTAATATCCCCGATTCCGGCCTAAATTCGGACGTTTTGGAGGCAAAGTCCACCAAATATACGGTTTTATTTTCGAAATGATGGGCAAGTTTGGCTTGCACACCATCAAGCGTCCAGGGTGCTTGCCCCTTTGCCGCGGGGCGACTATCTGCGCCTGCAAACCTTGCGGGCAGATGTGCCCGCCCTTCCATTTTTATCCCGAGGACCCAGCCCGATGGCCGCCCAATACGCTTTCGTCATGAAGGACATGACCAAAACCTTCCCCGGTGCTTCCAAGCCGGTGCTCAGCAACATCAACCTGCAGTTCTATCAGGGCGCGAAGATCGGTATCGTCGGGCCTAACGGCGCGGGCAAGTCGACGCTAATGAAAATCATGGCCGGGATCGATACCGATTTCACCGGCGAGGCGTGGCCGGGCGAAAATATCACGGTCGGCTACCTGCCTCAGGAACCTACGCTCGACGAGAGCAAGACCGTCCTGGAAAACGTCAAGGACGGTGCGCGCGAAATCGCGGACAAAGTCGACCGTTTCAACGCCATCAGCGCCGAAATGGGTGATCCCCAGGAAGACACCGACTTCGACGCCCTGATGGAAGAGATGGGCACGCTGCAGGAGGAGATCGATGCGGTCGATGGCTGGACACTCGACAACCAGCTCGAGATCGCAATGGAAGCGCTGCGCTGCCCTCCCGGTGACTGGCCGGTCACCGACCTGTCCGGCGGCGAGAAGCGCCGCGTGGCGCTCACTCGCCTACTGATCCAGAAGCCCTCGATCCTGCTGCTCGACGAACCGACCAACCACCTCGACGCCGAAAGCGTGCAATGGCTGGAAAACCACCTCAAGGAATATGCCGGTGCGGTGTTGATGATAACCCACGATCGCTATTTCCTCGATAATGTGGTGGGCTGGATCCTCGAGCTCGATCGCGGCTCCTACTATCCGTACGAAGGCAATTATTCGACCTACCTCGAAAAGAAGGCCAAACGCCTCGAGCAGGAAAACCGTGAGGAAAGCGGACGGCAGAAGGCGCTATCGCGCGAACTCGAATGGATCCGTCAGACCCCTTCGGCGCGCCAGACCAAGTCGAAGGCGCGTATCCGCAAGTTCGAACAGCTCCAGGATGCCCAGGGCGATCGCAAGCCGGGCAAGGCGCAGATTGTCATCCAGGTCCCCGAACGCTTGGGCGGCAAGGTTATCGAGGCCAAGAACATTTCCAAGGCCTATGGCGACAAGCTGCTCTTCGAAGACCTTTCCTTCATGCTGCCGCCGGGTGGCATCGTGGGCGTGATCGGGCCGAACGGCGCAGGCAAGTCCACACTGTTCAAGATCCTCACCGGCAAGGAAGAACCCGACAGCGGCACGGTGGAAGTCGGCGACACAGTACGATTGGGCTATGTCGACCAGAGCCGCGACCACCTCGATCCGAAGAACAATGTCTGGGAAGAAATCTCGGACGGGCTCGATTACATGAAGGTCAACGGCCACGACGTCTCGACCCGCGCCTATGTCGGTGCGTTCAACTTCAAGGGGCCGGACCAGCAGAAGAATGTCGGCAAGCTCTCGGGCGGCGAACGCAACCGCGTGCACATGGCCAAGATGCTGAAGGAGGGGGGTAACGTCCTGCTGCTCGACGAGCCGACGAACGACCTCGATGTCGAAACGCTGGGCGCGCTCGAAGAAGCGATCGAGAACTTCGCCGGCTGCGCCGTGGTCATCTCGCACGACCGCTTCTTCCTCGACCGGCTCGCCACACACATTCTCGCCTTCGAGGGCGATAGCCACGTGGAGTGGTTCGAGGGCAATTTCGAAGCTTACGAGGAAGATAAGCGTCGGCGTCTGGGCGATGCGGCGGACCGCCCCACCCGGCTGGCTTACAAGAAGCTCACGAGGTAATTCCCAATGAGGTGGAGCGCGGAGACCGAGCATTTGCGCCCACTCGCCATCATTCGTGCGCGGAGACACCGGTCGCTACTGCGTGGCCGGGTGGGTGCCTGCCCGCAGGCCGTCCCAGAAAGCCAGTTACCGCATGACAAACTCGCACGCTGGACCTAACTGCCGACCATGACGAAGCTGGCTTGGTTATATAGCGATGGGAAGCGGTGGCTGTCGGACACCTTCGGGGCATCAGAGGATCTGCTGCACATCCATGCCGGCCTGTTGATATTTGTCGTGGCAGCCCTGCTTTTCCGCCATCGCATGCGATCGAGAGTGCCCATTGCACTCGTCTATCTTTTCGCGGTCGGGAACGAGATCGTGGACGTTTTCGGACCAAGCCCGAACGCCAGCCGACTGGAACCATGGCTGGATATCTTCAACACCGTCTTCTGGCCCACCATCCTGTTTGTCATTGCGCGCAGGCGCGCCCGCGCGGGCGACGTCAACCGGACAGCGTGATCGAACCGCCGGGCTGAGCGCCTGACATTGAGAGAGCCAGAACGCAGCGTTCAGCGCAGAAACAGGCCAGCGCGCCTATTGTGCGTCTATGAGATACTTCTTCGCCCTGATCGCATTGGCACTGGCCCAGACCGGCATCGCGGCTCATGCCACCCCTCCCGCAATGGATTGGGAAATCGGTCCGATCATCCGTGGCCAGAACTATTCACTGAACATGCCGCTGGCCCCGATGCAGACAGAGGGCGGCTGGGCGTTCAATTTCCCGAATTCCACCAAGGCCGACGGGCACGTCCATTATGTGACCTTCGATCCCGGTTCACTGAGAAACGCGTCCCTGATCAGAGTTCGCTATCGCGTCGATGCGCGGCAGGGAACGCGGTTCGTGCCGCAGGAGGATTCTCACAGGCCCGGCACGGTCTCGCTGTTCTTTCAGCGCCGTGGTGACAATTGGAGCGCGAGGGGCCGTTACGCCCTCTATCGCTGGTATGCCCCCGCTCATACAGTGCAGGAAATCGCGCCAGGCATTCACGAGATGAGAGTGAGGCTGGATGACCCCGCATGGGGGTCGGTAGTGGGCGGGATAAAAGCGGGAGATCGGCCACGTGCGTTTGAAAGATCGCTGGCCAACGCAAGCCGCGTGGGGCTGGTTTTCGGATCCACTGCAGCGCGTGGCCATGGCGTCTATGCGACGGCACCCGCCAGGTTCGAATTGCTCGATTTCGAGATTCGGTAGCGGCTCCTTGTCGCCGAGGCGGCGCATATCACCCCGCTTCGAAACAAAGCCGTGAATGCCTTGATCGCAAAGATGTCCAAGCCTGAGCGGGCATGCGGGCGTCCTAGCCCTCCTCGCCCTCTATCCGGTCCTTGGCCGTGTCTTCCTCGAACTCCTCCATCACTTCGCCCGCTTCCTCTTCGTCCTCCGCATCGGGGGCTTTCGCCTTCTCGTTGCGACCCACAGCGGCGTCTGGGTCGAGGCACAGGCGAGCGATCACCGGACGATGATCGGAGCCGACGCTTTCGCCCACGCGCATGTCGGCCAGAAGGAATTCCTCTGTCGCGAACAAATGGTCGAGCGGCCAGCCCAACCACACCATGCCCGACGGGAAGGTCGCATAGGTCCCGCGCCCGATCCGCGGGTCGAGAAAACCGCCAATATCCTTGAACAGACGCGTCGTGTCCGACCAAGCGACATCGTTGAAATCGCCGATCGCCAGCACCGGCATGGCCAGGTCCTGCGATTGCTTGGCTGCCATGATGATTTCTGCATCACGCTCTTCGGTATCCTGCTTGGGCATTGGCGGGCGGGGATGAAGCGCAATCATCCGAAAGCGATGACCACCGACCGCCAGCGTGGCCAGAACCGACGGCGTATCTTTCTGTGCCAGGTCCTGGATCGAGGCATTGTCCATCGGCAGTCTCGAGGCAAACATGATGCCATAGGTATTGTCCAGCGGGCGATCGATCCGGCCGGGATAATTCGCGAGCACCGGTGCCATTGCATCGGCCCACGCCTGATCGGTTTCCATCAGCAGGACGATATCGGGATCGAGGCCGCGGATGAGATCGGCCGTGCGCGCATATTCACGATTATCCTGCAGGACGTTGAGCGTGAGGGCCGTGAAACAGGCTGTAGCGCTGGTTTCATCGGGAGCCACGCGCGATACTTCTGTCGTGGCCAGCGGCGTATAGGGAAATACTCTGTAGAACTGCCACACCGCAAAACCGGCGAGAGCCAGTGGGAGCCACGGCCGCCAGGCACGGTCCAATTTCCACAGTGCGGCCGCGATAAGAACCATTGCGACCAGAATCTGCAACCGCGGGAAATCCCAAATGCGGATCCACCACTGATTGAGATCGGTCGTGCTGAGCACCGATCCGAAAACGAGCAGCGCGGCAATGACCCTGAGAAGCCAGAGTAAGGGCGCACGCCATCCACTACCGGACCTGCTATCCATACGCTTTCTCTCCCAACCCCTTGTTCTCGATCAGTACCCTATAGGGCCAATCCGGCAACTAGCCACCGAAAGTCCGGAGTGAGATTGCGCCAATTGACTAGCGCGGTACGAATTGCGAGACTCGCTGCAAGGCGCTCGGTGCGCGAGCGCGTTTCTTGTCGGCGCATTACCGCCGCGAACACGAAATCCGAAAAAGGACATTCATGACCACACCCAACAACGGTGACACCGTAACCATCGACTACGTGCTCAAGCGGGGCGACGGCGAGGAGGTAGGCAGTACCGCGCAGGCCGGTCCGCAGGCCATCGAACTGGGCGGAGGCAACACTTTCCCGCAGATCGAAGAAGCGCTCACCAGCATGCAGGTGGGCGAGGAACAATCGGTTGCCATACCCTGCGACAAGGCTTTCGGCCCACGGCGCGAAGATCTCGTGCAGGACATTCCCCGATCGCAACTGCCCCCCGGCCCCGATCCGCAGCCCGGCATGGCGCTGCAGGCACAGAGTCCGGATGGCAACCCGATGATGCTGCATATCGTCGAGGTCGGCGATGATTCGATCAAGGTCGATGCAAATCATCCGCTCGCTGGCGAGGATCTCACTTTCGATCTAACTCTGCGCGCTATCGACTCCGCATCCTGACATGATGGCGGCGGGCGGTGAGCAACCCGCCCGCCGCCCCGATCGCTTTCGGCAGGGCTTAGCGCTGGATCGACACGTGGCGTTTCGCCTGCTCCAGAACGCGCTCGTGCAATAGGCGCATCGGCGCTCCGTCCTTGCCGCCGGCGATTACTCCCTCGACCGACAGGCCGATGTCGGCAAGATCGCCGATGAAGATGACCAGCACTTCCGAGCGCGCATCATCGGACACAACCTTGTGGAACTGCGCGCTGAAGGTTTCCACCGGAAAACGGTATCCCGCACGCTCGACCATCTGGATCACCCGTTCCGCTTCCGATCCTTTCGGCGGCTTGTCATAGGCGGCTCCAAATCGCGCACGATAATAGAGGTCCATCGCGCCCAGCGTCACCAGCGGCCAGCCCGTATCGGCAAAGTCGTAGCGTGCATTGGGAACGGTCGGTAGATAGCTTTCGAATTGGATCCACCAGGCGCGCTTTACGACACCGGCTGCATCGGGCTCTACGAACAGGTGAATTTCCGCATCCGCGACTTCTTTCAGATCGAAACGCGTCGAGCCGATATAGCGCGCCGCCTTCGGCATGACGAAACGCGCTGCGGGCATGGTTTTCGATACCACCGCCGAACCATCCACCGTACGCACGGGAGGCTTCGTACCTATGTGGAAGGGCTCGGGTCCGCCGCTCGCACAGGCAGAGAGCATGGAGGCGGCGATAATGGCTGTCGGGACTTTCATGAACGTGCTCTAGGTAGCGGACGACAAAAATGCGGCAGGTGTTCTACAAGGATAGAACAGTGGACGACGAATGGCACAGTCACAAGGTGCCTCAGCATGTCTTCTTCGGGTTTTCGAAGCGCAAGGTGTGATGCCACGCAGCCCGGATACAGCTAGGCTCGAAGGACCTGGACTTGGCCCGTCAGGCCACCCCGACCTTTCCGTCCGTCCATCGGCATCGACCGCTACGGACCAGGTCGCGCCACGGCGAACCTTGGCGGATTACGGGGCGATCCATTCGCCGCCGATGGGCGTCAGAAGCGCGCGGCGATGCCCGGTATGAGCTAGGCTGAACCAGTCGATTTCCTCCACTTCGACCAGGAGAATCGCGAAATTTTCCCGCGCGCGTCGGATTTGGTCGTCGTCGGGTTCCACACCCTCGAGATGTTGGGGCAAACCCGATATCGGCTGGTCGGCGCTCGCGCCCGGCGCTTCGCCCAGATAGCAGCGACGTGCGAAATTCGTGCTGTCCGCCCAGGCAGCATCCACAGCCGCACCCTCCCGTTCTATCCGCCCCGAACCGTGCAGCCGCAGTTGGACCTTTCCCGGTTGATCATAGGCGACCACGGTTAATCGCGCATCTGCCCCGATCGCGGCGACCTTGGGTGCGCGGGCATCGGTATGGAACCGCAAGGTCCATCGCGCGGGATCGAAGTCGCGCAGTACCATCACCCGCGCATCGGCATCGGCGGTAACCACCACCGGAGTATGCATGGGGACGCGGCGGTCCCGCGCAGCTTCGGTCAGTCGCGCGGCGATATCGGTGCGTACTTCTTCGAGTGTGTCGTACATGGACGCCTGCATGCACCGGGCATGTCATGGAGCCAAGCCTGCAATTCGTTCATAAAACCCTATTAAAAGATGAACAATAGGGCGGTGAACCGGTTCAGTTTGGGGTCAGGCCGTTCTGATACACTGAGCGACATCAAGAACGGCCGCTGGTGGTGGAGCGGCACCGACCCATAAAAGGACACGCTCCATGCATCTGACCCAGCTCTTAAAAGGCAGCGCGTTGAGCGCCCTCGCCGTGGCGATGGCGATCACTGCCCTGCCCACCGAAGCCGAAGCGCAATCGCGCGAGCGGCAGGAACGCATCGAGCGAGACCGGGGCGAGCGCGCCGCGGCCCGCCAAGAGCGCCGTGCACAGCGGGCCGAGCGCCAGCAACGCACCGAACGCCGTGCGCAAGGGGAGCGCCGCCGCGACCGGCTGAAGGCGACCGAATCGACCGGAAACAACCGCGTCGACATCGCCCAAGCGCGCCGCGAACGTCGCGAGAATGTGCGCGAGCGGCGTGCCGACAGGCGTCAGGACCGCCGTGAAACCCAGAGCCGCAACCGGACCTACCGCGCCGAGCGCAACCGTACCTATGTCGATCCCAATCGTGCAGAGCGGCGCGCAGAGCGTATTGCCGAGCGTCGGCGGGACGCGCGCCGCGAGGCCCGGCAAGATCGCCGTGCCGAACGTCGACAGGATGCACGTCGCGAGGCTCGTCAGGACCGTCGTGTGGAACGTCGCCAGGACGCACGTCGCGAGGCTCGTCAGGACCGCCGTGCCGAACGTCGGCAGGACGGGCGCCGCGAGGCCCGGGAAGACCGGCGTATCCGCCGCGATGCCTATCGTGACGGCCGCAGGGCCGAACGTCGCCGGGATCGCTGGGAAGACCGCCGCATCCGCCGCGACGCGTATCGCGATGGCTACCGCGAGGCGCGCCGGGATCATCGCCGGGCACGCTATTACGATGGCCGCCGGTGGCGCGATTACGACCGGTGGGACCATCGCCGCTGGCGCGACAATCGTCGTTATGACTGGTACCGCCACCGTTACCACAATCGCGATATCTTCCGCCTCGGTCGCTATTACGCGCCTTACCGGGACTATCGCTATCGCCGCCTGAACATCGGTGTGCAGATTGGCAATCTGTTCTTCGGTAGCCGTTACTGGATCAACGACCCCTGGCGCTATCGCCTGCCGAATGTGTACGGTCCCTATCGCTGGGTTCGGTATTACGACGACGTGCTGCTGGTCGATGTATACAATGGCGAAGTGGTCGACGTGATTTACGACTTCTTCTGGTAGGTTTTACAGCCCACCGGTATTCGAGAGTGGTCCGGTTGGCCCTTGGAAACCCCCGTCGCGCGATCGGCGGGGGTTTCTTACGTCAGCGTCACTCCGGTACCTTGCCGAAAGGCAGCATCCGGAAAATGCCACCGTTCTTGTCGAAGAACGTATGCTTGAGCGCACCGAGAATATGCAGGCCGATCAGATAGAGGAAGATCGTGCCGCCCAGCGCATGCATATCGAAGATCGATCCGCCAAGATCCTTGTTGGCCCCCACTGGAAGCGGCGGGATCGTGAACAAACCGAAGAAATCGATATCCCGGCCCGTCATCGAATTGGCCAGCCAGCCGCCCAGTGGCAGGCCGATCAAGAGGACATAGAAGATGATATGTACCGTGCGCGCGAGCACGGCTTCCCATTTGGCAAGATCGTTCGGCAGCGGTGGAACGGGGTGCGTCCAGCGCCAGGCGAGACGGCCGAGAGTCAGAACGAGGATGAGTATGCCGAGCGCCTTGTGATTCGCGAATATTTCCGCCTTGGCTGGCATTTCGGCTTGCTCGGCCGCTTCGGCGATCCGCCAGTTCACGATCACCGCGATGGCGATCGCCCAGTGAAATAGCATGGCCCCAGTCGAATAGCGGCGCGCGGCTGTCTGGTTCATAGATCCCTCTCCGATATGGTGCAGCCAATCTAGCGGACTGATATCGTGCGGCAAGCCGCCATACTTGATGCAGCGCGCGCGATTGCTAACACAGTGCCACCATGACCAAGACAGCTTCCGTACCCGATCAGGATGCACTGAAGCGCGCTGGCGCGCTTGTCCGCAAACGGCTCGATTCCGATCCGCAGGCTTACAGGATTCCCTCCGACAAGGCGGAGATCTACGCTATCGGCAACTTCCTGTCCGGGGAAGAATGCGCTCGGCTGATGCAAATGATCGACGCCGTCGCACGGCCGAGCGAGCTACATGAAACCGCTTATGTCGCCAAATTCCGCACGTCCTATTCGGGCAATTTCGACCCGCACGATCCCTTCGTGAGGGCGATTTCCCGCCGAATCGACGACAGGCTGGGCCTGCCGGGCAAAGTCGGCGAGAACATACAGGGCCAGCGCTACCTGCCTGGGCAGGAATTCAAACCGCATAATGACTGGTTTTATACCGATCAGGAATATTGGAAGCTGGAACGCAAGCGCGGTGGCCAGCGCTGCTGGACCGCCATGGCCTTTCTCAACGAAGTCGAGGAAGGCGGGCACACCCACTTCGTCGAGGTAGGCGCGTCGATCGAGCCCAAGCCGGGCGTGCTGATGGTATGGAACAATGCCACGCCCGAAGGCCTGCCCAACGAAAACACACTGCATGCCGGCACGCCGGTCATCAAGGGGCAGAAATACGTGCTGACCAAATGGTACCGCACGCGAAAACATAGCTGAGCCTTATCGCCAGGGCGATAATCGCCATCTCGCTGCGCGAGAGAGAGGCAAGGCCCTGCGTCTTCGCTATTTCACGCCTTGGCCAATGCCTCGGCAATCAGCTTGCGGCTGTTCTCGATCCCGTAAAGCGCGATGAAGCTGCCGATCCTCGGTCCCTGATCGCTTCCGAGCAACGTCTGATAGAGCGCCTTGAACCAGTCGCGCAGGCTCTCGAAACCGTATTCCTCACGTTTGCCGATCTCATAAACCTCGGTCTGCAAATCCTGGGCACCGGTATCTGGCGCAGCATCCGCCAAATACGCGTCGAGTGCACGCAGCGCTTCGGCTTCGTTCGCCGCCGGTGCACGCTTGTTCAGTGTCGGGACGATATAGTCGCGGGTATAGGCGATGGCCGTGCCGATCAGCGCCTCCAGTTCGGGCGTGATCTTGCCAGCCCCGATATAGCTTTCGAGATAATCGCGCAGCGCCTCCTCGTTCGCTTCCGCGCCCAAGACGCTGGCGAGGTTGAGCAGGAGGCCATAGGTTACCGGCAGGCTGTCGCCCGCACCCGGCGCTTCGCTACCCTCGAACCCGCCATTGGTGCGCGCCAGATGCCACACCGGATTGCCAAGCTGTTTGTCGAGAGGCTGTTCGGCCAGCCGCTCGCGGAACTGCCAGTAATCGTCGACCGCACGCGGAATCACGCCGACATGGAGTTGCTTGGCGCTCTTGGGATTGGGGAAGATGTAGAATCCCAGGCTCTCCTCCGAGCCATAGGTAAGCCATTCCTCGATCGAGAGACCGTTACCCTTCGACTTGGAGATCTTCTCGCCATTCTGGTCGAGGAACATCTCGTAAATCAGCCCTTCCGGCTTGCGGCCGCCGAGCACCTTGACGATCCTGCCCGACTGCACCCCGCTGTCCGTCAGATCCTTGCCGTACATTTCGTAATCGACCCCCAGCGCATACCAGCGCATGGCCCAGTCGACCTTCCACTGCAGCTTGGACATGCCGCCGAGCGCCGATTGTTCGACCACCGACCCGTCCTCGTCGGTAAAGCGGATCAGGCCCGCTTCGGGATCGACCACCTCGACCGGCACTTGCAGCACGCGGCCCGTCGAGGGCGAAATCGGCAGGACGGGCGAATAGGTCTGTCGGCGTTCTTCGCGCAGCGTGGGCAACATGATGTCCAGAATGTCCTGGTTCTTGCGCAGGACCTGGCGGAGCGCATCGTCGAAGCGGCCGGAATTATACATGTCGTTCGAGGCGATGAATTCGTACTCGAACCCGAAGCGGTCGAGAAATTCGCGCAGCTTGGCGTTGTTGTGCGCGGCGAAGCTTTCATGCCCCTTTTCGAATGGGTCGGGCACACGGCTTAACGGCAGGTGCAGATTGGCCTCGAGCAATTCTTGATTGGGCACATTGTCCGGAACCTTGCGCAGCCCGTCCATGTCGTCGGAAAAAGCGACGAGCCGGGTCTTGCCGTCTTCGGGCTTCGCGCCGATCATGGCCTCGAACGCGCGCCTTACGAGCGTTGTGCGCAGCACTTCCTGGAAGGTGCCGATATGCGGCAGGCCCGACGGGCCATAGCCGGTTTCGAACAGCGCAGGCGAACCATCCGGCTTCGTGCCGTCGGGATAACGTTTGAGCAGGCGCTGTGCTTCCTGGAACGGCCAGGCCTTGGACACACGTGCGGCGGCGATCAGATCGGTCATGCTCATGCCTCGGCCTCTCGCGAAAATGCAGCACCGACGCAAGCAGCAAGTTGCCCTGCGCAGATATGTCCGATTCCGTGGAATCTTCTTCAAGCCGCTTGGCGCGCCTTGGGCGATTGCAACCTTTGTATGCGCCACCATGGACTGAGTCGGATTCGAAAAGCTTTGCCGAAACAGAAACAATCTCCGTGCGGCAGCTAATGTCGCGAACAACCAAACTAGGAGGTTACAATTATGGCAAACTTTCCAAGCTTCAACCAAGAAAAGGTCGAACAGGCACTTGATGCCGCGCGTCGTCATAACGAAACGGTAGGCATCGAAGCCTCCGATGGCAGCCCGAATATTCTAGGAGGCGGCGAGTATGCCGCACTGGCCGAATGTATCAGCGTAACGGTGAAGGACCATAAGGTCTGCCTGGACCTGCCGCTGGGCATCGGATCGGTGTGCATCCCGATCCCGATTTCGGTTCCAGAAGGCACCGCTGCGCAGGCCTGCCTGAGCATCTGCACAACCTGGGGCTTCCCGACCGGCGTGAAAGTGACCATTTCGGTCGCCGGTGTGACGATCATCTCCAAGACCTTCGGCAAATGCTGAACGCGCTCCGGAACGCGATATTCCGGTAAACAGGGGCGGGGTCGGCGAATGCCGACCTCGCTCGTTTGCATAACTCCCTAGGGAAGCTCGACGGTATCCTTGATCGTACTGTAGACTAGGCTGGTATTGATCGTCGCTATTCCGGGTGTCGTGTGCAGCGTGTTGCGCATGAAATCTTCATAGGCATCGAGCCCGGCAACCACGATCTGCAACATATAGTCCGAGCTGCCTGTCAGCAGGTGGCAGGTCAGGATCTGGGGCGTCTCCCGCACACGCCGCTCGAAACCTTCGACCACTTCGCGATCATGCCGATCGAGTGTGACCTGCACGAAAGCTGTAATCGGATAGCCGGCCGCCTCACGGTCGACGATTGCGACATAGCGGTCGATCACTCCCGCTTTTTCCAGATTGCGAACGCGCCTGAGGCACGGCGACGGCGAGAGGTTTACCCGCTCGGCCAGTTCAGCATTCGTTAGCCGACCATCGCGCTGCAACTCGCGCAGAATATGGCGGTCTTTCGTATCCATCCACCCCTCCGATTAGCATAATATGCCAAAGAAGCCTTTTTCATTGGCACAATTTGCAGGCATATTCCATCCATTTGGCTGTATATTGATCCCCAAGACGTATTGAAAGGTCAGTATCATGAGCCGCACGCCGTTATCCGGGTTTTCCAGCCGCGCTATCCATCACGGGTACGACCCGACCGAGAACCATGGCGCGCTCACTCCGCCGATGCACATGGCCTCCACTTTCGCCTTCGACAGCGCGGAACAGGGCGGTGCGATCTTTGCAGGCGAACAGCCGGGCTATTTCTACAGCCGGATATCCAACCCGACGCTCGACTTGCTCGAACAGCGCATCGCCACGCTCGAAGGGGCCGATGCTGGTGTCGCCACCGCCAGCGGTATGGGCGCGATCACTGCGGTTATGTGGACGCTGCTGAGTGCAGGCGACGAGATCGTTACCGACAAGACGCTCTATGGCTGCACCTTCGCCTTCTTCCGTCACGGCCTTACCAAATTCGGAGTGAAGGTTACCCATGTCGATCTGACCGATCCGTCAGCGCTAGAAGCGGCGATGAACGACAGGGTGAAACTGGTCTATTTCGAAACCCCGGCCAACCCCAATATGCGGCTGGTCGATATCGCCGCGATCAGCGAAGTGGCCCATGCCCGTGGCGCCCAGGTGGTGGTCGACAACACCTATGCCACTCCCGCCATCACCCGTCCGGTCGAACTGGGCGCGGATGTGGTTGTCCACTCCGCAACCAAATATCTCGGCGGCCATGGCGACCTCGTCGGCGGACTCGTGGTCGGAAGCGCCGAAACAATGCAGCGCGTGAGGCTCGAAGGCCTCAAGGACATGACCGGTGCGGTGATGAGCCCCTTCACCGCCACGCTCATCATGCGCGGATTGAAGACGCTGGCGCTGCGGATGGAGCGGCACAGCAAAACCGCGCTGGAAGTGGCGCGGTGGCTCGAAGCGCAACCGCAGGTTGCCGCTGTCCACTATCCCGGCCTCGAAAGCTTCGGCCATCACGCCCTGGCCCGGCGCCAAATGGCGCTGCCTGGCGGGATGATCGCCTTCGACCTCGCCGGTGGCTACGATCAGGGCATCCGTTTCATGAACCGGCTGAACATGATCGTCCGCGCGGTCTCGCTCGGCGATGCCGAAACGCTGGTCCAGCACCCTGCGAGCATGACCCATTCGACCTACACGGCGGAGGAACGCACCGCGCATGGTATCGGCGAAGGCCTGCTGCGCCTCTCGATCGGGCTTGAGGATGCCGAGGACATCTTTGCCGATCTCGAACAGGCGCTCACAGCGTCCGATCTCTCCATCGCTGCGTGACACGGCAATAGGGGCGCCTTCCTTGTGGGAGGGCGCCCCTACCGCTGCGACACCATTCGAGGGGTCGGGAGGGGTTTAGGCTGCCGCAGGACGCCAGCCGCGCAGTTCCGGCCAGACATTGGTGTACTGGCTCAGATCGATGCCCGGCTTGCGATTGGTGAAACGGGTTCCGATCGACTGGAGGATCAGGCGGGCACGTTTGGCACGCGCCTTGTACGAGCGGAATGGATTGGCCCGGTCGGGACGCGCTTCGATCAGGCTCCGCAGAAGACGGCCGCGTTCGCGGCGGCTTTCAGGAAGCTGTACGGGAAGCGGCACGGCAACATCGCTGGTCGGCTGGGTGGGGGCCGGATCAACCGGAAGTTCGCGATGGGGCGCTTCGTCAAGGGCGGTCACCACCGGCTCGCGGTCGATAGTCATCGGTGCGGCTACTACCGGGCGCTCAATCGTCGGCACATCCGTAGTACGGCGACGGCGGCGCATCAGAAGGAAGGCAACCAAACCGATGCCGCCGATGCCCAGCAGGGCGAATAAGAGCGCAGCGGAACTTTCATCTCGGATGGGCTCAGGGATCGGCGCAAGCTCGCTTTCCGCAACAATCGGTGTTTCCATTGTATTGTCAGTCACCGGCATGGCCGAAGCGGCTACTCCTTCATTTTCCGACACGGAAATGGCAGCAGCCGGTTCTGAAGCGGGCGTCGACTCTCGGGCGTACGTCTCTCGGACATTCGTGGCCGGGCGGACGGGCGCAGGGTCCGCGCTCACCGGCTCGACCGGCTCAGCTTGCTCGATCTGCACCGGCTGGGTTTCGGGGAGTACCGGTTCGGCTGCAACGGGCTCGACGGGGAGCACCGGCGCGGTTGCCGTTGGCGTGGTCGCAGACGCAGCCGCGGGCGGTTGTGATGCGATGGCCACGGGGGCCGGTGCCGGAGACGAAGCCTGCGGCAGTGTCTCCAGAGCCAGAATGGGCGCGTCCTGAGCACTCGCAGGAGGGGCCTCCTGAGCATGCGCAGGAAGGGTATGAAGCGCGGCCATTGCAGCAATCGCTATGGGGGCGCTGGCGATCAGATGACGGGTCTTGGTCATGCCCAGAAAACGAACACGATTTCGCCACAGTTCCGATGAACGGTTGTTCAGGAAGGTTTAAAAATCTGATTTTTCGCGATTTTTCCAATTCAATTCGCGACTAACCGCTAAATGCTTGCGATGAAGCGAACATGCCTCGGCATAGTCTCGCCGCCCTCTGTTTACTTTTCGTTCCGGCGCTTTCATTGTCGATATGTGACTCAGCCGGTGCCCCTCCCTGCCTTGCACGCAAGCCATGCCGGGACCTGGCTGCGCGACCCGAACGGGCCGACACGCGGTTGCTCCAAGGGTGAGGCGGTTATGGCGGCTGCCGATACGCCTCAATTGCTGATGAATGCTCCGCTGGTGGCAAGCAGGTTGGGTTATCCCGACCTGTCTGGCCTCGACCTGCTGGAACTCTTCGCGTTCGTCCATCCGGCGAGCTTTTGCGTGCCCACGCCCAAGGGGCTTGCCCATGCGCTGGGCCTCGACGAACCGGCCGACGATGCTGCCGTGCCCCTGCTGCTCCAGCAGGCCGCCGGCGCATTGCTCGCAGCCTGCGAGAGCGAGGACTGGGAGCAGCGCGAAGGGGCATGGTCGAGCTTGCAATCGCTCGCACGGCTGCGCTGGCCCTGGGCGAATGTGCTCGCTCCGCATGTGAGGAAACCGCAACGCGCCGAAAAGTGGCTCTTCTCGCGGCTGCCCGAGTGGGAGGAGGCCCCCGAACGAGCGCAACCGGCGCAGGTTCTGATCGAAGAGCCCGAAATCGAGGCGCACCTTGAACGGCTTACCGGAGAAGGTGCCGAGAGGCGCGAGGGGCAGAGGCTCTTCGCGCGCGACGCGGGCAGTGTATTCAGCCCGCGCGACAGGCAGAAACGCCCCCACCTCCTGCTGGCGCAGGCAGGCACCGGCATCGGCAAGACGCTGGGCTATCTCGCACCCGCCTCGCTGTGGGCGGAACGGTCGGGCGGGACAGTCTGGGTTTCGACCTATACCAAGAATCTCCAGCGCCAGTTGCGGCAGGAAAGCAGGCGCGCCTGGCCCAATATCCGCGCGGATGGTTCACCGCCAGTAGTCGTGCGCAAGGGCCGGGAAAACTACCTTTGCCTGCTCAATCTGGAAGACGCGCTTCAGGGCGGCTTTACCGGTCGCCCCGCCATTCTCGCGCACCTTGTCGCGCGCTGGGCAGCCTATTCGCAGGATGGCGATATGATCGGCGGCGATCTGCCGGGCTGGCTCGGCACGCTGTTCCGCAAACGGGGGGTCGCGGCGCTGACCGACCAGCGCGGCGAATGCGTCTATGCCGGCTGCCCGCATTACCGGAAGTGCTTTATCGAGCGCAGTGCGCGTAATGCCGCCCAGGCCGATCTGGTGATCGCCAACCATGCGCTGGTGATGATCAATGCAGCTCGCAGGCGCGATGTGAACGGACGCCCGACGCGGATCGTTTTCGACGAGGGCCATCACGTGTTCGACGCTGCCGACAGCACGTTCTCCGCCGCGCTGACCGGGCAGGAGGCAATCGAGCTGAGGCGCTGGATCATCGGGCCGGAAAAGAACAGCCGCGGTCGGCGCCGGGGCCTGTCCGCCCGTCTCGCAGATGTCGCCAGCTATGACGATGCGGGCGGCGAAGCGGTGGAAGACGCAGTCGAGGCCGCGCATGCCCTGCCCTCCGATGGCTGGCTCGGACGTCTGGCGGAAGGCTCGCCTATCGGGCCGCTGGAAGAACTCCTCGCCGTCGTGCGCGCGACCACCTTCGCGCGCGACGAAAAGGGGCTTGAGGCGGGCTATGGCATCGAGACCGAAACCGCTCAGCTTCCGGGCGAACTGGTCGAGACGGCAGGCACGGCGGCGCAGGCCCTCGCCTCCATCCGTGCGCCACTCCTCAAACTCGCCGGTCGGCTCGAAGCGGTCCTGGAAGACGCGCCCGACTGGCTCGATGGCCAAGGCCGCGCGCGGATCGAGGGGGCGCGCCATTCGCTCGCCTGGAGGATCGACCTGATTGCCGCATGGGAGGCGCTGCTTTCGCGCCTGGGCGGCCCGGCCGATCCCGAATTCGTCGATTGGTTGCAGGTCGATCGCAACGATGCGCGCGAATTCGATGTCGGGCTCCACCGCCACTGGCTCGATCCGATGAAGCCCTTCGCAAAAGTGGTGCTCGAATCGGCACATGGCGTGATGCTGACCAGCGCCACGCTGACCGATCGGGACGAGAGCGGCCCCGATTGGGCTCACGCCATCGCTAAGAGCGGCGCGCCGCATCTAGAATTGCAACCCAAGACCGCGCAGGCGGACAGCCCGTTCGACTATGCCAGCCGCGCCGAGGTGCTGATCGTCACCGACATCAGGCGCGGCGATATTCCCGCGCTCGCGGGTGCCTATGCACGGCTGATCGAGGCTTCCAATGGCGGCGTGCTTGGCCTGTTTACGGCGATCCGGCGGATGCGCGCGGTCTATGGCCGGATTGCCGACCGGCTCGCGCGGGCGGGGTTGCCGCTCTATGCCCAGCATGTCGATCCGATCGATACCGGCACGCTGACGGATATCTTCCGCGACGATCCGCACGCCAGCCTGCTCGGCACCGACGCGCTGCGCGACGGGGTCGACGTGCCCGGCAAAAGCTTGCGCTGCGTGGTCATGGAAAGCGTACCCTGGCCACGCCCCACCATCCTCCATCGCGCGCGCCGCGCCGCTGCCGCCGAGGAAGCAGGAGGTGCCCAGCGCTATGACGACCGGATCATTCGCGCCCGCCTCGCGCAGGCCTTCGGGCGGCTGATCCGCACGCGCGAGGATTCGGGCCATTTCGTCATGCTCTCGCCCGCCTTCCCCAGCCGGTTGCTTTCCGCCTTTCCCGAGGGCACGCCCGTCACGCGGTTGACACTCGAAGAGGCTTTACAGCGCGTTGCCAAGGGTGTTGTTAGCCCCGAGCAGATGGCAGCGGAGACCCAGCCCCAGTGATGACGCGCGCATGAAGATCCTCGGCCTGCTCCGCCACGCGAAGTCCGATTGGGGGCAAAGCGACAAGCGCGATTTCGATCGCGGGCTCAATGATCGTGGGCGCCAAGGGGCGCAGGTGATCGGCGAGCATATCCGCGCGCATGGCGTAGACTGGGACAGGCTGGTCGCCAGCCCCGCCGAACGTGTGAAGCAAACGCTGGCTGCGGCGCTTCCCGCCTTCGTACCGCAATGGGACGAACGGCTCTATCTCGCGGGGACCGACACGATCATGGACGTAATCCGCGAAAAGGGCGGCGATGGCGATGCGCTGCTGGTTTCGGGCCACAACCCGGGCCTCGGCGACATGCTGTTCGAACTGGTCGCGCCCAAGAACGAGAACGCGCTCTACGACGAAGCCAAGGTAAAATTCCCCACCGCCGCCTATGCCGTGTTCGAACTCGACATCGAGGAGTGGACCGACCTGCGCGACGGCTGCGGCGTGCTGGTGCATTTCGCCCGGCCCCGCGACCTCGATCCGGAGCTGGGGCCGGAATATTGATGCCGACCCTCCGGTCTCAGACGCAGGACGCTCCCTAGGTCTTGACCGTTTTTGGGCCGTAAGCCGAAGTCAGGCTCCGCTTTGATAAGCGTCGAACGTGAACACGGCGACCCCACCTAGAAACCAAGGCACTGCATACGCCAACACAGTGGGCCAAGAAATGTCAGAAGCGACCACCACTATTACGGCGGCCAAGAAGGGTATCGCACTTAAGACCTTCGCCAAGGTTGACGTCGGTGTGGGCGCCACGAAGATACGGCCAGTTTGAACGAGACTATCAAGCACGCCTGCGATAGCTCCTCCGACAACCGCAATGAGAAGAAAGCCTGTTTGCTCCGCGAGCAGGAATGCGCTGGTGTATAACGACAACAGGATAAGAAGGCGCGCAAGGTACATCAATTCGCACCCTGTATAGCCTGCACGATATGTCCGCAATCGAGTCGCTAGCTGACCGTCGGCAATCACCGCAGCACCCTCGGCCCCGGCCCGCCCTCGGCGGCGATGTCGTCGGGGTTGTAGAGCTTGCAGGTCTTCAGGCTCAAACAGCCGCAGCCGATGCAGCCGTCGAGATTGTCGCGTAGGGCCTGCAATTGCTCGATCCGGCGGTCGAGGCTTTCGCGGATCGCCTCGCTGATCTTCCACCAGTCGAAGCTCGACGGGGTGCGCCCTTGCGGCAGGCTGCGCAAATGGTCGCCGATCTCTTCGAGCGAGAGGCCGAGTTTTTGCACGATCAAGATAAAACTCAGCCGCCGGATATCGCTGCGCAGAAAGCGGCGCTGGTTGCCCGCGGTGCGGTGCGCCTGGATCAGCCCCTTATCCTCGTAGAAGCGGATCGCCGAGGCCGAGAGGCCGGTGCGGCGCGCGAGGTCGCCGATGCTGAGAAGGTCGTTCGAGTTCATCGATTTCACTGATAGGACTTTTGAAACTTGACCTCAAGTGAAGTTGAGGTTGCAAAGGTATGTGCATCGCAAATGCGGGCGGTCGGCCGGTACTCGGCCCCGCCCCGGAAAAGGAGATGCACGATGGTTACAGGACGCCTCGAACACGCCAATATATCGGTGACCGATCCCAATCGCAGCGCCGCGCTGTTCAAGGACTTACTCGGCTGGAGAGAACGCTGGCGCGGCCAGTCGCAGCTAGGCGGGCGGACGATCCATGTCGGCGAAGCTCACGATTACATCGCGTTATATACGGGCGAGCATGTGAGGGGGGACTATCGCAAAGGCCAGCCGCTTAACCACGTCGCCTTCACCGTCGACGATCTCGATGCAGCGGAGAAGGTCGTCATCGCGCATGGCCTCGAACCCTTCGGTCATGACGATTACGAGCCTGGCCGCCGGTTCTATTTCCTGGACTGGGACGGGATCGAATTCGAGGTGGTCAGCTATGAATGAGCCGATCCTGCGCGAGCCTCTATTCGCGCCGCGCGAGCCTCGCCTGCGGACCCGTGAAAGCCGGACATCGCCGCCAACGGCACGTCCTCGAAACGCCCCAGCCAGCGGCGGGCCATCTTCGCCAGCGGCACCGGGTTGAGATAGTGCCGCTTGCAACGCCCGTCGCGCTCGGAGGCGACCAGTTCGGCCGCCTCGAGCACGGCGAGGTGCTTGGCCACCGCCTGGCGTGTCATCGGCAGATCTTCCGATAGGTCCGACAAAGTCAGCCCGCCCTCCTCGCTCAGCCGGTCGAGCAGCAGCCGGCGGGTGGGATCGGACAGGGCGACGAAAGTGTCGGTCATGGCGGCAAGGTTAAGAAACCCCTGCCGAGTCGCTCAAGTTTCGGGTGCCCGGCTGCGCCTACTTGTCCACTGTGGGGCGCTAGCGCGGGAGCGTGCCGGTCTGCCGCAGTGCCTCCGCCAATGCGATCGCCGCGCTGGTCGCGACATTGAGAGAACGCACTTCCGACCGCATCGGCAAGCGCACCTTCGCGTCGCTCGCCTCGACCACATGGTCGGGCACGCCCGCGCTTTCCTTGCCGAACAGCAACACGTCGTCGGGGGAATAGGTGTAGTCGTAAGCCGACTGGCTTGCCTTGGTGGTGAACAGAACCAAGCGCCCCTCGCCCAGAGTCCCGTAGAAAGCCTCGAAGCCTGCATGACGCACCACTTCGACGTGATCGATGTAATCCATCGCCGCGCGGCGCACGCGGCGGTCATCCCACACGAACCCCATTGGTTCGATTAGATCGAGGCGCGCGCCCAAACACGCACAAAGCCGCATCACTGCACCGACATTGCCGGCAATTTCGGGTTCGAACATCGCGATGCGCATCGGGTCAGGCGTTCCCCACCACGAAGCAAGCGGCGGCGACCAGCGCGCCGGTCCAGCGATTGGCCCGGAAACGGTCGAGCGGATTGCCCGGATCCCCGCCATCGAGCGTTGCCACCTGCCAAGCCAGGTGCCCCGCGGCGGGAAGCAGTGCCAGCAGCGCGACCCAGTCGGCACGATACAGCCAGAAAGCCAGCGCCCACAGCGCGACCGCTCCGCCATAAAACACCGCCACGCCGCCCTGCACGCGCCCGCCGAGCCGCAGAGCGCTCGACCGGATGCCCACCAGCGCGTCGTCCTCGCGGTCCTGCATCGCGTAAATCGTGTCGTAGCCGATTACCCAGAGCGCGGAGCCCGCATACATCGCCAGGAGCGCGTCCCAATTGTCCGCCCGCAATTCGGTCCAGCCGACCAGCAGCCCCCAGGTAAACACCAGGCCGAGCCAGGCCTGCGGCCACCAGGTAATGCGCTTCATAAAGGGATAGGCAGCGACCAGCACCACACTGGCGAGCGCCACACCCTGCGCGAGCGGACGCAGTTGTAACAGCACCAGCAGGCCCACGGCGCACAGGGCTGCCAGCCAGCCCCATGCCAGCTTCTTCGAGATTCGGCCGCTGGCCACAGGCCGCGCGGCGGTGCGCGCCACCTTCCGGTCGAGATCGGCGTCGACGATATCGTTATAGACGCAGCCCGCCCCGCGCATGGCAATGCTGCCCAGCAGCATCCAGCCCAGCAGTTCGAGCTGCCACCCTGCTCCTGTCAGCCACACGCCCCAGGCGCAGGGCCAGAACAGCAGCCACCAGCCGATCGGGCGGTCGAACCGCGCCAGTTGCGCAAGATCGCGGGGAAGCTGTGGCAGGCGCGCGACAAGGCCGCGATGCTCGCTGTCGGGAACGATATCGCCTGTGCCGGTCATACCAGCCCGCATCCGGTTGACAAAGGCGACACGCTGTCACCCGCGAAATTTCCAAAATACATGTTATTATTCAACGATCTGAGTTCCGACTTCAGGGGTGACACACACGCGCACCGGGGGGGGGCGGGTGCTGATGTCCGAGGCACGGCCATGCCTAAATTACGGGTGCCAGATAATGCGCGCGTAGGAAACCGTCGATCGATAAGGGTGACGCGCGCGCGCGCGAACGCTACCGCAGCTTCATGCCTGCCACCCCCGCCTGGCCCCCGAAGAGCGCCCCGCGCCTGTTTGTCGAACAGGAACTCTCTGCCACTGCCGCAATGCAGGTCGAGGGCAATCAAGCCCATTACCTCGCGAAAGTAATGCGCGTTTCCCTGGGAGACGCGGTGATCCTGTGCGACGATATCACCGGCGAATGGGCCGCCGAAGTGGTCGAGGCAGGCAAGCGCCATGTCCTGCTCCAACCCAAGCAGCATCTGCGCCCGCGCGAACCGGTGCCCGATTTCTGGCTCTGCCCCGCCCTGCTCAAGAAAGACCGCTTCGACCTCGTTCTTGAAAAGGCGACCGAGCTGGGCGTCGCGCGCATCGCGCCCGTCGTCACTCGGCGCTGCGTCGCCGACAAGCTCAATGCCGACAGGGCCGACACGATCGTCACCGAGGCGGCCGAGCAATGCGCGCGCACAGCGCTGCCCGAAATCGCGCCGGTGGCCAAGCTCGACGCGCTGCTGCGCGACTGGCCGCAGGAACGTCACCTGTTCTTCGCCGACGAGGAAGGCGGCGAACCCGCAGCCGATGCCTTCTGCTATGCCGAAGGCCCGGCAGCGCTTCTGGTCGGCCCCGAAGGCGGGTTCGACGATACCGAACGCGCCGCCATCCGTGCCCACCCCGCCTCGGTCGCCATCGGCCTCGGCCCGCGCATCCTGCGTGGTGAAACAGCGGCGATCGCGGGCATGGCGGTGTGGATGGCAGAGGCGGGCGACTGGCTCGACGAAGATTAATTTCCTTTCCTCGCAACGTTCGGTTGCCTATCGCCACGCGTCATGAGCACGCGTGAGACGTCAGGGGCGGAAGATCCCGTCATCGAAAACCGCGACCAGTTGGTCGCCCCGATGCAACGCGGCGAGAAGCCGAAAAGCAAATGGCGAATCGGTACCGAGCACGAAAAGCTCGTCTATTGCTGCACGGAACACCGCGCGCTCAGCTATGACGAGCCCGGTGGCATTCGCGATATCCTGTTGAGCCTGCGGGAGTACGGCTGGGAGCCGATCGAGGAGAACGGCAAGGTCATCGCGATGAAGGGCGAGGACGGCACGGTCAGCCTCGAGCCTGCCGGTCAGCTCGAATTGTCCGGCGCCCCGCTCGAGAATCTGCACGATACCTGCGCCGAGACCGGCCGCCACCTCGCGCAGGTCAAGGAAGTGGGCGAACGCCTCGGGGTCGGTTTCATCGGTCTTGGCATGTGGCCCGACAAGACACGCGAAGAGCTGCCGGTCATGCCCAAGGGCCGCTATGAAATCATGATGCGGCACATGCCGCGCGTGGGCAGTCTCGGCCTCGACATGATGCTGCGCACCTGCACCATCCAGGTGAACCTCGACTATTCCACCGAAGCCGACATGGTACAGAAATTCCGCACCGGCCTCGCGCTCCAGCCGCTCGCCACTGCCCTGTTCGCCAATTCGCCTTTCACCGAAGGGCAACCCAACGGTTACCTGTCCTACCGCTCGCATATCTGGAGCGATACCGATCCGCATCGCACGGGCATGCTGCCTTTCGTCTTCGAGGACGGGTTCGGCTACGATCGCTGGGTCGACTATATGCTCGACGTGCCGATGTATTTCGTCTTCCGCGACGGGAAATACATCGATGCGGCAGGTCTGAGCTTTCGCGATTTCCTCGACGGCAAGCTGGAAGTGCTCCCTGGTGAAAAACCCACGGAAAGCGATTGGTGGGACCACCTTTCCACCGCCTTTCCCGAGGTGCGCCTCAAGAGCTTTCTCGAAATGCGCGGTGCGGATGGCGGCCCCTGGAACCGGATCTGCGCGCTTCCCGCCTTCTGGGTCGGCCTGCTCTACGAACAGGGCGCGCTCGATGCGGCATGGGATGTGGTCAAACACTGGACGATGGAAGAGCGCGAGGAATTGCGCAATGCCGTGCCCAAGCTTGCGCTCGATGCCCCGATCCCGGGTGGCGGCAAGCTGATCGATCTCGCCAGGGAAGTGCTGGCCATCTCCCGCGCGGGCCTCGCCGCGCGCGGTCGTCTCAACACATCGGGCGATAACGAAACCGGCTTTCTCGAAACGCTCGACGAGATCGTCGCCGGTGGCAAAGTGCCGGCGCAGGTCCTGCTCGACCGCTATCACGGGGATTGGGGCGGCGATATTTCGCGCATTTACGAACACAGCTTCTGAGAGCCGAGGGAGACAGGCAGTGATCCAGATCAACGGGACGATCAAGCTGGGGCGTCCGATCGATGCCGCCACGCGCAAGGCAATCGTGGAGATGGTGCGCGCCAGCCGCGCGGAAGATGGCTGTCTGGACTACACTTTTGCCAGCGACATCGCCGATCCCGATACTCTGATACTGTTCGAAAGATGGCGTGATCGCGAGGCGCTCGATACGCATGGCCAATCGGAGCACATGGCCGAGTTTCAGAAGGTGATGGCCGCCAATCCGCCGCAGTCACGCGATCTCAGAGTCTACGAGACCGACGAGGGCCAACCGCTCGGCTGACTATTCGGCGGGTTGCGGCGCGATGCCGGGACGCGGCTTCAGGCGGCTCCACAGCTTCGTCAGGGGTGCGGTCAGAAGACCGTGCCGTGCCATCCAGGCGTGATATTCGCGATATTTGGGGTCCTCGGCGAGGAGATGCGCCTCTTCGGTCTTTGCCCGCCAGAAGTAGATGGCATTGACCACCAGGAGGAAAAAGCAGTTGCGGATCGCCTCCACGATCGAACCGCTGGTGACGAGAAAAGGCAGGATGGCAGCCCACCAGAACAGATTCTTCGAAACATAGGCCGGGTGCCGCGTGAAGCGGTATGGGCCGTTGGTCAGCACGCCGCGATAGGTGAGGTTGGAAAACCGCAGACCAAAGGCGAAGGTTGCCCAGGCATAGATCCCGGTCAGGAAGACGAGCAATGCGCCCCACAGTGCGATCAGCGCGTCATTGCCCGCCATCCAGTGTAGCCAGCCAGCCGTCTCGAATTCGTAATTGATCGCCTTGCCGCCGCCGAGAATGCCCCAGACGATGGGTGGATAGCAGATGAGCGCCGCCACCCAGCCGCCCAGTAGCGGGTTGCCCGAGCGGATATGCGCATCGAGCGGGCGCATGGTTACGATATAGCCCACCGTACCGATCATCACATCGATCATGAACATCGCCTCGATGATCGTCAGCGCAATGCGTTCGGGACGCGCGGCGACCTCGGCAAAATCGGCGCTCACGATCGTGCGGAAGGCAAATGGGATGATGGAGATCATGAAGGCGGTGAAGAAGGCCTTGATGATCCAGATCTGCCAGTGCTTTTTCACCTCTGCCAAGTCCCAGCCGGGTCGCATCAGCAGCAGCGCGCCGAAGTGCCAGGCATGGTCGCGCTGGTTCACCAGAGCACGGTCGATCCAGAAAACATAGGGTACCGAAAGAACGACCAGCGGAAGTGCTGCGTAGCCGAGCACCTGCATGGAGAAAACGTACTGCCCATCCCAATACCAGCGGCACAGGCTGTAAAGGCCGGCGATAATGGCCCAGGTCGCCCACAGCCCGGCCAGCTTGACCCAGGTGGCCCCGCGATCAGGCCTGCGCGTCCGCCTTAACGACCAGTCGAGCCCCGTCGAGGGACGAAGATGGACCTTTTCGACGAAGATCGACCATGCCGCCATCGGGATCGCGGCGGCCAGCAGGCCAACCAGCGCAGAATTCGGGCCACCCAGCGTATCGCGGGGAACCGCCCAGCCGAAAGCGTCGGCGATATCGGGAAAAGCGCGCGCGAAGACGACCCAGGCGAACAGCCCGGCAAGACCCACCAGTCCGACGGCCGAAGAGACATCGCTCTTCGGCCGCGCTTGGGGTACATGCTTCATCGCGCTCATGACCGTGCCTTGCTTAACCGGTGTTGGTTAACACAGTGGCCATGCTAGCATGAAAATCACCGGAACGCGGTAATCCGCCCGCTGTCGTCGAGGATATAGAGCGTATTGTTCGCAACGACCGGCGCGAGCGAGATCGGCTGGTCGAGATCGGTGAACAGGCTGGCGGAGCCTTCGCCCGTACTGATCCTATAGACGTGCCCTTCGGAATTTACCGCCCACAGATTGCCGCCGGCCAGTACCGGACCCGACCAGAAGATCGGCCCTTTCTTGTCTTCTTCATTCCGCCAGCGCGGCAATTGGGTGAGCCAGCGAACCTTGCCCGTGGTACGGGCGATGGCCAGCAGACGCGCATCGTCGGTCAGGGCGAAGATCCACTCGCCCGCAATGGCGGGGGTGGAAATTCCGGCAAGGTTGAGTTCCCAGATACGCTGGCCGGTGACCAATTCGTAGGCCGCCATGCGACCGCCCTGACCCAGCGCGTAAACGCGGCCATTGTCGATGATCGGATCGGCATCGATATCGGTGAGCGAACCGACCGAAGTCGAAATCGAGGTGCGGGCAAGCGCGTCCGCCCATAGAGTTCGGCCGTTTTCGTACCGGTGCGCAATCAGTTCTCCGGAACTGTAGCCCGCGATGACGGTGCCCTGTCCCGCGGCTGGCGCGGCCACCCCGAAGACCCCTGCCTGGGTCGAAGAGCCCGACTCCTGCCACTGGATCGAACCATCGCTGGCATCGAGCGCGAAGATCTGGTTGTCCTGCGTCATCACGAAGACCGAACCGAAGGCGATCGTCGGCGATCCGCGTAGCGGGCCGGACGGCTTGACCTTCCATAGCACCGACCCATCGGCTGCATTGAGCGCGATCACATCGCCGGCGCCATCGGTCATATAGACCTTGCCGTCATCGTAACTCGCACCGCCGCCGAAGGCGGACGGCTTGAGGTCGCTTTCCAGTCCCGGATCGTAGGTCCAGCGCTGCGCGCCGGTCTGTGCATCGAAGGCGGACAGCCTCCCGTCTCCGCCGACAGCGAACAGGATGCCATCGCCCACGACCGGCGATGCGCCGAGACGACGGCGATTGGTGGCCCCTTCCACATTGACCGCGAACACGCGCGTAGGCGACGCCCCCAGAGCCAGATGGCCATAGGACTTGTTGGCGTTGCCTCCCGCCTGCGCCCAGACGTCGTTCGACTGTGCCGGCGGCAGGACGACCGAAACGCCGGCCAGCGCCGGATCGACTTCGGCTCCGGTCTGGATACGCGAAAGGATCGGCTGGCGTTCCCCCATGGTCGGCGTGACCCGTTTGTTTTCGCCGCCGCCGAAAAGGCCGCCACTGCAAGCGCCGAGGCCTGTGGCCAGAACCGCGACAAATGCCGTTCGCGTAAAGTTTGTGCGGTGCTTCATCTATATCCTCGTTCCGTAAATCCTGAAGGGCCGCAATCGGCCTTATTCGGTTGCGACCACGGCGCCTTCGCCATCGGCCCCGCCGCGTTCGACCCTTTGCTCTTCGAGCAGTTCGTTCACATCCTCGATCGCATCGACGCCCAGTACGCCTGCCATCTGACGCGCTCTCGATCGGAGCGATTCCGGACTTTCCTCGTCTTTGGCGATCTGGGCGAAAAGGGTGCCTGCCTCGTCGCGCTTGCCCTGATCGAGATAGGCATGGGCGAGCAGTTCACCGGCGCTCGCGAAATAGGCCTTGCCCGGCACCGCCAGCGGTTTGAGAGCAGCGATAATCTCCGCACTTTCCATGCTATCGTAATCGATTGCAATCGCCCGCAGGCGCGCAAGGTCCCGCATGGCAGGTGCAGCGTCGTCGTTATCGGCAACAGCCTTGAACAGAGTCACGGCCTGCTCGGTATCTCCGCGCTGTTCGGCAATACCGGCGCGCATCATCGCCGCCGCGGCCGCGGCACCGCTACCTTCCTTGCCGGCGAGGTCTTCCAGCCGGTCGAACCCGCTGCCGACATTGCCCGCCTGTATCTGGTCGAGCGCACCCACCAGCGCTTCGGAATCGCTCTCCATCGCGGCTTCCTGGCGGCTGTCCCAATAAAGGTATCCGCCGAATGTAGCCAAGCCCAGTATCAGCAAACCGAGCAGCGGCTTGCCCCATTTATCGAGGAATTCCTGGGCATCGCCTTGACGCACGGCATCGTCGACCTCGCGCAGCAAGGCCTCCTGCTCGGCACTCTGCTGCTTGGCGCGCTTTTCTTCATGGGACAATTGGTTCTTGGGCGTCAGGGCCACGGCGGCGGGCTCCATCTGGATAGGTATCGGTTTGCGCGGCTCTTTACGGACAGGCGAGGTCGAGGGCAATGGTCGGCTAAGCCTGTCCCCGCCCGCGTGAATGCTGCCTGAAACGCCTTACAGGTCAATGCGCATCGCGCTCGAATAGAGACGGCGATAGGTCGCAACCATTTTCGCCTCGTCGAATTCGGCAACTGCCTTCGCCCGATTGGCCTCGCCGACTTCCTTGCGAAGCTCTTTGGACACGGCGAGCTGGACCAATGCCATGCCCAGTTCTTCTTCGTCGCCCGGCGGCGCAATGAACTCCGTATTGGCCTCTGACACCATTCCCGCAATGTCGCCCACGGCGGGTGCGACAACGGGAATCCCCGCCGCCATCGCCTCGACCACCGATAGCGGGAACTGCTCGGAATCGCTCGATAGCGCGAAAATGTCGAACAGGCCGATGACCCGCGCGGGAATATCGACCGCCCCCGGCAAGTGGACACGGTGATTGATCTGCAACCGGTCGGCTTCAGCCAGAATCGCCTCACGCGCCTCGCCTTCGCCGAGGATGACGAGCTGCCAGTTGTCCGCCAGCTGGGAAAAGACCCGCACGAGCCGGGGCAGATTCTTGACCGTACGCAGGCCGGCCAGCGTGCCCACCCAATATTCGCCCGGATGCTTGATCAGCCGCAGCGCATCCTTTTTGGGACGCATGGCGAAGGCTTTGGTATCGATACCGTTGGGAATGCGTTTTACCCTGCCGAGCGGCTGCTGCCAGTCGACCAGGGCGATTTCCTCGAGCCGCTCGGATGGAACCACGAGCCCGGCTGCCCTGCCCAGCGCGATCCGGCGATACCAGGTTCGACTCGTCTTGAGCTTCCTCGCCTCGCTCTCGTCGAAACCGTCCTCGTGATGGATCAGCGGAGGCAAGCCGTGAAGGTCCTTGAACAGCGTGTGCGCCATGACTGCGTCCATCGCGCCCCAATTGTATGTGCACACGAGATCGTAGCCGCGCATCGCCCTGGCAAGTTTCTGCAATCGCCCGGGCGTGGGCCGGCCTTTGAGGCTGGGAAATTCGGGTTGCAGGCGAATATCCACGCCCTTGGCGATCCGGTCCGCGGCGCCCAGCCTGTCGGGCTCGGCGGATATGATCGTATGCCGCGCCTTTTTCCCGAACGCATTGATCAACTGGACGGTGCGCACTTCCTTGCCTCCGGGGGCGAAGGTGGATTGCAAATGAAGGATGTGCGGCACCGCACCGCCCCGCGCCCGGCTCACGCGATCAGCGCCAGCAGCCGGTCGACTATGGCACGCGCTTCCGGCTCGTCGAGCGTCGGAGCGTGGCCGACGCCGGGTACCGTGGCGCAGATGGCTTGCGGCGCGCGGCGCTGCATCTCGGCAAAGGCCTGTTCCGAAAGCAATTGCGACAATTCGCCGCGCAGCAGCGCGAGGGGCTTTTCCGCCAGCGCATCGAAAGCGGGCCAGAGATCGGGCGGTACGGCCGCTTCGTCTGCGGCAAGAATGGGTTCGGCGATCTTCATGTCGTAATCGAAGGCGATCCGGCCGTTGTTGCACAGGGTGAGCGTGCGCTTGGCCATGACGATCCATTCCTCGGTCCCGAAGTTCGGAAACGCGGCGCCATGCACGTCCTCGAGCGCGCGCGCGGCGTGCATCCAGGTCGGAAAACTGCGCCCCTGGCCGATATAGGATTTGATCGCGTCGAGCCCTGCGGTCTCAAGCACCGGCCCCACATCGTTGAGCAGTGTCCCGGCAACACGCTGCGGCTGTGTCGCCGCGATCATCAGGGTGATAAGCCCGCCCATCGAGGTGCCGATCGACACGAAACTGTCGATCTGCTCCGTGTCCAGCAGGGCCAGAACATCGAGCGCATAGGTCCCGACATTGTAGCTGGCTGGATCCTCGGAATAGTCGCTGTCGCCGCGTCCGCGAATCGAAGGCACGAGCACCTGCCAACCCTGCCCGGCGATATGCGGCGCAAGACTATCGAAATCGCGCGCGTTCCGGGTCAGGCCATGCAGACAAACGACCGGCGGGCGATCGTTGGCAGCGCCATATTCGCGGAAGTGAAGGGTGAGACCGTCGGCGCTCTGCCAATGGCGGTCGGTATAGCTGATGTCCATTCTGGCGGCAAAAACCTTAGTCGCTTTGCGTTGCTGCCCTTGTTTCGGGCCGTCTTGCCGCCCACTATCGCTGTATGCGCGCCGAACCGCAAGCCGCGAGCTATCGCCCCGATACACCCATCGAAACACTGGGACACTGGATCGGCGATCCGGTAGAGCCCGCCGATTTCCCGAAAACGGTCCTGCGCTTCCGCAACGATCGTCACGCCGCGAGCGTGGGCCTTGCCGGGTTGTCGGATGACGAATGGCTTGCCCGGTTCGGGCGGTTCGAACCGCTCGAGGGCAACCTCCAGCATCCCCTCGCGCTGCGGTATCATGGGCACCAATTTCGCGTCTACAATCCCGAGATAGGCGACGGCAGGGGCTTTCTCTATGCGCAGATGCGCGACGCTGAGGGGCGCCTTCTGGATCTGGGCACAAAGGGATCGGGGCAGACGCCGTGGAGCCGCAAAGGCGACGGGCGGCTCACTCTCAAAGGGGCCGTTCGGGAAATTCTCGCGACCGAGATGCTCGAAGCGCTGGGCGTCGATACATCGAAAACCTTCAGTGTGGTCGAAACCGGGGAGGAATTGTGGAGGGGTGACGAACCCTCCCCCACCCGCTCTGCGGTGATGACCCGGCTCAGCCATGGCCATATCCGCATCGGCACGTTCCAGCGCCTCCTCGCCCTGGAAGAACCCGATCATATGGCCCAGCTCGTCGATTATTGTCTCGGCAATTTCCCCGGCCCGCCCCCGCCCGAGGACGCGCCCGGACGTGACGAACCGGCGGTCCGTCTGATGCATCTGGTGGTCGAGAGACTTGCCGATCTTGCGGCGAGCTGGATGGTCGCTGGCTTCGTCCACGGCGTGCTCAACACCGACAATATGAATATTTCGGGCGAGAGCTTCGATTACGGCCCATGGCGCTTCCTGCCAAAGTGGGACCCGCGCTTCACCGCCGCCTATTTCGATCATCAGGGCCTTTATTCCTTTGGCCGCCAGCCCGAAGCGCTGCACTGGAACTGCGGCCAGTTCGCCGTCGCGCTTCGGTCGATTGCCGAGGCACCGCCGCTGATCGCGGCCATGGAGCGGTTCGGGCCTCTCTACATGGCAGCCGTCGGCAGACGGTGGTGCTGGCGGCTCGGCATTGAATCGCGCGGCACCAAGGCCGATACCGCGCTGGTCGGGGCTTGCGAGAAAGCGATGACCGAAAGCGGCATCGCACCCGATGCGTTTTTCTTTTCGTATCGCGGGGGCAGGAATGTGCCGGGCGAACTCGCGGATGCCTTCGCGGAGTATGCACCGGTCGCGAGCGATCACCCCTATTGGGAGGACGATGCGCCGCAATCGATGTTGATCGACGAGGTCGAGGCGATCTGGGCCGCCATCGCGGACGGTGACGATTGGCAGCCCCTTCAAGCCAAGGTTGCCGCCTTGCGGAGAATGGGCCAGGCGCATGGCTCACCCCCCATACCGGCAGGCCATTCAGGGCCTTTCCCGTCGAGTTGAATTGACGCGGCCCGTCTAACCTCCCACCTAGGCCGCGCATACAGAGACATGAAGGATACGAATAGCGCCATGGCGACCGATCTGGTTTCAACCGAACCTGCCACTGGCAGTGAAATCTGGCACGGCACATCGGGCAATGTCGACGCCGCTGTCGAGCGTGCGCGCGAGGCGATGCGCGATTGGGCACGCGAACCGCTCGGTCGGCGGATCGAACTCATGCGACGGTTCGCCAATCAGGTGCGCAAGCATTCCGAACAATTTGCCGAACTGATCGCACGCGAGACGGGCAAACCACTGTGGGAGGCCCGCACCGAGGTGGAATCGGTCATCGGCAAGGTCGAGATATCGATCACCGCCTATGCCGAACGGACCGGCCAGAAGAAGCTGAACAGCGCCCTGCAGGGGACCGCCGCGCTCCGCCACAAACCCCATGGCGTCATGGCGGTGCTCGGCCCATACAATTTTCCGGCACACCTGCCCAACGGACACATCGTTCCGGCCCTGATCGCCGGCAATGTCGTGATCTTCAAACCAAGCGAAAAAACGCCGGCCGTGGGCGAATTTCTCACCCGCTGCTTTCACGAGGCCAAGGTCCCCGAAGGCGTGGTGCAATGCATCCATGGCGGCGTCGAAGTGGGACAAGGCCTGGTCGAACACTGGATGGTCGATGGTGTTCTGTTCACGGGTTCAGCGCGGGCGGGCATTGCGATCAATCGCAAGCTGGCCTCCGATCCTGGCAAGATCGTCGCGCTGGAAATGGGCGGCAACAACCCGATCGTCATGCTCGACACCCCAAAGATCGACGATGCCGCGGCAACGATCGTACAATCGGCATTCACATCCGCAGGGCAGCGCTGCACCGCAGCACGGCGGCTGATCGTGGTCGATTCGATGTTCGACAAAATCGTCCCGGCGGTGAAAGAACTGGCGGAAAAGCTGATCGTCGACGAACCATTCGCCGATCCGCAGCCCTTCATGGGCTGTGTGATCGACAACGGCACCGCCGATTTGCTGTCCGAAAGCTTCGTTGCGCTGATGAGCCGGGGGGGCAAGCCGATCATGCATATGCGGCGGCCCGACGAGAAGCTGCCCTTCCTGTCGCCCGCGATCCTCGATGCGACCGAGATTCACGAACGCCCGGATATCGAACTGTTCGGCCCGCTTTTGCAAGTGATCCGCGTGGCCGATTTCAACGAAGCGATCTATGAAGCGAACAATACGCGGTATGGCCTTTCGGCCTCTCTGATCGGCGGAAAGCCCGAAGATTTCGAACTGTTCTGGCACGAGATCCGCGCCGGGATCGTCAATTGGAACCGGCCGACCAATGGGGCATCGTCGGCAGCACCCTTCGGCGGTGTAGGGCTGTCGGGCAATCACCGCCCCGCTGCCTTCTATGCCGCGGATTACTGCGCCTATCCTGTCGCCAGCACGGAAATGGAACAGCCACGCGCAAGCATCGGCGTGGGCATCAAGGAAGGCTGAGCGCGGACTACTCGGTGGTGACCAGATCGATCTCGGTCACCCCTTCGGGCAGTCGGCGTCCATAGACGACATAGGCCGAGGATCCCTTGGTTCCGCTCAGAATGTTGTCACCCGCGCTGGTGACATGCTCTACGCTGAATCCCGCAGATTTCGCCCGCGTGCTGTAGAATGCCAGTACTTCGTCGAGCGCGACCGGCGTCAGGAAAGAGACGACCCTCAGTGCGCAATCGCCTTCGTCGGTACCGGCAGCTTCCTGGGTATTGCCACGGGGATAGACGGGGAAGGCCGCAGGCAGCTTGGCCGCCCAGGCCGAAGTGTATTTCACCCTGTCGCCGCAATTCGCGTCGCCCGGCGCAACGGCGGCGCGCGCGGCAGCTACCATCGCGGCGCTTGGTGCGGCATCGTCGCCCAGCGCCTTGGCAGCCGGGGCCGATGTCAGTTTACTGTGCCCGCCGACCAGTTCTGCGGCGCGGCTGCGCGCGGCCTCGATCGCACGGGGCGATTTGTCGATATTCGGGATGGCGGCATTGCCCGTCCCCGACAGGGCGGCATTCGCCTCGTTGCGACCGGCCAGATCCGGATCGGTCATCAATTCATCGTTGAGCGCCTGTTCGCTGGCCGGGTCCATGGCGTCGCCCGCCGCCTCGTCCTCTGCCTTGTCGCCACAGCCGGCAAGCAGGGCGATCGGGAGGACGGAGACGAGCAGGCGACGTTTCATAGGTAGACCTTCAGCTTGGAACGAGGCCGACATAGGAACCAGAACCGCCGGGGTTCCAGCCTGTCGGCAGGGCCTGCACCATAGCGGGACATGGACCGCCGCGAAAGCTAATGGGCGCCGCCCGCCCTCCCGGTGGAGAACGAACGACGCCCGCACGGCTCGGTGGGAACCGTGGTATCCGACCGCGGGTGGGCACGGCCGAAACTCGTAATGATTGTCAGCCGCAGCGCGTTTTGGAGCGATCGATCGTACGCCCCAGCAAGGCGCCTGCGGCACCGCCGAGGATCGCGCCGAGCGTGCGGTCGCCACGACCGGCGACTTCGTGACCGATCAGCGCGCCGACACCGGCACCGACAAGAAGGCCGGTGGTGCCATTGTCCCGCCGGCAATAATATCGCCCGTCACGCCCGCGCCAGATGCGCGTATCCGAGCGGACGGGCTGGCCGTAATGGCGATCGTAACCCATGTAATAGGGGCGCGCGTCGTAGCGGCGATCATCGCGGTAATCCCGATAGTCGCGGTAATCGCGATCTCGGTAGTGGCGATACTTGCGTTTCTTTTTGTGCTCGTAGGTCATGTCGCCGGTCACAGTGGCATGAGCCCCTTGGGGTGCATGCAGCGCCGGGGCCGCGCTTACCGGCATGGCAAAGGCGAGGCCCGATGTGGCCAGCGCCAGCGAAACGGTCTTGAGAATCGTCGACATGGGTTCGTCCTTCTTTATTTGGGCTGGCCACCACAGCCGCGTCGATGATGCCGTTAAGCTTTAAGCCCACAAAGATGAACCGAATGCAACGGCGTCGTCAGATTTGCGATTTTCGACGAACCGAGGCCGCAGCGAGGACGAATTGAGGCTTGCGGGGCTCTCCGCAGCCGCCTAGCGCGCCCCGATGGACGCAGGCGCCCCACCCCAGCATGACCGGACGGGCCTCGCCGCAGCCTTCGGGGCCTATGTCATCTGGGGCTTTCTGCCGCTCTATCTGATTCTCGTTCAGAGCGTTCCCGCGTTCGAATTTGTCGGCTGGCGCATCATCTGGACGCTGCCCCTGTGCCTGCTGATCGTGCTGATACGCAGGCAATTGCCCGCATTGCGCGCCGCGCTGGCCAATCGCCGCACACTCGGCTGGCTGGCGGCGAGTGCGGCGCTGATTGCGGTGAACTGGGTCGTGTATGTCTGGGCGATCCAGAATGGCCAGGTCTATGCGGCCAGCCTGGGCTACTACATCAACCCGCTGCTGAATGTGCTGCTGGGCACACTTTTGCTCGGCGAGAAGCTGACCCGGCCGCAATGGGTTGCCGTCGGCATTGCGGCGGTCGGCGTATCCCTGCTCGCCGCGGGCGCGCTGACGACTTTGTGGATCAGTCTGACGCTGGCGCTGAGCTTCGGGACCTACGGGCTTATCCGCAAGCAGGTCGATGTTGGGTCGGTCCCCGGGCTGACCATCGAATCCGCGCTGCTGCTGCTGCCATCCATGGGAGTCGCTTGGTATTTCGCGCAGACGCAGGGTTCCTCTTTCGCCGTTTCGACCGAGCTGAGCCTGGCGATCGTGGCGGGCGGCGTGTTGACCGCCTTTCCGCTGCTGCTCTTCGCCATTGCGGCGCGCAAGCTTCCTTATTCGACGCTGGGTTTCATCCAGTTCCTCGCACCGAGCATCGTCTTCATCCTCGGCCTGACGGTCTTCGGTGAAGAGCTGAAACCCGTGCAGGCAGCCTGTTTCGCCTTCATTTGGACCGCTGCTGCGATTTTCGTCTGGGACCTTGTGGCCCGGTCTAGGAAGCCAGCCGCCAGCTGAGCGTTTCGCCCGCATGGAAAGGCACGATCGGTGCCTCGCCCCCATCGATCTCGGCGGGAACCTCCACCGGCGCTTTTTCCAGCGTGATCCGTTCCTCGTTAGGCGCAAGGCCGTAAAAGGCCGGGCCGTTGAGGCTGGCAAAGGCCTCGAAACGATCGAGCGCGCCTTCGTCCTCGAACACCTTGATGTAGCTCTCCAGCGCGAAGGGCGCGTTGAAGATGCCCGCGCAGCCGCAGTCGCTTTCCTTGGCATGGCGATGGTGCGGCGCGCTGTCGGTGCCGAGGAAATACTTTGCCGAGCCACTCGTCGCCGCGCCGCGCAGCGCCAGACGGTGCTGTTCGCGTTTGGCCACGGGCAGGCAATACATATGCGGGCGGATGCCGCCGACGAGGATATCGTTGCGGTTGATATGCAGGTGCTGCGGCGTGATCGTGGCGGCGATGTTCGGCCCCGCGCTCTCGACGAAGGCCACCGCCTGCATGGTGGTGATATGCTCGAAGATCACCTTCAGGTTCGGCAGCCGGTCGACCAGTGGCTGAAGAACACGGTCGATGAACACCGCTTCGCGGTCGAAGATGTCGATGTCCGGCGTGGTCACTTCGCCATGGACGCACAGGGGCATGCCTATCTCCGCCATGCGCTCGAGCACGCCCATGATGTTGGCGATATCGGTCACGCCGTGGGCTGAATTGGTTGTCGCCCCCGCCGGATAGAGCTTGGCTGCGGTCAGCACGCCATCCGCATGACCGGCCGCTAGATCGCCTGCATCGCTCTCGTCGGTGAGATAGGCGGTCATCAGCGGCGTGAAATCCACGCCCTCGGGCACGGCCGCCAGGATCCGCTCGCGATAGGCGGCGGCGAGTGCGGTGGTGGTGACCGGCGGCGCGAGATTGGGCATCACAATCGCCCGAGCGAACTGACGCGCCGTGTGCGGCACCACCGCGCGCATCGTATCGCCATCGCGGAAATGCAGGTGCCAGTCGTCGGGGCGGCGGATTGTCAGCGATTCGACCATGGTGTTGCCTATGGCGGCGAGCGGCCTATCTGTCACCCATGACTGCCACTCGCCTGACCAACCGCGCCGTGATCCGCCTCTCCACCGAGGACCCGGCGGAGGACGTCGTCGACTTCCTGCAGGGCCTCGTTACCAACGATGTCGCAGGCCCCCTGCCCGCCTATGCCGGGCTGCTGACGCCGCAGGGCAAGACGCTGTTCGATTTCCTCGTCTGGCCGGGCGCGGAAGGAGAGCTGCTGATCGACTGCGAGGCGGATGCGGCGGAGGATCTTGCCAAGCGCCTGTCGCTCTATCGCCTACGCCGCAAGATCGCCATTGCGGTCGACCCTTCGGTTGCGGTCCACTGGCAGGCGCATCAGGGCGATGGCGGAGCGCCCGATCCGAGAAACGCGGCACTCGGGCAGCGTTGGCTTGCACCGACGGATGACGGCGATCGTCCGGCGGACGGGGCGTGGCTGGCACATCGCCTTGCTCTCGGCGTCCCTGAAACCCGTGCGGAGCTGGGCGATATCCTGTGGCTTGAAACCAATGCGGTCGAGCTGAATGGCGTCAGCTTTTCCAAAGGCTGCTATATCGGCCAGGAAAACACCGCGCGGATGAACTGGCGCAGCAAGGTCAACCGGCGCCTGATGGTGGTCCCGCTCGCCCAATCGGCCGAAAAGCGGCGCAAGGCGGCCTATCCGGAACTCGATCTGGCGGTCGACCATTTGCGGCTCGATGCAATCGACCCTGCCATGACGCCCGACTGGCTGAAATCGGCATTGGCAGAGTAAGACTGGGCGGAATCCCATCACACTGGCTCTGTTTCGCAAAGGGTTGTTTGGGAGGATTACATCCGTGTTGAGGAAACTGTCTGCATTTCTTGCTCCACTCGCTCTCGCCGGCACAGTACAGGCGCAAGATGCGCCCGATCCACCGTTCAGCGGAAAGGCCAAAGCCGAAGTGGTAGCGACGCTGGGAGAGAAATTGCGCTCCAATTATGTCTTCCCCCAAATTGCCGAGAGTGCATCCGCTACGCTCGCGCGCCTTTCTGCGAACGGGAAATACGACCGAATCGACAATCCGCAGGCCTTCGCCGATGCCCTCCGCGGCGATTTGCGCGAAGCGGGCAACGATCGACATTTGCAAGTGCGCCATGATCCTTCGTTTCGCGAAATGTCGCCTGAAGAGCGTGGTGCCGCGCCATCGGAAAAGGAAGTTCGCGAAACCAGGCGGCAGCTTGGCATGCAGGCCTTTGGCATCCACCGCGTTGCGCGATTGCCGGGAAATGTCGGCTATCTCGATGTCCGCTTCTTCGGGCCGACAGAGTTTGTCGCCCCCGGCTACGAGGCTGCCATGCAGATGCTGTCGGGGATGAGCGCGATCATCATCGATTTGCGCTCGAATGGCGGCGGCGATCCTGCCAGCGTGGCGCAGCTTGCCAGCCACTTCTTCGCGCAAGGCGACGAGCGACACCTCAACAGCATTTACAACCGGGTTGAGGACACCACACGCGATTTCTGGACCGTACGCTCGGCTGCCCCGCGTTACACTGGACCCGTTTTCGTTGTGACGTCGGATTATACGTTTTCGGGTGGCGAGGAACTCGCCTACGACCTCCAGACGCAGGAACGCGCGACCTTGGTCGGGGAGACCACGGGTGGCGGGGCGAATCCCGGCGAGCCGATGTCGCTCGGTCATGGGTTCTACGCCTTCATCCCGACCGGACGCGCCATCAATCCGGTCACCGGCACGAACTGGGAGCATGTCGGTGTAAAGCCCGACCATCCGATCGCAGCCGAGGAGGCGCTGGTCGAAGCTTATCGCCTCGCGCTGGTAGAAGTCGCTCGGAACGAACCGGACGCGCCAACGCGTGCGGAATACGAAGCGCTTGCCAAGAGCGAGCTATCCGACATTGCCGAACTCCCGCGCTGGAAGCACCCCCGCGAATAGGAAGCTATTTTGCCGGAGGTGGGATCTCCATCGATCGCACGAGCATCCGCTCCGCCCGGTCGCGCGCCGCTGTTTCCGGCAATCCCAGCGAGCGAGAAAGGGCCGTCCCGATGAGGGCATCGCCCATCGCCAGCAGCACCAGTGCCAGCGTTTCTTCGTGAAGCTGCATCGGCGCGTTGCCATGCGCGGCTTCTTCCGGTGCGATCTCGTCGACCAGTTGGTGGATGGTTTCCACGATCGGCGTCAGCGCATCTTCATTGCCCGTCAGGATCATCCAACTCGCGAGCGCCCCGGCACCCTCCTTGTCGAACGCATCGAACGCCAGATCGACCACTTCGCGCGGGCTGCCCAGCCCCGCCCGGCTTGCCCTGACGGCGTCGATGATCGTGTCGCACACAGTGCCCGCCAGATGCCCCGCCAGCGCCTTTTGAAGGCCTGCCGCCGAGCCGAAATGGTGCAACAAATTGGCATGGGTACGCCCGATTCGCGCGGCGACCGCCTTGAGTGTCACCGATTGCGGTCCGGTCTCGATAAGGAGCGAGCGGGCCGCCGCGAGCGCGGCGAGGCGCGATTCTTCATGAGAAAGTCGTTTGCGTGTCGCCATGCGCCGGGGGCCTACCTCATCGGCCAAAGGCTGGGAAGGCACAGCACCTCTTTATTGACAGTGGTGTAAGCAGTCCTTACTTACACTGATGTAAGTTAACTCAGCGGAGCCCATGATGAACGCCCCTGTTTCGATCGATACCACCGTTCGTAAAGCCGCGCCGACTCCGGCCGACCTGACTATCACCGTACGCGACGAACGTTTCAACCGCAGCACCAGCCCGCGCCGTTGGTGGGCGGGCGAGCCCTTCGGTACCGCATGGCACAATGCACTTTCAGCCACCTTCCCGAGGGGCGAAGCCTTCTTCATCGAAGCGGTAAAGGCGCATCGCGAAGGAGCCGACCCCAAGCTCGAGGCCGAAATTCGTGCGTTCATCAAACAGGAAATCAACCACACGCGCGAGCATATCGCCTTCAATCGCCTGGCCGAAGACGCCGGTTACGACATCAAGGCCATCGATACGCGCGTGGCCGAGATGCTGGCCCTGACCAAGGACCGCCCGGCAATCGCCAATCTGGCCGTTACCATGGCGCTGGAGCACTATACGGCCATGATGGCCGCCGAATTCCTCGCCAATCCGAAGCATTTTGCCGAGGCCGATCCGGAGGTCCGCGACATGTGGCGCTGGCACGCGGCCGAGGAAATCGAGCACAAGGGCGTGGCCTATGACACATGGCTGCATGCCACGCGCGACTGGTCGGGCTGGAAGCGCTGGAAAGTTCGCAGCCTGGTGATGATCAGCGTTACCGCGCGCTTCTTCAAGAACCGTTGGACCGATTCGCTCGAACTGCTGAAACAGGATGGCATCGCCGGCTGGAAAGCCAAATGGGGCCTGCTTAAGTATCTCACGGTGAGCCCCGGCGTTGTCCGCCGTATTTTCCCCGCATGGCTGGCTTACTTCAAGCCCGGCTTCCATCCGTGGGATCATGACGATCGCAAGCTCATCGAGCTTTATGAGGGCGATTTCGAAGACGCCTTGATGCCTGCGGAGTAAGCGGCCTACAAAGAGGATAAGGCCCCGCCAGCATATCGCCGGCGGGGCCTTTTGCTTTGTTCACGCCGCCATTTGCGGAGCGATGGCGGCACTGTCGTCGAGATCAAGCCGATAGAGCGCGCAGTCGGCATCTTCGCCCCGGCCGCAGCTATGTCGCGCGGCAATCTTGCCTGTCGGTACGAACCCGATCTTGCGCAAGACGCGCCCCGAAGCGGGATTGTCGGTGAAGTGCCCCGCCACGATCCGCGTGTGACCGAGCAGCTTTGCCACGTCCAGCACACCGCGCGCCGCCTCGCTCGCGAAGCCGTGTCCCCAGTGGTCACGGGCAACCCAATAGCCGAGCTCAACATCGCCATTGCCCATTGGATCGATACCGATGCACCCGATCACTTCCGATCCCGACTGGGTGGGCAGCGTAATCAGGAAGCGCGGAAAGTGCGGGTCCTGCGCCTGCATGACGAATTCACGCGCATGTTTGGGGAGATAGGGCCAGGGCGCGCGGGCAAGATTGCGGACGATGCCTTCGTCGGCAATGCCACCGAACAGCGCATCCGCATCTTCGGGCCAGGCAGGCCGCAACAGCAGCCTCTCGGTTACATGGAACATCGGTATTCTCCCCTTGGATCCACGCTCCGGGCTCCTAGGCCGGACGCGTGACAATTGCGTGATGACGAAACAAAGTTTCGCCAGCGAAATCGAAGAGGGAGAAACGACAAGAGGGAGACGGGTTGGCCCCATCTCCCTCTTCGGTTGCCGGATCATGGACCCGGCTGGGACCGTCCCGTTTGGACGATCCCGTTATCGGAGCGTCCGGTTATTCGGCGGCTTCGGCCATCATGTCGACCGAGACGAACTTTCGGTCGAGCTTGCCCTTGTGGAAGCGCACAATACCGTCGGTAAGGGCGAACAGCGTGTGATCCTTGCCCATGCCGACATTGGTGCCCGGATAGAACTTGGTGCCGCGCTGACGCACGATGATGTTGCCGGCGACGACATTCTCGCTGCCGAACTTCTTCACACCAAGGCGACGACCGGCTGAATCGCGACCGTTGCGCGACGAACCGCCTGCTTTCTTATGTGCCATCGTCCGTGTTCCTTACTTCTTGTCTTCGGTCTTTTTGGCGGCGGCCTTCTTGGGCGCTGCTTTCTTGGCCGGAGCCTTCTTCTCGGCAGCGTCCTTCTTCGGAGCAGCCTTCTTCTCCGCGGTATCGGCCTTCGGAGCAGCTTCCTTCTTCGGCGCGGCCTTCTTGGCGGTGCCGGTGCCGACGTCGGTGATACGCAGCAGGGTCATCTGCTGGCGGTGGCCGTTCTTGCGGCGATAATTGTGGCGGCGACGCTTCTTGAAGACGATGACCTTTTCGCTCTTAGCCTGCGCAATGATCTCCGCCGAAACGGTGACCTTGCCGGCATCCGAAAGCGTATCGCCTTCGCCTGCAAGCAGGACGTCGCCCAGCGTGATGGTGTCGCCGGCTTCGCCAGCCAGCTTCTCAACCGCGATCTTGTCTCCGGCGGCAACCCGGTACTGCTTGCCGCCCGTGCGCACTACTGCGAACATGGTACGTATCTCTCGTTCAAATTGCTGTGCCCTAACCCACAAGACGAACTCTTGCGAATAAACGGCGCGCCCGTCTGGCCGCCTATGGCAGCCCCGGAAAGAAGCGTGCCGTTAAGCGAAAGGAGGGGCCAAGTCAACGCTTGCCGAGAGGAAAATTGCATCCTCGCTGGCGCGCTGCGGAGTGCGTGATATGGAGGGCACGATGATCGATCGCAAGCTTATTGTCGCCCCCCTGTGCGCTGCGCTGCTAGTTGGTTGCGCCGGTACCGCCTCGGATCGCTATCCCTCGCTCGCAGTTCGCGACGTAGAGCGAGCGGAAGGCACCTTCCAGCCGGTACCGGGGCGAAAGCTCGACGTTCCCGAGGTGGAAACCGATCTCACGGGCGATCTCGACACGCGGCTCGCGGCACTGGTCGGGCAGGTCCGCAGTTCCCATGCCGATTTCTTCGGTGCGGTGCCGGATGCAGAACGCATGGTGGGTGCCGCAGTCGGAAGCAGCATTGGGAGCGACAGTTGGGCGGCAGCGCAGGTTGCGCTGGCCGATCTCGATTCGGCACGCAGCACTTCGGCTGTCGCGCTGGGCGACCTCGACATCCTCTATGCCGCCGCGCGCGTGCAGGCGCAGGACGCCGAGGCCATCGAGGCCGCCCGTAATGTCGTGATTGCGCTGGTGGCCGAGGAAGACGCGGTGCTCGAGCGATTGCGCGCGCAAATTCGCTAGCGGGCGGAAGAGCAAGCGAAAAGCGCGGAACCGGTTGCCCGACCCCGCGCTTCCCCCCGGCTTGCCGCGCGCTCAAGTCAACGCGGCAATCGTCCTTTCAGCGAGACCCCAGTCCAAGACGAGCGCCGGAAAAATCGGTTCTGATATCGATAGCCCCGCCGCCATCATGGCGAGGAAGGCCAGATAAAGTGCCACCGTCATGATATAGAGCCACCTCGGCAATTCGAACCCGCGCTCCACCTTGCAGGCGGCGACGGCGTGCCTGGCGACAAGTTCACGGGTGAGGCGCTTCGACATGGTCAGCTCCTTTGCGTTCCAATGGATGCGCCGAAGCCGGGACACGGTCCTTGATGCCGATCAACAAGAACCGCTTTTTCCACCATGCCGGATCGCAGCGGTCTCGATCCTCCTTCCGGAACCCGCAACCGGTATCCGGTCGCTCATCGAATCATCGTCGGCCTCGAGAGCGTTCCGCAGGTCCGAAGCAGTGTGCGCTCGTGGCTCAGATTTCCAGGTACTGACCGGTGATCCCCGGCGCGCCGGCGAGATACGCTTCGGTAGCGTCTACGGCTTCACCTTGGCCGGCCACCATATTGATCCGCCGGGGCGCGTGCTTGCGCGCCAGCCCCGCGACGATCGCCAGCCGCCATTCGCGATGGCCGTGATCTGTCGGCGGCAGGAGAAGCAAGACATCCTCCCCCGCTATCAGCCTGCCTTCGACATGGGCCAGCCAATGTTGGTGAAAAACACCCGCGGCGGCGAGCGGCTCGTCGGGCAATCCGTCGACCGCGATGCGCTTCATTCGCGGCGCTCGCGGTGGAGCGTGATGCCGATCTTCTCGCCCGCTTCGGCAATTGCCAGCTTGACGATCTTCACCGTCACCGCCTCAACGCGCGCATCTTGCAGGAACAGGGTTTCGCAGACGTGGTCGGCCACCGCTTCGATCAATTTGAAATGCACGCCCTCGGGCAAGGCATCGGACGCGGCGAACTTCAGATCCATGTAGTTCTTCGAATCGTCGAGCGGCGTGTCCGCATCGTAGTGGTCGAGCGGTTTCATCCGCACCTGAATGGTAAAGCGCAGCGGCTGGGGGCGGCCGGTTTCTTCCGAGTATATGCCGGTGAGCACGTCATGCTCGAAATCGGCCACTTCGAGGATCAGCGAATCGTTCATTGCGGGGGGCTTTAGCGCGGATTCGACCAGCGCGCGAAGATCGCCGTAGGCAACAGGCGGCCCGAGCCATCCTCCTGCACCGCCAGGTCGCCGTGCTCGATCGCTCCGGGAAGCCCTTCGAAGACCTCGGCGAGCAGGCCCGCCAGCGCGAGGCTGCTCATCCGCACGGCATAAACGGTAAGGAAATGAAACCGGCTATCGCCATCGAGCAACTGGCGACAATCGGAGACGAGCCCGGGCAGGCCCTCTTCCAGCCGCCAGACCTCGCCATCCGGGCCGCGTCCGAATTTGGGCGGATCGAGAATGATCCCATCGTACCGCCGCCCACGACGAACCTCTCGCGCGGTGTATTTCACGGCATCCTCGACCAGCCAGCGAATCGGACGATCCTCGAGACCCGCCAGCGCCGCGTTCTCGCGCGCCTGGCCGACCGACTTCTTGCTCGCATCGACATGGGTCACGCGCCCGAAGCGCGAGAGCGCCTGCGTGCCGACACCGGTATAGCCGAACAGGTTCATGGTTTCGGCGTCGGTGCAGCCTTCGAGCTGGTCGCCCATCCAGTCCCACACCGGCACCATATCGGGAAAGAAGCCAAGATGACGGAAAGGTGTGCACTGGGCGGTGAAGCGCGCTTCCCCTCCCCAGCCAAGCTCCCACCCATCGTCGGGAACCTGTTTGGTATAGTGCCAGCGCCCGCCGCCATCCTCGTCGCTGCCGGGAACGAATTCGCCATGCGCATCCCATTGCTCCAGCCGGGGCGACCACATGGCCTGCGGTTCGGGCCGGATGAAGCGGTAGGGGCCATACGCTTCCAACTTGCGACCATGCCCGCTGTCGAGCAGGCGATAGGCATCCCAGCCCTCGCCTATCATCAGGACAGGATTGCGGCGCAGTTCGGCCATTATCTCCCCTCCCCAAGGAAAAGGGAGTTGGTTGCGCGTTGGCTCACGACGCGTGAACCAGGATATGGTCGCGCACCGCCTCATAGGTGCCGGGCAGTTCGGTATAGGCTTCTTCGCGCGCGAACAGATCGCCCACTCGTGCGGGAAGCGCCGGGCGCGATCCGGTGGCGCGCTCCACCGCGTCCGGAAATTTCGCCGGATGCGCCGTCGCCAGCGTGACGACGGGCACATCCCCCGACAAATCGCTTGCACGCGCGGCATGCAGGCCGATCGCGGTGTGCGGATCGACAATCTCCGCGCAATTCTCGCAGGCCCAGCGCATCGCGCGCGCCATATCGTCCTCGTCTGCGCGCATGCTGGTAAATAGGGCAGAGGCGCCTTCCCGCTGCGCATTGGTCAGGCGCATTGCCCTTGCGGCCTCGAAACCACGCATCTGTTCCGCCATGGCCGCGCCATCGCGCCCGCCGACGTCGTACAACAGGCGCTCGAAATTCGAGCTTACCTGAATGTCCATGCTCGGCGCGGCAGTGGGCGTCACGCTGTCGGTCGAATAGTCACCCGCCGACAAGGCACGGTGGAGGATGTCGTTGACATTGGTCGCCACGATCAGCCGCTCGACCGGCAAGCCCATGCGCGCGGCCACATGGCCGGCAAAGACGTCGCCGAAATTACCCGTCGGCACACTGAAGGCCAGTTTGCGTTCCGGCGCGCCCAGTTGGAGCGATGCGGCGAAGTAATAGACCACCTGTGCCATCAGCCGTGCCCAGTTGATCGAATTGACCGCGCCGATCCGATGCTTTGCGGTAACGTCGCGGTCGGTAAAAATTCGCTTCACCATCGCCTGCGCATCGTCGAACGATCCGTCGATGGCGATATTGTGGACGTTGGGCGCGCGCACCGTGGTCATCTGGCGGCGCTGGACATCGCTTACGCGGCCTTTGGGGTGGAGCATGAAAATCTCGACTCGGTCGAGCCCGGCTACGGCGTCGATCGCCGCGCTACCCGTATCGCCGCTGGTCGCGCCCACGATGGTCAGGCTGCCATCGTCGCGTTCGAGAAACTCCTCGAAGAGCAGGCCGAGGAGTTGCAGCGCAACGTCCTTGAACGCCAGGGTCGGCCCATGGAACAGTTCGAGCAGCCATTGCCGCTCATCGAGTTGGGTCAGCGGAACAACCGCAGCATGGGCGAACCGGCCATAGGCTTTCGCGGTAAGCTGGCGAAGGCGGTCGGGGCTGAGGCAGTCGCCAACAAAGGGCTGCATCACCCGCGCCGCCAGTTCGGCATAGGGCAGCCCGCGCATCGCCGCGATCTCATCGAGCGAGAATTGCGGCCATTCCTCGGGCACATACAAGCCGCCATCGCTGGCGAGGCCCGCCAGCGTGACACCGGCGAAATCGAGCGCGGGCGCGCTGCCGCGAGTTGAAACGTACTTCATCGGAAAAGGCGGTTAGCGGGGCGCAGGGGCGCGGGCAAGCAAGCGGCTCTTTAATCCGCCCTAGCGCGGGTCGAACGGCGGCGCAGCGCAAGGATGTAGATCACCAGCGCGGTCAACGCGAAAAAGAACCACTGACCGGCATAGGCGAGGTGGTTGTCAGGCAGATCGCGCGGATCGGGTGGAGCAAGCAATTCAAGGCCCGCGACGTTTTCTGCGGCGACGATCCTCCCGCCGGGAGCAATGGTCCCGCGCACGGTGCCCCCGCCCCAATCCACCGGGGCCGGATTGCGGGAGAAGCCCAGGTCGACCCGCAGCTTCGTGCCATCGGCAAGCGAACAGCTTGCCCGCTGCGCCACGCCCTTCTCTCCCCGCTGGCTGGTGCCAGCCACGGTGGTGACGCCCTCGATTTCAACGCATTCGATCGTCGTGCGCCGATAGAGGACACCTTCCAGCGCATCGGGATCGCGGGGATATTCGACCTCCGCCGACATTGCCAGAGATTGCTCGGCCCGGGCGATTAGCGCTGCCTTTTCGTCCATTCGGCCCAATTGCCAGAAGCCCAACGCAACCATCGTTGCGATCGCCGCCGCCACGATCACGGTCGGTATCAGCGGAATGCGCATTTACAGGTCCCTCCTGCCAGCCTCGCGGGCATCGTTGAGGAATTCGCTGGCGAGCAACCACGCCTTGGTCACGCGCAGCCCGCCGATAACGAGTGCGAAGGTGAGCGGAACCCAGAGAAGCGCATGCACCCACCAGACCGGTTCCAAAGACAGCTCCACCCATATGGCCAGCGCGACGGTGATCGTACCCACTGCAAGCGTCACCAACGCCGCAGGCCCGTCTCCGACATTGAAACGCGAATAGTCGAGGCCGCAAGCGCGGCACGTCTTCGAAAAGGCCAGCATGCCGGCAAACATCGTCTTCGCCCCGCAGCGAGGGCACAAACCGAGAAGGGCAGCCTCGGCGATACCGGGCTGCCCTTCGCGTGTTTCAGGCCTGTCGGAAGGCATCAGTGGACGGCAGCGCCCCAGCCGCCCCAGACATAGACTGTGACGAAGAGAAACAGCCACACGACGTCGACAAAGTGCCAGTACCACGCAGCGGCTTCGAAGCCGAAATGCTGGCGCGGGGTGAAGTGGCCCTTATAGGCACGTACCAGGCAGACGATCAGGAAGATGGTGCCAACGAGGACGTGGAACCCGTGGAAGCCGGTCGCCATGTAAAAGGCCGAGCTGTAGGTGTTGCCACCGAAAGCGAACGGCGCATGGGCGTATTCGTAGGCCTGGATCGCGGTGAAGATCGCACCGAGGATGATCGTCAGCCACAGGCCCTTTTTGAGGCCTTCGCGATCCCCGTGGATCAACGAATGGTGTGCCCAGGTAACGGTGGTGCCCGAACACAGCAGGATCAGCGTATTGAGCAGCGGAAGGCCGAACGGATCGATCACCGCTTCGATCGCCTGCGGCGGGAAGACCCCGCCGACGACCTCGGAAATCTCGCTGGGGAACAGCGCGAAATCGAACCAGCTCCAGAACCAGCCGACGAAGAACATCACCTCCGAAGCGATGAAGAGAATCATGCCGTAGCGCATGTGGAGCTGGACGATCGGCGTGTGATCCCCGCGCTCCGCTTCTTTCACGATATTGCCGAACCAAGCGAAAAAAGTGGCGATCAGGCCAGCGATGCCGAGGCCGAGCACGAGATGCCCGCTGGCCATTTCGTGCATGTAGAGCACCATGCCGCTGGTGAAGGTGAGCGCCGAAATCGAGCCGATCAGCGGCCAGATATCGGGTTCGAGAATGTGATATTCGTGATTGACGTTGCCAGCCATAGTACTCGCGTCCTGGGTTTCGCTTTGCGGGTGCCCTTAATGCGCCATGGCGCGCGGGTCTAGGGGCTACTCGGCAGAATCCAGAGCCCGGTGGAAAGTATAGGAGAGCGTGATCTGCTCGACACCCTCCATATTCGGATCGTCGAGCGCCTTCGGATCGACAAAATAGAGCACGGGCATGCGCACCTCCTGCCCCGGTTCAAGCACCTGCTCGGTAAAGCAGAAGCACTGAATTTTGTTGAAATAGGCGCCCGCCTGCTCGGGCTCCACATTGAAAGTGGCGGTGCCGGTAATGGTCTCGTCCGAATTGTTTTTCGCCAGATAGATCGCCATGTCGCGCTGGCCGATGGTGACGGTGTCGGTCACCTGTTCGGGGCGGAAGCTCCAGGGAACATCGCCTGCCGTGGTCCCGTCGAACCGGATCGAGATCGTCCTGCCCCCCGCGCTCGCGGCCAGGCGTTCGGCCGTGGCGGCGTCACTCTCGCTCGCACGCTGGGTTGTCCCGCCAAAACCTGTGACCTGACAGAACAGTTCGTAAAGCGGGACGGCGGCATAGCCGAGACCGAGCATGGCGAGTGCGCCGCCGAAAGCCAGCAGCGCGGTACGATTCTTGCGGGTTTCGAGAGTCGCGGCCGTCATGAAATCCTCACATCCGGGCGATGGTGATAACGTAGAACAGGATGGCGAGAAACAGCAGGATGCCACCAACCACGAGGTTCCGGCTCTTCTGGCGGCGTTTGAATTCGGTTTCTTCTTCGGGGGTCATCATATCCATCCCTGATAGGCCAGCATACGGTCCACCACCAGCGCGGCGAAAAGCGCGAACAGGTAGACGATGCTGAAAGCAAACAAGCGCTTTTCGGGTTTCATCGTATCGTTTTCGCCAGCCTGGCGGAAAGCCACCGGAAACGACAGCGCCAGAAAGGCGAACGTCAGCGCAAGCGAGGCAACACCATAGACGTAGCTCGTTCCGCCGATAAACCACGGCGCGGCGGCAATCGGCACCAACAGCACCGCATATATCAGGATCTGGCGGCGGGTCGATCTCTCGCCCTTCACGACCGGCATCATCGGGATCCCGACATTGGCATAATCCGTCTTCACAAACAGGGCGAGCGCCCAGAAGTGCGGCGGGGTCCACATGAAGATGATGAGAAACAGCAGCACCGGCATCAGCGTGATGTCGCCTGTGACCGCCACCCACCCGATCATCGGCGGGAAAGCCCCCGCCCCGCCCCCGATAACGATGTTCTGCGGCGTGCGCGGCTTGAGCCAGATCGTGTAGATAACCGCATAGTAGAAGATCGACAGCGCGAGGATCGCCGCCGCGAGCCAGTTCACGCCCAGCCCCATGATGACGACCGAGGCGGCCGAAATAAATATTCCGAAATCGCGCGCGTCGGTGCGGTTCATGCGACCCGCGGGAAGCGGCCGCGCGGCAGTGCGCTTCATCCCCGCATCGATATCGGCTTCCCACCACTGGTTGAGCGCTGCCGCCCCGCCCGCACCCAGTGCAATACACAGGATGGCCGTGAAGCCGAGCACGGGATGGATGCTGCCGGGAGCCGCAAGCAGGCCGCACAGGCCGGTGAAGATCACCAGGCTCATCACGCGCGGCTTGGTCAGCGCAAAGAAATCGCGCCATTCTGCGGGGAGCTGGGTAGGAACTGCCTGAGTCATGGAATCGAGCGCCATATAGGGCTTCAGATGCGGTTTAGCCAGTCAATCAGGATGCGATTCACCACATCGGGCCGCTCCTGCTGCGTCCAGTGGCCGACACCCTCTAGAATGTGACCTTCGGCCTTCGGCGCAAACATCTTCACCAACGCTATCGGGTCCTCGACAGCGCCGAACAGGAAGGTCGCGGGGTCGCGCGTGCCGCCGATGAACAGCGCGGGCTGCTCGATGCGCTTCCCGGCCCAGCCCTGCAGCCATTCGTAGTCCGCCTCGTGGTTACGATAGCGGTTGAGCGGTCCGCGAAAACCGGACTGCTGGAATTCGGCTTCATAGAAATCGAGATCGTCTTCGTTCAGCCACGAGACGGGGGCAGGATCGGGCAGCCCCTCAAGGAAGGTCGCGCCATAGGGCTTGTCCCAGTAATCGCCGGGGGGCACGTCGCCGCTGATCGAATACATCATACGCTGGATGAAATCGCGCGGGTCTTTTTCCGCTTCGGCCTCGGCGATGCCGGGCTTCTGGAAGTATTCCTGGTAGAAAAAACGCCCCTGCGAGGTGAAATGTTCGTGAAAGACCTCGGTGAACGGGCGCTGGGGCACACCGGCGAAAGGCACCGATAGGCCGGCGACTGCCCGGAAATCCGCAGGATGGGTGAGCGCCGAATTCCACACGATCGGCGCCCCCCAGTCGTGACCGATCAGGATCGCAGGGCGATCGGGCGAAAGCGCCTGCCGCAAACCGACCAGATCGCCCACGATCCGCTCCATTGCGTAGGCCTCGACCGGATAGGGCTTATCCGAACCGCCATAGCCGCGCACATCGATGGCGCAGGCGGTAAAACCGGCCCGCGCGATCGGTTCGATCTGATGGCGCCAGGAATACCAGCTTTCCGGAAAACCATGGACCATCAGAACGAGCGGACCCTCACCCGCGATCGCGCAGCGCAGGCTCACCTCGCCGGTATCGATGGTACGCATTTCGGGCATTGGGCGGATACTCCGGACAAAAGAAAACGGCCGGTCCACCATGGGACCGGCCGCTCTCATCTGTCCAGTGCCGTGGCGTTTAGGCCGTGGCCGGCTTGCTCATGTGATCGTGGGCCGTGTGGTGGTCCTCGATCACGGGGAGCGTTTCGAACTGGTGGAACGGCGGCGGGCTCGACAACGTCCATTCGAGCGTGGTCGCACCTTCACCCCACGGATTGTCGGCGGCCTTCTTGCCAGCCACGAAAGCGTAGACGATGTTCACGAAGAAGAAGATCATCGACAGCGCCATGATGGTGTAGCCGAACGAGCTGATCTCGTTCCAGTAGGCATAGGCATCGGCATAGTCCGGATAACGGCGCGGCATGCCCTGCAGGCCCAGGAAGTGCTGCGGGAAGAACAGCACGTTCACGCCGATGAAGAAGCCCCAGAAGTGCAGGTGCGAAAGCAGTTCGGAGTGCATCCGGCCGCTCATCTTCGGGAACCAGTAGTAGAAGCCGGCGAACATGGAGAACACCGCGCCCATCGACAGCACGTAGTGGAAGTGCGCCACCACGAAATAGGTATCGTGGACCACGTCGTCCACGCCGCCATTGGCGAGATAGACGCCGGTCACGCCGCCGACGGTGAACAGGAAGATCATGCCGATCGCCCAGACCATGGGTGATTTGAACTCGATCGAGCCGCCCCACATCGTGGCGATCCAGCTGAAGATCTTTACGCCCGTCGGGACCGCGATGACCATGGTCGCCGCGGTGAAGTACATCTTCGTGTTAACGTCGAGGCCGACGGTGTACATGTGGTGGGCCCACACGACGAAGCCTACGACGCCGATCGCGACCATGGCATAGGCCATGCCGAGATAGCCGAACACCGGCTTGCGGCTGAAGGTCGATACGATCTGCGAGATCATGCCGAAGCCCGGCAGGATCATGATGTAGACTTCCGGGTGACCGAAGAACCAGAAGAGGTGCTGGTAGAGGATCGGGTCACCGCCGCCTGCGGGATCGAAGAAGGTCGTGCCGAAGTTACGGTCGGTGATCAGCATGGTGATCGCCGCGGCAAGGACCGGAAGGGCCAGCAGCAGCAGGAACGCGGTAACCAGCACCGACCACACGAACAGCGGCATCTTGTGCAGGGTCATGCCCGGCGCACGCATGTTGAAGATAGTGGTGATGAAGTTGGTCGCACCCAGGATCGAACCCGCGCCCGCAAGGTGGAGCGAGAAGATCGCGAAATCGACTGCCGGACCGGTCGAACCGGTCGTCGAAAGCGGCGCATAGACCGTCCAGCCCACGCCCGCGCCCGGACCCGTGCCGCCCGGCACGAACAGCGAGAACAGCAGCGAGACGAAGCCCGCCACGGTCAACCAGAACGAAATATTGTTCATGCGCGGGAACGCCATGTCCGGCGCACCGATCATCAGCGGCACGAACCAGTTGCCAAAGCCACCGATCATCGCCGGCATGACCATGAAGAAGACCATGATCAGGCCGTGCGCGGTAATGAACACGTTCCACATATGCAGGGAGGTGTCGAAATCGGGCGTCCCGCCCATGAATTCGGCCCACCACTGCAAATACTGGATGCCGGGCTCCGCCAGCTCCATACGCATGATGCCGGAGATAGCACCGCCCACGATACCCGCCATGATCGCGAAGATCAGGTAGAGCGTGCCGATGTCCTTGTGGTTGGTGGACATGAACCAGCGCGCGAAGAAACCGGGCTTGTGGTCGGCGTCGTGCGCGTGGTCGTCGGTGTGAGCCTGGAAGCTGTCGGCGGTGGTTGCCATCGTGCTATACTCTCGAGCTAATCGTAAATCTTATGCGGTGGGGGCGACGGGGGGAGCGCCCGCACCTGCTGCGCCAGGCGCAGCGCTTTCGGGATCCTGAAGCGGAACAGCCGACGGATCGGCCTCCATGCCAACTTCGTCGGCACCGGCGATCGTGCCGCCCTGCGCCAGAACCCAGGCGTTGTACTGATCCATCGGCAGCGCCTCGATCGCGATCGGCATGTAGCCGTGGCGGGCGCCGCACAGTTCCGAGCACTGGCCGTAATAGACGCCCGGCTCTTCGATCATAAGGAGCTTTTCGTTCAGCCGACCGGGGACCGCGTCGAGCTTGAACCACAGGCTGGGCACGGCGAACGAGTGAATGACGTCGGCTGCGGTGGTCTGGAAGCGGATCGGCACACCGGCGGGAACGACCATGCGGTTGTCGACCGCAAGCTGATGCGGTTCGCCGCGCGCTTCCGCTTCTTCCTTGGTCAGCATGTTCGAGACGATCTCGAAATCGCCATTGTCTGGATAGGCATAACCCCAGTACCACTGATAGCCGATCGCCTTGACGGTGATCGCATCCTTGGGGGGCGACTTGTACTGCGCGCTGAGCAGGCCGATCGAGGGCACGGCGATACCGAGCAGGATCAGCGCCGGGACGACCGTCCAGATAACCTCGATCATCGTGTTGTGGCTGGTCTTCGAAGGCACCGGATTGGCACGCTTGTTGAAGCGCAGGATGACATAAACGAACAATGCCAGCACGAAGAGGCTGATCAGCACCATCACCCAGACAAGCCCGATATGGAGCGAATTGGCCTGATGGCCGATCGGCGAGAACTGCTGCTGCACATCGATACCGCCGGCAACCGGCATGCCCTTGCCTTCGGTGGGCTGCATCGGCGTGTAAGCCCCCGAACCCGCAGCGACCGCATCGGGATCGGCCACATCGGCCGCTTCGGCGGGATCGATCTGTTCGAGTTGTTCGGTCGCGGTCGCTTCGGCGGCATCTTGCGCCATTGCACCCTGCGCGCCGAAAGCCAGCATCGCCGCCATCGCCAGGCTGGCGACAATCCGGTGGAACCCGTTGAGGGAGCCGAGAATTTTCATCGTCTTGGCACTCTTTCGTGTCGTGTCTCGTTTCGGGTCCGCCACTTTCGCGAATCCCGCGTGCGCGGCGGGACGCGCCCCCTGACAAAGGACCCGATTGCGCCCGCCCTATAGGCAGGCTTTGCCAATGCCTCAAGCGGGTGGCGGATAAAAATGTGCATGCAGCTTTGCCTCTTGCGCAATCGAGCGCGAGGCGCTTTGGACGCTAGCGCCATGACAGAAGAAGAAATCCTCTCCGAATTTCGCGCCAGCGAAGCCCTGCTCGAAGGCCATTTCATGCTTTCCAGCGGACGACACAGCGGACACTATCTACAATGCGCGCGCGTGTTGATGAACCCCGAGCGTGCCGGTCGATTGGCCTTCGCCCTCGCGCAGAAGATCCCGCGCGACATCCGCAGCCGGATCGATGTCGTCGTCAGCCCGGCCATGGGCGGCATCATCATCGGTCAGGAAATGGGCCGCGCGCTGGGCAAGGATGCCATGTTTCTCGAACGGCCCGAGGGCGAATTCCACTTGCGTCGCGGTTTTCGACTCGAACCCGGCGCCAAAGTTCTGATGGTGGAAGACGTGGTGACCACGGGCCTTTCAAGCCGCGAGGCTATTGCGGCTATCGGGCGCGAAGGCGGCGAAGTCATTGCCGAAGTAGCCCTCGTCGACCGCAGCAATGGTTCCGCCGATCTCGGCGTTCCTTTCTTCCCGTTGGTCGAGATCACTTTCCCCACCTATGCCGAGGATGAGTTGCCCGAAGAACTGGCGGCCATCGAAGTGACCAAGCCCGGGAGCCGCAAGGCTTGAGCACGCCCCTTCGCCTGGGGGTCAATATCGACCACGTCGCCACCATCCGCAACGCGCGCGGAGGCGATCATCCCGATCCGGTGCGGGCGGCGGAAATCGTGGCCGCGGTGGGCGGTGATGGCATCACCGCGCATCTGCGCGAAGACCGTCGACATATCCGCGATGCCGATCTCGAGCGCATTCAGGCCGCGACCGACCTCCCGCTCAACCTCGAAATGGCGGCGACCGAGGAAATGCTGGCGATTGCCCTGGCCCACAAACCGCACGCCGCCTGCATCGTGCCCGAAAAGCGCGAGGAGCGGACCACCGAGGGCGGGCTGGATGCGGCTGGCCTGCACAATACGCTCGCGCCCATCGTGTGGAAACTGCGCGACAATGGCATTCGCGTGAGCCTGTTCATCGAGGCCCACGAACGCCAGCTCGAGGCCGCCGGGCAACTTGGCGTGCCGGTGGTGGAATTCCACACCGGTGAATACGCCCATGCCGGGCTCGACGGGGATAGCGCGCGCGAGCAGCGCGAGATCGAGCGTATCGCCGCCATGTCGAAGCTTGCGCGTGAAATGGGCATCGAACCGCATGCGGGGCACGGTCTCACCTATGAGAATGTGAAGCCGATCGCCGCAATCCCCGAACTGGCCGAGCTCAATATCGGTCACTACCTGGTTGGCGAAGCGGTCTTCGTCGGGCTTGAAGCCGCAGTTCGGCGGATGCGCCAGCTTATGGACGAGGCGCGGTGAGCGAAATCAAGCCCAGATTCTGGGTCGCGGTGCTGATCGGAATTACTTTCGCCGGCTTGCTGGCGGCGTCCAGTATCATGTTCCTGCTGGGATATGCCTGGGCCACCCAACCAATGGGTTGGGAGAGTATGTCGGCTCTGGATTACGTCGCCATGTTCGCGCCAATCCTGTTGACGCTGCTTCTGGCCGCGTCGAGCTGGGTATCGTGGAGGATGGGGAAGTCCGGACATTCGCTGGGAGTTGCGGGATTGGCAGCGCTCTTGATGGTCCTGTTCGTGTTGCTGGTGGTGGTGTAGGAACGCGCGAATGATCATCGGCCTCGGCTCCGACCTCTGCAATATCGAGCGAATCCAGAACTCTCTGGATCGTTTCGGCGAGCGTTTCGAGAACCGCGTCTTTACCGACATCGAACGCGCCAAGGCGCGGCGGCGCCCGTTTACCATCGCTGGAACCTATGCCAAGCGGTTCGCCGCCAAGGAGGCGTTCTCCAAGGCGGTGGGTACCGGGTTTCGCCGCGGCGTGTTCATGAGGGATATCGGCGTGGTCAACGCCCGGTCCGGCGCGCCAACGCTGGCGCTGACCGGTGGCGCGGCAATCGTGCTTGCGGAAATGGTGCCGCACGGCCATGAGGCCCGTATTCATCTCACCCTCACCGACGACCATCCATGGGCACAGGCCTACGTCATAATCGAGGCCATACCCCAGTGACCACCGGCGCCACGGCAGTGAACAAGAAATCCAAGAAATCCGACGAAAAGGTCGACTGGATCGCGGAAATCCGCGGCCTTGCCCTAATGCTGCTGGCGGTCTTCGCCTTCCACAGCTTCATTGCCAAACCCTTCTACATCCCGTCGGAATCGATGATGCCCAACCTGCTGGTCGGCGACCGGCTGGTGGTGAGCAAATATCCCTACGGCTGGAACTGGAGCTCGATCAGCTTCCACTTGGCCCCGCGCGGTGATTGGCGTGTTGCCGGATCGACGCCGGAATATGGCGATATCGTCATTCCCGTGCATCCGCAACGCGACGAGGATTACATCAAGCGCGTCGTCGCCCTGCCCGGCGATCGCATTGCGGTCAGCAATGGCCAGATCATCCTCAACGGTACGCCGGTGGAACAGAAGGTCGAACCGGCTATCGATCTGCCGCTCGATGCCAATTCGCGCTGCGACGGGTTCGGCTTCGACGATTTCCGGGCGAGCGAAGACGGCAAGCGCGTGTGCCGCGTACCCGTCCTACGCGAAACGCTGCCCAACGGGGCGACCTATCTAGTCATCGATCACCAAAACCAGGCACTCGACAATTTCGCCGAGATCACGGTTCCTAAGGATCACGTTTTCGTGATGGGCGACAATCGCGATCATTCGGCCGACAGCCGCGAACTCGATCATCCGCGTGGTCTGCTGGGACCCATTCCGCTGGAAAATATCGGCGGACGTGCCGAATTCATCACCTTTTCGCTCGACGGGACGACCTCGCTCAACCCGATAAGCTGGTGGACGAGCCTGCGCGAAGGCCGTGCCTGGTCGACCCTGCGCCCTGCCGTCGCGGAACGAAATCCCGGCTCCGAACGCTAGGATCCCCATAGAAAGGGCGTAAATGGCGGAAGAGACACAGGAGCTTCAGGACCGGGACCTCGGCACCAGCCCTTCGCGCATCAACGATCCCCGCATCCGACTGGAGGTGTCGCGCGCCATGGTATGGGTCGCGGTGGTTGGCACCGTCGCGCTCGCCGTGTGGATTGCGCGGCCCTTGCTGGTCATTTTCGGGGCCATGGTCTTCGCCTCGATGATCGATGGCGGGGCGCGCTTGCTTGGCCGTATACTTCATATCGGACGAAGCTGGCGGGTAGCGATCGTGCTGGTAGGGACGGTAGGTTTCCTGCTGTGGCTCGGCTATTTCGCGGGTGCCACGATTTCGCAGGAAGCGGCGCAATTGCCGGCCATCATCGAACGGCAGCTCGAAGAACTCTTCGCTTGGGTCAGCAGCCAGGGTATCCAGATCAACCAGGACTATCTGCAGAATTACCTCGGCAGTATCGGCAGCGGCATAAGCACCGTCACCCGCGCATTGGGCGGGATTCTGGGCGGGGTGGCAACCATAGTCCTCATCCTCGTGATCGGGGTTTACGTCGCGATCGACCCGCAGCTATATGAACGCGGGGTCGCCTGGATGCTGCCACGCCAGCAACGCGGCCGCTTCTACAAAACCGCCGAGCGGATGGGCCAGACGATGCGGCGCCTCATGGCGGGTCGCCTGCTGGGCATGGTGGTCGAAGCCGTGTTCACATACATCATGCTGGCGGTCGTCGCGCCGCTGATCGGTATCGGAGCCGTGCCCATGGCGGCGCTGTTGGCAATCCTTACCGGTCTCCTTGCCTTCGTCCCCAATCTCGGCGCGATCGTCTCAGGCGTATTGATGGTGCTCGTCGGCTTTTCCGGCGGCGTCGAGATGGGCGTTTACACCATCGTCGTCTATCTCTTCGTCCAGAATTTCGACGGTTACGTGGTGATCCCGATGATCGCCAAGAAGACGGTCGATCTCGCCCCCGCGCTGGTTCTCGCCTTCCAGCTCATCATGGGTATTCTGTTTGGCATTCTCGGCCTCTTCCTGGCCGATCCGCTTCTGGCCATGCTAAAAGTTGCGCTCGAAAGGCGGGCTGAGCAGGCGAGCGAAGAACAGCTAAGAGAAGGTGCCGAAAATGGCGCGTAAATTCCTGTATTTCGTTGCATTCTGTATCGTTCTGGTCATCGTTGGCGGTATCGCGCTATCGATCTGGTCGCGCGAAGCGACGGAAATCGCCTTCGTCCCTCGCGGCGAATTCGTCGAACAGGAACCGTTGGCGGCCAATGCCTATCGGGACCCGGGCATGTGGTATTCGCGCCCGGGGATCGGCACTAGCGATCCCGCGCGCTACCAGCCGGCCATCGCCGAGAGCGCGCCCGACCCTGCCGAACGCGAAGCCTCGCCCGACACGCCTGCGGCCGAACGTAGCCTGGACGCTCCCGATCCGCTCGCGACCACCGGTTCGCGCAGCGGAGAAGCGGCGGATAGCGATACGCTGCCCAGGTTCGTGGTCTTCTTCGTACCGCCGACCAGCTATACCAAGGGTGCCCTGGGTGATTGGAACGCCGCCTTGAATGATGCGGACACCGACCGGCTTGCCGCCGTTTTCCTGCGCGGGCTGGCCAGCCCTTTCAACCGTGCGGAAGAACTGTGGGCACCCAAATACCGACAGGCCGCCGTCGGCGCCTTCCTGACTGACAAGGCCGACGCCACCAAGGCCATCGACGCGGCCTATGCCGATGTCGCGCAGGCCTTCGAATATTTCCTGACGAGCGTGGGTCCGGATAAACCGATCGTGCTCGCCGGGCATAGCCAAGGCTCGACCCATGTGCTGCGCTTGCTGCGCGAAAAAGTAGCGGGCACACCGCTGGAGGACCGGATCGCCGCCGTTTATGCCCCGGGGTGGCCGATTTCGGTCGAGCACGATTTGCCCGCCCTCCCCCTGCCGGCCTGCGCCGCGCCCAATCAGTCCGCCTGCCTGATCGCCTATGCCAGCTTTGCCGATGATGGCGATGCGGGTCAGCTTCTGCGCCGCTACAGCGCCGTTCCGGGCCTCGATGGAAAACCGCGGGGGGTGGACGATCCCATCGTCTGCGTTAACCCCCTGACAGGCACGGCGGGCGGTTCGGCAGTGGCCTCGCGCAATCTCGGTACGCTCGTCCCCAGCAGCAATCTTGCCACAGCCGAACTGGTTGCCGGTGCGGTGCCTGCGCGCTGCGACGATCGGGGCCTGCTAAGGATCGGCGATCCGCCCGAGCTGGGCGAAGGCGTTCTGCCGGGTGGCAACTACCACGTTTACGACATTCCGCTATTCTGGAAGAACATCCAGGAAGACGTCGTCGCGCGAGTGAAGGCATGGACGAGAGCACGGGCATCGTAACCGATAACGCGCTGACCTATGGTGATGCGTTGCCCGAAGGCGGCGCTTTGCTCGCGCTCGATCTCGGCACCAAAACCATCGGAGTCGCCACATGCGATGCCGGATGGCGCTATGCCACTGCGGGAAAAACCGTGCCGCGCAGCAAGTTCACAAAGGATATCAGTTCCTTGCGCGCGATCGTTGACGAACGATCGATCAAGGGCGTCGTCCTCGGCCTGCCGCGTAACATGGATGGCAGCGAAGGGCCGCGCGCGCAGGCGAGCCGCGCCTATGCCAAAAACCTCGCCAAGGCGCTTTCGCTACCGGTGCTGCTGTGGGACGAACGCTGGTCTACTTCCAGCGCCGAAGCCGCCATGCTCGGGCAGGATATGAGCCGCGCCAAGCGCGCGGAGAAGATCGACAGCCATGCGGCGGCAATCATTCTCCAGGGTGCAATAGACACGCTGGCGGGCGGCGGGTTCTAGCGATGCCCGAAAGGGGGGCGGATCGATGCTCTCGGGCACTTCGCCCAGAGCGAAATGGCGTATTCTCATACCGAGCTTACCCCCGCAACTCAGCCCCGCTCCGGACCACAGGGGATAATCGAAATCGTGTCCGCGATCTGCGGGTGCGCTCTGTTCGCCGGGTTTCATAGGTGAAGCATGGCGCGGCGGAGTTGAGCCTCACGCGCCAGCATCAAATCTCCTGCCAGTTCGGCGTCGCGCCACAGATCGTCACGCTCGGCATCGCTGTGCAGGAGGCCCGCCCGCGCCTCGAAGCAGGCTAGCCGCATGCGCCCGCTGGGATGGTCGCGACCGAACTGCTCCGCAAGGTCCAGAGCCTCGACGCTTTCGAGCGCAACCGCGCAGCGCAGGAATGTCTCGTTTGCGCAAGGATTAAGCCGACATGTGACCGAGCCGCGATCGAGATCGAAGCCGTACTGGTCGAACCACTCCTGCCCTGCATCCACACGCATGATGTTGAGCGAAACCGAAGTCGATTCGGGCGGCAACTGGGAATGCACATCCCTATGCGCGCGATAATGCAGCAGCCTGCCCCGTGCCAGCGCGCTGCGTTCCACAAATCGCAGTTCCGCCCTCTCGCCGCAATATCCGGCAATGTCCTCATAGACGATTTCGAAATAATCGCTGCGATAGCCGGGGCCGAAATAGCCTGCGGTGAGGAAATCGAAATTGTGATCGTGCGGGACACCGTAGACGAAGCTCTTCGCGCCGCTGGTCCGAAAACAGGTTTCGCTCTCGCTCGGCCAGATGTTGGCACGCAGGAAGCAGTCTCCGACCAGCGGTGACAGCACAATCGCCTGCGGGCCGTAAGCGCTGTCTTCGAAGGTATCGCGGTGCCGCTCGCGCAATTGCTCGATCATCAGATCGCCAAGGAAGGTTCGGTTATTGGCCAGACGTTCCAGCGCGGCGGCGGCTGCGTCGGTGCTGGCATCATCCCGGGGATCGAAGCCCTCGGCAATCGCGTCGACGGTTTCCTCGAGGCTTGCGGCAGCCGACTGGGTATTGGCGATCACGCGCGGCATGGCATTCCTTCGGCCTGTTCCAGTTCTGGATAACGCTCGACAAGCTGAGAAAGCAGGGCATTTGCGTGGGAAGAGAGCGGATCGGAAGCGTCCGACGCCAGTGTTCTGAGTGTATCCATGCCCTGACTCGTATTCAGCGCCAGGCATTCGCGCAGTGCCTGCCAGCGCACATGATCGCCCCCCGATCGGGCAACGTCCGCAAGTACGGGCGCGGCATCGCTCCGCTTCATCCGCCCCAGCAGCGCAACCATCATTTCATGCTGGCTTTCACGCCGGTTTCCACTTGCCTTGTGAACCACCCTTCCCGAAGCGAGATCGACCTGACGGGTCGGGCGCGGGCGATCCCCTACCCGCGCCAGCCGCAAGGTGAGCATGCATCCATGCACCCGTCGCACGACGCGCGAACAGTCGGCGTCGGCAAGTACGATGCAATCGCCCCGGTCGACACGCCGAACAGTACGAGCGACTTCCACCCGATCTCCGCAATCCGTCACGATCCGGAGGGGTTCGATCTCGGCCTCGCCGACAAGGACTATCTCATGCCGCTCCGCATCGGGGAAGGTCGCGACGGGGTTCGATGTAGCGGGCACCATTCCATCATGGAGCGCCAGGCCCATCGTGGCCGAACCCTTGGCCGCGAGTTGGAGGAAATGAAAACCCGCGCCGGACTGATGGCGCAAGGAAAGTTGCGCCAGCGGTGTCTCGCGCTGTTGCCTCACCAGACGCTCTATCATCGGCAGGATGACCGCCCGCGCCGCCTCCTCCGCGCCGACCAGGCGTTGCAGCGCCTCGCATTCCGCCAGCTCCGCCCCAGCTCCATAGTCCTCCAGTTCGCCGATAACCCGGGATAGCCCGCCCTCCCTGCGGCAATCCTCCGCGGCCGACAAAACCGCTTCTTGCATTGCGCGTTGCGCGATACGGTCCCCGCGCAACGCGCCTATCCGCGGATCGACATGCATGATCTTCGCTATGCGCTTAGAACAACAGGTCGACCTGCGTCATATCGTGGACGTAGACCATGATCGCCACGATCGTATCGTCCGACGCCACAGCAGCCAGGCTGCCAAAGAGGCCCACGGCCCCGTCCAGTTCCGCCAGGCTGGCCAAATCGATCTTGGGTAAAGTCATGAAATGCTCCTGCAATCCGGCGGACCCCGACCCGATGCCCCCGTCCGCCGCCGGCAAAGCTGGCGGCAAGGTACGTCGAACTGAAATTAAAACATTGAAAGCCCCCGATTTGTGCGGCTATCGCACCCGGCAATGAGCGAGAAAGCGCGAAAATTCGATCCATCGAAGGCCACCTCCTTCCTTACGGGTCGGGGACATGCGGGCTGGCTCGGGCTGCAATATTCCGACCACGGCGACGATTGGGTCGAGCTGCAACTGCCCTGGCGCGAGGACCTGCTCGGCGAAGAGGGGCAGCGGGTATTGGCTTCCGGCCCCATTCTCAGCCTGATGGACATGGCCAGCGGCATGGCGATCTGGCGCGCGATGGACGATTTCACCGCCATCGCCACGCTCGATCTGCGCGTCGATTACGTGCGCCCTGCCCGCGAAGGGGCCAGCGTGTTCGGGCGTTCGCAATGCTATCGCCTGACGCGCAGCGCCGCCTTCGTCCGGGGCCTTGCCCATGATGGCGATGCGGAGGATCCGGTGGCTCATATCCAGGCGGTGTTCATGAAAATCGCCGCCGCCCCGAGGCTCTGACATGGCTCAAGAAATCGAAGCGCTCACACCCTATGCCCGTTCGCTCGGCATTACTGTCGAAAGCTGGGAGGACGGTATCCCGATCCTCTCGGTTCCGTTCGAAGAAACCGTGGAAGGCCGTCCCGAGCATTATCACGGAGGAGCCACCGGGGGGCTTCTGGAAACGGCGGGCTACGCCGCATTGCGCGCGGAACTTGGCCGCCAGAGCCGGGCGGCGATGCTCAAGCCGATCAACATCACGGTGCAGTATCTCGCGGCCGGCAAAAGCCGCACCAGCTATGCGCTGGGCCGCGTGACCAAACTGGGGCGGCGCAGTGCCAATATCACTGTCGAAGCATGGCAGGACGATCGCACTCGCCCGGTGGCGACAGCCGTGATGAACGTTCTGGTGGCCAGCCCGGAAGGTTAATTACCGGCGTCCTGTTCCATTTCGCGCAACCTTTCGTCGCGCCGGTCGCGGATGACATCGTAACGGCGCTCATCGGCTCGCCTGCGCGCTTCTTCGATAGCTTCTTCGTCGATCGCCACGCCGCCTTCACCGAAGGTAATATCGACCGGAATCCCGTCGATTTCCGTCGAAAAGATCGCTTCGCCCTCGCGGATGCGCAGGCGTGAATTGCCATCGCCGATCGGAATATCGTCGATTTCGGGGACGTCGAGCGGCTCGATCGGTCCGCCCGGGTCGTCCTGTTCGCGGGGCGCAGGCTGGCTCGGTGCCGCTTTCACATTCATCGCGCGGTTCATGAAATCGCGCCAGATCCGCGCCGGCAATCCCCCGCCGCTGATCCCCCCGGCGAGCGGCGAATTGTCGTCATTGCCGATCCATACGCCGACCACGAGATCACCGGCATAGCCGACGAACAGCGCATCGCGATTGTCCTGCGTGGTCCCGGTCTTGCCATAATTCGGCCCGCGCAACATCGCAGCGCGCCCCGTGCCCTCGTTGATCGCCGCGCGCAGCATCCGCTCCATCTCCGAATGGGTCGAGGACGACAGGCTCGACGGGCCGTCCCACAAATTCTCGAAGAAGCCGCGTTCCGGCCGCGCGAAGGCATGCGGCTCGACCGGATATTCATTGGCGGCAACCGCGGCATAGGCGGAGGTCAACTCGAGCAGCGACATGGTCGAAGTTCCCAAGGCGAGGCTCGGATCGCCCTGGGCGAGAGGTGACGTGACCCCGAGATCACGAGCGGTCGCGATGACTTTTTCGCTGCCCACCTCGCCCAGCAGGCGGACTGCGGCGACATTGCTCGACTGTGCGAAGGCCTCTTCCAGCGTCAGGTTTTCCGAATAGCGTTCGCGCGCATTTTTGGGGCGATAGCTTCCCTCGGTGATCTCGGTATTGGCAATTCTGTCTTCGGGGCTCCACCCGGCACGCAGCGCGGCCAGATAGACGAACAGCTTGAAGGTCGATCCGGGCTGGCGTTTGGCCTGCGTCGCCCGGTTGAACGGCGATTTCGCATAGTCCTTGCCGCCGATCATGGCGACGACCTCGCCGTTCCGCCGCATCGCGACGAGCGCGACTTGTGCCTCGCCCAGCGGTGCGCGCTGCGTCACTTGCCGGGCGATGTTCTGCAACCGGCTGTCGAGCGTGGTCGTCAGCGTCTGCCGGGCATAGCCCTGTTCGGTGAACTCACGTGCCTCGGGCAGCGCCCAGTCGGCGAAATAGGTACCCGTGGGCAAATCGTTGCGCGTGCGCACATCGAGCGCGGGAGGCTTCATCGCGCGGGCTTCCGCCTCCGTGATATAGCCCGCGTCGACCATCGACTGGATGACGATCCGCATGCGCTTTTCGGCACGGTCGTAATGCTTGGTTGGCGCATAGGCGCTGGGCGCCTGGAGCAAGCCGGCAAGCATCGCAGCCTGATTCGGCCTGAGATTTTCGGGCTTGCGATAGAAATAATGCAGGCTCGCCGCGCGCAGGCCGTACACATTGTCACCGAAATAGGCGTTTGAGAGGTAGCGGCTGAGGATTTCGTCCTTGGTCAGCCAGCTTTCCAGCCAGAAGGCGATCAGCGCCTCGCGCGCCTTGCGGGTCAGCGTGCGTTCGGGGGTCAGGAAGGTGAACTTGGCGAGCTGCTGGGTAATCGTGCTGCCGCCGCCGGTGCCCGTCCAGGCGGCGCGCGCGATCCCGCGCGGGTCGACGCCCCAATGCGAATAGAAGCGGCGGTCCTCGGTCGCGAGAAATGCCTCGACGACATGCGGCGGCAGCTTCGCCACCTCGACCGGCTCGTCGGTAATCGCGCCATTGCGCGCGATCGGCGTGCCATCGGCCGCCAGAAGCGTGATCTGCGGCGCTGCGATCGGTTCGAGCGACTTGGACAGCGGCGCGGTGATCGCCAGCCACGCCACCAGCGCAATGAACAGGCCGATCAGCCCGGCAAGAATGCGCCCCGCCCACCAGCGCTTGCGGCGGCCTCGCCAGTAGTCGCGCTGCCAGAAGCGCAGGCGCTTCTTCTCTTCGGCTGCCAGCGCATCGTCGAGACGGTCCAGCCGATTGTCCCAATCCTCGTAATCGAGCCCGTCATGCGTGGCGTAATAGCCGCGATGCGGAGAGAACTCCGCCTGCGGTTCGGGCTTGCGCCGGAAGGAATCGAAAACGCCCATCGCCTACTGTGTTAATCTAACAACACAGTAATTCATAGGGGGTCTATCCTTAACTCTTCCCGACCACGCTTTCGGGCAGGTCCTCGCCGAACACACGCTGGTAGTATTCGGCCACCAGCATGCGTTCTTCCTCGTCGCATTTGTTGAGGAAGCTGAGGCGGAAGGAGAAGCCGACGTCCTTGAAGATGGCGTAGTTCTGCGCCCAGGTGATGACCGTACGCGGGCTCATCACGGTGCTGATGTCGCCGTTGATGAAGCCCTGGCGCGACAAATCTGCGACCTTGATCATGTCGGCGAGAATCTTGGGATCGATCTCCGGATTCTTCGCCTCGACGATCTTCTGTTCGGTCTCGGCCGGAAGGTAGTTGAGGCCGACGACGATGTTCCAGCGGTCCATCTGGCCCTGGTTGATCTGCTGCGTGCCGTGATAGAGGCCGCTCGTGTCGCCCAGTCCCACCGTGTTGGCGGTGGCGAAGAGGCGGAAATGCGGGTCGGGCCGGATCACGCGGTTCTGGTCGAGCAGGGTCAGTTTGCCCTGCTGTTCGAGCACGCGCTGGATCACGAACATCACGTCGGGACGGCCCGCGTCATATTCGTCGAACACCAGCGCGACCGGATGCTGCAGCGCCCAGGGCAGCAGACCTTCGCGGAACTCGGTGACCTGCAACCCGTCGCGCAGCACGATGGCATCGCGCCCCACCAGGTCGATACGGCTGATATGCGCATCGAGGTTGATGCGGATGCACGGCCAGTTGAGGCGCGCGGCGACCTGTTCGATATGGGTCGACTTCCCCGTGCCGTGATAGCCCTGCACCATCACGCGGCGATCATGCGCGAAGCCGGCAAGGATCGCGAGCGTCGTGTCCGGATCGAAAACATAGGCTTCGTCGAGATCGGGCGTGCGTTCGTCCGGCTTGGAGAAAGCGGGTACCTGCCAGTCGATATCGATCCCGAAGGTCTCGCGCACGTCGACGGTGATGTCGGGCGCGGCGAGCACGGTTTTGGCGGAAGCGTCGAAGGTCTTGTCGGTCATATCGTTCATCGCGAAAGGCGGGTTAGACGGATGGGTAGGTGGCTGCAAGCAACGAAATCGCGGTACGGCCCAAGCGGCACTCGACTCTCCCCCCGGGCCGCCGCATAGTCGCCCCCGATGCCGCCGACACCGCTTTCCGAACGCCTCCGCCTAAAGCTCGTCGAGCGAGTACGCGGTGTGTTCAACGATGTGGAAGGGGGGCAGAAGCCGGTGCCGCCGTCCGACGAGGCGCTGTTCGAGCGCGACAGCCCGATTCGCATGGTCCACGCCGATATCGTGGCGATGATGGTCGGCGGCATTCGCGGTTTGTTGCTGCAGATGCTCCATCCGCACGCCTTGCAGGGCGTGCTCGACCATTCCAATTTTCGCAGCGACATGCATGGGCGGCTGCGACGAACGGCGCGATTTATCGCCGTTACCTCCTTCGGCCATCGCGATGACGCCATGGAGGCAATCGAGCGGGTAAACCGGATACACGCGCGCGTTTCCGGTACATTGCCCGACGGTTCCCCCTATTCGGCTACCGACCCACGCACCCTCGCCTGGGTCCATGTGGCCGAGGCGACCAGCTTCCTCGCCGCCTACATCCGACACGTTAAGCCGGACATGCACGGCGCTGAGCAGGACGAATACTATCGCCAATTCGCTCTTGTCGCCCGCGCATTGGGCGCCGATCCGGTGCCGGAAAACCGCCGCGAGGCCGAAACGATATTTCGCGACCTTCGCGCCGACCTGACCAGTTCACCGGCTGCGCGGGAGATTGCCCAACTCGTGCTTACCCAGCGCCCCGAAGGCTCGCCCCCGGCCGTCCAAGCCCTGCTCGGAGCGGAAGCGGTCGCCCTGCTCCCGCCATTCGCCCGCTCGATGCTCGGCCTGGAACGACCGGGCCTCGCGGCGATACCGGCACGCGCGGCGACGTGGGGCATGGGCAAAACGCTGCGCTGGGCCTTCCGACAGGGCTAGCCAAAGCAGTTGTGTGCCGGGTTCCATCATCCGCGCGGCGCGAAGAGCGTGATACCGTCCCGGCTCCGCGGAACCCGAAGCGCGGAAGTCGCTTGTTGTAGAAAAAGGAGGCCCCCCATGTCGTATTATCTGTCCACCCACATGCATGAAACCTTCGAAGATGCGATGCCGCAAGTCGAACGTGCCTTGGCGGATCAGGGCTTCGGCATCGTCACCCGGATCGACATGAGCGCGACATTCAAGGACAAGCTGGGCAAGGATTTCAAGCCCTATACCATCCTCGGTGCATGCAATCCGGAGGCAGCGCATGCCGCTCTGCAGCTCGAAGACAAGGTGGGTACCATGCTGCCCTGCAATGTTATCGTGCAACAGGTTCACAAGGGCCTGGTCGAAGTCGCCGCCATCGATCCGGTCGCTTCGATGCAGGCAATCGACAATCCCGATCTCGACCGGGCGGCCCGCGAAATCCGGAACAAGCTGGCAGCTGCGATCGACATGCTAGGGGGCTAGGCGATCGCGCGCGATTTCCGTAGCATTTGATAGGCTTCCACCACCCGGTTGAGCCGCGCCTCATATTGCCGATCGCCCCCGTTTCGGTCGGGGTGATAGCGGCGCACGAGTTCCGAATAGCGACGGCGCAGGCGGCGGCGATCGGTGTCGAGCCCCAGCCCCATCGCCTCCAGCGCCTCGGCCTCTTCGCGGCTGAAGCGGCCATCCATCGCCATTTCCGCTTCGCGTTTTGCACGGCTCTTGATCCCGGCGGCGCGCGCCGAAATCGCATCGAGCGGATCGTCGAAATCGGCCCAGCGGGGCATGCCATCGACACCTGCAGTGGGGCGGAAGCTGGGGCTTTCGGTGCGCCAGCCCGCGCCGGGGGATTGTGCGGCAAAGACTTCCTCGGCGCTCATTCCCTCGAACCAATCATAGCCCGCGTTGAATTCGCGTACATGGTCGAGACACAGCCAGCGCCATTCCCCCGGACCGTCGAATCCATGCCCGCGCCCGCCCGGCGCGCGGAACTCGCCAGCCTCCTCGCAGGTAGGGTGCGCGCACACTTTGCCGCTTTCTCCGTACCTTCCGTGAAACCTTGTCCGGCGCATTCGTTCTAGAATGGGGAGCGAAACGCGCTATGCAAACCCCGAGAAGGAGATTCGAACCCGTGGCAGGAACCGTCCAACAGGAAATGGAACGCCGTTTGATCGATGCGTTCGAGCCCACCCGGCTCGAGGTAATCAACGACAGCGCCAAGCACTCCGGTCACGCGGGCGACGACGGCAGCGGAGAATCGCATTTCACCGTGGTGATCGAGGCCGCCGCCTTTGCCGAGAAGTCGCGTCTCGAGCGCCAGCGAATGGTCAACAAGGCGCTGGGCGACATTCCCGGCGAGCGGGTTCACGCCCTCGCCATTCAGGCCTCGGCACCCACCAGTTAGGAGAGTAAACGCATGGCACTGTTCGAGCAGACGCTGACCCCGGTCACTCACGATCTCGGACAGTTCCAAGTGCGACGGGTGCTGCCGTCCAAGGCACGCAGCATGGTCGGCCCGTTCATCTTTGTCGACCAGTTCGGCCCCGCGCAGCTCGACCTGGGCAGCGGCATGGATGTCCGCCCTCATCCGCATATCAATCTCGCCACGGTCACTTGGCTGTTCGAGGGAGCGATCGACCATCGCGACAGCCTGGGCAGTTTCTCGACCATCCGGCCCGGCCAAGTCAATCTGATGACCGCCGGCAGGGGCATCGTTCATTCGGAACGCTCGCCGCAGGCAGAACGCCAGGCAGGACCGAAGCTCTACGGCATGCAAACCTGGCTCGCCCTGCCCGACGGACGCGAGGAGATCGATCCGGCCTTCGAAGCGATCACCGCTCTGCCCGTGATCGAGGATGGCCGCGCCACGGCCACGGTCATCATGGGCGAACTATGGGGCGAACGCGCGCCGACCACGACCTATGCCGACACCATCTATGCCGAAATCGTCCTCGGTGCAGGCGGGGCGATCCCGCTGGAGGAAGACGCCGACGAAAGGGCGGTCATGCTGGTGGGAGGCGAGGCAAGCGTGGACGGCCATGCGCTCAAGGAATTCGAACTCGCCGTCCTGCAGCCCGGGCGCGACATGACGCTCGAGAGCAAAAGCGGCGCGCGGGTCATGCTGCTCGGCGGCGAAGCGTTCGAGACGAAGCGCCATGCCTGGTGGAACTTCGTCAGCTCCAGCCGCGAGAGGATCAACCAGGCCAAGGACGATTGGCGCGAGGGCCGCTTTCCCAAAGTTCCGGGCGACGAGGAGGAATTCATCCCCCTACCCGAAGGGGCGCCCAAGACCGTTACCTATCCATAAAGGGGAATTCATGAGTTTCGAAGGCAAGACCGCCTGGATCACAGGCGCGAGCAGCGGCATCGGCGCGGCCCTGGCGCGCGAATGGGCAAGCCGCGGTGCGCGTATCATCCTGTCGGGCCGCGACCAAGCGAGGCTCGCCAGCGTGGCGGAAGGCATCGAAACGGAGACGCTGATCCTGCCCTTCGACGTGCGCGACGACGAGGCCATGCGGGCAGCGACGAGCAAGGCCATCGCCTGGCAGGGCGGTGTCGATATCTTCGTCGCCAATGCAGGTGTATCGCAGCGCAGCGCGGCGATCGACACCGACATTTCCGTCTATCGCGAAATTATCGATATCGACCTCACCGCACAGATCGCCGCGACGCAGGCGTTGCTGCCGCATCTGGTCGAACGGCAGAGCGGCACGCTGCTGTTCATCAGCTCGATCGCCGGCAAGGTCGGCGTGCCGATGCGAACCGCCTATTGTGCGGCGAAGTTCGGGCTGATCGGCTATGCCGACGCGTTGAGGGCCGAGCTTTCGCAGGAAGGGGTTTCGGTCCATGTCGTGTGTCCCGGTTCGGTCGCGACCGATGTCAGCCGCAACGCGCTGACCGCCGACGGCAGCAGGCGCGGACGCAGCGACCAGGTGATCGACAACGGCATAGCCCCTGCCGAGGCCGCCAGGCGGATTGTCGATGCGGTCGCGGCCAACCAGCGCGAAATTATCGTGGCCGAAGGCATGGAAGAGGCGATGGGCGAAATGCGCCGCACGCCCGATCAATTGCTCGACCAGGTCGCGGGCATGGTCGCGGCGGGCTATATGGAAAAGATGAAGGCGGAAGGCTGAGCATGACACTCGAACAGAAGCGGGTCGTGCTCGCCAACGGGATCGAACTCGACGTGGTCGACGAAGGGCCGCGCGATGCGCCGGTTTTGATTTTCCTTCACGGCTTTCCCGAAAGCCACCGCACCTGGCGCAACCAGATCGCACATTTCTCGGACAGGTTCCGTTGCATAGCGCCCGACCAGCGCGGCTATCGCGGATCGTCCAAGCCTCAAGAGGTCGAGGCCTATACGCCCGACAAGCTGGTGGGCGACGTCTTCCTTCTGGCCGATGCGCTGGACGTCGATACATTCACCATCGTCGGACACGACTGGGGCGGCGCGATCGCCTGGGGTGTCGCCTACGGTGGGATGATGAACGGGCGCGTGACGCGCGCGATTATTGCCAACGCGCCGCACCCGGTGCTGTTTCCCAAACTGCTCTACACAAACCGCGAGCAGCGCGAGGCGAGCCAGTACTTTCGCGATTTCCGAGACACCGGCAATGATGCGCTGGTGCGCGAGCATGGCTTGGCCGCCCTCCTCATGAAAGTCTTCGAGGGCCAGGTGATGGCCACCATGGAACCCGAGGAACAGGCCGCCCTGCTCAAGGACTGGTCCGATCCCGATGCGGCAATCGGCATGCTCAATTACTATCGCGCCAGCCCGATGGAGGTGCTGCCGATGGATGCCCCATTCGAGCTGCCCGAAGGGTACCAAGCGGTCCCGCTACCCAAGCTGACCATTCCCACGCTGGTGATCTGGGCGATGGAGGATCAGGCACTGCCGCCTGCCAACCTCGACGGCCTTGACGAGGTGATCGAGAATCCCGAGCTGGTGCAGGTGCCTGGATGCGGCCATTTCGTGCAGTGGGAGAAGCCCGAAGCCTTCAACGCTGCCGCCGACGCTTTCCTCTCGAAAACCGGCTGATCAACCGCGCCATTCGATCCACTTGCCGTGGGGATGCGCCGTTGCCAGCCTTCGGCGCATGTCGCCATCCGGCCAGTAGCTGACCGTCAGTTCGTGCCGATGCGTATCGCGATTGGCCTCAAGGCTGACCCAGGCCAGCGGCGTATCCTCGCGTGCGCGGTCGCCCGCTGCCTCGATCAGCTCGACGATCCGATCGCGCTCGGGCTGCGGGATATATTGCCAGACCACCGAATGCATCAGCACACGCGTCGTGCCTTCTTCCTGCGGTCGTTCCAAACGCTCGGCGAGAAAATCGGCTGCCCGCATGCGCACGATCTCGGGCGGAAACGTCTTCGCGGCTTCGATCGCCGCATCCATGCGGGCAAACCTGGCGGTGAATTCGGGCCAGATATAGGCCTTGAGCCGCAGCGCCTGCGCCTCGTCGGTCAGATCGACCGGCGCGACATCGCAGCCCGCCGCCCCGACGATATCGAAATTGCCCTCGGGCGGCGGACTGCCGCGCCATTCGGGCGTAATCTGCATGCGCGAAGTCTTGGGTCCAACCTTCACGCCGCCCAAATCGTAGCGATAGCGCCGCATCATCAGATTGATGCCCGCGCTGGAGCCGATTTCGAGCAGATCGAAATTGCCCGGCAAGCCCTGGTCGACGAGCCAAAGGAAAGCGGCTGCGAAGCTTGCCGAGCGCCCCGCCTCGTTGGTTTGGGGCGGACCGTCGAGCCACGGCATCAGAAAGGCTTCGTGCCGCTCGATCGCGTAAGCGATTAGCTCGGTCGCGTCGGTCGGCCCAAGTCCTTCGTAAATCGCGGACAAGGCAGGTTCCTCGCCGCCAAGATGGAGCGCGTGCAGACCACCCGCCACGCGCAGAGGCAATGCATCGGAAAGGGCTGGCCCTGCCCAGCGCCTTACGCGGCGCATGACCGCCCCTCCCCGGTCGGTGTCGAGCAATTCTCGCAAGGATTGGCAGATTTGGGCGGTGATCGGCGCACCATTGTCGCGGCAATAGGCAACCTGGTTCTCGAAGGCTCTGGCAACCGCTTCCGGTCCGGTCGCATCCGGATCGATCGCCACGTATCTCGCCTTGTCGATCGCCATTGCCCTTTGTCCCGCTGCTGCCTATCTGCCCATGCCATGAACGACAGCCTGACCTTCGCCGTTCCCAAAGGCCGCATTCTCGACGAGGCGCTGCCCGTGATGGCCCGTGCCGGCGTCGTGCCCGAAGAAGGTTTTCACGACAAGGCCAACCGATCGCTGACCTTCGCCACCACGCGCGAGGATATGCGCCTGATCCGGGTCCGCGCCTTCGACGTGGCGACATTCGTCGCCCACGGCGCGGCGCAGATGGGTATCGTCGGATCGGACGTGATCGAGGAATTCGATTATGCCGATCTCTATGCGCCGGTCGATCTCGATATCGGGCATTGCCACCTGGCCGTGGCGGAGCCGAAGGAAGGCGGGGCGAGTATCGACGGGGCCAGCCATCTGCGCGTCGCGACCAAATATCCCAATCTTACCCGTCGCCATTTCGAGCGGCAGGGAATCCAGGCCGAGTGCGTGAAACTGAACGGCGCGATGGAAATTGCGCCCGAACTGGGCCTGGCCGGACGGATCGTCGATCTCGTTTCCACGGGGACGACGCTGCGCGAAAACGGACTGGTCGAGACGAGCCGTATCCTCGACATTTCGGCGCGGCTGATCGTCAACCGCGCTGCACTCAAGACCGATCTCCGCGTCGCCGCGCTGGTCGAGGCATTCCGCGCAGACGCGGCCCGGCGCGAGGCCGCCTGATGCAATTGCTGCGGATTTCGGACGATGGCTTCGAGAAGGCCTTTGCCCGCGTGGTGCGCAACCGCCGCGAGAGCGACCGGCAGGTCGGGCGCGACGTGGCCGCGATTATCAACGAAGTACGCGAGCGCGGCGACGACGCCTTGGTCGACTATACCGCGCGCTTCGACAATCATGGGCTTGGTGACGATGGCAACTGGCAGATTTCGGCGGAAGAATGCCGCGCCGCCTATAGCGCGCTCGATGCCGATCTGCGCGATGCGCTGGAGATGGCGGCGAGCCGCATCCGCGCCTATCACGAAGGCCAGCTCCCCGACGATCGCGACCATACCGATGATATCGGCATGCGGCTTGGCGCGCGGTGGAATGCGGTCGATGCGGCGGGACTTTATGTGCCCGGCGGACGCGCGGCCTATCCTTCGTCGCTGCTGATGAACGCGATCCCCGCCAAGGTGGCGGGCGTCGGGCGTCTCGTCGTCACAACGCCGACACCGAAGGGCGAAGTCAATCCGCTGGTGCTCGCCGCGGCGCATATCGCGGGCGTGGACGAAATCTGGCGCGTCGGCGGCGCACAGGCCGTGGCCGCGCTCGCCTATGGCACGCACCGGATCGGCAAGGTCGATGTGATTGCGGGTCCGGGCAATGCCTGGGTCGCCGAGGCCAAGCGACAGCTCTACGGCGTGGTCGGCATCGACATGGTGGCCGGGCCGAGCGAAATCCTCGTCATCGCGGACGCAAACAACGATCCCGAATGGATCGCCGCCGACCTGCTCAGCCAGGCCGAGCACGATCCCACCAGCCAGTCGATCCTGATCACCGACAGCGAGAGTCTCGCCCGGCAGGTCGAGGATGCAATCGATCTGGCGCTGATGGAACTGCCGACCGCAAAGACCGCCAGGGCGAGCTGGGAAGCGCACGGGCTGATCGTGATCGTCGACACCCTCGATCAGGCCCCCGCCCTGTCGGACCGTCTGGCCGCCGAGCATGTCGAGCTGATGGTGGACGAACCGCAAGTGCTGTTCCATCGTCTGCGCCATGCGGGCAGCGTCTTCCTCGGTCGGCACACGCCCGAAGCTGTGGGCGATTATATCGCCGGGCCTAATCACGTCCTTCCCACCGGCCGCCGCGCCCGCTTCGCCAGCGGGTTGTCGGTGCTCGACTTCATGAAGCGCACCAGCTTTATCGATGCCTCCGAAGCGGCGCTCGCGGCGATCGGTCCGGCGGCGGTCAGGCTGGCGGAGGCGGAAGGCCTCCCTGCGCACGCCCTATCGATTTCGACGAGACTGAAATGAACCAGAACTCCAAGTCCCAGGCGCGCAGCGCCGCCCGCCTCGGTGCCGTCCAGGCGCTCTATCAGCAGCAGATGGAGGGCACCAAGCTCGCCAAGCTGCTCGACGAGTTCCACCAGCACCGCCTCGGTCGCGTGATCGAGGACGAGGAATATGCCGATGCCGACGTCGATTTCTTCGACGATCTGGTGAGCGGTGTGGATGCGCGGCGCGAGGAGATCGACGAGAGACTGACCGCGCGCCTCGCCGATGGGTGGACGCTGGCGCGGCTCGACAAAACCATGCTGCAAATCCTGCGCGCGGGCGCCTATGAACTGCTTGCCCGCCCCGATGTCCCCAAGGCCAGCGCGATCAGCGAATATGTCGATGTCGCGAAGGCGTTTTTCGACGATCGCGAGGCGAAATTCGTCAACGGCATCCTCGACGCAGTGGCCAGAGAGGCCGGACGCTGAGGGCGCTCGCCTCCCTTCACCACCGTCACCCCGGACTTGATCCGGGGTCAAGCTGCTTTGCTTCCAACCGCCAATCGGCAAAGGAAGCTGGACCCCGGCTCGGAGGTCGGGGCGACGGGATAGCGTGATGGCGGAACTGGATTTCGTCGATGCGTTGAAGGCGATAGCGAACAACCCCGCCGCGCGCGGGCTCGAAGACGATGCCGCAGTGGTCGAGATTGGCGGCGAAACGCTCGTTCTCACTCATGACACGCTGGTTCTGGGCGTCCATGTTCGCGAGGACGAAGACCCCGCAGATATCGCCTGGAAACTGGTCGCGGTGAATTTGTCGGACCTCGCGGCGAAAGGTGCGGAGCCGGTCGGCGTGCTTGTCTCGCACATGCTCGGCACCGGGGACGACCGGTTCGTCGCCGGCCTTCGCGAGGTTCTGGACGAGTATAGCACCCCTCTCCTCGGCGGGGACACGGTGCGGGCCGGCGGGCGGCGCGTGTGGGGCTGCACGGCAATCGGCAGAGCCACACATACCCCCGTACCCGATAGGCGCGGCGCCCGCAGCGGTGAGGCGATCTATGTCACGGGCGCGCTGGGTCGGGCAATGCTCGGAATATCCGATCGCGACTCGGGCAGCGTCAACGACCTGGCCTATCGGCGCCCTCGCCCGCTCCTGAACGCGGGAAGCAAGCTGGCACCGCGTGTCGGCGCGATGATGGATGTCTCGGACGGGCTGCTGCTCGACTGCTGGCGCATGGCGCGCGCAAGCGGGCTCGGCTTCGCACTCGAGAGCGAGGCGATCCCCGTGGCCGACCGCGACCGCTTCGACGAGTGCATCCGCTGGGGCGACGATTATCAGCTCCTGTTTACGGCTCCGGTCTCGGCCGAATTGCCCGTGCCCGCCGCGCGGATCGGGATGGTGGAAGGGGCACAGCCGTTCCTTTCGCTCGATGGTCGCATTCTCGATCCCAAAGACGGCCTCGGCTACCGGCATTGATTGCTTGCGCGGCGGGCGATCGACACACGCGGATCGCTGCGCAGTTCGGCCTTGTCACGTAACAGATGCCGCTTATACCCCTTCCGATATGTTCCGGCGTTTCCCGCGCCGGGTCGCATAATCAAAAAACCAAACGGGAGGGGATTTTTCGTGGACTTAGTTCTCATAGCCATCGTGCTGGGACTGCTGGCCGTCGTGTACGGCTTCGTCACCAGCCGCCAGGTGCTCAATGCAGGCGCCGGCAATGAAAAAATGCAGGAAATCGCAGGCGCCATCCAGGAAGGCGCGCAGGCCTATCTGAAACGCCAGTACACCACCATCGGTTTCGTCGGCGTCGTCGTCGCAGTCCTGGTCTACGTGTTTCTCGGCACTTTTCCGGCAATCGGCTTCGTCATCGGCGCTGTCCTGTCGGGCGTCGCGGGCTTTATCGGGATGAACATTTCGGTGCGCTCGAATGTGCGTACCGCGGCTGCCGCACAGAGCGGGCTGCAGCAGGGCCTGACCCTGGCTTTCCGGGCCGGCGCCATCACCGGCATGCTCGTGGCGGGTCTCGCCCTGCTCTCGATGGCCGTGTTCTTCTGGTACCTATCGGGTCCGGCAGGATTTGCCGCTGACAGCGACGAAGTAGTCTACGGCCTCGTCGGTCTTGCCTTCGGCGCTTCGCTGATTTCGATCTTCGCGCGCTTGGGCGGCGGTATCTTCACCAAGGCTGCCGACGTCGGCGCCGATCTCGTCGGCAAGGTGGAAGCAGGCATTCCCGAAGACGATCCGCGTAACCCGGCCGTGATTGCCGACAATGTCGGCGACAATGTCGGCGACTGTGCCGGCATGGCCGCCGACCTGTTCGAAACCTATGTCGTGACTGTCGGTGCAACCATGGTGCTGACCGCGCTGCTCTTCGGCGATGCACTGGGCGAACTTCTGATGCCGATGATGGCACTGCCGCTTCTGATCGGCGGTGCATGCATCGTCACCAGTATCATCGGGACCTATTTCGTGAAGCTCGGCAAGGGCAGCACCAATGTGATGGGCGCGATGTACAAGGGCTTCATCGTCACCGCCGTGCTGGCCGTGCCGTTAATCTGGTTGGTTATGGACTATGCGCTCGGCAGCATGACCACGCAGATCCAGGGCACCGAGTTCAGCGGACGCATGCTGTTTTACTGCTCGCTGATCGGTCTTGCGATTACCGGCCTGATCATCTGGATCACCGAGTATTACACCGGCACGAACTATCGTCCGGTGCGCTCGATCGCCAAGGCTTCGGAAACGGGCCACGGCACAAATGTGATCCAGGGCCTTGCCATCAGCCTTGAATCGACCGCGCTTCCCACTCTCGTGATCGTGGCGGGCATCATCGGCACCTTCCAGCTCGCAGGCCTGATGGGCATCGCCTATGCGGCCACTGCCATGCTGGCCCTTGCTGGCATGGTCGTGGCACTCGACGCCTACGGCCCGGTAACTGACAATGCCGGCGGTATCGCCGAAATGGCCGGTCTCGACGAAAGCGTTCGTGAAAAGACCGACATGCTCGACGCCGTGGGCAACACCACCAAGGCCGTGACAAAGGGCTATGCCATCGGTTCGGCAGGGCTCGGCGCGCTGGTACTCTTCGCTGCCTACACGACCGATCTGGCAAAGCTGTTTCCGGATGCGAACGTCAATTTCAGCCTCGAGAACCCCTATGTGATCGTTGGCCTGCTCCTCGGCGCGCTGCTCCCGTATCTGTTCGGTGCGATGGGCATGACCGCCGTGGGCCGCGCTGCCGGTGACGTCGTGGTCGATGTGCGCGAGCAGTTCGCTGCCGATCCGGGCATCATGGCCGGAACCAGCAAGCCGAACTACGCAAAGACCGTCGACCTCGTGACCAAGGCTGCCATCAAGGAGATGATCATCCCCTCGATGCTGCCGCTGCTGGCACCGATCGTGGTTTACTTCGCGATCGACCTGCTGGCCGGTCAGGAACAGGCCTTCGCGGCGGTCGGCGCATTGCTGCTCGGCGTTATCATCGGCGGTATCTTCGTCGCCCTGTCCATGACCGCCGGGGGCGGCGCATGGGACAATGCGAAGAAGTACATCGAAGACGGCAATCACGGCGGCAAGGGCAGTGAAGCCCACAAGGCTGCCGTGACCGGCGACACCGTCGGCGATCCCTATAAGGACACTGCGGGTCCGGCCGTGAACCCGATGATCAAGATCACCAACATCGTTGCGCTGCTGCTTCTGGCAGCGCTTGCGGCGGGCTGATCTGTCCGATCTTCCTTATCGAAACGGGGCGGAGGGACCGACGGGTACCTCCGCCCTTTCGTTTTTGCCGCGTTAACCGAGTCTAAGCCCCTTACCCCTATACGGCCCGGGTGACGGAAGGGACCTTGTGACGCGCATCGCAGACCTCATCGACGCCCGATGGCATGGCTTGTCCGTGGACCGCAGGGCCTGTCCGGCTTTGCCGGATGGATTTTCCGTGCGGCCTTGGCAGGAGGTCATCGACACGATACCCGAGGCTGCATGGCACGAACTGGCGTGCACAGCGCCGACCCCCAACCCTTTCTGCGAGCGCTGGTTTTTGAAACCATCGCTCGAACAGTTCGATCCACAGGGGCGCGTGTGCATCGCCACTCTGGCCGTCGGTGGCAAGCTGGCCGGTATCATGCCAATCCGGTACGGCACGAACTATCACGGCCGGTTCGTCCCCCATCTTGCCAATTGGCTGCACGCCAACAGTTTTTGCGGCGAACCACTGGTGGCCGAAGGGTATTCGCACGTTTTCTGGGAGTATTTGCTCGACTGGTGCGACCGGAACCATCGCGCGAGCCTGTTCTTTCATCTTGCCAATCTGCCGACCGATGGCACCGCTTTTGGAGCGCTTCGTGAACTGGCCGCCCGTTCGGGTCGTTGCTTCAGACCGGTGAAGACAGTCCAACGCGCTGCACTGTGCAAGGGGTTGTCGCCGCAAGAGCATATGAATGCTGCCATGGAAAAGAAGCGGCGCAAGGAACTGAGCCGTAAGCGTCGGCGGCTGGAGGAAGCGGGCGAGCTCGTCTTTTCCCGACAAACGGACACCGATGCGCTCGAGGACTGGATCGAATCGTTCCTCGCGCTCGAACGCGCCGGCTGGAAGGGCGCGCGGGGATCATCGCTTTCGAGCGCGCCCGAAACCGCAGCCCTGTTTCGCGAGGGTCTGCATGGAGCGGCCCGTTACGGCCGCCTGGAACGATTGGCGTTTCATCTCGATGGCAAGCCCATAGCCATGCTGTGTACCTTCGTGACGCCGCCGATCAGTTTCGGTTTCAAGACGGCCTTCGACGAAAATCATGCGAAACTGTCTCCCGGCCTGCTCCTGCAAGTCGAAAATCTCGCTATGCTCGAACGCGGCGATATCGACGTTTCGGATAGCTGCGCCGCGCCCGGTCATCCCATGATCGAACAAATCTGGTCCGACCGTCGCGAAATCGCGATGGTGACCGTGGGAATTGGGGGAAAACTGCGTCGTTCGATCGGAGCCGTCTTGTCGGCCATCGAACTGCGCCGAGAGGAGAAACGACAATGACTGCGCACGATCCGGTGCTCTCACGCAAGGCAAGTGCGGCTTTTCCGGAAGAATCGCGCGCGGCTTTCAGCCGCGCCTATCCCGAAACCCCCCATGTCCTGCACCACAATCTGCAAGACGATGAGCGGTTAACCCTCGACGCCCTGGCCGAACTCGGCGCCGCACTGCCGCAGAGCTCGATCGAATACAATCGCGGCGACCTGCCGATCGGTATCGATGGCAAGCCCGGTGGAAACGGCATGACCATCGGCGATACGATCCGCCACATCGCCACCAGCGAAAGCTGGGCCGTGCTGAAGAATATCGAACAGGCCCCCGCATACAGGGCGCTTTTGATGGATCTTCTCGAAGAGCTGCGTCCCGCGATCGAGACCAAGACCGGCGAGATGCTGACACCGCAGGGCTTCATCTTCATCTCGAGCCCGCATGCCGTCACTCCCTATCATTTCGATCCCGAACACAACATCCTGCTCCAGCTCAGGGGTAGCAAGGTGATGACGCAGTTTCCGGCGGGCGATACACGCTACGCCCCCGACGAGGTTCATGAGAGCTATCATCTCGGTGGGCCACGCGAATTGCCCTGGACCGAGGATATGATGGCCGCGGGCACTCCCTATTCGATTGGCCCCGGCGAAGCGGTGTTCGTGCCGGTGATGGCGCCGCATTTCGTGCGCAACGGGCCGGAAAGCTCAATCTCGCTGTCGATCACCTGGCGCAGCGAATGGAGCTATGCCGAGGCAGGGGCACGGTGCTTCAATGGGCTCGTTCGCAAACTGGGCATCGAACCCACGGCGCCGGGGCGTTGGCCGACGAGCAACCAGACTAAATCGCTGGCGTTTCGGGTCTGGCGCAGGGCATTCGGAAGCTAGGAGTCCTATGCCGGAAGAGGTCCGTGACGCATAACGAGCAGCGTGTTGGCGAAGCGGCGATCTTCGATGCCCTCGCGAAATCGGGTCCGGCCGATCGCGCTTTTCTGCGCCATCGGTGGTTCGCGGTGGGCAATGCTCCGCCGGCAACCAGCTTCGTCGCGACCGATGACGCGGGCTCGCCCTGTGCCGCCTTCGCCCTTGTGGAACGCCGCAAGGGCCCGTTCGTGCTTCGCGAAGTGGGCGGCTGTTACTGGCCGTTTCGCGGAGTCCCCGTCGCCCCCCGCATAGCCGCGTCGGACCTGTCCCGCGCCCTGGCCCGGCACAAGAACGATCTGGGCCGTGTCTGGCGCCTGGGTCCCGTCGAGACAGGCGATGCGTCGCTGGAAACCCTGATACGGGCTTCGCGGATGGCCGGCTGGCAGGTTCTTTCCCGTCCACTCGGAAAAGTCTTCGAACTCGATCTCGCGGCGCTCGCCGCCGACGATGGCTGGCCCTCGACCAAGACACGGCGCAAGAACCGTTGGCGCAAGCGGCGGCTGGAGGATGACGGAGGTCCCCTGCGGACGGTGTTTTTTAACGGTGCGGACTGGTCCGCCGACCACCGCGACGCGATGGCGAGGATCGAGGCGGCGAGTTGGCTGGGCAAGCTCGGCGATGGCGGCGATACCAAGTTCCGCGATCCGGCGATGCGCCGGTATTGGGAAGACCTGTGCGACGATCGCGTGCTTGCCGAAATGCTCTTTGGCAGCGTGATGTGGATCGGAGACGTTCCGGCAGCCTTCACCTTCGGAATTCAGGCCGGCGGCGTGCGCTATTATATCGCCAACAATTACGACGAACGCTTTACCCAATTCGGCCCCGGCAGGGTCCTGCTTTACGAGGACTTCGCTCGCGCCGCCGCGCACGGAACTGAGCGGATAAGCTGGGGCCTCGGCGATGCCGGGTATAAAAGCGAGATGGGCGCCAAGGCGGGTCCCGACATGGTCGATCTCCTGTTCGTACGCGGGGCGCTTCTCGCCGCAGCCCTGCGTCCGTGGTGGGAGCGCCCCGTGTGACACGTTCGACCCGTTCCATTCTCCTCGCCGCCGGTATGCTGATCGGTTTCCAGATCGGCATGATGGCGTATGAGCAGCTTGCTTTCGGCTGGCCTTTCGCGCGCGAGGAAGCTCCGCTGCACAGCGGCTGGCATTGGATGCGGCGCAGCATATCCGCTGCGCTGTGTGCCGCGCTGGTTCTCGCCCTCGCCCGTCCCGGCTTGCGCGCCGAACCGCTTTCCCACGGTGCGCGCAGGCTCACCCGCCTGGTCGTCGCTTTGACGGTTGCCGCCACGATTCTGCTTGCCGCCAGCCCGCGCATCTATGCCCTTGTAGGCGCGGAAGACGGGGCGATCGAATGGTTCAGCGCGTTGTTGCTTTTCGGAGCTTCCGGCTTCATGGCCGCGCGCTTCCTCAACCTCTGGCGCGCCGATCGCGCCCTGCCATACCGACGCCTTCACCTGCTCGGCGCGGCCGGTTTCGCGCTTCTGTTTCTGCTCATGGGCGGCGAGGAAGTGAGCTGGTTCCAGCGCCAGATCGGCTTCGACACGCCGGAAAGCGTCGCGGCACGCAACTGGCAGGGTGAGTTCAACCTGCACAATTTCCAGACCGATCTCACGGAGCTGGTCCTTTATTCCGGTACCGGGCTGTTCCTCATGCTCCTTCCGCTTATCCGCGAAAGCGACGCCGCGCGATGGCCATTCGTCCAACCTTTTGCCGCCCTCCTCCCCGACCGCACGGTGGCGGCAATCTCGGCGCCGATGCTGGTGTTCACCTACAGCCACTGGACCCTGCTTCCCGTCCAGGCGGCCTTCTGGATCGGCCTGTTCGCCTGCATTGCTTTCGCCGGCAGCGCCGTGGCCACGCGCGAGCGGGCGCTGTGGATCGGTCTCGCCGTCTGGATCGCGATCGGCCAGCTTATCCACCTGCTCCTCGGCCCCACGATGCTGATGATGTTCGACAGCTCTGAATATCGCGAGCTGTTCCTGTCGCTCGGCCTTGCCGCCTACGCCTTCCGGCAATGGCAGACCGGTGGACGCTTGACGCAAACGTAAAGCACCCGCAAAGCGCATCAGGTGAGTACGAAAAAGAAACCTGAAGAGCTTGTCGCCGGCCTTATCCGCCTGCTGACCGTCACCCGAACCGGCGAGGACGCCTTCACCGCCCCGCAGCAACCGGGCGGCGTGGGCCGCGTGTTTGGCGGCCAGGTTATCGCCCAGGCACTGCAGGCCGCGCAGGCCACCGCACCCGAAGGGCTGGAGGCGCATTCGCTCCACGCCTATTTCCTGCGCGGCGGCAAGGAAGGCGTCGACATCGACTACACCACCGCGCGCGATTTCGACGGGCGCAGCTTCGCCAACCGGCGGGTGGTGGCGAGCCAGCCGGAAGAGGACAGCACGCAGCGCCCGATCCTCAACCTCACCGCCAGCTTCCAGCGCCCCGAGGAAGGGCTGAGCCACGACGATGTGACCATGCCCGAGGTCGCTCCGCCAGAAGAGCTGGCGAGCGACATGGAAATGCGCCGCGCCATGGTCGAGCGCGCCGGCGACCGGATGACCGAGCAGCAGCGCGCCCTCGTGCTGCGCCCGCGCCCGATCGAAATGCGCACGGTCGACAGGCTGCATTGGATGAACAGCGAGCCGCGCGAACCCAAGGCGCATAGCTGGTTCCGCACCGCCGCGCCGCTGCCCGCGATCGAGGACGACCCGGCGCTGCACCGCGCGGTGATTGCCTATGCCAGCGACTATACGCTGCTCGGCACAAGCGCGCTGCCGCATGGCCTGAGCTGGATGCGCGGCGAGCTGGTCGGTGCCAGCCTCGACCATGCCATCTGGTTCCACCGCCCGGCCCGCGCCGACGAATGGCTGCTCTACGCCACCGACGCCCCGTGGAGCGGCGGCGGGCGCGGCTTCAACCGTGGCCGCATCTTCAACCGCAATGGCGAACTGGTAGCCAGCGTGGCGCAGGAAGGCATGATGCGGAAGCGGATAAGGCGGGCCGCATGATTCGTTCAGTTTCAGAAAAGAAACCCTGAACGCGGCGGTGAAAATTTCCGTAAACTCACGCGAGTGAACACTGAAAGTCGTGTGATGATGGCCGCGCTCCGCGAGGCGCAGGATTTCGACGGTATGAAAGAGCCGATGCGAAGCTAGCACCGCCGGGGGATGTAGGAAAATCACCGGCTTGCGGACCGACTCCGCTGCGCTAGAACAGACCACGACGAGGGGAGCGCACCGTGAGTACCGACCATCTGAAAGCATACGCCCGATCGGTGCGCGACAAGCTGCGCGCCAATCCGGCGACGCCCGAAACAGGGCTGGCGCCGACCTTTCAGCAGCTCGTCGAGAACCTCCTTCCCACGCTTCCGGCGATCGAGGATTTCACGGTCTCGCCCGAATACAACAAGACCGGGGTTGGCCGCCCCGATATCGCGCTCATCAAGCATGGCGAGCTGCCCCGCGCCTTCATCGAGCTCAAGGCCCCGGCCAAGCCCGCCGAGCCGAAGAAATGGAAGACTCCTCACGACAAACGGCAGTTCGAGCGCCTTCAGGAACTGGCGCATTGGGCAACGTCGAACTTCACCGACTTCTACCTGTTCGAACGCGACAGGCAGCAAGGGCATGCGGTTATCGTCCCGGCAGAAGCGCTCGATCCCGATCTGCCCGACAAATCGGCCGACATTCTGATCGATGCGCACGATCCCACGCGGTTTCTCGATCTGCTGGCACAACTCGCCCGCGCGCAGCCGCCGGCGGCAGGCAATGCCCAGCAACTGGCCGAATTGCTCGCCCACTCCGCGCGGATCGTGAAAAGCGCGGTGCGCGAACGCGTCGCCGATTTGCAGGCGGACAAAAAGGTGAACGACCCGCTGATGATGGTCCGCCAGACCTATCGCAACGTGCTCTACGCCCATCCCGAAGCGGGCGGCTATGCGGCGAAGGATTTCGACGAACTGTTCGCCAGCGCTTTTGCGCAGACGCTGGCATTCGGCCTGCTGCTAGTGCGCGAGCATCTGGCCAATACCGAAACCGAGGCCGAGAAGCGCAAGGTCGGCCCCGATGCCGCGCAGCACATGCCCGACGAGCATCCGCTGATGAAGGGCACGCTGGAGGCGATCAGCGATCCGCGCGTGATGGATTCGGTCGGCATCGGCTTCGACGTGATGCGCGACACGGTGAACAGCTTCGATCCGAAGATCCTCGCTCCGCGCCGCGACGGGCGCGACCCGATCCTCTATTTCTACGAGGATTTTCTCAGCGTCTTCGATCCCGAAGCGCGCGAGCGTTACGGTGTCTATTACACGCCGCTGCAAGTGGTACGCTTCATGGTCGGCGCGCTCGACCGGGTGCTGCGCGACGATCTCTCCACCCAAGGCTTGCACGATCCATCGGTGACGATCCTCGATCCGGCAACCGGCACGGGCACCTTCCTGCTCGGCATTGCCGAACGCGTGCGCGAACGCATGATGGAGGAACAGGGCGGTCCGGCAGCCAGCATGGCGCTGAAGGATTTGGCGGGCCGGATGTTCGGCTTCGAGCTGCTGATCGGCCCCTATGCCGTGGCGCATTACCGGCTGCACCATGCACTGTCGCACCGCCCGGCGGACGATGGCGAGAATGCGCCGCAAGCCGTTCAATTGCCGCGGCTCGGTATCTATCTGACCGACACGCTCAGCCGCCCGGATGCGATTACGCCGATGGGTCGGCTGGGCATTCCCGGCGTACCCATCGACGAGGAGCGCGAGCGCGCCAACGAGATCAAGACGCGCAAACGCATCCTCGCGATCATCGGCAATCCGCCATACAAGCGGTTGGAGGAAGGCGAGGACGAAACGCTCGTCGGGCGCTGGATGAACGAGGAAATCTGGCCCGACCTCAAGCAGCCGGTCAAGGATGCCGGAAAGGGCGGACAGCTTAACACCTTCCCCGAATTTTCCGTCGCCTTCTGGCGCTGGGCGATCTGGAAACTGTTCGAGGCGGAAAATGCGCCAAAGAAGGGTGTGATCGCCTTCATCACCAACCGTAAATATCTGACCGGCTGGCCCTATGCGGGCCTGCGCAAGATGATGCGCGAGCGCTTCGACCGGCTCGAAATCATCGATCTGCGCGGTGATGTGCGGGCAGGCGTACGCGGCGATGTGGAGCGCGATCAGGGCGTATTCAACATTCAGGTCGGAACGGCGATCTGCGTGGCGGTGGCGGACGGCAGCAAGGCCGAGGGCGAACTGGCGGAGGTGCGCTATACCGACAGCTGGGAAGAGGAGAAATTCAGCAAGAAGGCGAAGTTGGACTGGCTGGAGGCACGACTAGAAAACGGTGAACCTCGTCACTTCGTTAGTGTCGTGCGAGGCACGCTTGATGATCTTAGACCTCAACCATTCCAGACAGGGAATTGGGTTTCTGTTGCGGAGGTTTTCCAGTTTTCCTCTTCTGGTATCGAAACGACTAGAGATCACATCTCCTACGGCTTTGATAGCGAGGACTTGAAACAACGCCTTGAAGAGATGCAGGCACTCCCAATAGCCAAAGCGCGAGAAAGGTATTCCCAGTCGCGCAAGGAAAAGTTCTCGAATGCCTATAAGGAGACGTTCGATGCGGCATTAATGAAGGAGGTTGCCTACCGCCCGCTAAGCCGAATGAAGCTCTACAACTCGACCAACTTTGTTGATTGGCGACGACCTAAGTTGCAGGCAGCGTGGGACGATAGGAATCTTGCCCTTTGGGGTATGGCGTATGGGACCAATAGAGGTCCCGCGACTTGGGCGCATGCTCATCTGCCCGACCGCCATTCGTTCAAGGGGAGCACAGGAGGCTATGCCTTCCCCCTCTACGACCGCCGCAAAGGTCCCGACGCGCATAATCTCAGCCCGGCCATCCTCACCGCGTTGGCCGAAGCCTATGGCGAGCCGGTCAGTCCGGAGGATCTGTTCGACGCCATCCTCGCGCTGCTGTCGGCGAGCAGCTACACCGTGCGCTTTGCCGAGGACCTCGAAGACACCTTCCCGCATATCCCCTTTCCCGCCGATCCCGAGCTGTTCAGGCAGGCCGCAGCCATCGGCGCGGAAATTCGCGCGCTCGAAGGGTTCCAGCGCGAACCGGCCGCCGAATTCCGCAGCAAGGACTTCGTCCGCCTGCGCAGCGAGGCCACCGGCCCGGTCGGCCTGCATGAAGAAGGCGGCGAGTGGTTCTTCTGCGCGGACGGCAGCGGCAAGTTCGACGGTCTGCCTCCGCGCGTGTGGGAATTCTCGGTCTCCGGATACCGCGTGCTGAAGCGCTGGGCCGATGCCCGCGCCGACCTTTCCGGCAGCGAATATTGGCAGCAATTCCGCGATGTTGCGGCACGTATCCACGAGCTTCTCCACTGGTTCGACCGCGCCGACCTTGTGCTTGCCGATGTGCTTGAGGATACTCTCAGCCGTGACGAGTTGGGATTAGCGGACGAGCAGGAATGACCGGCGATCAGTTCAGCATGTTCGGGGATGGCAAAGGGCGCATGGAAGAGCAGCGCCAGCCCGATATACTGCCCGATCCCGATCGTGTGCGCCGCCGCTTGCACGGCATTCTCGAGACCGCCCGCGCAGCGCCCGACGTGCCTTGGCCGGAGAAGAAACAGCGCGTCTGGCGCATCGTCTTTCCCAATATGGCCAAGTGGTTGCCCGACGACGAAGCAGACCAGTTGTGCTTTGAATTCGCACAGGAAATGGAACGGCTCGGCCTGGCGGCCTGAACCCCCTCGCACCTGCACAAAAAACAGCAAGCCAAACGGCGTCTTTTACGCTAAAGGCCCCGCACCCCCGTGCGCCCGAGCCGTGCCCCCTGCACCGCCGCGCCGGACAAGACACGAGATTCCATGGCTTTCGAAACTCTTCCGCCGGTGATCGGCGATGCACTGGCCGCACGCGGCTATGACGCACCCACCCCCGTCCAGGCCGCCGTCATCGATCCCGAAGCGCAAGGCCGCGACCTGATCGTTTCGGCGCAGACCGGCAGCGGCAAGACCGTGGCCTTCGGCATCGCGCTGGCCGATCAACTGCTCGGCGAACTGGGCGGCTCGCCGCTGAGCGAGAAACCGCTCGCGCTGGTCATCGCCCCCACGCGCGAACTGGCGCTGCAAGTCAGCCGCGAGCTTGCCTGGCTCTATGCCGGGGCGGGCGTTCGCATCGCCACCTGCGTCGGCGGGATGGATGCGAGCAAGGAACGGCGCAATCTGCGCGGCGGCCCCGCGATCGTCGTCGGCACGCCCGGGCGGCTGCGCGACCATCTCGAACGCGGGGCGCTCGACCTGTCGGGCCTGATCGGCGTGGTGCTCGACGAGGCGGACGAAATGCTCGACATGGGCTTTCGCGAGGACCTGGAAGAAATCCTCGATGCAACGCCCGAGGGGCGCCGCACGCTGCTGTTCTCCGCCACCATGCCGCGCCCGATCGAGCGGCTGGCCGAACGCTACCAGAACAATGCCCTGCGCCTCAGCCTGGTGGGCGAGACGCGCGGGCACGGCGATATCGAATACCAGGGCATCGCCGTCGGCCCGTCCGAAATCGAGAACGCGGTGGTCAACCTGCTGCGCTTCCACGAGGCGGAGACGGCGATCTGCTTCTGCGCCACGCGCGAGAGCGTGCGGCGTCTCCACTCCACGCTGCAGAATCGCGGTTTCGGCGTGGTGGCGCTGTCGGGCGAGCATTCGCAGAGCGAGCGCAACCAGGCATTGCAGGCGCTGCGCGACCGGCGGGCGCGCGTCTGCGTGGCCACCGATGTGGCCGCGCGCGGGATCGACCTGCCGACGCTGAGCCTGGTGATCCATGTCGAAATTCCGCGCGATGCCGAGACGCTGCAGCACCGTTCGGGCCGCACGGGCCGCGCGGGCAAGAAGGGCACGGCGGCCATCGTCGTACCCTATAACCGCCGTCGCCGGGTCGAAGGCATGCTGCGCGGCGCGCGGATCGAGGCCGAGTGGCTCGATGCGCCCACCCCCCAGGCGATCGCCAAGCGCGACCGGGCGCGGCTGCTCGAGACGATCACCGCAGAGCGCGAATACGAGGATGGCGACCGCAAGCTCGCCGCCGACATCATGGCGCGCATGGCGCCCGAGGACATCGCTGCCGCGCTGGTCCACGCCCACCGGTCCGAGCTGCCGCAGCCCGAGGAGCTGCTGGCCAACACGCCCGAAGCGCGCGAGAAAGCCAAGGCCGAACGCCACCGGCCCGGTTTCGAGGACACGGTGTGGTTCAAGATGGACATCGGCCGCCGCCACAATGCCGAGCCGCGCTGGCTGCTGCCGCTGATCTGCCGCCGCGGGCACATCACCCGCAACGAAATCGGCGCGATCCGCATCGGCCAGCACGAGAGCTGGTTCCAGGTGCCGCGCGCCGTGGCCGCCAAGGTCGCCGATGCCATTGGCCGCACCGCCTCGCCAGATGACGAGCAGGATGCAATCGCCATTGTCGAAGCGCCCGACGGCCCGCGTGTGGAAGCCCGGGCGAACCGCAAGCACGGCGGCGGCGGCAAGGTCCATGCCCGTCCGCATGGCAAGCCGCCTGGGGGGAAACCCTCCGGGGGCAAGCCCTCCGGCGGCAGGCCGCCCTTCAAGAAGGACAAGCCCGGCGGGGGCAAACCCTTCGCCGGAAAGCCCAAGTTCGACGGCAAGCGCAAGGACGGCGGCAAGCGGAAAGACACGGGCAAACCCGGCGGCCCGCGCAAGGGCTGACCGGGACCGCCCCCATTCCGCTCAGTTGGTCATCAGCAGCGGGATGCGCACATCCGACAGCATCTTGCGCGTCACGCCGCCGAAAATCCGCTCGGTCAGGCGCGTGCGGCCATAAGCGCCCATCACGATCAGCCCGGCCTTGCGGTGTTCGGCATGGGCGACCAGCGCCTCGCTCACGCCCTTGTCGCCCGCTTCGACCTCGATCATCTCGCAGGAGATGCCGTGGCGCGAGAGATAATCCGCCCCGTTGACCGGCGGCAGCTCGGGCTCTTTCGTGCCCTTGCCCGGCTCCTTGACCGTGGCGAGATAGACCGCCTGCGCCTTGTGCAGCAGCGGCACCGCCGCCTTGAGCGCATGCGATGCCTCGGCCGATCCGTCCCAGGCGACCAGCGCCGCCGCGTTCGGGTCGAACCGCGTGCAGCTATCGGGCAGGACGAGCACGGGGCAATCGGCGGTCACCGCCAGCTCGCCCGCAGTGAAGGACGGTGTGCCATCGACCGTATTGGGATCGCGCGCGCTCACCACGGCGAGGTCGTTGAGCGAGGATTCGCGCAGCATCGCCAGCGCCACCGGCCCCGCCGCCTCGACCCAGTTCCACGACACGCCCTCGTTCGACAGATCGTCGAGCGTCCTGTCGCGCAGCTTTGCCGCCTCCTCGCGCCAATAAGGCACCATGGCGGCAAAGGCCGCGCCGTGGAAATCGATCGCCCCGGCGGCCTCGTAGGGGATGGCGTGCAGCAGCGTGACATGCGCATCGAATGCACGCGCCAGATCGAGCACGGCATCGAGCCGCCCGGAAAAGCTCTCGTCCCCGGTGGCGTTGAACAGAATCGTCTTCATGGCGTCGTCTCCCACTGGCGGGAGGGCCACAGGGCCGCATCCCGGCTTATGATTATACCATACAGCACAAACGCGCCCGCTCATTGACCTACATCAATTTACAAGGGCGGCTGGGAAGACGCGGTGGACCGCGAACGGCGCTCGGCCAAACCATGACCTTCGGATGGCGTCATAGGGGGTGGGAAAAGGAGTGCCTGCTTGCGAACCAAATCACCTAAGCGCAACCCATCCTCAAACTCGCCAAGGACACGCATTTGGCGTGACGACCGTATGGTCTTTGATAGAGACGTTCAATGGATGACCGCCGCCCCAACCTCGCCGAGCGATTTGCCTTGGCCGCTCATTCCAACGCCGTGCTGCCAATTCTACTCGTTCTTGAGATACTCGAGACGACCATAGTCCCGTTCCCCTATGAAGCGATCTTTGTCGCCCTTTGTCTTGCCGCTCCGCAAAGAACCTGGCTCTTCGTCGCGGTGACCGTGGCGGGGAGCGCGATCGCAGGATCGATCCTGTATTCGCTGGGAGCCGGTTTTGCCGAACCCCTGGCTCGTTACCTCAACGTCCAAGAAGCAGTCGAAGCCTATAAGTCGACGTTCAGCGAACGGGGCGGCGCTCTCATTTTTCTCGGAGGTCTTACGCCTGTCCCGTCGTATTTCGTGAATTTGGTAGCGGGAGCGACAGGCTATCCATTCGCGACCTTCCTGGCGTTGTTTTCTTCCAGCCGTTTCATTCGCTTTGCCCTACTCGGCCTCTTGATCCACCTTTTCGGCGAGGCAATCCTTGCACAGTGGTCAAGACTGCCGATCGTTGTCCAGCGCACAATTCTGATCCTCTTTCTGGCGGCAGTGACGTGGTGGTCGATTGCAAATCTGGGATGATCTTGTTCGGCACCAACAAGGCAGCTCTCCAATCATCGGACCGACAGGTACAGGTCAGCAAGACAGCCGTAAGCTACCGCTCCAATTTCACCCACCCGCGTGGTAGAAATCGTAGATCTGCTGCGCCACGCCTGCGCTGATGCCGGGGGCGCGCTTCAAATCGTCCAGCGCGGCCGCACGGACCTTGCCCGCCGTGCCGAAATGCAGCAGCAGCGCGCGTTTGCGCGCGGGGCCGATGCCGGGGATTTCGTCGAGCGGTGAGGCGGTGATGGCGCGGCTGCGTTTGGCGCGGTGGGCGCCGATGGCGTAGCGGTGGACCTCGTCGCGCAGGGTCTGGAGATAGAACAGCAGCGGCGAATTGACCGGCAGCGTCTTCTCGCGCCCGTCGGGAAAATGGAACACCTCGCGCCCCTCGCGGCCGTGGTGCGGGCCCTTGGCGATGGCGATCAGGGGGACGTGCTCGATCCCCATCTCCGCCAGCGTGTCGCGCACCGATGACATCTGCCCCTTGCCGCCGTCGATCAGGACGAGGTCGGGCCAGACGGTTTCGTGGCTGTTCTTCGTCCCCGCAGGGGAGGGGCTAGAGGTGGGGGGTCCATCATCTGCCGACGAGGGCACACCCCCCCCCAACCCCTCCCCTTCAGGGGAGGGGCCTAACTCCGCCAGATTGCGGAAGCGGCGGCTCATCACCTCGCGCATCATGCCGAAATCGTCATTGGTCTGCGCGGTCCTGATGTTGAACTTGCGATACTGGCCCTTCTCGAAGCCTTCGGGGCTGGCGACGACCATCGCACCCACGGCCTTGGCGCCCTGGATATGGCTGTTGTCATAGACCTCGATGCGCTGCGGCACGTCGTCCAGTTCGAGGAATTCCGCCAGCTCGCGGTGGATCTTCGCCTTGGTGCCACTTTCGGCCAGCCGCCTCTCGAGCGCCTCCACCGCATTGCGGCTGGCCTGCTCCATCAGTCTGCGCCTTGTGCCGCGCTGGGGGATCGAGATGGCGACCGCGTGTCCGGCCTTCTCCGCCAGCGCCTCGGCGATCAGTTCCTGTTCGGTCAGTTCGCGGTCGACCAGGATCGTGCGCGGCGGCGGCACTTCCTCGTAGAATTGCAGCAGCACGTCGGACAGCACCTCTTCCTTTTCGAGGTCGCCGGTGTTGCGCGGGTAGAAGGTGCGGTGGCCCCAATTCTGCCCGCCGCGGATGAAGAAGGCCTGCACCCCCACCTGCCCGCCCTTGGCCGCCAGCGCGAACACATCGGCATCGCCCACCCCGGCCGCGTTGATCGCCTGGCTGCCCTGGATGAAGGTTGCCGCGCGCAGCCGGTCGCGCAGGATGGCGGCGGTCTCGAAATCGAGGTCTTCTGCCGCCTTGGCCATCTGCCGCTCAAGGTCCTGCTGCACCGCCGACGATTTGCCGCCGAGGAAGTCCTTCGCCTCGCGCACAAGGCTTTCGTAGCCCGCCTCGTCGATCCGCCCGACGCACGGGGCCGAGCAGCGCTTGATCTGGTAGAGCAGGCAGGGCCGGTCTCGATTGTTGAAAAAGCTGTCGGTGCAGGACCTCAGCAGGAACAGTTTTTGCAGCGCGTTGAGCGTCTTGTTGACGCTGCCCGCGCTGGCGAAGGGGCCGTAGTAATTGCCCTTGGCCTTGCGCGCGCCGCGATGCTTCTGGATGCGCGGGAAGGCGTGATCGGCGCGCAGCAGGATGAAGGGGAAGCTCTTGTCGTCGCGCAGCAGCACGTTGAAGGGCGGGCGATAGCGCTTGATCAGCTGCGCTTCCAAGAGCAGCGCCTCGGCCTCCGAATTGGTGGTGACGATTTCCATCGCGCGGCACTGGCTGACCATGCGCTGGAGGCGGTTGGTCAGCCCCTTCACCTGCGTGTAATTGGCGACCCGCGCCTTGAGGCTGCGCGCCTTGCCGACATAGAGCACATCGCCGCGCGCATCGAGCATGCGATAGACGCCGGGGCGCGGTTTCAGCGTCTTCACCGTCTCGCGGATCGCGGTGATTCCGGCCTCGAGATCGGGCTGCGCGCCGGCCACGGTCTGGCGCGCACGGTCCTCGTTGAACCGCTCCCTGCCTCTCGGATCGTGGGGTGAACCTGCCTTGCTGCGCGACATGGGGGTGGAGATAGTCCCCGCGCGCGCGCTTGCAAACCGCGATTGCAGCCACCGGAAAACTAGTTGCTTATGAAACCAATTACTGTATTACTCATGTACTACAGTAATTTTGGCAGGAGGAAGCGATGAGTGAAGGCGCCGTATCGACCACCGGCAGCGAACGAGCGAATTGGTGGATCATCCTAGAGGTCGTCGCCTTTGCCGCCCTCGCCTTCGGGTCCCGGCTGGTGTTTGCCGAGATCACGTGGAAATTCTCGGGACCCATCTCGCTGCTGTTCACACTGATCGTCCTCACCCTCTACCTGCGGACGAAAGGCGTGGGCTGGCGCGATATGGGATTCGTGAGGCTGCCGGACTGGAAATCGCGCCTGCTCGTCCTGCCCAAGGCCGGTTTCATCTTCCTGCTCTTCATCGGTGGTGTGGCGCTGGTCATCCTCGGCGGCGAGCAGATCGGTTTCATCAAGCCCGAAGGCCTGCCCGAAGGCGTCGAGGCACGCTGGGGCGATGTCGAGGGGAACCTGCCCATGCTGCTATTGTGGCTGGCGGTGGTCTGGACCAGCGCGGCCTTGGGCGAGGAGATGTTCTTTCGCGGCTATATGGTTACCCGGATCCAGGACGGGCTTGGCAGGCTGCGCGGCGCCAGTGTGCTGGCCGTCCTCCTCCCGGCGTTGATCTTCGGTTTCGCCCATTTCTATTACCAGGGCCTGTTCGGTTTCGTGATGACCGGCATGATCGGTCTCGTGCTCGGCCTCGGCTTCCTCATCCTCAGGCGAAACATCTACCCCCTGGTCCTGGTGCACGGCATGGTCGACACGATCAGTTTTATCGCCGTCTATCGAGGCGAGGCCTGACCCATCCACAACCCGGCTTGCTTGCCCGCGCGATTGCGGGCACCTCGCGAGAATGGACGGAACCAAGATCGCACCGCCGCGCACAGTCGGCTTCTGGGGGACATCGCTGTTTCCGCTGAACGGGATGATCGGGGCGGGCATATTCGCCCTGCCCGCAGTGCTCGTCGCGGCGGTCGGCAATTTCGCGCCGTGGATGATGCTGGTGGGCGGGATCCTCTTCCTGCCGCTGGCGCTGTGCTATGCCTGGATGGCCAGCCGCTTCGAACATAGCGGCGGCTCGGTTCTGTATGGCGAGGCGGCCTTCGGGCGCTTCGTCGGCTTCCAGGCGGGCTGGGCGCGCTATGCCAGCGCCATCGTGACCGCGGCGGCCAATATGCATGTGATGATCGCCTATCTCGCGGCGATTTTCCCGTGGCTGGGCGAGCCGGGCGTCACCCCGATCGCGGCGGGCATCGGCCTCGCGCTGATCACCATCGTCAATCTCTATGGCATGCGCGCCTCGGTCGGCACGCTGGGCGTGATGACCGCGATCAAGCTGGTGCCGCTGGGCCTGCTGGTCGTTTCCGCCCTGTTTGCGGGCAGCGGCCTGGGCGACGTGGCCCTCCCGCAATTCAGCGAGGTCGAAACCGTCATCCTGCTCACCTTCTACGCCTTCATCGGCTTCGAAGGCGTGGTCGAGGCGGCAGGCGAGTTCAAGAACCCCAAGAGCGACGTGCCGCTTTCCATCGTCACCATGGTGAGCGGGGTGACGCTGCTCTACATGGCGATAATCTGGGCCTTCATCGCCATCGGGCCTGAGTTCGCAGGCGAGAACAACGCACTCGCCGGGGTTGCGGGCGCATCGATGGGCCAAATCGGCTCGCTCGCCATCGTCATCGCGGCGAGTTTCAGCATCGGTGCCAACAATTTCGCCAGCGGCGTCGCGCAGCCGCGGCTGATGTACGGCATGGCCGAACGCGGCATGCTCCCGCGCTGGTTCGAATATGTCCATCCGCGCTTCCTGACGCCCTTCAACGCGATCCTGTTCTACGGCGTGGTCGCGGTGCTGTTCGGCCTGTGGGAAGGTTTCGAGGTGCTGGCCGTGGCGGGCACGCTGGTGCGGCTGGTGACCTATATCGTCACCAGCCTCGCACTGCCCGTGCTCGAGCATCGCGAGGGGCGGATCGTGCCCTTCCACCTGTTCTGCGTGATCTTCGCGGTGGGCAGTTCGCTGTTCATATCCGTACAGGCGCAGGCGCAGGCATGGCTGGTGCTCGGCGGCTTCATTGCTGCGGGCACGCTGCTCTACTTCATCGCCGCACGGCAACAGCCCGAATATCCGATCGACGAGGCATAAGTGCCCACCAGCTACGATGCGATAATCCTGGGTGCGGGTGCCGCCGGGCTGATGTGCGCCGCGCGTGCCGGACAGCGGGGCAAACGCGTGCTGGTACTCGAACGCGCCGAGAAACCGGGCAAGAAGATCCTGATTTCGGGCGGCGGACGGTGCAATTTCACCAATATCGGCGCAGGTCCGACAAACTATCTCAGCGCCAATCCGCATTTCGCCAAATCGGCGCTGGCGCGCTATACCGCGCGCGATTTTCTCGATCTGGTCGAAAGCTACGGCATTGCCTGGCACGAGAAGACGCTGGGTCAGCTCTTCTGCGATAGCTCGGCCAAACAAATCGTCGAGATGCTGCTGGAGGAATGCGCGAAAGGCGATGTGACCGTGCGCTGCAGTGAGGAAGTGACCTCGGTCGCGCATGGCGATGGCTTCGCCGTGACCACGCAGACCGGCACCTACACCGCACCCGCGCTGGTCATCGCCACCGGCGGCCCCTCGATTCCCAAGATGGGGGCGACCGGCTTCGCCTACGACCTCGCCCGCCAATTCGGCCTCAAGGTGGTCGAGCCGCGCCCCGCCCTGGTCCCGCTGACGCTGGGCGGCGAGGAAGTGCTGTTCCGCGACATTTCGGGCGTCTCGGCCCCGGTCGTCGCCACGGCGAACAAGACCCGGTTTGCCGAGGCCGCGCTGTTCACCCATCGCGGGCTGTCCGGCCCCGCGATCCTGCAGGCAAGTTCCTATTGGCGCCCGGGAGAGCCGCTGTTCGTCGACTTCATTCCCGAGCGAACCGCCGAATGGCTGATGGATGCCAAACGCGGAAACCCCCGATCGGGCGTGCGCACGCAGCTTCGCGAGGCGCTCCCGGCACGTCTGGCAGACATTCTCGCGGACAAGCTCGGTCTCGACGGCGATCTCGGCAACCTCACCGACAAGGCGCTGCGCAGCGCGGGAGAGCGCCTCAAGCGGTGGACCTTCCACCCCAACGGCACCGAAGGCTTCGCCAAGGCCGAGGTGACTGTGGGTGGAATCTCGACCGCCGAACTCTCCTCCAAGACGATGCAAGCAAAGCGCTTTCCCGGCCTCTATGCCATCGGCGAGGCGGTCGACGTGACCGGCTGGCTGGGCGGCTACAACTTCCAATGGGCCTGGGCGAGCGGTGTGGCCGCAGGTGACGCGCTCTAAACTCCTGATCCCGCTACGGCAGGTCTTTACCGGGGCGGCAAGTTGACGCGGAACCGTCACATGCTAGCCTTCGCCCATTCGGACCTGCGGAAACAGGCAGGCCGAAACAGGAGGATGCCGCTCTGCCTTCGCGCAGCACGGCGACAGCGCGAAGGGACCCTATGCAGCAGCTCCAGGGCATGGATGCGAGCTTTGTCGCGCTGGAAACGCGTAACTCGCCGATGCACATCGGATCGATCCTGATCTACAACCCCGCGACTGCGCCCGGCGGTTTCGTCCGCTTCAAGGATATCCTCGCCTTTTTCGAAAGCCGTTTGCAACTCTCCAAGACCATGCGCCAGCGCATGGTGCGCGTGCCCTTCGACCTCGACTATCCCTACTGGATCGAGGACCCGGATTTCGACCTCGAATACCATGTGCGCCACGTCGCCCTGCCCGCGCCGGGAGACTGGCGGCAATTGTGCATCCAGGCCGCGCGTATCTTCGCCCGTCCGCTGGATCTCGATCGCCCGCCATGGGAATTCACCGTGGTCGAGGGGCTCGACAATGTCGAAGGCCTGCCCAAGGGGTGCTATGCCTATATCACCAAGGTCCATCACGCCGCGATCGACGGGATGAGCGGGATCGACCTGATGGAAGCGACGCACACGCTCACACCCGACGAACCGCCCCCGCCCGGCCCCGACGACTGGAAGCCGGAAAAGGTGCCCAACCCGGTCGAACTGCTGGGCAAGAGCTATTTCAACGCGATCGCCAATCCGCTCAAGCAGCTTGAAGTGGCCGCCAAGGCCGCCCCGGGCCTCGCCAAGGCGCTGAAAGGACTGGCGGCCAAGGAATTCGACGTCTCGACCGAGATGATCGCGCCCAAGACGCGGTTCAACAGAAAGATCGGCCCCCACCGCGTGGTCGAGGGGGTCGGCGTGCCGCTGGCGGACATCAAGGCGATCCGCACGGCCGTGGACGGCGCCAAGGTCAACGACGTCTTCCTGACCATTATCGGCGGGGCGCTGCGGCGCTATCTCGACCATCACGGCGAATTGCCGAAGAAGTCGCTCACCGCCATGGCGCCGATCTCGGTCCGCTCGAATGGCGAGAAGAATGCGATGGGCAATCAGGTGGCCGCGATGATCGCGCCGCTCGGCACGCATATCGCCGATCCGCTCGAACGGCTGGCCTGGGTTCATAACCGCACGACCAATTCCAAGGCGATGACCGACGCCATGGGCGCGCGCAATATGACCGAGATGAGCAAGGTCAGCCCCGCGCTGTGGATGAGCCTTGGCGCGCAGCTCTATACCCGCCTCAGCCTCGCCAATCGCGGGGTCGGCCCTATCTTCACCACCGTCGTGACGAATGTGCCCGGCCCGCCGGTGCCGATTTATTCGGCCGGCGCGCGGCTGGAAAGCATGATGGGTCTGATCTGCCTGACCGACGGCATGGGCCTCGCGCATGTTGTGCAAAGCTATACCGAGGAAGCGACCATCGCCTTCACCGCCGACCGCGAGATGATGGACGATCCCGAATTCTACGCAGACTGCATTCGCGAAAGTTTCGAGGAATTGCGCGATGCGGCAAGCGATGACGCCAAACCCGCCAAGCCTAAGAAAACCGCCAAGAAACACGCCGCAAAGCCCGCCACCAAGAAGCGGGCCGCGCCCAAGAAGAAGCCGTCCGAACCCGCCAAGGGCGGCACTCATGCCTCCCGTGCGCGTTCGAAACCCAAGGCTGCCCATCCCCTGAAAGGTCCGACCACAGAATGACAACACAAGCAATCGAAGCCCGCCCGCCCAGCCGCCTGCTGACGCTGGCCGAACCGGGACGGGCCTTTGGCGAGCTTGCCAGCTTCTATGCCCTGCGCCCGCTGCTCTCCACCCTGCCGCGCGGCGACGGGCATGGCGTGCTGGTGCTGCCGGGCTTCATGGCGTCGGATTATTCGACCGCGCCGCTGCGTTCGCTGCTGTCGGACCTCGGCTACGATGCGGCGGGCTGGAATTTGGGTCGCAATGTGCGCATCGACAATGCCCGCATCGAGGCAATGATGGGCTGTGTCGAGGAGTTGCACGAGCGCACGGCTGGCAAGGTGTCGATCGTCGGCTGGAGCCTGGGCGGCGTGTTCGCGCGCGAACTCGCCAAGATGGCTCCCGAAAAGGTGCGCGGGGTGATCAGCCTGGGTTCGCCGATCAGCGACGATCGCGGCCATACCAATGCCGCGCGTCTGTTCGAATATCTCAACGGCAAGGAACCCGAGCCGATGCGCGGCGGCAATTTCCGCAAGCTGGCCGAAGCGCCCCCGGTGCCCACCACCTCGATCCTCACCCGGACCGACGGCGTGGTTCACTGGCGCGGATCGGTGCAATGCGGCGACCGGGAGGATTGCGAGAATATCGAGGTGCTCGCCAGCCATTGCGGGCTCGGCGTGAACCCGGCGGCGGTCTATGCCATCGCCGACCGGCTGGCGCAGGCCGAAGGCGCATGGAAACCGTTCCGCGCATCGGGCCTTGCCAGCCTGTTCTTCCCCCGCCGCGCGTTGCACTGACGGGTCAGAATACCTTCCTCACATCGATGCCGAGATAGCGGCCCACCGGATCGATCCGGCGCGGATCGTAGGCATCGGGCACCGTGCCGCTGGCATCGACCACGCGGCGCCGGCTATCGAATATGTTGTCGATCCGGAACGCTACGCGCAGGTTCTTGAGCACGCCGTCTTCGCGTTCGAAAATCTGCCCGAGATTCGCGAACAGGCGGATGTCGAAGGTCAGGAGGTCGCCGAAGAAGAGATCGCTAGCCCCTGGCAAGCCGCTGCCGCGCAGCACCGCTTCGCCGAGATAGCGGCCCGACAGGCGCATGCCGTAACCATCGAGAAACAGGCCCGTTTCCAGCCGCGAGCTGTGTTTCGGGATCGCCCCACTGCCAAGCACGAACCCGTCGAGCTGGTCGAACACCGGGCCGCCCCGCGCGAGCGTGACTTCGTTTTCGAGCGTGATCGTGTGGTTGAAACTGGCGAAATAGCGCCCTCCACCGCCGCTGCGGCGGGCGAAGGGGTTTGCAGCCGGAGCGCGGCCACCGCCGTGCTGCTCCGCGTTTTCGCCATCGGGCGCATTCGACCGGGCCGCGCACATCCGCTCGCGGAGCTGTTTCAGCCTTTTCTGGTCGATCTCGCCATCTTCGCCGCGCAGCCGTTCGAGCATGGGCGGCGGCAATCGGTCGAGCTGAGGCGGTTCGGCACATAGCGCCTCGCGCATCCGGGCCGAACGCTCGGCGTCGACCCGTGCCCCTCCGCCGGTCGCGGGTCCGCCATGGCCGCGCCCGCCCGACGCCCGCGCGCCGCGGCCATGCCCTTCGCCCTGCGACCCGCCGATACGCCCGCGCGTCGACAGGCCGAAGCTCAATGTCCGGCTCCGGGTTTCGAACAATGTCACCGGCCTCCGGTCGATGGCGAGAAGCTCGCCCGCCGGGTCTCGTTCGATCCGGTCGGGAAAAGCCTGTTCGAAGGCTGCGGTATAGGCCGGAGAGGACAAGGTGACATCGCGCGAGCGGTTGATGCCGTAATCGGCCTGGAGCCGGGTGTTGTCCCAGAATGGCAGTTGCCAGTTGGCGCCGAATTTCCAGTCCGACTGGGTTTCCTGCGCAAGGTTCGGATTGCCGCCGGTGATGACCGTGGCGAGCACATCCTGTCCGGTGGCGAAATCGAACACCGGCACGTTGAATTCGTCGATCCGCGGATTGCCGAGCGCGGATATGTCGGGCGCCACCTTGCGCCAGATGCGGGTAAGCTGGAGGTTCAGCTTGTCGAAGGGCGACCAGTTGAGCCCCGCCGTCCAGTTGGCCAGCCGGCCGAAATCGGAAAGATCCTCCGCGCCGCCTGCCAGATTGATGCTGGCCGTGCCAATGGCGCCCCAGGCCCCGCCCCGCCGGGCGATGGGTATGTTGACGTTCACTCCGCCATCGAGCCTGCGCCGGGTGATCGATGCGTCGACGGCCGACCGCGTATCCGCGCTTTCCAGCCGCTTCCAGTCCAGGCCCAGATCGATGGTGGTCGATATCTCACCGGCAGGCAGTTCGACCGGATAGCCCGTGAAAGTCGCCTTGTTGACCACCGTGCGGAGCCGCGTCTCCGCCGTATCGAAGCCGCTGCCCGTCCGCCGGTCGATTTCGGTATCACTGTTGGACAGTACCGCATCCGACGTGAAGGTCGCCTTCCATGATCCGATATTGCGATTGTAGGCCCCGCCCAGCGAGAGCGCATCGGTCCGGGTGCGCCGCTCGATAGGGTCCGCGCCCGTGCCCGTATCGCGCAGGCCCGACAGGCTCATGCTCTCCTCGCGCGACAGTGTTGCGTTCAGGCTGATCGAGGATCCGCTGTCGAGGAAGGCTTTGGCATAATTCGCCGTTCCTTCCACCTGCCACGTGTCGGCAAGGAGGCTGCGGAACGGTGCTTCATCGACGACGCCGGGAATCGCGGAAGGGACCGTGAACCCGCGCTCCGCTTCTGTCAGCAGGCTGGAATCCTCGACATCGAGATTGAAGTTGAGCCGCGCCCCGTCGGCAATCTTGAGGTAGGTTACCTCCTCCTCGTTGCGCCAGTAACCGCCACGCGCAGGCGCCTCCAACTCGCCCTCCACCGTCAGCGCCGCATAGTCGTTCTTGAGGACGATGTTCACCACGCGCTGGTCGGGATCGTAACCGAACCGCTGGGCGACCTCTTCCGAAAACACCTCGACCTTGGCGACGCTTTCGGGTGGATAGGAATGGAACTCGCGCCAGCTCGACACGCGCATGCCGTTGATGAGGAAAATTGGCCGTCCGCCCCCGCGGCCACCGCGCGCACCACCCGTCGCCGGCTCGATGGCGGCAATGATGTCGGCGATGGAGCTCGCGCCGAATGCCGCAATATCCTCGCTGTCATATTCGGCGATCGGCGGCTGATCGACAATAAGCTGACCGCGAATGCGTTCTCCGGTGACCACGATGGTGCCGGGGGGCAAGGGAATGCTCTCATCCTCTTCCGACCCGGCCTCGGCTGCCTGGGCAGTGTCCTGCGCATGGAGCGCATTCGCCCAACCAATAGCAAGAAGGGACGATGCGAAAAGTGAAAGCAATTTCAAGAAGCAAGCCTTCCCTACAGCAAAATCGTCCACCCCCTTCCAATACGGTCGATGCAGGTCGTCGGGCCTACACGCAAGGCCAATTTCGGTATCGCTTTGTCGCAGGTCGAGCCGGGACGGTAGCTCGTAGAAAGAGGTAAAACGCGCGAAGGCTTCCCTTTTCCGCCCTTCATCGCTAAAGGCCGCCGCTCTGACTGCACAAGCGAACGGATACGACAGACTACATGGCGAAAGAAGAACTTCTCGAAATGCGCGGGCGCGTGGTGGAATTGCTGCCCAATGCGATGTTCCGCGTCGAGCTCGAGAATGGCCATGAAGTGCTCGGCCACACCGCGGGCAAGATGCGCAAGAACCGTATTCGTGTGCTGGTGGGGGACGAAGTCCTGTGCGAGCTGACGCCGTACGATCTGACCAAGGCGCGCATCACCTACCGCTTCATGCCCGGTCGCGGCGGCCCCGGTCAGGGCCCCGGCCCGCAATAAGCCACCGTGGGCCAGCCCACACTTATCCTGGCATCGGCAAGTCCCCGCAGGCGTGAGCTTATCGCGCGCCTCGGTGTGACGCCTGCCGCCGTCAATCCTGCCGATATCGACGAGACTCCGCGCAAGGGCGAACTGCCCCGCGATTATGCAAAGCGCATGGCGCGCGAAAAAGCCGAAGCCGCTGCCTCGAACGACGGCCATGTCCTCGCGGGTGATACGGTGGTCGCCGCCGGACGCCGCATCCTGCCCAAGGCCGAGGACGAGGCGACGGCGCGCAAGTGCCTCGAACTTCTCTCGGGCCGCCGCCACCGCGTGCTCTCCGCGATTGCCCTACGCGCGCCCGACGGCACGATCCGCGAGCGGCTGAGCGAGACGGTGGTGATGTTCAAGCGGCTCTCGGCGCAAGAGATCGACGCCTATCTCGCCAGTGGCGAATGGGAAGGCAAGGCGGGCGGCTATGCCATCCAGGGCATTGCCGAAGGGCTCATCAGCCGCATCCAGGGCAGTCATTCGGGCGTCGTCGGTCTGCCGCTCTACGAAACGCGCGCGCTGCTCAAGGCAGCCGGATTCGCACTTGCCTGAGTGGCTAGTCGAGGAGGGTATCGGCGAGCGCCGTGCCCTGCTGATGAGCGGCGACACACCGATCGCCTCGAAATTGCGCTGGCCGGGCGAGCTTCATGCAGGCGCGGGGTTCGACGGCAAGCTGGTTCGCAAATCCGGCGCGCGCGGCATGGTACAGCACCCGTCGGGTCGCGAGGTCCTGGTGGACAAATTGCCGCGCGATGCAAGCGAGGGCGCAAACTACCGCTTCGCCATTACCCGCGCGGCCATGACCGAACGCGGGCGCTTCAAGCTTGCCGCCGCCAGGCCGGTGGCCAATGCGGGCTCTCCCGTCCCCGACCGCTTCGAAGAGGGCACCCCCGTCCGCGCATTTCCGGAAGGCGCGTGGGAAGATGTGTGGCATGCCGCATCCTCCGGCGAAGTCGAATTCCCCGGAGGCTCGCTGCTGTTCGCCGTTACCCCCGCGATGACGCTGATCGATATCGACGGCGACCTTTCGCCGCGCGAACTGGCGCTGGCCGCAGTGCCTGCCATCGCGCACTGGCTCCCGCTGTTCGATCTCGGCGGTATGATCGGGATAGATTTTCCCACTCTTCAAACCAAGGCGGATCGCAAAGCGGTGGACGAGGCGCTGGAAGAGGCGCTCTCCGACTTTCCGCACGAGCGCACCGCCATGAACGGTTTCGGCTTCGTCCAGATCGTCGCACGGCTCGAAGGGCCTTCGCTGCTGCATCGATTTGCCACCTCGCGCGTAGGGATGGCCGCCCGTATGGCGCTGCGCCGCGCGGAAATGGTCGAGGGGCCGGGCGTGACATTGCTCACCCTGCACCCTGCGTTGAAGGCCAAGCTCAAAACAGAATGGCTCACCGAGCTTGAACGCCGCACCGCGCGGCCGGTACGGATAGAGGCCGATCCGGGCCTTGCGATAGAGGCAGCCACCGCCCAGATCGTGGGTCATGACGACTAAGCCCTGCCCGATCTGCAAGAAACCGCGCAGCGAAGAGCACACGCCTTTCTGTTCGACCCGCTGCCGCGATCGCGACCTTTCCCGATGGTTCGGCGATGGCTACGCCGTACCCGGGCGCCCCGCCCTGCCCGAGGAAATCGCGGCCGAGGTCACCGGCGGCAAGGAAGACTGAATTTGCCCCTTGCCAAGGCGCGCCAGCTTCGCCATAGGCGCGCTCTCATTGCTCGCGGGGCTGTTCAAGCCCCTTCGCCGAAGCAGTGTGCCCGGGTAGCTCAGTGGTAGAGCAGACGACTGAAAATCGTCGTGTCGGTGGTTCGACTCCGCCCCTGGGCACCACTTCGCTACCCTGGCCTTTCGAATACCAGCCCCGCCAGTTCGGCGCGCCGCCGCCACGCTATTGCGCCGCGAGATCCTCGGCCGCCGAAGCGATCTCGGCCCATATCCGCGCGAGATCGGGTTCATCGATACAATAGGGCGGCATGACATAGACCGTGTTGCCGAGCGGGCGCAGCAGCAGATCGGCCTCGGGGAAACGGCGCAGCAGGCGCGGCCCCAGATCGGACAGGTAGCTACCGTCGGGATCGCCCAGTTCCAGCGCGGCGATCGTTCCGCAGCGCCGCGCATTGCGCACCATCGCATGACCGGAAAGTCCATCGAGATGCACTTGCTGCCGTGCGCCCAGTGCAGCCACCCTTTCCAGCACCGGTTCCTCGCGCCAGATGGCGAGATTCGCATTCGCCGCCGCGCAGGCCAACGGGTTCGCGGTGTAGCTCGACGAATGGTAGAAGGTCCGCGTCCGATCGGTCGAATAATGCGCCTCCCAGATCGGTTCGCTCGCCATGGTCACCGCCAGGGGTACGGCGCCGCCGGTCAGCCCTTTCGACAGGCACATGATGTCGGGCACCACCCCAGCCTGTTCGCAGGCGGTCAGCGTGCCGGTACGCCCCCAGCCGGTCATCACCTCGTCGGCAATGAACAGCGTGCCGTGGCGGGCGCAGACACTGCGCATCTCAGCCAATATATCGGGCGAATACATCAGCATGCCGCCCGCGCCCAGCACCAGCGGTTCGACGATGAACGCTGCGGCTCCGGCCGCGCATTCCGCCTCCAGCACATCGAGGGTCGCCTGCGGATCGGTGCCGGGAAAGGGCACGCGCCCCACGTCGAACAGCATCGGCGCATAAGCGGCGTTGAATACACCACGCGCGCCGACCGACATCGCGCCGATCGTGTCGCCATGATAGGAATGGTCCATCACCACGATGCGGTCGCGTTTCTCCCCACGATGGGTCCAGTAACCCAGCGCCATCTTGAGCGCGACCTCCACCGCAGTCGAACCGCTGTCGGAAAAGAACACGCGGGTAAGGGCATCGGGCAGGATCCGGCACAATTCGCGCGCCAGGTCTTCGGCGGGCTGGTGCGTCCAGCCGGCGAAGATCATCTGGTCGAGCTGCTGCGCCTGCGCGGCGATCGCCGCCATGATGCGCGGATTGCAGTGGCCATGGGTGGTAACCCACCAGCTCGAAATCGCATCGATCACGCGGCGACCATCGGCGGTATAAAGCGCCGCGCCCTGTGAATGGGTGACCAGCGTGACAGGATCGCCCAGCCCGTGCTGCGTGAAGGGGTGCCAGACGGGGGACTGGGTCATTGGAAATCCGCCAGATCGAAATTGCGCGCAAAGGCATCGGCCAGCGTGTCGGGCTCAAGCGAATCGAGCATGGGCAAGCGACCGAGCCGTTCGACCGCGCCCATCCGGCAGATGGTCGCTTCGCTATCCTCGATCGCTTCGCCGACGAAGGCGATCCCATGCACGGGCACGCCGCGCGCGCGTAGCGCCTCGATCGTCAGCAGCGAATGGTTGATCGTGCCGAGCGCCGTGCGCGCAACCACGACCGTGGGCAGGCCCCAATGCGCGAAAAGGTCGGCATAGAGCAAATCGCCCCCCAGCGGAACGAGCGCGCCGCCCGCCCCTTCCACCACCAGTGGCCGCTGGGGCGGGAGCGCCAGCCCGTCGGGATCGATGATGACACCATCGATCTCCGCCGCGCGGTGGGGCGAGCACGGCGTGGCCAGCCGATAGGCTTCGGGCAGCACCCGGTCTTCGGCCAATCCCGCCAGCCGCGCGACCTGCGCCCGATCGCCGCCCTCCTCGAGTCCGGCCTGGACCGGCTTCCAATAGTGCGCGTCCAGCGCGCCCGTCAGCGCTGCGGCGAAGACGGTTTTGCCGACATCGGTGTCGGTGCCGGTTACGACGAATGCGCTCATCAAAGAATCTCCGAAAGCGTGTCGGCCAGCGCATCGATCTGCGGCTTGCCGATATTGAGGGTGAGCGAGATGCGCAGGCGGCTGGTGCCCACAGGCACGGTCGGCGGGCGGATGCCACGAATGTCGAAGCCAGCCTCGCGCAGGTTTTGCGCAAGCTGCATGGTCCGCGCATCATCGCCCAGCACCAGCGGCATGATCTGCGATCCGCTGGCCGAAACGCCGAAGGGTGCCAGCCGGTCGGCACCATAGGACATCAGTTCGGCGAGCGCGCTACGGCGTTCGGGTTCGTCCTCGACGACCCTCAGCGCTTCGCGCACGCAGGACGCGATCAGCGGCGATGGCGCGGTCGAGAAGATGAAGGCGCGAGCACGATTGACGAGATGGTCGCGCATGACGCGCGGCCCGCAAAGCAGCGCGCCCTCGCTGCCCAGCGCCTTGCCGCAAGTGCGCAATACGATGGCATTGTCCCGCCCGGTGAGGCTGTCCGCCAGCCCCCTGCCGCCTTCGCCGAACACGCCGGTGGCATGGGCATCGTCGGCAAGCAGGATCGCGCCATGACGGTCCGCCAGTTCGGCCAGCGCGCCCAGCGGCGCACGGTCGCCATCCATGCTGTAAAGCGTTTCCACCGCGATCCAGGCAGTGCCCGTCGAATTGCTCTGCCGCCAGCGGGCCAGCGCATCGGCGAAGGCATCGGCATCGTTATGCGTCACGCCGAACCGCACCGCCCGCGACAGCCGCATGCCTTCATGCGCACTGGCATGGACCAGCTCGTCGTGAAAGATCGCATCGCCGCGCTGCGGCAGGGTTGCCAGCAAAGCGCTGTTGGCCGTGTAACCATTGGCAAAGAACAGCGCGCTTTCGCTGCCGAAGAACCGCGCCGCCTCTTCTTCGAGCAGCTCGTGCTCTGCGTGATTGCCGCGCAGCAGGCGCGATCCGCCCGCCCCCAGCGGAACGCCGCGATCCATTGCCGCCCGGACGGCCCGTTTGAGCTGCTCATCGCCCGCCAGCGCGAGATAATCGTTCGAAGAAAAGTCCGCGCCCCGCGGCAGGGTGAGAACTCTCCGGCGGTCCTTGCGCGCGAGTTCGGCGAGATCTTCCTGCTGCGCGGCGAACGGGCGAGACGTGCTGGGGGAAAACGGCATCGCGGATGCGCTAACCATCGCGCCGCGCGGCTGCAATTGCTTTCGTCCCGCCGCTTCTGTATGCGCAGAACCATTCGCCCCGGCAGCCGCAATCGCCAGTCGATTCCGTCGCCGGGGCGCAAGTCTTTGAAGCGCTAAGGAATGCACGCCCATGGCACGTCGCCGCCAGATCTACGAAGGCAAGGCCAAGATCCTCTACGAAGGCCCCGAACCGGGCACGATCATCCAGTATTTCAAGGATGACGCGACCGCCTTCAACGCCGAGAAAAAGGGCACGATCAACGGCAAGGGTGTGATCAACAATCGCATCAGCGAATATATCTTCACGCGCCTGTCGCATATCGGCATCCCGACCCATTTCATTCGCCGCCTGAACATGCGCGAACAGCTTGTCCGCCAGGTCGAAATCATTCCGCTGGAAGTCGTCGTGCGCAACGTGGCCGCCGGTTCGCTCAGCAAGCGCCTGGGCATCGAGGAAGGCGAACTGCTGCCGCACACGCTGATCGAATATTGCCTCAAGGACGATGCACTGGGCGATCCCAAGGTGTCGGAAGAGGAAATTGCCTGCTTCAATTGGTGCAGCCATGAAGAGATGCAGGATATGTCGTCCATGGCGATCCGCATAAACGATTTCCTGTGCGGGCTGTTCAGCGCGATCGATATCCGGCTGATCGATTTCAAGCTGGAATTCGGCCGCATCTGGGATGGCGATTACAGCCGCACGATCCTGGCCGACGAGATTAGCCCCGATGGCTGCCGCCTGTGGGACATCAACACCGGCGAAAAGCTCGACAAGGACCGTTTCCGCCGCGACATGGGCGGCGAAAGCGAAGCCTATCAGGAAGTCGCGCGGCGGCTCGGCCTGCTTCAGAACGACGATAGCGGTCCGGGCGAAGTGCTCGACATGAACGCCCATCGCGGGCGGCTCAGGACCCCGTCCAAGCCGAAGAAATAGTCACACGACATAGGTGAGCGCCAGCCCGCCCGGCGCGATGGCATAGGCGCAGTCGGGCATGTGGTCGCCATCGACCTGGACCGGCGTGACACAGCGGTCGAAGGCGATCCGGCGGCAGGTGCGGATATCGGCGATGCCGCGTTCGGCGAGCGACTGGCGCAGCAGCGCGGCGGTGACCAGGCGCAGTGTGTCGAGCCGGGTCGAGCGCCCGAGCGTGATGAGTTCCACCGAATCCGCTTCGAGCGCGGCGTGATGGCTGAGCCGGAACGGCCCGCCATAAAGCGCGCCGTGGCTGACGATGGCGGCCTCGGCCTCGCATTCGAAAGGCCTGCCATCGGCCAGCTCGCCGTGGATGGTCATGGGGTCGCGCGGCCAGGCGCGTATCTGCCGCATCATCGCCACCACATAGGCATAGCGCCCGATCCGCTTTTTGAGCGAGGAGGACACGCGCGCCACCGCCTGACTGTCCGGCCCGATGCTGAGACAGGCGACGATCGGCATGTCACCCAGGCGATAAAGCGGGGATTTCACCCAGCTTTCGGGGCCACGCTCCCATGCCGCGTGCAAGTGCCGCGCGAAGGCTGCAGGCTGCTTGGCATAGCCCAGTTCGCGCGCCACGAGGTTGATCGTGCCAGATGGGGCAATGCAAAGCGGGACCTGCCCCGCCCTGTCCCCGAGGGCTTGTACCGTATCGCGCAACGTCCCGTCGCCGCCATGGACACAGACAAGCTCGGCCTTCCCGCTCAGATCGATCCCGTCGATGCGCGACGGGAGCGGGTTCACGGCGAAACCCTCGCGCTCCAGCGCGGCGACGAGCGCGGTCAGCCGTTGCTGGCGAAAACTGCCCGAAAAGGGATTATAGACGAGGTCGAGAACCGGCATGCGCCAGTCCTATCGCGGTGCCGGGCAGGTGCAACCATGCAGTTGGCCGATGTCACCATGACTTCGGCGGATTTGCCCGGATGGCGGGCTTGGATTCGGAGCCTGCGGGCCATAGCGTGCCGCATCATGACTGTATCCCCGCTTCGCCCGGTGCTCGCGGCACTTCCGCTCCTCGTGCTTGCGCTGCCCCCTGCTCTCGCCGCTCAGGAAAAGCCTGCGCCCGCAGCTGGCGAAACGGCGCGGGCAAGCACCGGCTGGGGCCACCCAATCTATGATATCGCGCCCGACCCGGCTGTGCGCTTCGGCGTGCTCGAAAACGGAATGCGCTATGCGATCCTGAAAAACGGCACGCCGAAGGATACGGCGGTGGTACGCCTGGGCTTCGATATCGGCTGGATCGACGAGGACGAACACGAACTCGGCCTCGCCCATATGATAGAGCACATGGCCTTCAACGGATCGCGCAATGTGCCCGAAGGCGAGATGACCAAGCTGCTCGAACGGCTGGGGCTTGCATTCGGGGCGGATACGAACGCCTCGACCGGGTTCGAGGACACGATCTACAAGCTCGACCTGCCGCGCACCGATCCCGAACTGGTCGACACGGCGCTGATGCTGATGCGCGAAACCGCCAGCGAACTGACCATCGCCGACGATGCGGTCGACCGCGAGCGCGGGATCATCCAGTCGGAAACGCGCACGCGCAACACTTTCGCGATCCGCCGCCTCAAGCACTATCTCGGTTTCGTCGCTCCCGACACGCGGTATGCAAAGCGTTTTCGGGCCGAGGGGACCGGGGCAATCATCGACAGCGCGCCGGGCCGGGTGCTGCGCGATCTCTACCGCCGCTATTACCGGCCGGACAATGCCGCGCTGGTGGTGGTCGGCGATGTCGATCCCGACATGATCGAGGCGAGGATTCGTGAGCGCTTCGACGACTGGGCGGCCCCGCCCACGCCGCGCGTCGACGTCGAGAAAGGCAAGGTCGATCTGGCGCGCGGCCCCGCGGCTGCCAATTTCGTCGACCCCGACGTCCCGCATGTGGTCGTGATCGATCGGTTCGCACCCTATGTCGAACACCGGCCGATCATCGCCGAAACAGATCGCTCACGGCTTGTCGCCCTCGGCACGGCGATCGTCAATCGCCGGTTGCAGCGTATCGCCAATGCAGCCGATGCACCGATCATCGGCGGGCGGGCCTCGGCCTCCGACTTCTTCGATATTCAGCGGCAGGCGCAGGTGCGGGTGCAGGCGCGCGAGGGCGAATGGCAACGCGCGCTCGAAGTGGGCGAGCAGGAATGGCGCCGCGCTGTGCAACATGGCTTTACCGAAGCGGAACTGGCCGAACAGCTCGCCAATTTCGAACAGCGCTACCGCGATGCGGCCAGCCAGCAGGAAACACGGCGTAACCGCGGGCTAGCCGAGGGCATTTTGTCGACCGCCCGGCGCGAGCGCATCTTCGTGACTCCGCAAACGAGTTACGATCTGTTTCTGGCGCACAAGCCGGACATCACCGCAGAAGCCGTTTCGCAAGCTTTCGCGGAGCATTTCGCGCTGTCCGACCCGCTGATCCATGTATCGACCAAGCAGGCCATTCCCGATGCCGAGCGGGCCATCGTCGAGGCTTGGCGAACCTCAGCAGCGCAAGCTGTCGCCGCAGCGGAAGACCATGGTGGGCTGGCCTTTGCCTATGACGATTTCGGCGAACCATCGGCTATTGCGGAGGATGTGACGCTCGAGGATCTCGGTGTCAGGACCATCCGCCTCGAAAACAATGTTCGATTGAACTTGAAGTTTACCGACTTCGAGAAGGGGCGTCTGCGCTATGCGATCCGGATCGGATCGGGACAACTGGCTCTGCCGTCTACCAAAATGGGGCAGGCGAGCTTCCTGTCTTCGGTCAGTGCGCTCGGCGGGCTAGGCGAGCATAGCTATGACGAGCTGCGCCAGATACTTGCCGGGCGCCGACTGGCCTACGGTTTCGATGCCGACGAGGACAAGTTCACCGTGCGTGGGAGCGGGACCATGGACGACCTGCCGCTGCAGATGCGTCTCAGCGCTGCCTATTTCAGCGATCCCGGTCTGCGATCGGAGATGCTGACGCGCTGGCAGGCGATCCTGCCGCCCTACCTCGCCCAGCTCGACGCAACGCCGCAAGCGGTCGCGCGCGCGCAGGTGGCGCGGTTGGTAGCCGATGGCAATCCGCGTTTCGGCATCCCGTCCGAGGCGGAACTGGCTGGCGTAACGCTGGAAGAGGCGCGCCGATTGACCGCCGAACAGTTCGCCGCCGCCCCGATCGAGATCTCCGTCGTCGGCGACTTCGACGGCAACGCCGTCATTGCCGCAGTTGCCGAGACCTTCGGCGCGCTGCCGCCACGCGCGGCGACACTCGATGAATGGGAAAGCGAACGACTTGCCCGATTCACCGCCGACCGCAGCGAGCGCGTGCTGACGCATGCGGGTGCGCCCGATCAGGCGCTGGCGATGACCATCTGGCCGACCACCGATGACGACGACGCGCAGGAAGAGGCGACGATGCAACTGCTCGCCGGCGTGATGCGGCTCGAAATGCTCGAGCGTATCCGCGAGGAGCTGGGCGCGTCCTATTCGCCCGGCGCCAGTTCGAACATGTCGCATATCTATCGCGATTTCGGGACCTTCTCGACATCGGTCGTGGTCGCGCCGGAACAGGCTGACGAAGTCTTTGCCGTGGTAGATGCGATCGCCAGCGAATTCCGCGAGGGACCGATATCGGGCGACCTGATCGAGCGCGCCCGCGCGCCCCTGCTCGAGAAGATCGCGCTCAGCCGCCGCGAGAACGGCTGGTGGCTGCGGGCGATCGACGAGGCGCAATTGCGCGCCGGGCGCCTCGACCGTGTGCGCAGCTACGAGGATCGCATCCGCGCGGTGACGCCCGCCATGCTGCGGGACGCGGCTCGGCGTTATCTCGACCCGGACGCGGCTCTGCGGATCCGCATCCTGCACGAAAGCCTCGTACCGAAGCCATAGGCAAAGGGCCGGAAGGATCGCTCCTTCCGGCCCGCTGTCTCACGCCATGGTTCGCGCTCAGTAGTTGACGCGTGCCGAGATGCCGAACACCCGCGGATCGTTGACGAAGGCGGTGTTGTTGTTGAAGTCGATGCCGCCCTTCACATTGTCGGCATCGGTGATGTTGCGCACGAAGGCCGCCACTTCGAACGGACCGTCGGTCCGTGCGTAGCCGATTCGCAGGCCGCCCTCGATCTGGTTGTTCGCGGTGAACTCTTCGCTTTCATAAAGGAAGAAGTTGGTCTTCCCCTGATAGGCCCAGTCGGTGAAGAAAAAGACTTCGCCCGTATCGCCCACCGGGAAGGCATAGCGCGCGGTCACGTCGGCGATCCATTCCGGCGCGTTGGGGAACGGGTTGCCGTCCACCAGCGCGCGGGTATTGCCCGACAGCACGACGGTCGGGTCGGTGACGGTGCACTGCGCACAGATGCCCACCGCCAGCGCATCGTCCTGGATCTTGGTGTCATTCCAGCTCAGACCGGCGGTAATCAAAAAGTCCGGCGTCACCTGAAACGCGCTGTCGAGCTCGAAGCCGAGGCCGCGCCCTTTATCGGCATTGACCAGCTGCACCAGATTACCCGCGCCGCCGACGGCGGAAAACTGCGGGTCTTCGATCGTGTAGTAATAAACCGCGCCGTTAAGGCGGATCGTCCGGCCGGCGAATTCCGACTTGAAGCCGGCTTCGTAGCTCATGATCTTTTCCGAAGTTGCCACCGAGGGCGGCGAACCGAAAGCCACGTCGCGGCCCTGGATCGTCGGCGCACGGAAGCCGTTGGCGATACGCGCATAGACGCTGGCATCATCGCCGACGTCGACGAAAGCCGAAAGATCCCAGCTCAGGCGATCGTCCTCGACGATGCGGTACTGAGCGCCCGGCCCCGAGATGAACGAAGGCGAGACGACCCGGAACCGCTTCTTGTCGTCGGTCCAGCGCACGCCGCCGGTGAGCTTGACTGCGTTGCTCGCCTGCACCGAAAGCTGGCCGAAGGTCGCCCAGGCATCGTTGGTGTGGCGCACGGTAACCGATGGCGGAAAGCCGAAGCCGACTGTGGTGACATCGAAATCGCTCTGGAACACGAACATGCCGACCTGCCAGTCGATCATGTCGCCGGGGTTCGAGGCCAGCCGCACTTCGTGAGTGAACTGGTCGAGATCGATCGAGTCCTGCGTGTCCGATTCGAACCAGATGAGGCCCGGGCCGGTCTCTATCACATCGCCATTGGCATCACGCCGGATCCAACCGCCATCGATGTCGCCGCGGCTCGAACCGTCGCTTTCGGCATAGGCCGTGATGCTGGTCAGCGTGGCGAAATCGGCTTCGTAATCGAGGCGGAAGCTGGCGATCAGCGCATTGTATTCGGCCACATTGCCGCCGCCGGCATCGTAGAACACCGTGTCGCGGTCGTAATTGTCGTTGAGGTCGTTATTGCCCGGGCCAAGGATATTGGCGCGAAACGGCGTCGAGGTGCCGTCGAGATCGCGGAACGCCACGGTGCCGAGCATCGACAGGCGGCTGTCGGGCGTGATCAGCAACTGCGCGCGTCCGGCCAGTTCGTCATAACCGCCAAGCACATCGTCCTGGCCGGTGAAGCCGTTATCGATCCAGTCGTCGCGATGCTGGTAAAGACCCGAGACGCGCAGCGAAGCGACCCCGGGGGCGATCGGCACGGTAACGCCGCCGTCGAGCGAGAGCGAACTGAAGCTGCCGTAGCTGGCCGAGAACCGGGCGGCGAATTCATCGCCCGGACGGGCGGTGTCGATCTTGACGATCCCGGCGGGCGTGTTGCGGCCGAACAGCGTGCCCTGCGGGCCGCGCAGCACCTCGATGCGCTCGACATCGAAGATCGGGAAGGCCTTGAGCGTCACGTTTTCGAGGACGATTTCGTCCATCACCACAGAAACCGGCTGCGAAGCTGCAAGATCGAAATCGGTATTGCCGAGACCGCGAATATAGAAACGCGGTGCGGCGCGTCCGTTGGAGCTTTCGACGAACAGGCCGGGCACGCGCGCGGCGAGCGCAGTCACTTCGGCACCGGCATCGAAGATCGTCTTCACAGTGTCGGCATCGAGGGTCGCAGCCGAGACGGCGACGTCTTGGAGGTTTTCCTCGCGCCGGTTCGCGGTCACGATGATGGTGTTGAGCTGGCCGGCGGCGGTTTCTTGGGCACCGGTTACGTCTGCATCCTGCGCCAGGGCCGGTTGCGCCGCCAAGGTTGCAAAGGCGAGAGTGCTGGTCCCGAGAAAGCGGGTAGCGGTAGAACGAATGGTCATGAGAAGGAGGATTCCTGCTTGAGCACGCATTGGTCTGGCGGGCATTTGGAGGGGTATGGCTGTCTGTGCCGTGCGGTCCCGATAGCAGATTGATCGCAGAAAAGGCGCTTCGGCGCGCGGTGTACGACAGAATCATTGCATTTGTTGCAATCATGCGACAGCGCGTGGCCCGCACGCCACTTGTCTGGCGATCTCCTGCGCAACTGCGCGAGGAGCTTGAATGCGCGGGGACGCTGCGCCATAGGCGCGCCAACACGAAAGGCCTCATCGCATGAAGATCCGCGTCCATGTTTCGCTCAAGCCCGGCGTTCTCGATCCACAGGGCCGCGCTGTCCACCATGCTCTCGAGGGCCTTGGCTTCGAAGGTGTCGAAGACGTCCGCGTCGGCCGCCTGATCGAACTCGAGGTCGCCGATAGCACCAGCGATGATGCGCTGACCGAGATGTGCGACAAGCTGCTCGCCAATACGGTGATCGAAAACTACCGTATCGAGAAGGTCGGCTGATGGCTTTCCGCGCCGCCGTCATCACCTTCCCCGGTTCGAACTGCGACCGCGATATGGCGGTTGCGATCGAACGCGTTTCGGGCATCGCGCCGATGCGCGTCTGGCATGGCGACGCGCATCTGCCGGAGGATCTCGACTTCATCGCCCTGCCCGGCGGTTTTTCCTATGGCGACTATCTGCGCTCGGGCGCGATGGCGGCCAACAGTCCGATCATGCGCAGCGTCGCGCGCCGGGCCGAACGCGGCGTCCCCGTTCTGGGCGTGTGCAACGGCTTCCAGGTGCTGACCGAAGCCGGCCTGCTGCCCGGCGCACTGATGCGCAATGCCAGCCAGAACTTCATCTGCCGCACGGTCGATCTGACGGTCGAGAACAGCCAGTCGCTGTTCACCGGTGGCTACGACAGCAGGCAGACGATCCGCATTCCCGTGGCGCATCACGACGGCAATTACTTCGCCGACGACGATACGCTCGACCGTATCGAAGGTGAGGGCCGCGTGGCGTTCCGCTATGTCGAGAACTGCAACGGCTCGCGGCGCGGCATTGCCGGGGTTCTCAATAGTGCTGGCAATGTGCTGGGCATGATGCCGCATCCGGAACGCGCGGTCGATCCGGCGCATGGCGGGACCGACGGCCTTGCCCTGTTCGAAAACGCGGTGAAATCGCTGGTCGAGGCCTGATCAGGCGCGTTCGCGCCGCTGGTTCGCCAACCGCCGCGAAAACAGGGCGCTGGCATCCTCTGCAGGCATCGGGCGTCCGAAGTGGAAGCCCTGGATCTTGGTGCATCCCATCCCGCGGATCATGGCTGCCTCTTCCTCGTTTTCGACCCCTTCGGCGGTTGTGGTCATGTCCAGGCTCTCGGCCATGGCGACGACCGCCCGGATGATGGCGATCGATTCGGGGCTGTGTTGCGCGGCGCCCTGCACGAAGGTTCGATCGACCTTGATCGTCGAGAATTTGAGCTTGCGCAGATAGCCGAGCGAGGAATAGCCGGTGCCGAAATCGTCGAGCGCGATCGAACAGCCCAGCGCCATGCACTGTTCCAGCGCCTGCCGGGCGATACTTGCGTCGCGCATGAAAATGCTTTCGGTCACTTCGATCTCGAGCCTCTTCGGATCGAGGGCGCTATGGGATAGCGCGCGGACGACGGTGGCGGCGAAATCGGGCTCGAGCAATTGTTCGGGTGAGACATTGACGTTCACCTTCACATGCTCGGGCCAGCTCTGGGCTGCCTCCCGGCACGCCTCCTGCATGACCCAAGTGCCGATCGGCACGATCAGGCGCGTATCCTCCGCCAGCGGGATGAACTTGCCGGGGCTGACGAAGCCGTGTTGGGCGCTATTCCAGCGGAGCAGCGCTTCGAAGCTGACCACATCTTCCGACCGGGTATCGACCACGGGCTGGTAGTGCAGCGTGAACTCGTCATTCTCGAGCGCATGCCGTAGCGCATGCTCGAGCTGGCGCCTTTCTTCCGCATTGGCATGCAGGGCCGGCTCATATTCCCGGTGCATGCCGCCGCCCCGATCCTTGGCACGATAGAGCGCCAGGTCGGCATTGCGCAGCATTTCCTCCACCGACTTACCATCGCGGGGGCCGATGGCTGAGCCGACGCTGGCGCCGACATAGAGAACGTGGTTTTCGATCTCATAGGGTTCGGACAGACGCTCGATAATGGCCCGCGCCAGAAATTCCACGCGTCCATTGTCCGAGGCGTCGGGGATGACCACCGCGAATTCGTCTCCGCCCAGACGCCCGCAAATCTCCTGATCTCCCACAAGGCTCTCCAGCCGCGCGGCAACTTCGCCAAGCATCCGGTCGCCGACCAGATGACCCAGCGAATCATTGATCGCCTTGAAGCGGTCGAGATCGATCATCAGAAAAGCGCAGCGCGACCGCCATCGATCGGCATGGGCCAGCGCTTCGCCAAGCGCCTCGTTCAGCATCCGCCGGTTGGGCAGTTGGGTCAGCGTGTCGTAGCGCGCCAGAAATTCGATCTTCTCGGACGATTCGCGCTGTTCGGTCACATCGGACCCCACGCCGCGAAAGCCCTGATAATTACCCAACTCGTCGATGATCGGCGTGCCCGAAAGCTCCCACCATCGATCTTCGCCGCCGATGGAAACCCTCACGCCGAGATTGGAGAAATTCTCCCTGCGGGTCAGCTTGTCCGTGAGATCGTGGAGGCTCGGCGGGAACTGACCCGTCTCCCAGCCATCGCCGGAAATCATCTGGAGAAAGGATTTGCCTTCGATCTCTTTCGGTTCCTTGCCCAGCGCATATGCGAAGCGGGGCGATATCGCCTTCAGTCGGCGCTGAGTATCGATCTGCCACAGCCAATCGGCCTGGCCTTCCTCGAATTCGCGCAGCAGCATGGACACCACTTCGCTTTTTTCCTGCATGGCATAATCGGAAAGGCGCGCCGCGACCGCGACACGCGCGCTTTCGATTACGCCAAACGTCGCGAGCAAGGTCGTGCCGACCACAACCGCCGCGAGGGTCCACTGCATTGCCATCAGGCTCGCGACAAGGCCGCCAATGCCGACCGCGCCGGCGAAGGCCATCGAACTTAGCGGAGCACTGAACCGGCTCGCACAGCTCCCGACCACGAGCATAGCCGCCGCTGCCCAGACGATACCCATCGCCCCTATATCGGCGAAGAGCGCCGCAAGGATCATGCCGACCGCCCACAGCGCGCCCTTGCCCGCCGTCATCAGGGCGTGCGATTTCATTTCCGAATAGGATATCTTGCGGTTTCCGGCATCCGCGAGCCTGATGTCCGCGCGTGCCGAATATCCCACGGCCACCAGCAGACCGATCCCCCATGCGGCCAGAAGCGCGACTGGTATTGCCCCGTAAAGCGTCGCCGCGACCATCAGAAAGCCGACCAGATGGAGCACGGCCCGGGCAACCACACGCTCTTTCAACAGAGCATATTGCTGTCCATGCACGAGCTTCCAGTCGGTGCCGGCAGGCGCATCGAGCCCGATGACCTGCCGGATGGACAGCGCGCTATTTCGCTTGTCTGGAGAGGAAGTCTGCTCGCTCACATACTCACGGTTAACCGCAAATTGTTATCTCCGGGTAAAGGCGATGCACACCATTCGCCATGCAGGTGCCCGCAGAGCGCAGGGCTCGCATCGCCCGGATCACTCCACGGTCACCGATTTCGCGAGGTTTCGCGGCTGATCGACATCGGTGCCTTTGACGCAGGCAACGTGGTAGGCGAGCAACTGGACCGGGATCGCATAGACCAGCGGCGCGATCAGCGGGTGCACACGCGGCATCTCGATGGTTGCGAGGCACCCTTCGCCGGCATGCTCCAGCCCCTCCGCGTCGGATATCAGGACGATCTGCCCGCCACGCGCCCGTACTTCCTCCATATTCGACACTGTCTTCTCGAACAGCGGGCCAGAAGGCGCCAGCACGATCACGGGAACCTCGTCGTCGATCAGCGCGATGGGGCCGTGCTTCATCTCTCCGCTGGCATAGCCTTCGGCGTGGATATAGCTGATTTCCTTCAGCTTTAACGCCCCTTCCAGAGCCAGCGGGAAATCGGGACCCCGGCCGAGATAGAGAACGTCGCGTGCCGGGGCGATGAGATGGGCCATGCTGGCGATATCTTCGTCATGATCAAGCGCTGCATTGAGGCATGCCGGTGCTTCTAGCAGATGGGTGACGACTTCCTGTTCCTCGGCCCGGCTCATCAGGCCTTTCTTCACCGCCATATGCGCGGCCAGAGCGGCCATGACCGCGAGCTGACAGGTGAACGCCTTGGTCGACGCGACGCCGATCTCGGGTCCGGCATGGGTGGGAAGCAGCAGGTCCGCTTCACGCGCCATCGAACTCGTCGGCACGTTGACGATCACGCCGATGGTCTGGCCATTTTCCTTGCAATGCCGCAGCGCCGCCAGCGTGTCGGCGGTCTCGCCGCTCTGCGAGATGAACAGGGCCAGCCCGCCCTTCTCCAGAACCGGCTCGCGATAGCGGAATTCGGACGCGACATCGATGTCGACCGGCACACGGGCGAACTGTTCGAACCAGTATTTCGCCACCATCCCTGCATAGAACGAGGTGCCGCAGGCGACGATCGTAATGCGCTTTACGCTCGACAGGTCGAAATCGAACTGCGGCAACGCGACAGAATTGTCCGAGCGGCGCAGATAGGAACCCAGCGTCTGCGCGACCACGGTCGGCTGTTCAAAAATCTCCTTCTGCATGAAGTGGCGGTAGTTGCCCTTTTCGACGGCCGTAGCGGAGGCGCCCGAAAAGCGGATTTCGCGTTCGACCTCGTTGTTCTCCGAATCGTGGATCGTCGCTCCCTCGCGGGTAATGACGACCCAGTCGCCTTCCTCGAGATAACTGATCTGCTGGGTCAGCGGTGCCAGTGCCAGCGCGTCGGAGCCGATATAGGTTTCGCCCTCGCCATAGCCGACTACCAGCGGCGATCCGAGCCGCGCGCCGATCAGCATGTCGGGATGATCGCGGAAAGCGATGGCCAGCGAAAAGGCCCCGCGCAGGCGCGGCAAGACATTGGCGACGGCTTCCTGCGGCGACTGCCCCTGTTCGACCAGCCAGGAGATATGCTGCAGCACTACTTCGGTATCGGTGTCGCTTTCGAGATTGCGCCCGGCTTGCGTCAGTTCGGCGCGCAGTTCCTTGTAATTCTCGATAATGCCATTGTGCACCAGTGCCACCCGGTCGGTCGCATGCGGATGCGCATTCGTCGCGGTCGGCGCGCCATGCGTGGCCCAGCGCGTGTGCGCGATCCCGATATCGCCGGGTGCGGGGTCTTTGGAAAGATTGGCGACCAGATTGTTGAGCTTGCCTTCGGCACGGCGGCGAACGAGCCGACCATCGTGCAAGGTGCAGATTCCGGAACTGTCATAACCCCGGTATTCCATCCGGCGCAGGCCATCGACGAGACGATCCGCGACTGGCTGACCGCCCACGATACCGATAATTCCACACATGAACCGCAATCTCCAAACAGCTTCAGGGGCGGAGACTTAGCGGTTCCTGACCAGCAATCAATCGTGCTGCCGTAAAGCCGGGGCCGGAGTGCCATCCATCCCCGCGACGGCGGGCCTGAGCAGCCCTGTCCGAGCCCCGGCCCATTAGGGAAAAATCAAGGTTTCTTTCTTATTCACCACATTTCGAGAGATCGGGTTTGCCGTATTGGCACAGGGTTCGGCTCGACAGAACAAGAGTATCTTCGGGGGTAACCGGAATGAGCGCATTCGGACGGAAGAACGGACCGGCAGGAATGGGGGCCGGTGCCCGTCCGCAATTCGGTTTGGCCAAGCCCATGCGTGGCGACACGCCGACCCCTGCTCAGACGAGGACAGACCGCAAGCATGGCGGCGAACAGTTCCCGCCGCTGCCCGAAACCGAGGCCCCGCCTCCCGGCGCCGGTGGCGGCCCGGGCGGCGACGCGATGTCCCGCCTCGAAGAGCGCATGAACTCGACCCATTCGGGCCAGAGCGAGGTTGGCGGCTTCGAAGCCAGCGTCCACAAGATCAAGGAACAGGTTCTCCCGCGCCTGCTCGAACGCGTCGACCCGGAAGCGGCCGCCACGCTGACCAAGGATGAGCTGTCGGAAGAATTCCGTCCGATCATCATGGAAGTGCTGGCCGAGCTGAAGGTGACGCTGAACCGCCGCGAGCAGTTCGCGCTCGAAAAGGTGCTGGTCGACGAACTGCTCGGCTTCGGACCGCTCGAAGAACTGCTCAACGATCCCGATGTTTCGGACATCATGGTGAACGGCCCCGACCAGACCTACATCGAAAAGAAGGGCAAGCTGGTCATTGCGCCGATCAAGTTCCGGGACGAAAGCCATTTGTTCCAGATCGCGCAGCGCATCGTGAATCAGGTCGGTCGCCGCGTCGATCAGACCACCCCGCTGGCCGACGCCCGCCTCAAGGACGGCAGCCGTGTGAACGTCATCGTGCCTCCGCTGTCCTTGCGCGGCACCGCGATCTCGATTCGTAAGTTCTCCGAAAAGCCGATCACGCTCGACATGCTCAAGGATTTCGGTTCGATGAGCGACAAGATGTGTACCGCGCTGAAAATCGCGGGCGCATGCCGGATGAACATCGTCATCTCGGGCGGTACGGGCTCGGGTAAGACCACCATGCTCAACGCCCTGTCGAAGATGATCGACCCGGGCGAGCGCGTGCTGACCATCGAAGACGCCGCGGAACTTCGCCTGCAGCAGCCGCACTGGCTGCCACTCGAAACGCGTCCGCCGAACCTCGAAGGTCAGGGCGCCATCACCATTGGCGACCTCGTGAAGAACGCCCTTCGTATGCGCCCCGACCGCATCATCCTGGGCGAGATTCGCGGCGCGGAATGTTTCGACCTACTCGCCGCGATGAACACGGGCCACGACGGGTCGATGTGCACGCTGCACGCGAACAGCCCGCGCGAGTGCCTCGGCCGTATGGAAAACATGATTCTGATGGGCGACATCAAGATTCCGAAGGAAGCGATTTCGCGCCAGATCGCGGAAAGCGTCGACCTGATCGTGCAGGTGAAGCGCCTGCGCGACGGGTCTCGCCGCACCACCAACATCACCGAGGTGATCGGGATGGAAGGCGACGTGATCGTGACGCAGGAACTGTTCAAGTTCGAATATCTGGAGGAAAGCGAGGACGGCAAGATCTTGGGCGAATTCCGCTCGTCGGGCCTGCGCCCGTATACGCTCGAAAAGGCGCGCCAGTTCGGCTTCGACCAGGCGTATCTCGAGGCCTGCCTCTAAAAACACACTTCAAATCCGGCGCTTCGCCGCAAAACGGGCCGCGCCTCACGGCCGGACCTACGATGTGAGGAGCGCGGGGATCGCGGCCGCCAGCAATCCGCCACCGATCACGGCAAAGGTCAGGAACAGGCCGGTCCACGGCATCCAGCCGACCCGGTTGATTTCGCTCCGCTTCATCCGGCGCCGTTCCATTAGCATGCAAAGCAACGCGACCGCCAAACAGATCCCGCCCCAATAGGCGGCCAGTTCCGCATCGCTTGCGAAGAGAAGAAAGTCGGGTTCGGGCACAGTCCGGGCATATGGGTATATCGCCGAACCGCCGCAACCGGCCGGGGAACCACTTGTCACGCCTTACGTTACATTTTCCGGAACCCCGGTCACGGGCCCTTTGGGAAGGAAGATGTTATGGTCAAGAAAATCCTGCTCGCTTTCGGCATCACGTCGATGACCCTCACCGCAGCAGCCTGCAACACCGTCCGCGGCGCCGGCGAAGATTTGCAATCGGCCGCCAACGCCGTCGACGAAGAAACCTGAACCTTCGCGATATGCGATATGGAAACGCCCGCCCCGATGGCGGGCGTTTTCGTTTCAGCCGTCAATTCCGCCGATAGACCAGCACGAGATTGTTGGCGGGCATAATGTGCCGCGCAGCGCGTGATAGCCTATTTGCGCGGGCGAGCCCGTCGAGTTCACCGACCTGGCGCAGCCCCCATGCCGGATCGCGCGTCTTCAGACTTTCATCGAACGCCAGATTCGACGGAGCCGGGTCGACATCGGCTTCGAGAAAAGGCCCGTAGAGGATCAGCGGTGCGCCGGAGGCCAGCACCCTGCCCGCGCCCTCGAACAAGCCCACGGTCGCCTGCCACGGGCTGATATGGACCATATTGACGCACAGGACCGCGTCTGCGCTCTCGACCGGCCAGTCGCCCGCTGCCGCATCGAGCGCGATCGCGGGGCGCAAATTGGCCAGCCCGGCCTCCTGCGCCCAGGCATCGACCGAGTGCAGTGCATCGGTCGCGCAATCGCTGGGTTGCCAATCGAGCGCGGGAAAGCGCCGCGCCATGAATACGGCATGTTCGCCGGTCCCGCTGGCGATTTCCAGAACCAGGCCCTCATTGGGCAACTCCCCGGCCAAAACTTCGGCCAGGGGTTCCGAATTGCGCGCGGTGGCCGGGGCATGGCGTTTCAATTGACCTGCCTGTCATGGTCTTTCCAATAGGGCGCGCGCAATTCGCGGCGCAGGATCTTCCCGCTGGCATTGCGCGGCATCGCCTCGATCACGTCGACCGTCTTGGGCACCTTGAACCCCGCCAGCCGCTCGCGCGTGAAGGCGATGATATCGTCCGGGTCGACCTCGCTGCCCGGCCTGGGCACCACGCAGGCTTTTACCGCCTCGCCCCAAATATCGTCGGGTACGCCGATCACCGCCACTTCGCCGACCGCGGGATGGCCGTAGATCGCGCTCTCGACCTGCGCCGGATAGACGTTTTCGCCGCCGGATATGATCATGTCCTTGATCCGGTCCTGAATATAAACGTAGCCATCGTCGTCCATATAGGCGGCATCGCCAGTATGCATCCAGCCATCCTTGAGCGCCCCCCGCGTCGCGTCGGGCAGGTTCCAGTATCCCTGCATGTTGGATGGGCTCCTGCAGATCAGCTCGCCGACCTCGCCGCGCGGCAGTTCCTCGCCATCTTCGTCCACCACCCTGAGCTCCGCGCCCGGCACCGCCTTGCCCGCCGATTTCATTCGCTGATTGCCTTCGAGCGTGTGATCTTCGGGCGGCAGCATGGCGATGGTGCCGGTGGTTTCGGTCATGCCGTAGCATTGCAGGAAACCGGCTTCGGGAATCGTCTGAACCGCCTCGCGCAGCAAATCGAGCGGGATAGGCGCAGCGCCATACATCACATATTTGACCGCCGACATGTCGGTATCCTTCGCGCGCGGATGCTGAACCACCATCTGCAATGCGGCGGGTACGATGAACAGGCGCGTGATCCCCTGTTCGAAACCGTCGAGCACGCCATCCGGCGTGAATTCGGCCTGCACGATCGCGCGGACACCTGCCGCCATGGCCATAATGCCAAGGCCGGTCCCACCGATATGCGCGCAAGGCATGCAGACCAGAATCGCCTCGTCCTCGTCCCAGCTCGACCATGGCTGTGCGGCTTCTTCGGCAGGCTGGCGCAAGGCAAACAGATTGGCATTGGTCAGCACCGCGCCCTTCGGATTTCCAGTCGTGCCCGAAGTGTAAAGCTGGAGCACGGCGTCATCCGGCCCCGCCCCCTCGAAATCGTCCGCCGGGGCCGCGGCAATGTCCGATTTCGCGGTTGGCGTGTCGATTGCTTTCGGCGGGTTTTCCATGTCGCCGCAGGCCCCTGCCGCAAGCCCGGCGAATCCTTCATCGATAAAGAGCAGCTTCGCCCCGGTATCGCCGAGAATATAGGCGATTTCCGGCGCGGCCAGCCGCCAGCCGATCGGGACCATGACCACGCCCATCCGCGCGGCGGAATAGAACAATTCGAAATAGAGCCGCGCATTCTTGCCGAGCCAGGCCACCCGGTCGCCCTTCGCGAGCCCCTGCGCCTTCAGCATGGCCACGATCCGGCGCGAGCGTTCGTCAAGCGCCGCGAAAGTCAGTGCCTTACCGTCCTGTTCGAGCGCCACCTGCCCCGGCTTTTCGCGCGCCCAGTGCCGGATCAGCCCATCGAAAGTGAGCATCTCGCCATCTGCCATTCAACCTCTCCGCTGTATTCAGCTATTCGAGGCATCATGGCAGGCCGGTTGCTATGCACAACCCGGTTTCGGAAGAGGATTATCGCCAGCGCCCCTGCTCGCGCGCGCGCTTTTCGCGAATGGCGAGCCAGAGCAACAGCCCCAGCGGTCCAGCAAGGAAGGTCGCGAGCAGGATCGGCGCCTGAATCAGCCGCGAAAATCCCTTCGCATCGGCATCGCGCGCGATCCACAGACCGACGAACAGATCGAATGCGAGATAGTGAATCCAGCCAATCGTCACCCCGCCATCGCTGGCGAAAATCGCGCGAACCCCCTCAATCGTCGTAAAATCGGCCGAGCCGGCCGGGCCTGCCGCATCGAAAGCGCCGGACAGCAGCCCGATAACTCCGACCGAATAGGCCAGACACAGCAGGCCAATACCCGCATACAGCACCGCCGCCAGCAAGGCAGGCCAGCGCGGTAGCAGGATCAGCGCCGACCACATGATCAGCGCCAGCAGATTCGCCATTCCGAAAGCGGTGTCCCACATCAGGCCTCTCCGTGCTCGATCCGCGGCAGCGATTTCGCCGCCCGCAGAATGGCGTCATTGTCATGCACGAAACGTCCGCGCGCTGCCCGCTTGGCCAGGGCCAGTGCGGCCTGCGCAACGATGTCCGCCCTGATCGCCCGATATTGCCGATATTTGCCATGAAGCAGCAGGTTGACGATCGGCGCGGCCGCGATACCCAACCGCTCCGCCAAACGGCGATCGTTCTCCCGCTGGCCGCGCAGCAGGCCGGGGCGCAGAATATCGAGCCGGTCGAAGCGGAGCTTCGTCAGCTCGCGCTCCACCTCGCCCTTCACCCGCAGGTAGAAGTTTTTCGAAAGCGCGTCCGCTCCGACCGAGCTGACATGGACGAAACGCTCGACGCCGAAGTGTTTCGCGGCGCGCGCCGTATCGAGCACCAGATCCTGATCGACAGCCCGAAACGCGGTTTCGTCCTCGCCCGCCTTCTTCCAGGTCGTGCCCAATGCGCAGATGATCGCCCGTGGACGCACGGCCTCGATCACTTCACCCCATTTGGCGGGTTCGGCCACGAACATCTCCATGCGGATACCGCGCGGCAGCCTGGCTTCACGCCGGGCGATGCCCGTCAGCCGCACGTCCTCGCGCCCGATGCACTGTTCGATCACGGTGGAACCGATCAGCCCCGTCGCGCCGATCAGGCCGATGCGGATTGCATCAGACATTGCTCAATCCCTCGGGCGCGCGTCCGTAGATCCTTCGGCACTGGTCGATGGCATAGCGATCGGTCATGCCGGCGATGAAATCGGCGATGTGACGGCTGCGCCGGGGCTCGTCTTCGGGCTGCGTCGACAGCCATTCATCGGGCAGTTTTGTCGGATCCTGGCGATAGGCCACGAACAGCCGGGCTATGACATCGCGCGCACGTTCGGCCGTGGCAATCTGCTCGTCATGGTAATAGAGCCGGTCATACATGAAGCGTTTCAGTTCGCGCTCCTGCGCCTTCATCGTCGGCGAGAAGCCGGCCAGTTGCCGATCCGCGCCGCGCACTTCCGCCACGCTGGCGATGTCTTTCACCTGTTCGCGCGTATGGGTCAGCACATCGTTGACCATCAGGCCGATCTGCGAGCGGACCAGTTCGCGCAATTGGCGATCACGCGGGGCATGGGGGAAGCGCCTTTCGACCGAGCGCCATTGGTCGGCGAGCCAGTCGAGCGCGAGCAGGTCGTCGAGATCGAGAAAGCCCGCGCGCAGGCCATCGTCGATATCGTGATTGTCATAGGCGATATCGTCGGAAATCGCGGCCACCTGTGCCTCGAGCGAAGGCCAGCTTGACAGGTCGAGCGGGAAAGCGCTGTCGATCTCGGTCAGCGCCCAGTTGGGTGCGACCACCGGACCATTGTGCTTGGCCAATCCCTCCAGCGTTTCCCAGGTAAGATTGAGCCCGTCATGGTCGCAATAGGGGCTTTCCAACCGCGCCAGCGTGCGCAGGCCATGCGCGTTGTGATCGTAGCCGCCGGCATCGGCCATGGCCTGTTCGAGTGCCTCTTCGCCCGCATGGCCGAAGGGCGGATGGCCGATGTCGTGGCCAAGACACAGCGCCTCCGTCAGATCCTCGTCTAGGCCCAGCTCGCGCGCCAATACGCGGCCGATCTGGGCCACTTCGAGGCTGTGGGTCAGCCGGGTGCGATAGTGATCGCCATCGGGTGCCACGAAGACCTGGGTCTTGGAGCGCAATCGGCGAAAGGCAATCGAATGGACGATCCGGTCGCGGTCGCGCTGGAACTCGCTCCTCGGCCCGCGGGCGCCTTCGCGTTCCTCGGTGAATTCTCGGCCGCGACTTGCGGCGGGATCGGAGGCGAAGGGGGCTCTGGGCATGCAGCGGCGAGGCTTAGGTCAGCCTGCCCGGGGCGACAACGTGAACGAAATGCGAACCCATGCGGTTTTCGGCAGATTGTGCCCGATTGCGGCCGAGGTCCGGCCCGGCGATCTCAGCCGAGAATCCAGTCTGCAGCCGCCCGGCAATGGATGTCGGTCGAATCAAACACGGGAAGGACATTCGCATCGGTATCGACGACAAGTTCGAGCTCGGTACAGGCGAGCACGATGGCCTGCGCCCCTTCCTTCTCCTTCATCGTGATAACCGTCTTCAGGGCACGTTCGGCATCGCGTGTGACGCGCCCCAGCATCAGTTCCTTGTAGATGATTCCGTCGACCAGTTCGACATCGCCCGGATCGGGCGGCAGCAGATTGACGCCATGCGATACCAGCCGCTGACGATAGAAGCTCTCCGTCATCACGAAGCGGGTGCCCAGCAGAGCCGCGCTTTCGCATTCGGCCTCCTTCATCGCCTTGCCCACGCTGTCGGCTATATGCAGCACCGGGATCGAAACCGCCTCGGTCAGTCGGTCGTAAACCTTGTGCATGGCGTTGGCCGCGACCACGAGACCTTCCGCGCCCGCACTTTCGAGCCGCCGGGCGGAATCGATCAGCGTGGAAGCGATCAAGTCCCAGTCGTCGGCATTCTTGGCTGCCGCGATGGGGCTGTAATCGAGGCTTTCGATCAGTAGCGGAGGGCTCGCCATCGGGGCGGCGCGCTTCTGCACGAATTTGTTGATCCGTTCGTAATAGGCGCGGGTCGAGATCCAGCTCATACCCCCAATAATGCCGAGCTTTCGCAAGCGTTGATCCTCTTATCCGCCCTGTTGTTCGCAGATCGCGGTTTCTCCGCGTATCCGGGGCTTAGAACGGACGGATTACGAGGCGGTTCCTCCGCTTTGCTCGTTAGTCGACGCGAGCACCTTCTCCAGCCATACCTGCAGGTCGGCAACGCTCTCTTCGGCAGCCTCTTCCATCGGAATGTGGCCGATTCCGGGATAGCTGGCCAGCGTCGCATTGGGCAGATGCTCCATATACCAGGCCGCCGCTTCATAGGGGATCAGCGCATCCTCCTCGCCCCACATGACCAGCGTGGGGACGGCGACCTTACCGACCTCATCGACAGCGAAATTCTTGCGTCCGACCGAAAAGCGCTTGCGCGTCGCGGCGCGATTGCCTGGATAGCGGGCCAGTTCCCAATAGCGATCGACCGCCTCGGGCGTCACGACATCCTGATTGCTGACGCTTTGCGACAGGCTGCGCGCGACCAGCGAACGCGGGAGCATCTGGCTCATCGCATCGCCAACGACCGGTATTCCGGCAAGCGTAAAGGCCAGATTCCCGCTGCCTTCGCTTTCGATCGGGGCACCGCCGGCATCGACGAGCACGAGCGCGTCGAGGCGCTCGGGCTTGGCAATCGCGTATCCCATGGCGATCGCCCCGCCCATCGAATTGCCCGCCAGAGTGAACCTGTCGATATCGAGAGCGTCGGCAACTTCGTCGATATCCTCGACAAAGGACCCGAGCGCGTATTCGCCATCCGCGGCAGGCCCTGTCAGCCCGTGTCCGCGCTGGTCGAAGCGGACCACGCGATAATCGCCCTTCAGCGCATCGGCCCATTTCTGCCAGGTGTGCAAATCGGCATTCGACCCGTGCAACAATATGATGACCGGCGCATCGCGCGGCCCCTCGTCGCGCACATGCACGCGCCTGTCGCCGTCGATGGCCAGCATGCGCGAGGGCGGCGTTCCGTATTTCGCCTGCATCTCCGCCGGATCGGTATCGGGGACGCGGAAGATAAAGAAGGCGACCACCAGCGCGAGCGCCAGCCCGCCAAGGATGCGCCAGAACCACTTCATGGCGCCATTTCCTCGATCCAGCGACGCACGATATCGAGCCCTTCCTCGTCCACGGTGGATTTACCGAGTTCGGGCATGGCAACGCCCGGTTCCGGGCTGGCCATGCGATAGGTCAGGATCGAGCTGTCGGGCGAGCCGGGGACGATGTCGAACAGGTGCCCCCCTGCTCCACGTCCGGCGGCTACCGGGCGCTTGCCGATGCCGATAGCCTCGGGGTTCTGCTGTTCCCAGCGCAGGTCCAGTCCGCTGTTTGAGGCGGTCGCGCCGGGCCGATGGCAATGCGCGCAATTGACGTCGAGATAGGCGCGTGCAGCGGCAGTAAGATTGGCGCTTTCGCGCTGCTCCCAAACCGGGAACTGATCCGCATCTTGCGGTAGCGTGTCGAGATGCCCTGCCGATACCATCTCGCTCAGCCAATCGTGCGAGAGATTGCGCGCCTTGGGACCAATCGGGACGACCTCGCCATCGAGGCCGTGGCATTCCTTGCACTGGTTCTTATTGGGTATGCGGTAGCTGATCGCCTCGCCCTTCGGCGTGGTCAGATCGAGCCGCGCACCTGCCACCGCCAGCCGCGCATCGGTCTGCTCCTCGTTCCACATATAAGGCAGTGCCAGCCATCCATCGGCTCGGTGGAGCAGAACCCGGGTTTCGATCAGGCGGCGCTGGCCATCCTGTTCGAAGGCGAAGGTCTTGATCAGCGCCGTGCCGACGGGGAACTCGGGCAGTCCTTCGCCCTGCGCCGCCATTGCCGTGCCTTCGGGCAGGTAGACGAACCGCAGTTTCTCCGCCCCGTCCGAAAAGAGCGGCGTGTTCAGGCGGTAGGGCGTGACACGATCGACCGGGACTTGCGCGCTTGCATCGCGGAAAAAGCGGAAATGCGACAACAGGCGCGGCATACCCTGTGCGATCGCCTCGTCATTCACCGGCTCGACGATCGCGGGCTGCGAGAACACTTCCGCCCGCGCGACGAACGACCCGGCAAGCGCAAGGCTTGCGGCACCCAGCAAGGCGGTTGCGTACTTCATCCCCCCAACCGCGCCGCGAGTTCTGCCGGCGCGCCGATACCGCTACGGTCGAACTCGCCGCTGGGCGCGGGAACCGACAGGGGGCCGGGTTGCGCGCTGTCGAGGCCGGCGCCCGCCTCTGCCAGATTGAGGCTCCAGCCTGCCGTACCCTCGACCGCGGCGAGCGAACCCAACCCGTCCCACAGCACCGGCGGCAGTTCGCCGCCAAAGGCCTCGAGCAGCATCTCCGCGCCCTCGAGCTGCGGATCGTAGCCGCCGCCATTATAGATATTCTCGCCCACCACGACCTCGCGTGGCAGCGGATTGTAACGCTCGTCCTCGAAGCTCTGCGTATAGGCGATGACCATCACCGGCGCGGTCGGATTGCCCGAGAGGATGTTGTCCTCGATCAGCACCTTGTCATTGGCCATCACCATGATGCCAGTGCCGCGCCGAACGCCCGCCACGATATTGCCCGGAGGTGCGAAATTGGGTGTGTCGTTGGCCACCACCAGATTGTTGGCGACGATCACATTGCCGCCCCCCATCACCGGCAGATCGGGCAGATCGAAGACCAGAATTCCCCCAGTATTGCGCGTGGCGATATTATGCTCGACCAGCGCATTGCGGCTGTTTTCGATCTCGATCCCGGCAACATTCGCCTCGGCGATCGAATTGCGCACGGTAATCCCGTTCGACTGGCCGACATAAATCCCAGCATCGCTCGCGCCGGTGACCTTCACCCCGTCGACCAGCACGCCGGTGCTTTCCACCGGATAGATGCCATAGGCGCCGTTTTCGGGATGCGGCCCGCGCGTCCAGGTCACGCGGATGCGGTGATAGACGATGTTGTCCGCGCCCTTGGACTTGATCCCGTCGCCCTTGGGGTTTTCCAGCGCGAAATCGCGCACGGTCACGTTGTCGCTGGTGATCAGAAAGCCCTCGCCCGCATCCGCTTGCGTGGTGAAGTCGAGCACGGTTCCGTCCATGCCCGCCCCGCGCACGGTCACGCCATCGACATCGAGGCTGATCCCGTCGGTCAGCATATAGCGTCCCGCAGCCAGCACGATTTCGTCGCCCGGCTCGGCCAGGATCAAGGCTTCCTGCAGTTCCTGCTGCGCGTTCTCGCCCGGCGCGACCTCATGCGTGGCGGCGAAGGCAGGGGCAGCGGATGCGAGAAGCGCGGCGGCAATCGACAGTTTGATGGTCATGAGTCTCTCCCTTGCAACCTATTGTGCCGCAAGAGCGAATGATTGCAAGTGTTTCAGCCACTCGCGAAGGCGCAAATCGCGGCGGAACTCGCCACGACTTCAAGGACTTCCCGATCGTCGACGCGCCGTACCCGCTCCAGAAATTCGGCTATGGTGAGCGGAATATCGGGTTCGCCCGCCTCCGCCTGGAGATTTTCGAGCTTGCGAAGCTGCCCCACCGAAAGCCGCTCCGCCATGCGTCCGGCCATGCATTCGGCCATCGGCTGCGGCAGGCCGCGCGCGATCATCTGTTCCTCGAGCCGGTCTTCGACCGTGCCCCGCATCCCGCCGCCGATCGTCGCCCATACGATCACGCCGACAATGGCCAGCAGCGCAAGCGCGATCAGCACGCGCTTCATGTCAATCCAGCGCCTTGACGATTTCCTCGACCATCTTCTTCGCATCGGATAGCAGCATCATTGTCTGGTCCATGTAGAAAACGTCGTTGTCGACGCCCGCATAGCCCACGCCGCCCATGCTGCGCTTGATGAAGAATACCTGCTTGGCCTTGTCCACATCGAACACGGGCATGCCGTAAATGGGCGATGACTTGTCGGTCTTCGCCGCCGGGTTCACGACATCGTTCGCGCCGATGATGAAGGCGACGTCGGCCTGCGCGAATTCGCTGTTGATATCCTCCAGCTCGAAGACGTTTTCGTAAGGCACCTGCGCTTCGGCGAGGAGCACGTTCATATGCCCCGGCATGCGCCCGGCGACGGGGTGGATGGCGTATTTCACCTCCACGCCCTTTTCTTCGAGCATGTCGGCCATTTCGCGCAGCGCGTGCTGCGCCTGCGCCACTGCCATGCCGTAGCCGGGGATGATGATCACCTTTTCCGCCTGCTCCAGCATGAAGGCCGCATCGGCCGCGCTGCCCTGCTTGTAGGGGCGCTGCTCCTTCGCCTCGCCGCTGCCTGCGCTGGCATCGGCGCCGAAACCGCCTGCGATCACCGAGATGAAGCTGCGGTTCATCGCGCGGCACATGATGTAGCTGAGGATCGCGCCCGACGAGCCGACCAGCGCGCCGGTGATGATCATCGCCGTATTGCCCAGCGTGAAGCCCATCGCCGCCGCGGCCCAGCCCGAATAGGAATTCAGCATCGAGACCACGACCGGCATGTCCGCCCCGCCGATAGGGATGATCAGCAGGAAGCCGATGAGGAAGGCGAGCACGGTCAGCGCCACGATCAGCGGCAGCGTTTCCGCGGGGCCGGTCGCCATGGCGAACAGCGCGGTCAGCACGATAATCGCCGCCAGCGTGCCGAGATTGATAACATGGCGCGCGGGCAGCAGGATCGGCGATCCGCTCATCCGCCCGGAGAGCTTGGCAAAGGCGATGACCGAGCCGGAAAAGGTGATCGCCCCGATGGCGATGCCGAGACCCATTTCGACCTTGCTCACTGCACCGATGCTGTCGCCGACAAGCAGGCCGAAAGCGCCCGGATTGAGATAGGCCGCCCAGCCCACCAGGACCGCGGCCAGGCCGACGAGCGAGTGGAACGCCGCGACCAGTTCCGGCATCGCGGTCATGGCGATGCGGCGGGCGATGAGAAATCCGATCATGCCACCGATAGCGATGGCGATTGCGATCTCGACGATATTGGCGACGTCATGCGTGACCAGCGTCGTCACCACCGCAATCAGCATACCGGCCATACCGAAGCGATTGCCCCGGCGGCTACTGGCAGGGCTCGAAAGCCCGCGCAGTGCGAGGATGAAGAACACGCCCGAGACCAGATAAGCCAGCGCAACCCACGGATTCACCGCCTCGCCAGTCGCGGCATGGGCGGGGGTGGCAAAAAGACCGGCCAGAAGGGCAAACGTCACGCCGGACTTGCTCCGGGGTCCCGCTGTCTTCGGCCCGACCCGCAAATAAAGCGGGACCCCGGCTCGTGGGCCGGGGTGACGGCTGTTGGAGAGGAAGCGCATCATCACTTCTTCTCCTTCTTCTTGTACATCGCCAGCATGCGCTCGGTAACGGCAAAGCCGCCGAAGATGTTCACGCTCGCCAGCACCACGCCCGCCAGCCCCAGCCATTTGGCTGCCGGACTACCGGCTTCGGCCGCCGCGATCAGCGCGCCGACGATAATCACCGAGGAAATCGCATTGGTCACCGCCATCAGCGGCGTGTGCAGCGCGGGCGTGACCGACCAGACCACGTAATAGCCGACGAAACACGCCAGCACGAAGATCGACAGGATCGAAATGAAATCCACTAACCAGCCTCCCCGGCACGGGGAGGGGGACCAGCCGGAGGCTGGTGGAGGGGATCCGCCAACCACGCGACAATCGCTTCTGCGGTATCGACCGCATCGGCGAGGACGCGGGTGGCGTTGACCCTGAGGACCCTGAACCCGTTTTCTCTCAAATATTGCGCGCGTCGCTCGTCGAACTTGGCGCGGTCGGAATTTTCGTGAGCGCTGCCATCAACCTCAACGACGAAACGCTCGGACAGGCAGCAGAAGTCGGCGATATAGGGACCGATCGGATGCTGCCTGCGGAACTTGGATCCGCTCGGACGCTGGCGGAGTTGTTGCCAAAGCATCCGCTCCGGCTTGGACATATCCCTGCGCAGCTTGCGGGCGCGAACCACCTCCGGTCTCGCAACGAACCTCGAATCCCCTCCACCGCGCTTCGCGCGGTCCCCCTCCCCGTTCCGGGGAGGCTGGGAAGCGCTTGCGATCAAGCGAGTAGCCTCTCGTTCACGACCTTGCCGCCTTGCGTCAGCCGCACGGCGTCGCCGATTTCCTCGTCGAGGACGGGCTTGCCCGCCTCCTTGTCCCAGAAGGCGGAAAGGAAATTGTAGTGATTGCGCGCGAACAGTGCCGATGCATCGGCGGCCAGATGGCCAGCGGTATTGGTGTAACCGACGATTTTCACGCCGTGCCTTTCCACTACCTCGTCAGGCTTGGACCCTTCGACATTGCCGCCTTGCGCAACCGCGAGATCGAAGATCACGCTGCCCGGCTTCATCGTCGCGATCTGCGCGTCGCTGATAAGCCGTGGAGCAGCGCGCCCCGGAATCAGCGCAGTGGTGATGACAATGTCCTGCTTGGCGATATGCGAAGAGACGAGTTCCGCCTGCGCGGCCTTGTATTCCTCGCTCATTTCGGTGGCATAGCCACCCGAACCCTCGCCTTCGATCCCGGCGACATTCTCGACGAAGATCGGCTTGGCGCCCAATGACTGGATCTGTTCCTTGGTGGCGCTGCGCACATCGGTCGCGCTGACCTGCGCGCCCAGCCGCTTGGCCGTGGCGATCGCCTGGAGGCCCGCCACGCCCACGCCCATCACGAAGACCTTGGCCGCCTGCACCGTGCCGGCGGCGGTCATCATCATCGGGAAGGCGCGGCCGTATTCGTTGGCTGCGGTCAACACCGCCTTGTATCCGGCAAGGTTCGACTGGCTGGAGAGCACATCCATACTCTGCGCGCGGGTGATGCGCGGCATGAATTCCATCGACAGCGCTTCGAAACCGCCCTTCGCGTAAGCCTCGACCAGTTCGCGATTGCGAAACGGATCGAAGGTGGCCGCGACCCATGCCCCGGGCTTCGCGCCCGCCAGCGCGGCGACATCGGGCGCCTGCACACCGAGCACGATATCCGCACCCTCGACCGCTTTCGCACCGGGAACGACCTCCGCCCCGGCTTGCGCGTAAGCTTCGTCGGTGATCGCAGCGCCCAGACCGGCGCCCTCCTCGACCGCGACTGTGGCCCCGAGACCGGCGAATTTCTTCGCCGTCTCGGGCGTCAGCGCAACCCGGCTCTCGCCCGGCGCGCGCTCCTTAAGCACCGCGATACGTAGCGCCATGCGCTTATTCGGCAATCAGGATGACGATGAGCAGGGTAAGGATGGCAACGAGCGGCACCGACCATTTCAGCAAGCCGATGAAAGACTCGTAGGTTTTGTTGTGCGCCTTGTGGTCGTTGGCGGAATCCATGACGATATGTCCCCGTTTGGAATTGATTTCCCGGTCGGTCTATCGCGGAGGTGCCCCGCGCTCAAGCCCCGCCGTCGCGCCAGTGCCCGTGAAACAGGCTTAATCGGCTCTTTACCCGTTTCGGATAGAGGGTGGGGACAAGAACATGATCTGATATCCGAGCGTTGCGAGGGAGCACGGCAAAACACATGGCGACCCAGGAAAACCGCCTGTTGATGCTGATCGACGACGAACCGGCGCAGAGTCGGCTTGTGTCGGCGCTGGCCGCGCGCGAAGGCTGGCGGACATTGACTGTCGAAACCAGCGAAGCGGCACTCGAAACGCTCGCCTCTCCCGAGGGCAGCGACGTGCAGGCCATCCTGCTCGATCAGTGGGTCCCGGGCGATGCGGCCTGCGACCTGATCCGCGAACTGCGTGCGGCGCGGCCCGATCTTCCGCTGCTTATGCTAACGGCGAGCACATCGCCCTTGCTGGCGGTAGAGGCCATGCGCGCGGGCGCGACCGACTACCTCATCAAGCCCGTCGGGTCGGACCGATTGCTGCAGGCGCTCGCCAGTGCGACCCGCGCCGAACGGCCTCGCGCCGAACTTCAACCAATGGCCGAAAAGCTGCCCCATCCACTCGATTTCGACGCCATGGTCGGAACGGCGGCCCCTTTCCGCACCGCGCTGGCCAAGGCCGCCACGGCAGCGCGCGGCCACGCCCACGTCTTGGTCGAGGGCGAAAGCGGCACGGGTAAGGATATGCTGACCCGGGCCATGCATGCCGCCAGCAGCAGGGCCAAGGCGCCGATGCGGGTGGTGCATTGCGGTGGCATGCCGCCCGCCTCGCTCGAATCCCTGTTGTTCGGACATGAGAAAGGCGCCTTTGCCGGAGCCTTCGACCGCCAGACCGGACTGATCGAGTATTGCGATGGCGGCACTCTCATCCTCGACGATATCGACCGCCTGCCCACCACCCATCAGGCGCGCCTTGCTGAGACACTTGCCAGCGGCATCGTGCGCCCCACCGGCGCGGCGCACGGCTTCAAGATCGACCTGCGCGTGATCGCCACCAGCGATTTCGCGTTCGACGAGCTGGTCGCCGCCGGCGAGTTCTCGCAGGACCTTTACGATCAGCTTGCCGCCACCCGCATCCGCCTTCCTGCCCTGCGCGAGCGGCTCGGCGACATCCCCGCCCTCACCCGCTACTTCCTCGCCAAGATCGGGGAACAGCCGGGACTCAAGCATCATTCGATCGCCGACAGCGCGCTCTCGCTTCTCGAAGCCTATGACTGGCCCGGCAATGTCCGCCAGTTGCAAGCCGTGCTGTTCCGCGCCTGTGTTTTCGAACAGCGCGAGGCACTGACCGCGCACAGCTTCCCCCAACTTGCCGAATTGCTCGGCGATCTGGCCGACCGGGGCGAAAGCCGCGCGCGCGGGCTGGGCGTGCTGCTCTATACCGATGATGGCAATGTCCGCCCGCTTGAAGAGATCGAGGCCGACATCATCCGCCTGGCCATCGGACACTATCGTGGGCGCATGACCGAAGTGGCCCGCCGTCTCGGCATCGGGCGCTCGACTCTCTACCGCAAACTCAGCGAACTCGGCATCGACAATGCGGCGTGAGCTGGCCATATAGAAGGCTCGCGAAAGGGAGCGCCTCAGGTGAACAAAAGCCACCGCTAAGTCGGACACATGCTCGACCGGGCCGGACAACGCCCGGACTCTCACCTGAATTTCCCGAGGTCTCTCAATGCAAAAACTGAACGACATGCTCTGCGTGGTAACCGGCGGTGCGCGTGGCATCGGCAAGGCCGTGTGCGCAGCTTTCCTGGCCGAAGGCGCGCGCGTCGTCCTCACCGATATCGACGAGGAGGCGGGCAAGTGCGCCGCCAGGGAACTGGGCTGCGAATGGCACCCGCTCGACGTTGCGAGCGAGGCGGAGTGGGAGGCGCTGGCCGAGGCCTTCCCGGCGATCGACGTGCTGGTCAACAACGCCGGCATCACCGGCTTCGAAGATAGCCCCGTAGCGCACGATCCCGAGCACGCCAGCCTGGCAGAATGGCACAGGGTCCATGCGGTCAATACCGACGGCTGCTTCCTTGGCTGTCGCTATGCCCTGCGCGCGATGAAGGCGCAGGCGAGTTCGGGCGGCACGGGCTCGATCATCAACATGTCCTCGCGCTCGGGCCTCGTCGGCATCCCCGGTGCCGCCGCCTATGCCGCGAGCAAGGCGGCGATCCGCAACCACACCAAATCGGTTGCGCTCTATGCCGCGCAGCAAGGCTGGCAAATCCGCTGCAACTCGATCCACCCCGCCGCCATCCTCACCCCGATCTGGGAGCCGATGCTGGGCGACGGGCCGGATCGTGAAGCGCGAATGGCAGCGCTGGTCGCGGATACGCCGCTCAAGCGCTTCGGCACGGTCGAGGAGGTCGCCGCGCTGTGCGTCTTCCTCGCCAGCGCCGACAGCGCCTATATGACCGGCTCCGAGCTTACGCTCGATGGCGGGTTGCTGGCGGGATCTGCGGCCTCGCCGGGGAGCTAGTCCGGCAAATCCCCGAAATCGGTCAGCGCCGCGTCGCGCAGGCCCCGCCAGACATTGCGCGCCTGGAGGGTTTCGGGGACGTCGTGGACGCGGTGGAGCTGAACGCCCGCATCCATGCCCTTCACCGCCAGCGCCACGCTTCCGCCCAGGCGGTCGGACGCTGCGACTTCGTTCGACAGAGCGCCGATCATCCGCTTGCGGCTCGCCCCCAGCAGCAGCGGGTGGCCCAGCGCATGGAACATCGGCAGCGCATTGATGAGCGCGAGATTGTCGGCCAGCGACTTGCCGAAACCAATGCCGGGATCGAGCAGGATGCCCTGCGCCTCAACCCCTGCCGCCAGCGCGGCATCGCGCCGGGCGCGCAGTTCGTCGAACACGTCGAACACCACATTGTCGTAGGCCCCTCCCTCATGCAGATCCTCGCCGCTGCCGGGCGCGTGCATCAGCACCACCGGGCAAGCAGCGCGCGCGACCACTTCGGCGCTGCGCGGATCGTGGGTGAGGCCCGACACATCGTTGACCAGATGCGCCCCGGCCTCGAGCGCAGCCTCCATCACCGCCGCCTTGCGCGTATCGATACTGACCGCCGCGCCCATGCCCGCGCAAGCCTCGATGGCGGGCACGACGCGGGCGATCTCGTCGCCTTCCCACAGCGGTTTGGCGCCGGGCCGGGTGCTTTCTCCGCCCACATCGATGATGCTGGCCCCAGCCTCCACCATCGCCGCCGCATGCTCGCGCGCGGCATCGGGGCTGTCATGCGCGCCGCCGTCGCTGAAGCTGTCAGGGGTGACGTTGAGGATGCCCATCACCTGCGGCTGATCGAGCCGCACCGTGCGCGCGCCCAGCTCGATCGGCGGATGAGCGAGCGTCAGATTGGCCCATTGTGCTTCCGCCTCCGCGCCGACTTCATCGGGCAACGCTGCCAGCACCTCCGCCATTGTATCGGGCGCGGCGGGCCAGCGTTCGGCTATGTCGCCATCCCGCCGCAGCACCACGGCAAAGCGGCTTGCATAGACCATCCCGCCCGCGAGGCGGATGGCATTGCCATGTTCGGATTGCGGGCCGGGCACGAAGCCGATGGGGCGGATATAGATGCGGTCGGTCATGTGTCCCTCATCTGTGACGCGCTTGCTGCATAAGCTTCGCGCGACAGGGTGTAGATTGCCACGTCGCAAATCCCCTTATGGGTTTCTTCGTAAGAGAGATGCAGCGCCTCGCGCACAAAACCAAGCCGTTCGAGCAGGCGGATCGATGGGACGTTATCAGCATCGACTTCCGCTTTAAGCCGATGCGCCGGTTTATCGCCTCCAAACAGGTGGGCTATCAAGGCGGCAGTGCATTCAAGCGCGATCCCCTTGCCCTGCTGGTTGGCGCAGGTGATGTAACCGATCTCCTCCACCCCGGCCTCGTCCTGCGGAACGGCGACGAACCGCCCGACGACTTGGCCATCGGTATCTTGGGCAATCCACGTACGACCGGTCCAGCTCGGATCGGCGAGCCAGCTCCACAGCTCTTCTTCCGACGAGAATGCGGGCCGCGAGAGATAGCGGCACTGCGCCTCGTCCCCCAGCGTCGGCAGCAGGGCCGCGGCATCTTGGCGCTGCAATTTGCGCATGGTGAAACGCGGCGTCTGAAGAGTGGTGACAGGCTTGATCATGGTATGCCCTGCCTTGGCCGGTGCTCGACTGGAAAGTCGCTCAATCCTCCACCGCCAGCAGATAGAGCTGCCGCGCGGCGTCGATGGGCTTCACGTCTCCATCCACTTCGTAGTGCCAGAAAGTCCATCCGTTGCAGCTCGGCGCGCCTTGTAGCTCCTTGCCGAGGCCGTGGATGCTGCCGGTCTGTTTGCCGCTGGCCAGTGATCCGTCGGCCCGCACCGTCGCGATCCAGCGGCGCTTCTTGTCGAACAGCTCGGTCCCCGGCTTGATATAGCCATTTTCGACCAGCGCGCCGAAGGCCACCTTGGGGGCGCTGCGGCCGGCCTGCATCGTGGTGAGCGCACTTTCGTCGAGCGGGAGTTCCTTCTCGATCCGCTTCAGCGCGGCCTCGCGGTAATTGCCTTCGCGCTCGCAGCCGATCCATTCGCGGCCCAGGCGCTTGGCCACCGCGCCGGTCGTGCCGGTGCCGAAAAACGGATCGAGCACCACATCGCCGCGCTCGGTGGTGGAGAGCAGCACGCGGTAGAGCAGGCTTTCGGGCTTCTGCGTCGGGTGGACCTTGTGGCCGCCCTCTTTCAGCCTTTCCGCCCCGTTGCAGATCGGCAGGACCCAGTCGCTGCGCATCTGCAGCTCGTCATTGAGCGTTTTCATAGCGCGGTAGTTGAAGTGGTATTTCGCCTTCTCGCCCTGGCTGCACCACAGCAGCGTCTCATGCGCATTGGTGAAGCGCGTGCCGCGGAAATTGGGCATGGGGTTGGACTTGCGCCAGACGATGTCGTTCAGGATCCAGAAGCCCAAATCCTGCAGGATCGCACCGACGCGGTAGATATTGTGATAGCTTCCGATCACCCACAGCCCGCCATCGGGCTTCAGGATACGCTTCGCTTCGGTCAGCCATTCGCGGGTGAAACGGTCATACAGCGCGAAGCTGTCGAACTGGTCCCAGTGGTCGGTCACCGCATCGACATGGCTGCCGTCGGGCCGGTTGAGATCGCCGCCGAGCTGGAGATTGTAGGGCGGATCGGCAAAGACGAGGTCCACGCTGGCATCGGGGATCGAACGCATCGCTTCGACGCAATCGCCCGGGATAATCTGCCCGAGCGGCAGCAGCTCCTTGGGCGTTTCCGTTTGTTTTACAGTCGCTTTCGCGCGACTCTTCGTGGTCGTGATGACCCCCATGACGCATACCCCTGTCCGTAGTTATCCACAGGGTGAGTCCAAATGGATTCCCGGTCAAGCACGAAAATTCCGACACATCGTGATTGTCGCCCGATTGCTCAGAGAGAACAGAAGGTGCCCGGCACAAGATATTGAGTCCGTATGGAATCCGTCGACTCAAGATGGTGCGGTGTGGCACGGAGGACTCACGGTGCCGGTCAAGCGAACAGCAGCACCGAATTGGCGGCGAAGGCTGCCAGCAGAAGCGCGCCCAGAGCCCGCCCCGCCCGTTTGGCGAAAGCGCACAGGCCGAGCAGCAGCGCAGCACTGGCAACGAGCAGCGGCCATTCGATATCGAGCAGCTCGACCGGGATCGCGAGCGGCGCGATGGTCATGGTCACGCCGCCGATCAGCAGCAGATTGAAGGCGTTCGAGCCGACGACATTGCCCAGCGCCAACCCCGGCTGACCGCGCCAGGCGGCCGCGACCGAGGCGGCGAGTTCGGGGAGCGAGGTGCCCACCGCGACCACCGTGGCGCCGATGGCCACTTCGCTGACCCCGGCCACACGAGCGATCTCCACCGCGCCTTCGACCAGCAGATGCCCGCCCGTAACCAGCGCGCCGACGCCAACGAGAAACAGCGCGATTGCGAGAATGAGAGCCATCTGCGGGCCGTCTTGACCGTCTTCTTCGACCGCCTCCGTCTTGCGGGGATGGGTCACGCGCCACAGGACATAGACTGCCAACGCGGCGAGCAGGAAAATGCCGATGCCGATCGAATGCAAACCGGCGAAGGCGATGCCCGCCAGCAGGACCGACGCGATCAGGCCGACCACCGCGTCACGCTTGCCCGCGCCGGTCAGCGGAAACGGAAACAACAGGGCCACCGCGCCCAGGATCAGCAGGCTGTTGGCGATGTTCGATCCGACGATATTGCCCCAGGCGATACCCGGCGACCCCATCAGCGCGGCGTCGACGCTCGTAACCAGTTCGGGCATGGACGTGGCCGCGCCGACAATGACCACGCCGGTCACAACCGTGGGCAGGCCTAGGCGGCTGGAAATGGAAACCGCACCGCGCACCAGCAGTTCGCCGCCGACCGTCAGCAAGACCAGCCCGCCGAGAACCATCATTATCGTCAATGCCATGCGCTGCTCCTAGCCTGCCGCAGCGCCGCCGCAAGCGCTAAAGCAGCGCAAGCTGGGCCACGGGCGCGAAACTGCGGCGGTGGAGCGGTGTCGGCCCATGCCTGCGCAGCGCCTCCATATGCTCGGCCGTGCCGTAGCCCGCATTGCGTTCCCAGCCGTAATGGGGGTGCGCATCGGCCGCTTCGCGCATCACGCGGTCGCGGTGCTCCTTCGCGAGGATCGAGGCGGCACCGATGCACTTTTCCTTGCCGTCGCCGCCGACGATCGGGCGGGCATCGGGCCAGCGCCAGCCGGGATTTCGGCCATGCGGACTCATATTCCCGTCGATCAGCACCTGGTCGGGGTCGCTCCCCAGCGCATCGACCAGCCGAGTCACGGCCAGCGTCATCGCCAGCATGGTCGCCTGAAAGATGTTGATCCGGTCGATCTCCTCGGGCTCGACCACGGCCAGCCCCCAGGCGCAGCTTTCGCGAATCCGCGGTTCCAGCAGGCCACGCTTTTTCGACGAAAGACGTTTGGAATCGTCCAACCCTTCGGGGCAGGGCTTGCACAGCACCACGGCGGCTGCGACTACGGGGCCTGCCAGCGGCCCGCGCCCGGCTTCGTCCACACCGACGATCAGCGGCGCGGCGCCCAAACCTGTTTCGGGAGTTGCACTCAACATGGCCCACTATCCATTACTCGCCGTCATCCTACCCCTCGCCATCGGGCTCGCAAGCTGCAGCAATGCCGCCAGTGTGGATACAGACGGCGCGGCGAAGGCGGCGGTCGCCGATACTGGTGAATTCGATGGCACCTTCGCCGTCGCCGAAATGGGCACTTACGACGAGCCCTGGGCGGTCACCTTCATCCCGGGCACCGAAATCGTGGTGGTCAGCGAAAAGGCAGGCGGGCTGAAGGGCTACGATACCGAGGCGGGCAAGGCGTTGTTCTTCACCGGCGTTCCGGAAGTCGACTATGGCGGCCAGGGCGGGATGGGCGATGTCGCTTTCCTGCCGTCGCAGGCGGGCAGTCCGCTGTCGGGGCGCACGATCTATCTGAGTTGGGCCGAGGCCGGGAGCGGCGACACGCGCGGCGCGGTGGTCGGGCGCGGTACATTGTCCTGCGAAGACCACCAGACCTGCGCGATCGAGGATCTCGCGGTGATCTGGCGCCAGGACAAGGTCACGGGGCGCGGCCACTATTCGCACCGCATCGTCTTCAGCCCCGACGAGCAATACATGTTCGTTGCCAGCGGCGACCGGCAGAAGCTCGACCCGGCGCAGGACACCGCCAACAATCTCGGCACCATCGTCCGCCTCAATCTCGACGGCACGCCCGCCCAAGGCAATCCGCTCGCCGGCCAGGGCGGTGCATCGCCGGACATCTGGAGCTGGGGCCACCGCAACATCCTCGGCATGGATTTCGATGCGCAGGGACGGCTGTGGGACATGGAACACGGCCCGCGCGGCGGCGATGAGCTGAACCTCGTGCGCGAGGGCGCGAATTACGGCTGGCCAAATGTGTCGGACGGCATTCATTACGATGGCGATCCGATCCCCGACAACGACACCAGCGATGCCTATGCCCTGCCCGCGATCACCTGGACCCCGGTCATCGCGCCGGGATCGATGATCTTCTATCGCGGCGACATGTTCCCCGGCATGAAGGGCGACGCGCTGATCGCGGGGCTGTCGTCCAATGCCATCATCCGCGTGGCGATCGATGGCGAGGACGCGCGCGAAGTGGCCCGCTATCCGATGGAACAGCGCATTCGCGGCGTGACCCAAGGGCCGGATGGCGCGCTATGGGTGATCGAGGACGGCGAAGGCGGGCGGCTGCTCAAGCTAACACCGGGCTAAGCCGAAATTGATCGACAGCGGCAGGGGGCGGCCCTAAGCGGCGCGCCCTATGGCGAGCCTCGTCCCCCTTTCCGCGATCGATCCGGCGCTGGTCGAAGATCTGCTCGACGCCGCGTTCGGCGAAGGGCGTCATGCGCGCACCGCCTATCGCATCCGCGAAGGCATGGACTGGCTCGAGGGGCTTAGCTTCGCCGCGCTCGACGACGAGGATTATCTCGCCGGGACGATCCAGCTCTGGCCCGTGGCGCTGACCGACCCGCAGGGCCGCTCGCATCCGATGATCATGGTCGGCCCCGTCGCGGTCATGCCCGGACGGCAGGGCGACGGGTTCGGCAAGGCGCTGATGGCGGCCAGCCTGGGCGCGATCGATACAGGTTTCGAAGATGGCGCCGCACCGCTGCCGCAGATCATGATCGGCGATCCGGAGTACTACGACCGCTGGGACTTCACTGCTCGGCACACCGGGGGCTGGCACTGCCCCGGCCCGTTCGAGAAACACCGCCTGCTGGCGCGGACCGGAAATCCAGCGATCCTGCCCGCCGAAGGAATGCTGGGGCCGTGGGAAGGGTAGTTTTTTGGTGCGTGCGATCAGGACATCCGTCCTGACCTTGCGGCGGCACCGGCCCACTCCCCCACCCGGCCACCCAATCAGTATCGTGCCGTGGGTGGGGGAGTGGGCCGGTGCAGCAAGCCTTCGACGGATGTCGAAGGCGCACCCGAAGAAAGACACGGATTGTCTCTCCCACCACCTTCTGCCATCGCTGGCGCCGTGCCTTACACCCCACCCCCCGAACTCGCCGGACTGTCGCTCGCCCAGATCGCCGAAGCGGTTGCCGAACGCAGGCTGCCGCCGGTGGAGGAGTGGTCACCGGAACATGTCGGCGAGAGCCATATGCGCATTGCCGCCGACGGGACTTGGTATCACGAGGGTTCGCCGATCGCGCGCCCAGCCATGGTCCGCGCCTTTGCCGGGCTGCTCAATCGCGAGGAAGACGGCAGCTATTGGCTGGTGACACCTTATCAGAAGCTGTCGATCGAAGTCGAAAACGCCTGTTTCATCGCCACCGATGTCAGCGAGACCGAAGGCGATCTCGCCTTTCGGCTGAACACCGATGAATTGGTGGTGGCCGGGCCTGACAATGCGATCCGGGCGGCGGGCAATGCCGATCGTCCTGCCATCTACGTTCATGTCAGGCGTGGATGCGAAGCGCGGCTCAACCGCTCGACTTATGAACAGCTCGCCCGGATCGCGCTCGAACGCGGAGACGACTGGACGGTGACGAGCAGTGGCCAGAGCTTCACTCTGCTGCCCGCATGAGTGCGATCTTCGACCGCCTGACCCGCTTGTTCGAGCATGGCCACAGCCGCGATATGACCGATCTGATGTCGGACAGCCGCTTCGCCGATGCGGAACGCACGGCCGACGCCGCCGTGCTGATAGCCGTGACCGAACAGCCCGACCCCACCGTCCTGCTTACCCAGCGCCCACGCACCATGCGCGATCATCCCGGCCAGGTCGCCTTTCCCGGCGGTAAGCTTGACCATGGCGAAGATGCGGTGGAGGCGGCGCTGCGCGAAGCATGGGAAGAATTGCATATCGAGCCAGAGCAGGTCCGCGTCATCGGCACGACCGATCGCTATCAGACAGGCACGGGGTTCGACATCACCCCGGTACTGGCAACGGTACCGCACGATCTGCCCATTCGCCCCGACCCGCGCGAAGTCGAAAGCTGGTTCGAATGTCCGCTCGACAAGCTGATGGATGCATCGCAATGGGGCCGCAATTCGGTATTCTGGAAAGGCGCGATGCGCGAATATCTCGAAATGGACCACGAGGGCTACAGGATCTGGGGCGTGACGGCGGCGATCTGCTGGAACCTGTCGCGGCGGATCGCCTGGCTGGAGGCCCACCGATGAGCACGAGTGCGCGCCTTCCCCGGGCCGCGTGGACGCAGCGCGCGAGCCTTGCGAAGCTGGTCGATGCCTTGGGGGCGCAGAATGTCCGCTGGGTCGGCGGCTGCGTGCGCGATACGCTGTTGGGACACGAGGCGAACGATATCGATGCGGCGACGCGGCACTTGCCCGCGACCGTGATCGACCGCTGCAAGGCTGCCGGCATCCGCACCATCCCCACCGGAATCGATCACGGCACGGTCACCGCGGTCCTTTCCGACGGCAGTGTCGAGATCACGACGCTGCGCCGCGATGTCGCCACCGACGGGCGCCGCGCGACGATTGTCTTCAGCGAGGAATGGCGGGACGACGCCGCGCGGCGCGATTTCACCATCAACGCGCTTTATGCGCATCCCGAAACGCTGGAGATCAGCGACTATTTCGGCGGGCTGGACGATCTCGCCGCGCGGCACGTGCGCTTCATCGGCGATGCCGCGACGCGGATCAGGGAAGATCATTTGCGCATCCTGCGCTACTTCCGCTTCGTCACGCGCTTCGGCGATTCCTGGGATGCGGAGGCAACCCGCGCCTGCAGCGAACTCGCCGCGACCCTGAAGGGACTGAGCCGAGAACGGGTCGGTCAGGAATTGCTGAACCTGCTGGCCCTGCCCGATCCAGCGGCGACGCTCGCGAAAATGCGCGAGTTGGGAGTACTCGATCATGTGCTGCCGGAAAGCGGCAGACGCGAGGTCGACCAGCTCGAACGCCTGATCGCTGCCGAAAAACACGCCGCTATCGCAACCGATCCCATGCGCCGCTTGGCAGCCCTGCTTCCCGCGATTCCGTCAGTGGCCGAAACGGTGGCCGCCCGCCTGCGCCTTTCGCGCAGCCAGCGCAGCCGGTTGGTATGTGTCGCCCGCCGCGAGATAAGTGACGGCGAACACCCGCGCGGACTCGCCTATATGGTCGGCATGGAATGCGCGATCGATCGCCTGTTGATCGGTGGCGCGGATGCGGCGCCGATCATGGGATGGGAACCGCCCGTTTTTCCCTTGAAGGGGGGCGAGATCGTCGCGCGCGGTGTGGGCAAGGGGCCGGAGGTCGCGCGCATTCTCCAGCGGATCGAGACATTATGGGTCGAGGAGCATTTCCCGCCCCGTGAAAGGGTGGAGGCCCTCCTCGACGAAGAACTCTCTGCCCGCTGACCACGGGCAATTGCGATCCTTCAGCTTGGCTTAAGGTGCAATGTAGCATAAATGCCACGCGGTTGCAGAAAGATGCGATCCGTGAAATAGAGCGCCGGTTCCCTTTGGGGAACTTGCGGGTGGCGCAGAATATCCACTCTCGCCCGCGTTTTCCAGTTTGATCGGCTCGATCGCGCGTTTCGCGCGTGGGGGAGCCGCGTCGTAAGAATAACAAGTCTTGGAGTTGCATTATGAAATTCGCGAAGCTGGCCGTTGCCGCCATCGCCCTCGCCGCCACCCCCGCCCTGGCCAACGAGCAGGTCGTTGCCGGTGCAGTCGTGACCGGTCCCGAAGGCAATGCCGTGGGCACGATCGTTTCGGTCGAAAACGGCCAGACCGTCCTCGACACCGGCAAGCATAAGGTTCCGCTGGCGGTCGACATGTATGGCGAGGGCGAAGCCGGCCCGACCATCACCGTCACCAAAGCGCAGATCGACGGCATGATCGACGCGCAGCTTGCCGAAGCCGCTGCCAAGCGCGATGCCGCGCTGGTCGTGGGTGCGCAGGCGATGGACGCGGAACACGCACCGCTCGGCACCGTGCTCGAAATCAACGGCGACAACGTCGTGATCGCTCGCGGCGGCGACGAAACCGATAAAGTCACGCTGCTGCGCGAACACTTCAGCGGCGGCGAGCATGGCCTGATGGCGCTGCTGACCAATGCGCAGATCGAGGCAGCGATGGCGCAGGCTGCCCCCGCTGGCGACAGCGCCGGGGAATAATCCCACTACCCTTGGACGGGTTTACAAAGGCCGGGGGCGAGGAATCGCCTCCGGCTTTTTATTTACATGTAATTCGCGCGCGCGATCGAGACCTCTGCTCCCCATACACGGACGACATCAGAACTTATTGTCGCGCGGGAAACCCTGCGGCGGGAGGCGTCCGGCGCCGCCGCGCGCAACCTTCCATTGCCACATTTCGCCTTCCGTGCGCGTGCGGTCGCCCTTGCCGCCCATCTGCCAGGACAGGCCCTCTGCGAGCGTGAACGTGGTCGCATCCGAGAGCCCCCCATCGCGATAGTTCTGCAGCTTGACCCCCTGCCCTTTCGACAGTGTCGGCAGTTCTTCGAGGTTGAAAACCACCAGCTTGCGATTGTCGCCCACCACCGCGACATGATCGTGGCCCGCCGCGATTGGCCGAACCACCGCGAGCCGCGCATCGCCCTTCAGATTGACGACCTGCCTGCCCTTGCGGGTTTCGGCCAGCAATTCGTCGGTCGTGGTTCCGAAACCCTTGCCGGTGCTCGCGGCGAGCAATAGCCGCTTGCCCTTTTCGTGCACCACCACCGCCACGATCTGCGCGGTTGCATCGATGTCCAGCGTATTCCTCACCGGCTCGCCGAAGCCGCGCGCACCGGGCAGTTTGTCCGCGCCCAGAGTGAAGAACCGGCCCTTGTCGGTCGCCAGCAGCAACTTGTCCGTGGTCTGGGCGTGAAACACGAAGGCAGGCCCGTCGCCTTCCTTGTGTTTGAACTCCTGGTCCAGAGGCAGATGCCCCTTGGCCCCGCGGATCCAGCCCTTCTGCGACAGGATCACCGTGACCGGTTCCTTTTCGATCATCGCATCCATGCTGAACTCGACTGCGGGGGCGGCCTCATCGATCGTCGTGCGTCGGCGGCCGAGATCGGTATCTTTGCCATATTCCTTGTGCAGGGCGTTCAGGTCTCGCTTCAATCGCGTGCGCTGGCGGGCAGGCGAACCGAGCAGTTTTTCCAGCTCGTCCTGTTCCTTGAGCAGATCGTCCTTCTCGCCGCGAAGCTGCATTTCCTCCAGCTTGCGCAAACTGCGCAGCCGCATGTTGAGGATCGCCTCGGCCTGCCGGTCGGTGAGGCTGAATTCCTCCATCATCACCGGCTTGGGCTCGTCCTCGGTGCGGATGATTTCGATCACGCGGTCGAGATTGAGGAAGGCGATGATATAGCCTTCGACCAGCTCCAGCCGGCGGGCGATCTGGTCGAGCCGGTGTTGGCTGCGACGTTGAAGGATGTCGATCTGGCTGGCGATCCAGTGGGTCAGGACTTCCTTCAGTCCCATCACCATCGGCGTGCGCCCGGCATCGAGCACGTTGAGATTGAGGCCGAAGCGCGTTTCGAGATCGGTCAGCTTGTAGAGCGATTCCTTGAGCAGTTCGGGATCGACATTGCGGCTGCGCGGAACGAGCACGATGCGGATATGCTCGTCGCTCTCGTCGCGCACGTCCTCGAGGATCGGCAGCTTCTTGTCGGCGATGGCCTGCGCGATCTGTTCGATCAGCTTGCCCTTGGGAACCTGGTAGGGAATTTCGCTTACCACCAACTGCCATTGCCCGCCGCCCAATCGCTCGATGCCCGCCTCGCGGTCCTCGGCCTTTTCGGCTTCGGCGGCGTGGAACCGGCCCCGCACGCGGAAGCTGCCGCGCCCGGTCTCGTAGGCCGCGGCGACCGTCTCGGCGCTTTCGGCCACGATCCCGCCGGTGGCAAAGTCCGGCCCCTTGAACAGTTCCATCAGCCGTGCGTGTTCGACATGCGGATTGTCGATCACCTCCAGCGTCGCATCGACGATTTCGGCGACATTGTGCGAAGGGATGTTGGTCGCCATGCCCACGGCAATCCCGCTCGCGCCATTGGCCAGCAGATTGGGGAAGAGGCCCGGCATGATCTCCGGCTCTTCTTCCTCGTTATTGTAGGTCGGGATGAAGTCGACCGTACCGGCGTCGAGGCCCTCCATCAGGCGCATCGCGGTCTTGGTCAGGCGCGCTTCGGTATAGCGATAGGCAGCGGCGTTATCGCCGTCGATATTACCGAAATTGCCCTGCCCTTCCACCAGCGGATAGCGCAGCGCGAAATCCTGCGCGAGGCGGACCATCGCATCATAGGCAGCCGTATCGCCATGCGGATGATACTTACCGATGACTTCCCCGACCACACGCGCCGATTTCTTGAAGCCGCTCGTGGGATCGAGCTTTAGTTGGCGCATCGTCCACAAAAGGCGGCGATGGACCGGCTTCAACCCGTCGCGAAGATCGGGCAGCGAACGTGCGGTAATCGTCGAAAGCGCATAGACGAGGTAGCGTTCGGACAGCGCGCTGTCGAAAGGCGCGTCGACAATCGTGTCGAACGGATCGGAATCGGGAATATCGGTCACATCGGCCATTCGACCTCTCTAGCAAGGCGCTCGGCCCTGCGGGAGGCCGCTGAGCAAAAAGCGGGGCTTAATCCTCACCTCTTTTAAGACCGGCTATGTCTTCGCGCAGGCCTTTGAGCTCCCGCAGGATTTCCTCGCGTTCGTCATGCGCTTCGTCTTCGGTCGCCTCCGCCATCGCGTTGACGATCACACCGATGAAAAGGTTGAGGACGATGAAGCTGGTCAGAAGGATAAAGGGCACGAAAAAGGCCCAGGCGTAGGGGAAAACCTCCATCACCGGCCGCACGATGCCCATCGACCAGCTTTCCAGCGTCATGATCTGGAATAGCGAATAGAGCGAGGCTCCCAGATTGCCGAACCATTCGGGGAATGCCCCGCCGAACAGCTTCGTCGCCATCACCGCGCTGATGTAGAACAGGAGCAGCAGCATCACGATGACCGTGCCGATGCTGGGAATGGCGCTGAACAATCCGATGATAACCTTGCGCATGCTCGGCACCACCGAAATCAGGCGCAGCGCACGCAGGATACGCAGCGCACGCAGGACCGAGAATGCGCCCGCTGCCGGCATGAGCGCGACAGTCACGATGGCGAGGTCGAACACGTTCCAGCCATTGCGGAAGAAGCGCCAGCCATAGGCGAAGAGCTTGAGTGTCAGCTCGACCACGAAAATACCGAGCGCGATCGCATCGAGCGCCACTATGATAGGTCCGAACCGCGCCATAATTGCAGGCGAGGTCTCCAGGCCGAGCCCGATCGCATTGATGACGATAACCGCGATGATGAAACGCTCGAACGCGCGTGTCTCGACCAGCTGGCGCACCTTATCGCGCAGGCTCATTTTCTTACACTCCAGATAGGAAACAGGCCGGATCGCGCGGCCATCTTCGACCCGCCCTACCACCGCCACGCCTCGGCTGTCACGGCGGAACGTGCGCTGCGCGCCAACCGTTGGACAGGCAACACGAAATCAAGGAGTTACACTATGACCAAGCGCGTGATGATCCTCGCTACCGATGGCTTCGAACAATCGGAGCTGATGAAACCCAAGGCCAACCTCGAGAACGCCGGTATCGAAACCGAAGTGGTCAGCCTCGAAAGCGGAGAGATCAAGGGCTGGCAGGACAAGGACTGGGGCGAAAGCGTCGCGGTCGACAAGAGGGTCGACGAGGTGTCGAGCTGCGAAGGCTATGATGCATTGCTGCTCCCCGGCGGACAGATGAACCCCGATATCCTGCGCATGAACGAGCGCGCCGTCGCCATCGTCCGCGAATTCGGCATGGCGAACAAACCGATCGCCGCGATCTGCCACGCTCCCTGGCTGCTCGCCGAGGCGGGCCTGATCGACGGCAAGACCGTGACCGGCTGGCCCTCGATCCGCACCGATCTCAAGAATGCGGGCGCGAATGTGGTCGATGAAGAGGCCGCCGTCGACGGCAACCTCGTCACAAGCCGCAATCCCGACGATATTCCGGCCTTCAGCAAGGCGTTGATCGAAATGCTGGGCGAGAGCGTCGACAAGCGCGAGCTCGAAACCGCCTAAACGACCGAATACTCTTCACAGCGAGAAGCCCCGTCGCAGCGATGCGGCGGGGCTTATTGCGTGAAGCGCGCTCGCGGATTTCTCCACCCCTCGCCTGGGCCGCTTTTGTTACATTGTAACATTTATGGGAAATGTGTTTTGATTGTGTTAATATTGTGGCGAAAATAAGGCGCAACCGGGACGAATGAAGGAAGAGGAGAGAATCATGAGGAAACGTTTGCTTGCTGGGTCCGCATCATTGCTGGTTCTGGCTGCGTGCAGCGGCGCAGAAAGCGATACCGTCGAACGCGTGACGACGATGGACATCGAGGCGGCGGATGCGGCCAGCTATGAAATGGCTGCACCGCCTCCCCCGCCGGCGATGGCATCCCAGGCCTCCGAGGGCGAAGCCAGTGATACCATCTCCGGCGGCGGCGAGATCCCGGTGGGCAGGCCGCAGGTCGCCTATCGCTATGCCTACGGCTTCCGCCTCCCTTCCAACGCGATCCGCCCCCTGCAGGAACGTCACGCCGACATGTGCGAGGCCAAGGGGCCGGACGTGTGCCGCATCATCTCCATGGACCAGGCGGAGAACGAGGGCGACTACGCCTATGGCAGCCTGACGCTGGCCGTGCGCGCCCGCGATGCCCGCAGCTTCGGCAAGGACCTCGCCAATGCGAGCGGCAAAGTCGATGGCGAGCTTGTTTCCTCCTCGATCGAGGGCGAGGACCTGTCCAAACGCATCGTCGATACAGAAGCACGGTTGCGGGCACGTAGCGTGCTGCGGGACCGGCTGATGGAGGTGCTGCGCAATCGCCGCGGCACAGTTTCTGAATTGGTCGCGGCGGAGCGCGGCGTGGCGCAGGTCAATGAAGAGATCGACCAGGCGCAAAGCTGGTTGGCTGAAATGCGCGGACGCGTCGCCTATTCGAACATGACCGTGACCTATGAAAGCGGCAAACCGGCTATTGGCGGCTTCGCCCAGCCGATCCGCAATGCGTGGAACTCGCTGGGCGGCATCTTCGGCACGATGATCAGCATACTGATCGTTCTGCTCGCCGTCCTTGTCCCGCTGGGGCTGCTGGCGTGGCTGGGCGTCAAAGTCTGGCGGCGTTTCGGCCTGTCAACGGGAATTGGAGACGGCTGGACAAAGCCTGAGAACACCGAAACCTCCTAAAACCCCCGCATATCGTGGCTTGTCGCGGGGATGCGCACGGTTAGGCCGTCCATTTCCGCCGTTAGCTCGATCTGGCAGGACAGGCGGCTGGTGCGCGCGACCCCGGCGGCGAGGTCGAGCATGTCCTCTTCCTCCTCGCTCGCTTCCTCGAGCCGGTCGAACCATTCGGGTGCAACAATGACGTGGCAGGTGGAGCAGGCCATCTGGCCCTCACAGGTGCCCTCCAGCGGCAAGCCCGCCCCTTGCGCTACACGCAGCAGATTGTCGCCCGGTTCGGCTTCGGCGGAGACGGTTTCGCCCTGCGCGGTTTCGAATTCGATTTTCACAACCCTTGCGCCTCCGCAGCCGCGTTGATCCTGCTCGCAGCGGCCTCGATCTCTTCCAACGTGGTATAACGCCCGAAGCCCAGGCGGATCGAGCTTTTCGCCTGTCTGTCCGAAAGACCGATCGCCTTGAGCACATGGCTCGGGCGGCCCGAACCGCTGGCGCAGGCCGATCCGGCGGAAAACATCACATCGCGCACATCGCTCATCAGCCGGGCGACGTCGAGGCCATCGCGGCGGATGTTGAGATTGCCATGCCAGCGCGCCTCCTCGCTGCCATTGACCGTCCAGTCGCCGAAGAGTTCGCGCGCGCGCCGCCAGAGGTTTTCGACATGTTCGCGGTCCTGCTCCATCCGCTCCTTCGCCTCTGCCGCCGCCGCGCCCATGCCCGCGATCAGCGCAGGGCTGAGCGTGCCCGAGCGCAGGCCGAATTCCTGCCCGCCGCCGGTCTGCACCTCGTGCAGATCGACCCCGTCGCGCACCCACAGCGCGCCAATCCCCTTGGGGCCGTGGAATTTGTGCGCCGATATCGCGATCATATCCGCGCCGGTCAGCTCGATACGGCCATAGGCCTGCACCGCATCGCACAGGAACAGCGCGCCCGCTCCCTTGGCCTTGCGGTGCCATTCGATGGTCGGCTGGATGGTGCCGATCTCGTTATTGACCTGCATGACGCAGACCAGCCGCGTGTCGGCCGGAAGGTCCTGCTTCGTATTGCACTGGCCGGTATTGGCGACGTTGAGCACATGGCTCTCGCCCGCGTCCTGCGCGGTATCGCCGACCGCCGAATGCTCGATCGCCGAATAGGAGACCGTGCCGCCCCGTCCGGAGCCGCGAATGGCGAGATTGAGCGCCTCGGTCGCGCCCCCGGTGAAGATCACGCGGCCATTGGGCGGAAACAGCGCGGCGACCTGGTCGCGCGCCAGCTCGATGGCGGCCCGGGCCTGCCTTCCCATGCGATGCGCCGAATGCGGATTGCCGAAACCGGTGCCGCCCGGCCCGTCGAGCCAGCGCAGCATCGCATCGCGCGCCTCGGGCGCGAGCGGAGTGGTGGCCTGGTAGTCGAGATAGATCATGCACCCTGCCCCGGCACACGAACAGCCGGGTGACGAAGGTGACACCGTGTCATCCATGAAGAACCGCAAAGAATTTCTTCAATTACAGTGCGTTGCAGAAACTCGCGGTGAGTGACACTTGCAGGGTGGGCCGGGGGGGCTGTCAGTTCGAACATGGCGCAGAACCTGCCGTGCAAATGTCGAGTAGGGAAGCGGAATATTCATCGCCGTCGCGCGTCTCGGGGACAGGCGGAGTGGCGGCCTGACAGGCGAGATGGATCATCTGCGCGTTCTCTCTAGTCCATGGCACGGGCGCGTAAGGACTTTATCACGCAAAGGCGCGAAGGCGCGAAGGGTGAGCGCCGCAGGCATTCATAATTTGCTCACACGAAGACACGAAGACACGAAGGGGTCGGGGACGAGAAGCATCTTCGTGCCTTCGTGTCTTCGTGTGATAGCGCGCCGCAGACAGAGCCTTTGCGCCTTTGCGCCTTTGCGTGAGCAAATCAGCTCTTCGCCAGTTCAAGCCACACTTCGCAAAAGCGTTCCACCTCGGCGCGGGTCGTGTTCCAGCCGACCGAGACGCGGATCGTGTTGGCGGCGATTTCGGGCTCGACCTGCATCGCGTCGAGCACGCGGCTGGTCTTCATCGTGCCGCTCGAACAGGCGCTGCCCTGGGATACGGCGATCCCCGCCATGTCGAAGCGCATGACCTGCGCCGTGGCGCTCATATTGGGCATGGCGACGGCGCGGATATAGGGTGTGGGATCGGCAAGGCGGTCGGAAAGCCATGCGCCACCGATGTCGCGGCATGTCGCCGACAGCTCGTTGAGCGGAGCGAGAATATGGGGATCGAGGAAAGGCTGGTCGCAGGCCTCCAGCGCCGCCGCCATGGCCAGCACGCCAGGCATGTTCTCGGTCCCGCGCCGGTAACCACGCTCCTGCCCGCCCGATGGCGCCAGCATGGCGTAATCCCGCACCAGCAGCGCCCCCACGCCGATCGGCCCGCCGAACTTGTGCGCGGCGAGGACCGCCATGTCGCACGGCGGCAGCGGCATCTTTCCCGCCCCTTGCGCACAATCGGCGAGGAGCAGGCCGCCCGCCTGGTGGACGATGCCCGCAATGGCCGCCAGGTCCTGCCGATTGCCGGTTTCCGAATTCACCTGCTGGACGGCGACAAGCGGCAATTCGCGCTGCACCGCTTCGCACAGAATATCGAGGTCGAGCGCGCCATCGCTGCGTACCGGCAAACGCTCGGCATCGGGCGCAGCCTGCAACATGCAATCGTGCTCCACGGTGGAGACGAGCCGGGCACCGGCCTTGGCATGCCGCAGCGCCAGCGCTGCCGCCTCGCTCGCACCCGAAGTGAAGATCACTTCCCCCTCCCAGTCGAGAGCTGCCTTCACCCGTTCGCGCGCATCCTCCAGAAGCTTGCGTGCTTTGCGCCCCTCGGCATGCGGGCTGCTGGGATTCGCCCACTGGTCGAACCCCTCCTCCATCGCTGTGCGCGCTTCGGGGCGCAGCGGCATGGTGGCGGCATGGTCGAGATAGATACGGTCTGGGATGATACGGTCTCGAAATGATTGCGATTTGGGCAATAAACCCTATATAGCGCGCAACCTCGCGCAAGTCCTGATCGGGCGCCGCGCCCATGAAAATTTCGACCAGGGTATACCTCCCATGCCGACCGTGATCTTTCCCGGCCCCGAAGGCCGCCTCGAAGGCCGTTTCTCCCCCGCTCCGCGCCCCCGCGCACCCGTGGCGATGATTCTCCACCCGCATCCGCAGGGCGGCGGCACGATGAACGAGCAAATGACCCAGCGGCTGTACAAGACCTTCGTCAATCGCGGGTTTGCCACGCTGCGCTTCAATTTCCGCGGCGTCGGTCGCAGCCAGGGCAGCTTCGACAACGGTATCGGCGAACTTTCCGATGCGGCCAGCGCGCTCGACTGGGTGCAGCAGGTCCACCCCGAAGCGCAGGTGACCTGGGTCGCCGGCGTCAGCTTCGGCGCGCTGATCGGCATGCAGTTGCTGATGCGCCGCCCCGAAATCCGCGGCTGGATCAGCATCGGCGCACCCGCGAGCATGTATGACTTCTCCTTCCTCGCCCCCTGCCCGGCCAGCGGCATCTTCATCCACGGCGCGCAGGATACGGTGGTCCAGCCGCAGGCGGTGACCAAGCTGGTCGAAAAGCTGCGCACGCAGAAGCACATCACCGTGCATCACGAGGAAATCCCGCGTGCGAACCACTTCTTCGAAAACGAGCAGGAAGAGCTGATGAAGTCGGTCGACAACTATCTCGACTTCCGCCTCGACCCGAGTTGCCCGATCACGTGATGGCCTAGACGCATCAGCCCGATGGGCGGTGCCTCCTATTAATTCCAATTTTCGACCCCGCCTCTACGGGTTCGTCGTCGCTGGATATGCGGTGCGCTGTGCCCGGCGCGGCGAAAACGCGTTGCGATCTGCAATGCGAAATCTCTTGCCTCGGTATTGTTACGTTGTAACATTCCTAAGATGAGGAGTCGGGTCGCCGTCTCCCACATTGGAGGAGGATGAAACCATGTCTTACGTGGATCAGACACGCAGGCCCTCGCCCGCCGGAATGGCCGCCGTCATCGGTGTGCACGTTGCGGTCGGCGCCTTGCTGGTCACCGGCCTTACGGTGACCGGAACCTTGCCGCCGATCATCAACGAGATCGGTGCGACCAATATTCCCATCGAACCGCCCCCGCCGCCCAAGCCAGCCGATCCGGTCGAGGCGAAACCGGCCGAGCCGACCCAGCCACTGGTTCACATTCCCCAGCAGAAGCTGAACCTGAAGCCGGTCGAACCGACGATTCCCTCGACCCCGCTGATTTTCCCGCCGCTTCCCAAGCCTTCGCCCGGCCTCGGCGTGGAGATTCCCAAGCCGACGCCGCAGCCGAGCTTCGATCCGGTCGGCGCGAGGCCGAAGAACGATCCCGGCGCATGGCTGTCGAACAATGACTATCGCCCGGTCTGGATCAGGAAGGAACTGACCGGCCTGGCCACCTTCCGACTTGAAATCGCCGCCAACGGACGTGTCACTGGATGCACCGTCACCGGCTCGACCGGCCATGGCGAACTCGACGCGGCCACCTGCCGTCTGGTCAGCAAACGTGCCCGGTTCGAACCGGCGCGCGGCGGCAATGGCGAGGCGGTGGCAGGCAGCTACACCGGATCGGTGCTCTGGCAGTTGCCCGAGTAAACCGCAGCTAGCGGGCGCCCTGCTCGAGCCTGTCGAGCGGCGCCTCGCCGCCCGCATCGGGCAGCGTCCAGATCGCGACATTCATCAGCGCCACGGCAGCCAGCAGCACCATCAACAGCGCATTCTTCACATTGCCTGTACGGCGCCACAGAAAAAAGGCGCCGATGATCAGCAGGATCGCGGCGAGAACGGTTATCGAGAGCACGGCATCGAGCATGCGCGTCGCCATACGCAGCTTGAACGGTATTTGACACCCCCGCGCGTGCGAAGCACACCCGCGCGCATGACTATTGCCAGCACAGCCATCACCCGTCGCCAAGCCCTTGCCGGTCTCGGCGCGACGTCCGCCCTCGCACTTTCCGGATGCGCCGCCACGGCCCGGCCTGAGGCCATATCGCAGGCGCGCTCGATCGGGGCGCAGCGTCTGCTCGAGGTCGTGGGGTATAACCTGCTCGAACACGAACCCGAACGCGCGACGGCGCTGGGGGTCGACACGGGGCGATATGCTTACCTGCGCGGCAGGCTCGAGAACCAATCGCCCGAGGGGCAGGAAGCCTATGCCGCGACATTGCGGCAGGATCTCGCCCGCGTCCGCGCTTTCCCGCGCGAGGGACTCGATAGCGACACGCTGACCAGCCTCGACGTGGTCGAAAGCGCCTACGACCTGGCGCTCGACGGCTTTGCCCTGCCCTATGGCGATACGCCCGTCGGCAACTGGCGCACCGCACCCTATGTCGTGATTCAGAATGTCGGCGAATATCTCGCTCTGCCACGGTTCATGCAATCGAACCACAAGGTCGAAAATGGCGACGATGCCGATGCCTATATCGAGCGGATGGAACAGATGCCCGCTGTGTTCGGTGGTGAACTTGCACGCATTCGCGCGGCCCGGGGCATGGGCGTGGTGCCGCCTTCCTTCCTGCTCGACAAGGCGCTTCGCCAGATGGAACAGACCATCGCCAGCGCCGGAAAGGGCGAGCTTTTCGCCGACGATCTGCGCGCGAAGCTGGCGGCCAAGGGCATGCCGGAAAGCCACGCCAACCGCGCGAAGAGCATCGAAGCTGGCCCGATCGCCGAAGCGCTGACCCGCCAGCTCGAGGAACTGCGCGCCGAGCGAGCCGTGGCGACGGACGATCCCGGCATATCCGCGCGCCCCCATGGCGACGCATTCTATGGCTGGGCCTTGCGGTCGAGCACGACCACGCGCCTGACGCCCGACGAGGTGCATCGGCAGGGTCTGGAGGAACTCGACGCGCTGCATGCGCGCATGGACCCGATCCTGCGCGATATCGGCTATACCAGCGGCACGGTGGGCGAACGCATGCAAGCGCTGTCGCAAGACCCGCGCTACCAGTTCGCCGAGGGCGATCCGGGCCGTGCGGAGATCATGGATTTCATCGCCGAACGGGTCGAATGGATCAAGGCGCAGATGCCGCGCGCCTTCAATACGCTGGTCGATCCGAACATGGAAGTGCGCCGTATCCCGCCCGCCGAGGAGGTTGGCGCACCGGGCGCCTATGGCGGCGCGGGCAGCAAGGACGGGACGATCCCGGGACGCTTCTGGATCAATCTCAGGACCACCGACCTGCATCGCAAATACGATCTTGCCGACCTGACCTATCACGAAACCATTCCGGGCCATGTGTGGGAAGGCGAATATTCGAACCGCCTGCCGCTGATCCGCTCGATCCTCGCCTTCAATCCGTTCAGCGAAGGCTGGGCGCTCTATGGCGAGCAACTTGCCGACGAACTGGGCGCCTATGACGATTTCACCGTCGGGCGTCTGGGTTACCTGCAAAGCCTCGCCTTCCGCGCCTGCCGGATGGTGGTCGATACCGGCCTCCACGCCAAGGGCTGGAGCCGCGCCAAGGCGGTCGATTTCTTCGTCACGCGCAATGGCAGCAAGCCTGCCGAGGTCGAAAGCGAAGTCGACCGCTATTGCAGCTGGCCGGGCCAGGCGACCGGCTACAAGCTCGGCCACAGCCGTATCGTCGACCAACGCGCTCGCGCGCAGCGAGAATTGGGCACAGCATACGACTTCAAGGCATTCAACGATGCCGTTGTGCTGGGCGGCAATGTTCCGATGGACGTTCTGGAGAAGAATGTAGGCCGCTATATTGCAAAAAATAGCAGCTAGACTTCATATTAGGACTTCAATCGCTGAAATCATCATGCAATGGTCGGCCCGATTGGATTTCAGGGGTCGATTTGATGAAAAGGGTTCTACTTCTCCTTGCAAGCTTGGTCTTCGCGGTTCCCGCGCAGGCCGATTGGTATGTGGCGGAATCGGACCATTTCGTCGTCTACGCCGACGATCGCTGGCAAGACGTGCAGGAATTCGGCGAAGCGCTGGAACGCTATCACGCAGCCTTGAATGTGTTGAACATACGAGAAGACACAAAACCCAGCCCGTCGAACCGCGTGACCATCTTCGTGGTCGGCAGCGAAAACAAGGTCCGCAAGCTCCTTGGCGAGGGCGCGAACAATGTCTCGGGCTTCTATCTCTCGCGTGCCGGGGCTTCGCGGGCTTTCGTGCCCGATATCCGCATGTACAAGCAGCGGACGGACTTTTCGGTCACTATCCTGCTGCATGAGTATGCGCACCATTACCTTATGTCGAATTCGCCCTATGCGTTGCCGCGCTGGGTCAACGAAGGTGCGGCGGAATTCTATGCATCGGCGAAGTTCGAAAAAGATGGCGGTATCTCGATCGGCGGCCCGGCTCGCCATCGGGCCGGCGAACTCTTCCACGCCAAGGATGTCAGCGTTCGCGAACTGATCGATCCGGAACTCTACAGAAAGAACCGCAGCAAGCGATACGACGCCTTTTACGGTCGTGCCTGGCTGCTGTACCATTACCTCTATTTCGCCGAAGATCGTCGCGGGCAACTCGGGCAGTACCTCGTCGCGATCACGCGTGGCACCGACCAGGTCGAAGCGGCCAACCAGGCCTTCGGCGATTTCGACGAACTTCAGAAAGACCTCGACCGTTACCTCCGCCAGCGCAGAATGAAGGTATGGAACCTGGGGGCCGACGCGCTCCAGACAGCTCCGGTCCGGGTGCGCAAGCTGTCGGAAGGCGAAGGGGAGGTTATGCCGTTCCGCATTCGTTTGCAGCGCGGCGTGACGCGCGAAGACGCGCTCGAACTACTGCCCGACCTGCGCGAGGTCGCCGCCGAATTCCCGGACGATCCCGCAGTGCTCGCGACGCTGGCGGAAGCCGAGTTCGACGCCGGCAATTACGATCGCGCCATCGCCGCCGCCGATGCCGCGCTGGCGATCGATCCAACGGTAAAGAACGCGCTGATCCAGAAAGGCTACGCGCTTTTCGGAAAGGCCGAGGACGCCGAAGACCCGGATGCTGCCTACGGGGTGGCAATGCAGCCCTTCTCCGCCCTCAACAGGATCGAGCAGGATCATCCGATACCGCTGATCTATTACTACCGCAGCTTCGTCGAGCGCGGCGTGGAACCGAATGAAACCGCGCGACATGCGCTCGAACGCGCATCGCAGCTTGCGCTGTTCGACCAGGGCCTCGCCATGAACAAGGGGCTCATGCAGGCCAGCGAGGGCAAGATCGCCATCGCCCGCAGCAGCCTCGATCCGGTGGCGGCCAATCCGCATGGCGGCCCGCTCGCGCGCGAAGCTCAGCGCTATCTGGAGGAACTGGCCGAGGTTGCGGAAGGAACTGAATGGCACCCCGGTCCGGCGATCGACCTGACCGGCACACTCGAAGCGGTCGCGGACGACAACACCGAAGAGGCCGAGGACGGCGAAGAAGAAAGCACTTAACCGCATTCGGTGAATGCGCCTTCGCGCAGGCCATCCATTCGGCAAAACCCCCGGTCCGCGATTGCTCGCGGCCGGGGGTCTCCTCTCCAACTCATGGGCTCCTCTGGCGGAGCCGATTTGGTCAGGCAGCTACTGCCGTGGTCGGTGCCGCATCGCGCACACCCTGATCGACATGCGCGGCGAAAGGTTCGAAATTGTCAACGAAGAGCTGGACCAGCTTGGCCGCCGTGCGGTCGTATTCGTCCTTGTCGGCCCAGGTCGAACGCGGGTCGAGAATGGCATCCTCCACACCGTCCACACTCACCGGCACGTCGAAACCGAAATTCGGATCCTTGCGGAATTCCGCATTGTTCAGGCTGCCGTCGAGCGCGGCGTTAAGCAGCGCGCGGGTGGCCTTGATCGGCATGCGATTGCCGGTGCCGTATTTGCCGCCGGTCCAGCCGGTATTGACCAGCCAGCAGGCGACCTCGCCCTTGGCGATACGTTCTTTCAGCAGATTGCCGTAAACGCTTGGGTGACGCGGCATGAAAGGGGCACCGAAGCAGGTGCTGAAGGTCGCTTCGGGTTCGGTCACGCCGATTTCTGTGCCGGCCACCTTCGCCGTATAGCCCGACAGGAAGTGGTACATCGCCTGGTCGGGCGTCAGCCGCGCGATCGGAGGTAGCACGCCGAAGGCATCGGCGGTCAGCATGATGACGTTGGACGGCGGCGGCCCCATATTCTCTTCCGAGGTATTGGGGATCGAGGACAGCGGATAGGCGCCACGGGTATTCTCGGCGAGGCTGTTATCGTCGAGGTCGATCTCGCCCGCATCGTTCATCACCACGTTTTCGAGCACGGTGCCTTCCATCTTGGTGGTGGCGTAGATTTCCGGCTCCGCTTCGGGGTTGAGGCGAATCATCTTGGCATAGCAGCCGCCCTCGAAGTTGAAGACCGCCGTGTCCGACCAGCCATGTTCGTCATCGCCGATCAGCGTGCGGCTGGCATCGGCCGAAAGCGTCGTCTTGCCGGTGCCCGACAGGCCGAAGAACACCGCGCTCTTGCCGTCGGGGCCGATATTGGCCGAACAGTGCATCGGCATGACGCCCTTGGCCGGCAGAAGATAGTTGAGGATGCCGAAGACGCTTTTCTTCATTTCGCCGGCATATTTAGTGCCGCCGATGAGGATCAGCTTTTCAGACAGGTTCACCGCAATCACGGTTTCGCTGCGGCAGCCGTGACGTTCCGGATCGGCGCGGAAGGTCGGCAGATCGATGATCGTGTATTCAGGCACGAAACCGTCGAGCTCGGCCTCGGTCGGGCGAACCAGCAGCGTGCGGATGAACTGGTTGTGCCAGGCAAGCTCGTTGATGACGCGCACATTGACGCGATATTCGGGCTGCGAACCACCGAACAGATCGGCGACGTAAAGGTCCGACTTCTCGGCAACGGCCTCGAGGAAGTCCTCCTTGAGTGCGGCGAAATGCTCGCTCGTCACGGAAGCATTGTTGTCCCACCACACCGTATCTTCGGTTTCGGCATCGCGGACGATGAACTTGTCCTTCGCGCTGCGTCCGGTGTGCTTGCCGGTTTCGACGACCAGCGGGCCGTCCTTGGCGCGGCGGCCCTCGCCATTGTCCAGAGCGGCGGCGGTCAGCTCTTCCGAGGTCAGATTGGGATGAATGGTGGCAGTGGTCTCGATGCCCTGCGCGGCAAGCGAGTGGGAAAGCGGAAAGGTCACTGAATCCTCCAGCGCATGATGCGGGTTCGTCCGGGAATCGCCTTCGCATACGAATGCGCGGCCTTCCCGATGGCCAATAGTCGTCCCACGCCGTTGCGTCAAATTGCGGCCCGGCATTGAGTGCCGCTGTGGAACAGCGCCGCGTTGTTTTGCCACGACAATAGGGCTAGTCACCAAACGATGGAAAGCACAGGGCCAGAATCCATGCCTGCGGGCGAGGAAAACCGGACAGTCATCGCGCTGGTCGACGATGATCGCAACATTCTCACTACAGTTTCGATCGCCCTGCAGGCCGAAGGTTTCGACACGCGGGTCTATTCGGATGGCGAAGCGGCGCTGGGCGCCTTGTTGTCGAACCCGCCCGATCTGGCGATCTTCGATATCAAAATGCCCAAGATGGACGGGATGGAACTGCTTCGCCGCCTGCGCGAACAGTCCCCGCTGCCGGTGATCTTCCTGACCAGCAAGGATGACGAAACCGACGAGGAGGCCGGATTCGAAATGGGCGCGGACGATTATATCGCCAAGCCCTTTAGCCTGCGCCTGCTGCTGGCGCGCATCCGCGCGATCCTGCGCCGCAGCGGCGGCGATCATCCGCTGCTGCTGTCCGAACAGTTCGACGACAAGCCGGGCGAAGTGCTCGAGCGCGGGCGGCTGTTCATGGATCCGGCGCGCCACCACGTGACCTGGGGCGGGCAGGCGGTGTCATTGACGGTAACCGAATTCCTGTTGCTCGAGGCGCTGGCCGCACGTCCGGGCGTTATCAAGAGCCGCAACCAGTTGATGGACGCGGCCTATCCCGACGATGTCTTCGTCGACGACCGCACCGTCGACAGCCACATCAAACGCATGCGCCGTAAGTTCCGCAGCATCGACCCGACCTTCTCCGCGATCGAGACCCTCTACGGCGCGGGCTACAGCTTCAACGAAGGCTGAGACGGAGCGCGGAAACCATGTCCGAAACCGGCAGCGTGCTCAAAGGCGATCCGCGGCTCGAAAAGCTGCGCTGGTCGCGGCGGCTTTCACTCACCAGCCGCATCCTCTTCGTCAATGTCCTACCGCTGGTCCTGTTGGGCGGCGGGGTGATCTATGTCGATGCCTATCGCAAACAATTGCTCGACGAGCGCTTCAAGCTCGCACTGGTCGAAGCGCAGATCACCGCCGAAGCGCTGGCCGGGGCGACACCCCAGCGCCAGGAAGCCTTGCTGATCCAGATCGGCAAGGAACAGCGCCTGCGATTGCGCGTCTACGATCCGGACGGCAAACTCGAGGCCGACAGCTTCCAGCTCGCCCCGCCCAGCTTCACCCTGCCGCGCGCAGAGGACGTGGATCAGGGCGCCTTCGCCTTGCAGCTCGACCGCTGGTTCGACCGGGTAGTCGGCGCGCCCGCCCTGCCCGATTATCTCGAACCCGAAAGCGACGATGCGGAGGACTGGCCCGAACTCAGCCGCGCGCGCGAGGAGAGCCTGACGCAGATCGTGCTGCGCGATGCACCCGACGGCACCCATGTCATCAACGCCGCCGCCCCGGTCGGGCTCGACGGCGATACACTGCTGCTCACGCGCAATCCGGTCGACATCACCGAAAGCGTGCGCGAGGCGCGGTCAACCGTCGCGCTAATCGTGCTGCTGGCGCTGGCGATCTCGACCCTGCTATCGCTGTTCCTGGCCCAAACCATCGTGCGACCCCTGCGCGAGCTGGTGCAGGCCGCGATCCGCGTCCGCCAGGGACGGGACCGCCAAGTGGAAGTTCCGCGTCTGCCGCAGCGCCGAGACGAAATCGGCATGCTTGCCCGCTCGATATCCGACATGACCGCCGCGCTGCGCCAGCGGATCGATGCGGTGGAACATTTCGCCGCCGACGTGGCCCATGAAATCAAGAACCCGCTCGCATCCTTGCGCAGCGCGACCGAATCGCTGGGCAAGGTCGAGGACCCGGCCCTGCGCGCGCAGTTGCTCGATATCGCGACGCATGACGTGCGCCGGATCGACCGGCTGGTCACCGAGATTTCCGATGCCAGCCGCATCGATGCCGAAATGTCGCGCACCGAGTTCGAGCGGGTCGATCTGGCCCGGCTGCTTTGTACGATCTTCGAAAGCCGCGAGGCGCGCGACGAGAATGAAGGGCGCAGGCTGGAGATATCCGGGGCCGAGCGGCCGGTATGGGTCATGGGCGTTCCCGTGCGGCTCGAACGCGTGATCCAGAACCTGCTCGACAATGCGGTATCCTTCTCCCCTCCGAATGGTCGTATCTGGGCCGACATTTCGCGCCGCGACGATTGGGTGACGCTGGCAATCTGCGACGAAGGGCCGGGCATTCCGGAAGAAAAGCGTGAAAAGGTTTTCCAGCGCTTTCATTCCGACCGGCCCGAGGAAGAGGATTTTGGAAACCATTCGGGTCTCGGCCTTGCCATCGCGCGCACGATTGCCGAAGCGCATGACGGTACGCTGATCGCCGCATCGCGTGAGGACGGCGAATCCGGCGCGTGTCTCAAGCTGGGCCTACCGGCCGCTCAGAAACGATGAGCGCCACTGTTCTTGCCAATGTCACCGGCGTGATCGTCGGCGGCAGGGCGCTGCTGATCGCGGGGCCTCCCGGCGCCGGGAAATCGGCGCTTGCGCTGGCACTGATCGACCGTGGGGCGATGTTGGTGGGCGATGACGCGGTAAGCATCGCCCGCGAGGGCGGGTTCCTCACCGCCTCTCCCCCGCCCAATATCAGGGGATTGATCGAAGTGCGCAATGTCGGGATCGTCGAACTGCCCGTGGCCAGCGGTCCCGTGGCGCTGATCCTCCAGCTCGATCCGGAAGCTCCGCGCTATCCGCTGGACGTCGCGCTGCGCTCGATAGAAGGTCTGGAGGTCCCCGTCCTGAACTTCGCGGCAGGTGATGCGGTACAGGCATTGCGCGCGGAATATGCACTCTCGCTACATGGACTGCCCCTCCCCAAACGCCGCGAAAACGCATAGGCACCGCCGCTGATGGCCGACGAATCGATTCCCCCCCAGCGTATCCTGCTCGTCACCGGTCTGTCGGGCGCGGGCAAGACCACCGCATTGCAAGTGCTCGAGGATCTGGGCTGGGAGACAATCGACAACTTTCCGATCCGTCTGCTCGGCGGCCTCCTCGCGAGCGAGGGCAGCGCTGTCAGCGACACGCCCTTGGCGATCGGCTTCGATTCGCGCACGCGCGGTTTCGTCCCCGCCGAAATCATCGAAATGTGCAAGCAGTTCGAAGCGCGGGAGGATGTCGAAATCACCGCTCTCTTTATCGATTGCTCCAGTGCCGAATTGCAGCGACGCTACAACGAAACCCGGCGCCCGCACCCGATGGCGCGCGGTCGGCCTGCGCTCGACGGGATCAAGGCAGAGCGCGAACTGCTGGAGCCGCTGCGCCGCTGGGCCGATATCGTCATCGACACGACCGATTACGCGACCAATCATTTGCAGCAGCTCGTGCGTGAACGGTTTGCGGCCCATGCCGAGGGCAATATGACCGTGACCATTTCGAGCTTCGGTTTCGCCCGTGGCATGCCGCCGCTGGCCGATTTGCTGTTCGACATGCGGTTTCTCGACAATCCGCACTGGGTCGAAGGGCTGCGCGAGAAAACCGGATTGGACAGGGCCGTGGGCGATCACATTTCCGCAGACCCCGCTTTCGCCCCGGCTTTCGAAAGGATTATCGAACTGCTGCACGAAGTCATGCCGCGCTATACGGCGCAGGGACGCAGCTATCTCAACATCGCTTTCGGCTGTACCGGCGGTCGGCACCGCTCGGTCTATAGCGCGGAGCGTGCAGCCGAAGCCTTGCGCAAGGCGGGATTTTCGCCCACGGTCATCCACCGAAATCTCGGTTCGCGTCCCGCCGACCCGCTCGAGCGACGCTAGACCCCGGGGCAAGGAATGGTTAAGCGCCAGACACGCATATCCTTCGGCATCGCAAACGGAACTGAAGCTGCATGATCGGCATGATCCTCGTCACCCACGGCAGACTGGCCGAACACTTCATCGATGCGATGGAACATGTGGTCGGCAAACAGGAGGACGTGGCCACCATTTGTATCGGTCCCAACGACGATATGGAACAACGCCGCACGGATATCGCCGATGCGATCAAGCAGGTGGATACCGGCGCGGGCGCGATCATCCTGACCGATCTGTTCGGCGGCACGCCTTCCAACCTCGCCATCTCGCTGCTCGACACCGGCCACATCGAAGTGATCGCAGGCATCAACCTGCCGATGCTCATCCGCCTGGCTGGCGCGCGCAAAAGTATGAATGTGGTCGATGCGGTCAATGCTGCGCAGACCGCAGGCCGCAATTACATCACCGTTGCCAGCGAGTTCCTCGGCCAGGATCTCGACAGCGCGCGGAAAGCATCTTGAGCGAGCTGCGCAAGCGCATCGAGGTGGTCAATCAGCGCGGCCTGCACGCGCGGGCCAGCGCGAAATTCGTCAATGCGGTCGCCGAACTGCCGAACGGCTGCACCGTGCGCGTCGCCAAGGGCGACAACGAGGCCGCGGGCGGATCGATCCTCGGGCTCATGATGCTGGGTGCGGCCAAGGGCGATACGATCGAGATCATCGTCGCGGGCGAGAATGCCGATACGGTCATGGCCGACCTCTCCGCCATGGTCGAGGACGGCTTTGGGGAGCCGTGAAATGACCCGCGAACGCCGGGTCATCACCGGGTTTTCCAATCCCACCGTCAAGGCCCTGCGCGCGCTGCGCGAGAAGAAGCACCGCAAGGCCGCGGGCAAGTTCCTCGCCGAAGGACTGCGCCTGCTGACGGATGCGCGCGAGTGCGGCCATGTGCCCGAAACGCTTGTGCTCGCCGACCGACGCGATCCGCATCCGCTGCTGTCCGCGCTCGAAGAATCGGTCGAGGCCAGCGGCGGCGAGGTGATCGAGACAAGCGCCGACATCCTCTCCAAGATCACGGGGAAGGACAATCCGCAAGCGGTCGCGGGGGTCTTCGGCGAGTTCGACACGTCGCTTGCCGCGCTGGACCGTGGCGGCGCAGATATCTGGCTGGTGGCGCAGGCGCTGCGCGATCCGGGCAATCTCGGCACGATGCTGCGCACCGGCGACGCGATCGGCGCGGGCGGGCTGATCCTGATCGACGACTGCGCCGATCCCTTCAGCGTGGAGGCGGTGCGCGCCAGCATGGGCGCGGTGTTCACGCAGAGAATAGCGCAGGCGCGGTGGGACGAATTCGAGCCATGGTTGCGCGGCGGACCCGGCCAGCTCGTCGCCGCGAGCCTGCGCGATGCGCAGCCCTATCGCGGCGCACCCTATGCCGCGCCCTGCTTCGTCATGGTCGGCAATGAAAGCCGCGGCCTGCCCGAAGCCTACGAGATGGCCTGCGACCTGCGCGTAACCATGCCGATGAAAGGCCGCGCCGACAGCCTCAACGCGGCCGTAGCCGCGGCGGTGCTGGGGTACGAGGTGTTGGCAGAGCTGGATAGCTGACCGGAGCGCGCCCTGGACCACCGGCAAAGGGGGTCTTGCGACACTGCGCGAGCCAACAGCGAGGCTTTACCGCCGATTTGCCTTGAACCCGAGGCCGCTATACTCAAATAATACACCCTTCGACCTGCAGATTTCTGCGCTTGTGGATCACACCCATGTCATTTCGCCCCATGATTCTGGTCTCGATATTCCTTGCAGCGGCATCGCCATTCCAGGCATTCGCTACGGCGGACGAGAGTGGTCGCGCTACACTCGTCATCGACAATATTGGCGTCATCCCCATGACCGAAAGCGGCGCGACGCTGACCGACAGAACCGTGGTGATCGAAGGCGATCGCATCGTCGCTATCCTGCCCGCCGACAGGAGCCGGGACTACCCAGGCGCGACGCGGATCGACGGTTCGGGAAAATGGCTCCTTCCCGGTTTCAGCGACATGCATGTGCATCTCGGCAACGATCGCATGTTGCGGCTGCTGACCGGGCAAGAGACACCCAGGGACGGAACCGCCGTCCTCCAAGACCTCTTCACGCCATATATCGCCAATGGCGTGCTGCAGGTCTTCGATCTCGCTTCTATGCCCGAAACGATCGGCCAGCGGATCGAGATCGAAAGCGGACGCATTCTCGGCCCGCACATCGTCACCGCCGCCATGATCGATGGCAAAGAGCCCATCCTCCCGTTCGGGATTTCGAAGGCCGCCGCCACGCCCGCAGACGGCCGGCAGGCGGTCAGGGACGCGCAGGCCGATGGCCATCGTTACGTGAAGATTTACGGGCGCGTGGATCTGCCGACCTTCACCGCTATCCTCGAAGAGGCCCGTTCACGCGGTATCCGCGTAGTCGGTCATATTCCCCAGCGCGGTCAGGGGATGACCGGATCCTTTTTCCAGCCCGGCTACGATCTGGTCGTCCATGCGGAAGAATTCGCGCAGCAAACCGCAGTACCGGACAAGACCGCCATTCCCGCTTACGTGCAGATGGCGCGCAGCAACGGCACGGCGCTGGTTGCGACCCTGAGCGCCAACAAGCGTATTCTGGAAATCGCCAGCGATCCGACATCGCTCGGCACGCGCGAGGACCTGCGCACGCTCTCGCCGGAATTCTACAGTCTCAATGCCGACCACAATCCCTATGCCGCGCAGTCGAACGAGGGTTTCGCCGAATATGCAGGCAGCATAGTCGATTTCAACGGCCCGTTCGTGCGTGCCTTCTCACAGGCCGACCTCACGGTGCTGACGGGATCGGACGCCGGCGTGCCCGGCATTGCGCCCGGATATTCCCTGCACGACGAATTCGAAGCGCTGGCAGAGGCCGGACTGGACAACCGGACCATCCTCGAAGGATCCACCCGGCTTGCCGCCAAGTGGCTCGGGGTCGATGACGACAGAGGAACGGTAGCTGCCGGGATGAGAGCCGATCTCGTGCTTCTGGAAGCCAACCCGATCAGCGACATCCGCAACACACGCAAGATCGCGGCCGTCATCCGGAACGGGAGATACATCGACCGCGCCGTACTGGATGGCATGATTGCCGACCTCAGAGAGCGCAACCGCCGCTAGCTATTCGGCCGCCTCGCGCCCTTTACCGGTTCCGTCCTCGATCTGCGCGGCGTCTTCGGCATTGTAGCGCGGGGTAGCTTCGACCTTGGGCACTTCCTCGATCTCGCGCTTGCCGATTTCGATGCCCTTTTCGTGCAGGCGGCGCCCGGCGGACAGCACGTTGCGTTCGAAGCTGCCGACGAACTTGTTGTAATTGTTGACTGCGGTTTCGAGCCCCCCGCCCACGCGCTTCATGTGTTCGGCGGCGACGGCGAGGCGATCGTATAGCTCGGCCCCGGCCTTGCCGATTTCCACCGCCTCCTGCGCGATCGTGTCCTGCCGCCAGACCTGAGCCACGGTGCGCGCGATGGCGACGAGATTGGTCGGCGTTGCCAGCAGAACCTTGTTACGGAAGGCGAAATCCCACAACTCGGGATCGTGTTCGAGCGCGGCGGCAACGAAATGCTCGCCCGGCACGAACATCACCACATAGTCGGGCGTGTCGTCGAACTGGCTCTGGTAGCTCTTCGAACCCAAGGTCTGGACGTGGTTGCGCATCGATTTCGCGTGGAGATCGAGATGGCGGACGCGCTCGCCCTCGTCATCGGCCTCGAAGGCGGCCTGGTAGGCGTTCAGCGACACCTTGGCGTCGATCACGAGGCGTTTCTGGCCCGGTACATGCACTACCGCATCGGGGCGCAGGCGCCCTTCCTCGGTATCGATCGAGTGTTCGAGATTGAAATCGGTGTGTTCGGACAGGCCGCATTGCTCGAGCACGTTCTGCAGCGCCCGCTCGCCCCAGCGCCCGCGCGCCTTGGGCGCATTGGTGAGGCTGTTGCCCAGCCGCTGCGCCTCACGCCGGACCTCTTCCTGTCCGCGCTGCATCTCGGTGATCTGCTGGTACAATCGCCCGAAAGCGTCGGTGCGCTTTTCTTCCAGCGCGGCGACCTGTTTCTCGTAAGCCTCCAGCCGCTTGCCCACCGGATCGAGCAAGGCCTTCAATTTTTCCTCGCTGGTCTTTTCCGAATGGCCGAGCCGTTCGTTGGCGCGTTCGAGAAAAGCTTCCTGCGCCTTGGTCAGTACCGCCGACCCGGTGTTCTGAAATTCCTTGAGCAGTTCCTCGCGCGCTTCGATCAGCAGGCGCTTCTGCTCGTCGAAATTGGCGGTCTTTTCCTTGAGGGTGGCGAGTTCTGCGGTGAGCGCACCATTACTACGACGCAGTTCATCCAGCGCCGCTTCATGGGTCTTGCGCGTCTCGCGCAGCTCCGCATCGAGCGCATCGGCGCGGTCGGCGCGCACGCTGGCGTTTTCCAGATCGACGATCGCCTTGCGGAACTTCTCGTCGAGCTCCTTGGCGCGCGTCTCGCTCTCGCCATGGCGCGCCTGCCAGTCCTTGACCGGCGCCATGCCGAAGCGATGGCCGAGAAAGTATCCCAGCCCAAGGCCGAGAACGAGCGCGATGATAGCGAAAAGCGTCGGGTCCATCGCGTGACAGTAGGCGGAACGGAGGGGGAACGCCAGCCCCTCGACCACCCTACCCACAATCGTCGCCCCGGCCTGCGAGCCGGGGCTAGGCTTGCTTGCGCCGACTCAGCTACCGCGAAGACAAGCGGGACCCCGGATCAAGTCCGGGGTGACGATGATTGGGTACGGCGAGAGAGGCGGATTTACGCCGCTTCGCGCAGCTTCTTGAGCTTCTTCAGCGCCATGTTGCGCTTGAGGCGCGAGAGGTGGTCGATGAAGAGGATACCTTCGAGATGGTCCATCTCATGCTGGAGGCAGGTGGCCATCAGCCCGTCCAGGTCTTCTTCATGGGTCTCGCCCTCGAGGTCCTGATAGCGCACGCGGCAGGTCGCCGGGCGATCGACATCGGCGAAGATGTCGGGGACCGAGAGACAGCCTTCCTGGTAGGTCGCAAGTTCATCCGCCGGGTCGAGGATTTCCGGGTTGATGAAGACGCGCGGTTCTTTCTTCACCGGATAGTGCACATGCTCGTGACCGTCATGGTTGCAAGGTTCGGGCTCGGCGTCGGTATCCTCGGGCTGGAGGTCGATCACCAGCACGCGCTTGGGCACGCCGACCTGAATCGCGGCAAGACCGATGCCAGGCGCGGCATACATGGTTTCGAACATGTCGGAGACGAGGGTGTTCAATTCGTCGCCGAATTCGTCGGGTTCGACCTTCGTAGACACGGTCTTGAGCCGGGGGTCCGGCACTTCGAGGATTTCACGGATAGCCATATGCGGCTCAGATAGGCGCGAGCGCGAGATTCTTCAATTGTTCGTTGCGTGAGTTCATTGCGTGCGGGAAGCGCCTCCGCGCTTCCCTTGCGGCTGCACCGGCCCACTCCCCCACCCGGCCACCCATAAGATACCGTGCCGTGGGCGGCCGGGTGGGGGAGTGGGCCGGTGCAGCAAGCCTTCGACGGAGGTCGAAGGCGCACCCGACAAAACCTACCCCACCGGCCTTCTGGCTCTCAATGCCTGCGCCAGCGTGCCCTCGTCGAGATAATCCAGCTCGCCGCCGACAGGCAGGCCATGGGCGAGCTGCGTGATCCGCACCGGATGCTCCTCCAGCCGTTCGGCGAGGTAGTGGGCGGTGGTCTGACCCTCCAGCGTGGCGTTCATGGCGAGGACGATCTCGTCGATCCCACCCTCCTCCACACGCGCCAGCAGCGAAGCGATGTTGAGGTCCTCCGGCCGCACACCGTCGAGCGCGGACAGCTTGCCGCCGAGCACATGGTACTTGCCGGTGAACAGCTTCGCCCGGTCGAGCGCCCAGAGATCGGCGACGTCCTCGACCACGCAGAGCGATTTCGTGTCGCGGCGCGGGTCTGCGCAGATGGCGCAGGGATTGGTGGTGTCGACATTGCCGCAGGTGTCGCATTCGACCAGCGCTTCGCCCACCGTCGCCAGCGCCTCGAGCAGCGCGGGCAGCGCGCTTTCGCGGCGTTTGACCAGCCACAGCACCGCACGCCGCGCCGAACGCGGGCCGAGGCCGGGCAGGCGAGCGAGCGCGGCTGCGAGGGTTTCGATCTCTTGCGATGCCATGAGGCGACAGATAGGGGCCGCAGCGAAACAGAGAAAGGCCGTCATGCGCATTATCTTCATGGGATCGCCCGATTTCGCGGTGCCGACGCTGCAGGCACTGGTCGATGCGGCGCATGAGGTGGTGTGCGTCTACACCCAGCCGCCGCGCCCCGGCGGGCGACGCGGCAAGGAGTTGACGAAGACGCCGGTGCACCAGCGCGCCAGCGACCTGGGCATCGAGGTGCGGCATCCCAAGTCACTCAAACCCGCCGAGGAGCAGGAGGCCTTCGCCGCGCTCGATGCCGATGTGGCGGTGGTTGCCGCTTATGGCCTGATCCTGCCGCAGGCGATCCTCGACGCGCCGAAGCACGGCTGCCTCAACGTCCATGCCTCGATCCTGCCGCGCTGGCGCGGTGCCGCGCCGATCCACCGCGCGGTGATGGCGGGCGACCCGGTGACCGGCGTCACGATCATGCAGATGGAGGCGGGCCTCGACACCGGCCCCATGCTCGCCTTCGCGCGCACCCCGATCGAGGACAAGACCACCGGCGAGCTGACCGAGGAGCTGGCCGAAATCGGCGCGCAATTGATGGTCGGCACGCTGATCGATTTCGGCGTCCTTCACCCGCTTCCCCAGGACGATGCGGAGGCGACCTACGCCGCCAAGATCGACAAGGCCGAGGCGCGGATCGACTGGAACCGCCCTGCCGAGGAGGTGGTTCGGCATGTCCACGGCCTGTCCCCCTTCCCCGGCGCGTGGTTCGAACTGGGCGGCGCGCGCGTCAAGCTGCTGCGCGCCGAGGTGGTCGAGGGTTCGGGAACGCCTGGCGAAGTGCTCGACGACCGGCTGGCGATCACCTGCAAGGAGGGCGCGATCCGCCCGCTCGAACTGCAGCGCGCGGGCAAGCCGGCGATGGACCTCGACACCTTCCTGCGCGGCAATGCCGTGGCAAAGGGGACCACGCTGGCGTGACCACTCCCCCTCCCCCGTCATCCCAGCGAAAGCTGGGATCTCTCGCAACGAGGCGCGAAGCCGGTGACGATCCCAGCTTTCGCTGGGATGACGGACTTGCCTTATGACCCGCTTCGCCCTGACTCTCGAATTCGACGGTACGCCCTTTTACGGGCTCCAGCGCCAGAAGGACGGACCCAGCGTGCAGCAGGCGGTGGAGGAAGCCGCTTTCCGCATACTCGGCGAGGAGGTGCGGCTGCACAGCGCGGGACGGACGGACACCGGCGTCCACGCACTCGCCATGCGCAGCCACATGGATGTCGAGAAGGAAATCAAGCCTTTCCGATTGATGGAGGCGCTGAACGCCCATCTGCGGCCCGATCCGATCGCGGTGACGCATTGCGAGGTGGTGCCGGGTGACTGGCATGCGCGCTTCTCCTGCACGGGGCGATCCTATGTCTATCGCATTGCCAACCGCCGTGCGCCGCTGACGCTCGACCTCGACCGCGCCTGGCAGATTGGCACCCCGCTCGACCACGAGGCGATGCACCGCGCCGCTCAGGCGCTGGTCGGCCTCCATGATTTCACCACCTTCCGCTCGGCCCACTGCCAGTCGGACAGCCCGGTCAAGACGCTCGACCGGCTCGATGTCGAACGCCAGGGCGGCGAGGTACGCATCCATGCCGAGGCGCGCAGCTTCCTGCACCACCAGGTCCGCAGCATGGTCGGCTGCCTGGCGCTGGTCGGCATGGGCCGCTGGCGCGAGGAACAGGTGGCCGAGGCGCTGGCGGCACGCGACCGGCAGGCGCTTGGTCTCAACGCGCCGCCGCACGGGCTCTATTTCGTCCGCGCGATCTATCCCGAAGACGCTTGACGCAACGTCGCCCTAGCCAAGCGTGCGGCAGCGAGGTAGCGATGCTCCATAAACCGGATTCGAATATGGAGAATGGACATGCCAACCACCGGAAAGCAGCTTTTCACTACTCTTGAAAGCGACGGTACGCTTACGGTCGAAATCGCGAACAGCGAGTTTCGCGATCCCACGGGCAATCAAGTGCTGGTCAAGATGGAAGCTGCGCCGATCAACCCTTCGGACCTCGCGATCCTGACCGGCGCGGCCGATTTCGAGAATGCCGAATACTCGCCCGGCAAGGTCGTCGCCAAGATGCCCGAACCGTTCAATTCGGGGCAGAAGGCGCGCCACGGCCAACGTCTTCCGGCAGGCAATGAAGGTGCCGGCACCGTCGTCGCCACGGGTGACAGCGACATGGCCAAGGCGCTGATGGGCCAGCGCGTCGCCTGCGTACCGGGCAGCGCCTATGCCGAATACGCCATTGCCGACGCCGCCATGTGCCTGCCGCTGGGCGATCACAGCGCCGAGGCCGGTGCATCGAGCTTCGTCAATCCGATGACCGCTCTGGGCTTTGCCGAAAATGCCAAGATGGACGGCCAGAAGGCGATCCTGCACACGGTCGGCGCCTCGAACCTGGGGCAGATGCTGGTCAGGATCTGCCAGGAAGACGGGCTGGACCTCGTCAACATCGTGCGCAAGCAGGAGCATGTGGACCTGCTCACCGGGCTCGGCGCGAAGCACGTGGTCAATTCCTCGGACGAGAACTTCTTCGCCAATCTCAAGGCGACCATCGACGAAACCAACGCCTTTTACGGCTTCGACCCGATCGGCGGCGGCCAGATGGTCGACACCTGCTTCAAGGCGATGGAGCAGGTCGCGGTTTCGAAGATGACCGAGTATTCGCGCTACGGTTCGAACCAGGCGAAGCGCATGTTTATCTATGGCCGCCTCGACTTTTCGCCGACCACGCTGACGCCCTCCTACGGCTTCGGCTGGACGCTGTCGGGCTGGCTGCTGACCCCGTTCCTGCAGCATGCGGGCATGGAAACCGTGATGCGGATGCGCAAGCGCGTGCTCGACAACCTCACCACCACCTTCGCCAGCAGCTACAAGACCAAGGTCGATCTCGAAGGCATGCTGACCAGGGACGCGATCCTCGACTATCGCCAGATGAAGACGGGCGAGAAATATCTCGTCGTGCCGAACGGATAACCTCCGGAGCAGTCATTGCGAGCGAAGCGAAGCAATCCAGGGCCGGTCGGTACCACTCTGGATTGCCGCGCGGCTTCGCCGCTCGCAATGACGTGATCGCTAGCGGGCGTCGAAGGCGCGCTGGATGGCGGCGGGGTCGGTCTCGCCGCCCGCCAGCAGCAATTGCAGCAGAATGCGCGCCTTTTGCGGATTGAGCGCGCGCGCGGCGACGAAGCGGTTTTCGCTATCTTCTGGCTCGCGGTCGACAAGGCCCTCGTCGGCGCGGCTTGCACGAACCACGGGGATGCCGCGATGGGCGAACTTGACCAACTCGGTCCGCGCGCTCTCGGGCATATTGCCCTCGCCCACGCCCGCAACCACCACGCCGCGCGTGTTCTCGCCGATTTGTCGCCTCACGGCCGCCCCGTCGAGCCCTGCATGAGCGAAGACGACAATCACCTCGGGCAGTGTTTCGGGCCAGGCGAAGGCGGTCTGCGTTTCGCTGCGCCAAGGGGCACCGAACCATTCGAGCGAGGCGGGCGTTACCAGCCCGACCGATTCGCGCGGGAAGCCGCGAAACGCTTCGGTCCCGCGGGTGCGCACCTTGCGCACATCGCGCGCGGCGAACACGCGGTCGCCCATCACCACCAGCACCCCGCGCCCGGCGGCTTGCGCATCGCTCGCCACGCGCACGGCATTGGCGAAGTTCCTGAGCCCGTCATAACCGACCGCATCGGCGGGCCGCATTGCCCCGACCACCACCACCGGCTTGGCCGCAGGCAGTGTCAGGTCGAGCAAAAAGGCGGTTTCTTCCAGCGTATCGGTGCCATGTGTAACGATAATGCCCTGGCAATCCCCGTCTGCCAGCGCGGCCAGCGCGGCGATATGCAGCGAGTGCCAAGCATCCGGCCCAATATCCGCCGAATCGATATTGGCGATCTGCGTGCCCGACAGCTCGGCTTCGAGACCAAGCCCGCCGACGCGTTCGAGATAGTCCTCGATCCCGATCTCACCCGCGCGATAATCATGCGCGATGGCAGACCCGGCAATCCCGGCAATCGTGCCGCCGGTGGCGAGAACCGTGAGCTTTGTCGTCATGGCTGCACCGCCTAGCGCCGCCGATGCAAACTCGGCAATTGATTTTGACGATTTGGACGCTATGTGCAGCACACCGCCGACATGGCGGTTCCCGTGGTTGGGGCGATTAGCTCAGTTGGTAGAGCATCTCGTTTACACCGAGAGGGTCGGCAGTTCGAGCCTGTCATCGCCCACCACTTCCCGCAGATACGCCGAGCACTACTCCGCGATAGCCGCGTCGATGGCGGCGCGGGCCTCTTCCGACGACCAGTCGTAATCGCCCTGCACGCGCCAGACTTCGCGGCCGAGCGAATCGTAAAGCACCGTGGTCGGCATCATTCCGCCGCCGATCGCAAAGCCGAGTTCGTTCTGCGGGTCCATCCACGGTTCGAGCATGGCGAAATCGCCCTGCGCGAAGAACGGCTCCACCTTGTCCGCCCCCTGCATGTCCTGGCTGACGGTCAGGACCCTCAGGCGCCCCTCGTATTCGCTCGCCAGTTCGTCGAGCAGCGGCATCTCCTTGACGCAGGGTGCGCACCAGGTGGCCCAGAGATTCACTAATACGGGCATACCCTGCAACGCGCCGAGATTGAGCACGCGTCCATCGGTATCGGTGACATTGGCCGCCGGCATCAGCGTCCCTGCCTCGCTGGCGTCGATCCGGCCGGTTGGCGCGGATGAAGCGGTGCTTTCTTGCGTCGCATCGGACGCGCCCCTATCGCAGCCCGCGACAGCAAGACCGAGGGTAATGGCAAGCGTGAACGACAAGCGGGACAAGGAAAGCTCCAATTCGATGTGGGGCGGCAGGTTCGCCGAGGGGCCTAGCGCGATCATGCGCGAAATCAACGCCTCGATCCCCTTCGACAAGGCTCTCTGGCGCGAGGATATAGCGGGCAGCCGCGCGCATGTCGCCATGCTGGCCAAACAGGGCATCGTGAGTGAGGCCGACGCCAAGGCCATCGACGAGGGTCTTCAACAGATCGCGGGCGAATACGAGCGCGATGGGGTGCCCGAGGACTGGGATCTCGAAGACATCCACATGACCGTGGAAGCGCGGCTGACCGAAATCGTCGGCCCCGCCGCCGGGCGCCTCCATACCGCGCGCAGCCGCAACGATCAGGTGGCGACCGATTTCCGCATGTGGGTGCGCGTCGCCATGCAACGCGCCGTCGCCGGGATCGACGCCGTGCTGGGCGCGCTGGTAGTCCGGGCGGAAGAGCATGCGGACAGTATCATGCCCGGCTTCACGCATTTGCAGACCGCGCAGCCGGTGACGCTCGGCCATCACCTGCTGGCCTATTTCGAGATGCTGATGCGCGACCGTTCGCGCTTTGCCGATGCGCTGACGCGGCTGGACGAGTGCCCGCTGGGTTCGGCGGCGCTCGCGGGCACCGGATTCGATCTCGATCGCGACATGACCGCCGCAGCGCTCGGTTTTGCAAGGCCGACGCGCAACAGCCTCGATGCCGTATCCGATCGCGATTTCGCGCTCGATTACCTGATGGCGGCGAGCCAGTGCTCGCTGCATCTCAGCCGTCTGGCGGAAGAGTTCATCATCTGGGCGAGCCAGCCCTTCGGCTTCGTCAAGCTGCCCGATACGCTCTCGACCGGCAGTTCGATCATGCCGCAAAAACGCAATCCCGACGCCGCCGAACTGGTGCGCGGCCATGCGGGCCGAGTGATCGGCTGCGCTACCAGCCTGATGGTCACGATGAAGGGCCTGCCCCTAGCCTATTCGAAGGACATGCAGGACGACAAGCCGCCGGTTTTCGAAGCGGCGGGCCTGATCGACCTGAGCCTCGCCGCCATGGCGGGGATGGTGGCCGATAGCAGGTTCGATACCGTCCGGATGCGCAAGGCGGCCGAGGCCGGGCACGCCACCGCCACGGACCTTGCCGACTGGCTGGTGCGGCAAGCGGACATCCCGTTCCGCGAGGCGCATCACATCACCGGCGCGGCGGTCAAGCTGGCGGACGAGAAAGGTGTCGCGCTAGACGGCCTGGCCATCGACGATCTCACGGCGATCGACCCCCGCATCGACGAGCGCGTGTTCGATGCACTGTCGGTCGATGCCTCGGTCGCGGCGCGCGCTTCCTATGGCGGCACGGCGCCGGTTCGCGTAAGGGAGCAGGTGGCCGCGGCGAAGCAGCGCCTCGGGATGGAGGATTGATGCGTTACCGGGTCACACTTGTCGCCGCACTAATGCTGGGCGCCTGCGGGCAGAAAGCCCCGCTCGAACCCGTGGAAGGCGCCTCGCTGCCCCCGGCTCCCTATGGCGCGGCGGTGCAGCCCGATGCCGACGAGCTGCTCGTGCTCGATCCCGAAGCGGCACCGGCTCGCAATGTCGAATTGCGCACCCGGTCGGAAGAACGCGAAGACGATCCCTTCGACCTCCCGCCCGAGTGATATCAAGATAACAAGCAAGCCTTGCTCGACATAGGCGCGGGCTTTCGGCACAGGCGCGCGCATGGATCATTTCCAGCATCGAGACGGCGTGCTGTACGCCGAAGACGTTCCCCTGCCGCGCATTGCCGAGGAAGTGGGGACCCCTGTCTATGTCTATTCGCGCGCGACGCTGGAACGGCACGCGCGCGTATTCCGCGAGGCGCTTTCCGGCCTCGACGATCCGCACATCGCCTTTGCGGTGAAGGCCAATCCCAATCTTGCCGTGCTGAAGATCCTCGCGAACGAGGGGTACGGCGCCGATGTCGTCTCGGGCGGGGAGCTGACACGCGCACTGGCTGCCGGAATGAAGCCGGAAGACATCGTGTTTTCGGGCGTCGGCAAAACCCATGCCGAATTGCTGCAGGGTCTCGATGAAGGCATTGGCCAGTTCAACATCGAGAGCGAGGAAGAGGGTTACGAACTGGCCGCCATCGCCCGGCGTCACGGCAAGCGCGCCGCCTGTGCGCTACGGGTCAATCCCGATGTCGATGCGCGCACGCATGAAAAGATTTCGACCGGCAAACGCGAAAACAAATTCGGTGTCCCGCTGGATCGCGCGGCGGAAATCTATGCGGGGCTGGCGCGTGAAGATGGCCTCGATATGCGCGGTATCGCGGTTCATATCGGCAGTCAGCTTTCCTCGCTGGAGCCGCTGGAAACCGCTTTCGTCAAGGTCGGCACACTGATTGCCGAATTGCGCGACAAGGGTTGCGCGGTGACGCACGCCGATCTCGGCGGCGGGCTCGGCGTGCCTTACAAGGCGGGCGAACAATTGCCCGCCCCCGCCGATTATGGCGCGATGGTGGCGCGCGTCACCAAGGGCTGGAATGTCCGTCTCATGTTCGAACCCGGCCGCGTGATCGCCGGCAATGCAGGCGTATTGCTGACCCGCGTGATCCGCTCGAAGCGCAGCGGAAACGGCCCTCCCTTCGTCGTCGTCGATGCGGCGATGAACGACCTTGCGCGGCCTGCCATGTACGGCGCCTGGCACGATTTCGAAGCAGTGGAGCCCACGGGCGAGAAAATGACCGCGCATATCGTCGGCCCGATCTGCGAAACGGGCGATACCTTTGCCATGGACCGCGAATGCGATGCCCTGGTAGCTGGAGACCTGGCGGTTTTTCGTACTGCCGGAGCCTATGGCGCGACCATGGCCTCGTCGTACAATTCGCGCGGCTTCGTGGCCGAAACGCTGGTCGACGGCGACCGCTACGCCGTGGTCGCCGACCGGATCGCGGCCAGTGCGATCATGGATGCGGAGCGCGTTCCGGAATGGCTCGGCTGATGCGCCGGTACCATGCATAGCCTTCCTCTCTTCCACCGCATCCGCGGAGAGCGGGTGGTGGTCGTGGGGACGGGCGACATGGCTGCGGCGAAGGCCCGGCTGGTGGAGCGTTCCGGGGGCCTGCCCTGCCCCGAAACCGAAGCCCATCACGCGAGGATCGCTTTCGTCGCGCTCGAGGACAGCCGCGCTGCAGAGGCGGCCGCTCTGCGACTCAAGCGCGCGGGGCTGCTGGTGAACGTCGCCGACAGGCCCGATTTGTGCGATTTCACTCTGCCGAGTGTGCTCGACCGCGATCCGGTGCTGGTGGCGGTGAGCACGGGCGGTGCCTCGGCAGGGCTTGCCAAGCACCTGCGGCTGCGGCTGGAGGCGATTCTGCCCCAATCGCTAGGACCGCTGGCGACGGCACTGGCAGCAGCGCGCGATGCCATCCGTGCCCGCTTCCCCGATGGCAATGCGCGGCGACGGGCGATCGACACCGCTTTGCAGGAAGGGGGCGCGCTCGATCCATTCGCGAACTTCGAGGCCGGGACAGTGCAGCAATGGCTGGCCGCGAGGAACGCGACCAAGCGGAGCGAAGTGCTGGATTTCACGCTGACCAGCAGCGATCCCGAGGAACTGACACTGCGGCAGGCACGCGCGTTGGGCATGGCCGATACCGTATTGCACGATCCGCAGGTGTCCGAAGAAGTGCTGGTCCGGGCGCGCGCCGACGCGGTGCGCGCGGCGCTTCCCGCCACGCCGCCGGAAGATGGGCTGACCGTCATCCTGAGACTGGGTCAGATAACCGCCAGTTCCCCGGCACGCACTTCGGCGAAATAGCGCGCCATTGCATCGGCAGTGTTGTCGGCCAACGCAATATAGGCTCGGCGGCGATCGTGCGGGTCGGAAACCCGCACCAGGAGATCGGCATCGACCATCTGGCCGATCCAGCGCAGCGCAGTCGTCGCCGGGACCCCGGCCGCAATACACAGCGAGGTGACGCTGACCTGCTGCCGCTCAGCCCGTGCAGCCGCCAGATCGAGCAATATGTCCCAGGCGGGATCGGCGAAGTGGTCGGCATCGAAATAACGCGCGCGCAACTGGCGGGCCTTGATCAACCGCCGGATGACGGCAGCATCGGGAAGGCGGGGACGGTCATCGTCCTTACGGGTCGGCTCATATTCGTGCCCCTCGCCCTGCCAAGCCGTGGTCGGCGCTTCGAAGCGGAACGCCCCGCCCCCTTCGCGCTGGCCGGGCGAGAGCATCTCGAGCCGTTCCGCAAGCCGACCGACCTGCTCGGTCAGGCGCAAAAGCATGATCCGGTCCTCCTCGCCCATTTCGCGCAATCGCAGATTGGAAATGCGCGCCAGCACCCGGCCGATGGCGATCACCCGTTCGGCCCTTCCGGGATCGACGAGGATCTGCGGAGACGACATGGAAAAGCAAGCGAACACGCTGTCGAGCGCGGCCATTGTTGTCGAAACCACCATCTGTGCGCCCGCCTTGCCGCCGCGCATGTCGAGCCGGGAAAACAGCGCCAGCGCATCGGCACTCGCCTGCCCACAATCGATCAACACCAGATCGCCCAGCGCGGCGAGCGGTCCCTGTGCATACTCCTCCAGACTGCAACATTCGAGGAGGCGGAATCCGGCCGCCAATGCATCTTCACGCATTTCGGCGCGAACATGATCGCGATCCGCCAGCACGGTCACCGAAAGCCGACTGCCGGAAGAATCGCTTACCGGTTCGTAGCTGAAATTGGCCTGCATCGAGTCGCACTCCTTGTTCGAACGAGAAACATAATGAGAACAAATACAGATCACGTCAAGAAGCGAGGCGAAAATCACTCGCCCGATTGAACCATTAGCCGTCTTGCTGCGACTATCGGATCATGAAGGGCCGGAACGCCAAAGCGCCGTCGGCGGAACGGCTCTACGACGAATTGCTCGTCACGCTGGTGCAATCGGGCGACCGGCGCGCCGGGGAGAGGCTGGCCATACGCTGGCAGCCACGATTGGCGCGCACCGCCCGTCGGCTTCTGGCCGATGACGAAGCGGCGCTGGGAGTGGTTCAGGAGACTTGGCTGTCGATCCTGCGCGGGGTCGAGGGCTTGCGCGATCCGACCCGCTTTGCGCCCTGGGCCTTCGGCATCCTGCGCCGACGATGCACGGATCATATCCGGAGGGCGCAGTCGAGCAGATTGCACAGGGCCGAGAGCGGGGAAGAGCCCGATCTGCCCGCCACGGCGGACGATGCATTGGCCATCCGTCAGGCCTTCGCTGCGCTACCCCGCGATCAGCGATTCGCCGCGCAACTGTTCTTCGTCGAAGGGCTCACCCTCGCCGAGATCGCCGAGGTGCAGCAAGTGCCGCTGGGCACCGCCAAGACGCGCCTCTTCCACGCTCGCCGCAAGCTGAAAGTGGCCCTGAGCGAAGACAAACCAGGAGAAGACCTATGACCGATATCGACGACCAGATTCGCACCGCGCTCGACGCGGACGACAGAGCATTTCTCGACCGGCTGGAGGAGGATCGCGGCATGTTCCGACAAATCGGCGATGCCATGGGCGGCGCGCTGGGCGGCTGGGCCAAGCTCATGGCGGTGGTATCCTTCGCCCTCGGTGCGGCAATGATCTACACGCTCTATCAGGCGCTCGTCGCACCTGACGTGCGCGAGACGGTGCTGTGGAGCCTCGCAACGATCGCGGCGCTGATTGCGCAGGGTTTCCTCAAGGAATGGTTTTTCAACCGCATGAACATGCTCACGGTCCTGCGCGAAGTGAAACGGCTGCAGGTGCAGTTGGCGATGCTGGAGGATCGGCGCGGTTAGGGCCTGATCTCTATCGGGGTTCCGTCGGGCACCAGGCTCCACAGCTCGGCGATCTCGGCATTCGAGAGCGCGATGCAGCCATCGGTCCAGTCGCCCGGCACCCGCTCGTCGAAGGGCAGGCCATTGGGCTGGCCGTGGATGAAGATCAGCCCGCCGGGAGAGCGGCCCCGGGCACGCGCATAGGCCCTGTCCCGCGCGTTGGGATAGTCGATATGCAGGCTGAGATAGAAGCTCGACTGCTCGTTGCCATAGGTGATCGTATACCGCCCTTCCGGGGTACGCTCATCCCCCTGAAAGCGTTTGTGGCCCATCGGCCGGTCACCATATTGCAGGCCAGAATAGCTTCGGATCACCCGGCCGCCCTGATACACCCACAATTTACGGTCCGACTTGTCGACGAGAACGAAATCCGCCCGCTCTCCCGCCCGCGCTTGCTGGGCATGGGCCTGCGATGCTGGCAACGCTGCTGCGGCAACTGCGATCGCTGAAGAGAGGGCGAGGCTGCGCATGATGGTTCCACCATAACGCGCAATTCCCATCAATCCATGAACGGATCGCGCATCAGGATCGTGTCGTCGCGCTCGGGGCTGGTGGAAACCAGCGCCACCGGCGTTTCGATCAGTTCCTGCACGCGCTGGATATACTTCACCGCATTGGCCGGAAGATCGGCGAAACTGCGCGCCCCGGCGGTGCTTTCGCTCCACCCCGGCATTGTCTCGTAGATCGGTTCGACTGCGGCTTGGTCGGCGGCATGGCTAGGGAAATAGTCCATGATCTTGCCGTTCAGGCGATAGCCGGTGCAGATCTTCACCTCGTCCATCCCGTCAAGGACGTCGATCTTGGTCAGCGCGATACCGGTTACACCGCTGATCGCGCAGGTCTGGCGCACCAGCACGGCATCGAACCAGCCCACCCTGCGCTGGCGTCCGGTAACGGTGCCGAATTCGTGGCCGCGCTCGCCAATGCCCTCGCCGACCTCGTCGTCGAGCTCGGTCGGGAAAGGCCCGCTGCCGACCCGTGTGGTGTAGGCCTTGACGATGCCGAGCACGAAGCCGGTGGAGTTGGGTCCAAGACCGCTGCCGGCTGCGGCGGTGCCGCTGACCGTGTTCGAGCTGGTGACGAAGGGATAGGTGCCGTGATCGATATCGAGCAGCACGCCCTGCGCGCCTTCGAACAGGATCTTGGCGCCCGCCTTGCGGACCTTTTTCAGGCGTTTCCAAACCGGCTGGGCGAATTGCAGTACGAAGGGCGCGATCTCGCGTAGCTGGGCGAGCAGTTCCTCGCGGTCGATCGGCGGCTGGTCGAAGCCTGCCCGCAGCGCGTCGTGATGCGCGCACAGGCGATCGAGCTGCGGTTCGAGATGGTCGAGATGCGCCAGGTCGCACACCCGGATCGCGCGGCGCCCCACCTTGTCCTCGTAAGCCGGGCCGATACCGCGGCCCGTGGTGCCGATCTTGCCGCTTCCGGCTGCCGTTTCGCGCAGACCGTCGAGGTCACGATGGATCGGCAGGATCAGCGGGCAATTGTCGGCGATGGCGAAGTTGTCAGGATTGATCTCGACGCCCTGGCCCTCGAGCTTCTCGACCTCGGCCTTGAGGTGCCAGGGATCGAGCACGACGCCGTTGCCGACAATACTCAGCGTGCCGGTGACGATCCCGCTGGGCAGCAGGGACAGCTTGTAGGTCTTGTCGCCTACGACGAGCGTGTGACCGGCGTTGTGCCCGCCCTGGAAGCGCACGACCGCGTCTGCCCGGCTGGCGAGCCAGTCGACGATCTTGCCCTTGCCCTCATCGCCCCACTGGGCACCGATTACGGTCACATTTGCCATGAATACGCCTTTTCCCCTGCCCGGGGATCCACAAGGTCCTTCGACAGGACTCGACCAAGGGATGGAATGGAGAAGCGGATAGCCGCTTCAAATGCGGTGCGCGGGTTAGGGGCCTGAAGGTGCCGCGTCAAGCCGCTCGCACAGGTACACCCATACAGGAAAGCGGGGGATCAGCCCGCGCGGGGAATGGTGCAGGCCGAGGCAAGGCCGAGCCCGCGCTTGATCGCGGGAAACAGCCGCCCGCTGGCCGCACCCAGCGCCAGCTCGGTGCGAACCTTGCGGCCGTAAAGCGCCTCGATCCGGTCCCCCAGCTCGGCCGCAGCGGCGACTTCGCCGGAGGATACGGCCATGCCGAAATCATAGGCCAGCGCATCCTCGTCGCAATCCGGCCTGCCCATCAGCGCGTTCTGGATGCGATCGGGATCGAGACCGTCGGCCAGAGCGAACTGACGGACGATCTCGACACAGGGGCCGCAATCCTCCACGCGGGTCGAGCCCAGCCGGGCCATGTGCAGCAGCGGCGCAGGCGCGTGATAGCGATGACCGGACAGCAGCATGGCGTGCTGGAATTTCTCGGTCGCGAAGCCCGCTGCCCGGTCGAGATCGTCCAGATAGGGTTCGGCCTTTCCGGCGACCTTGCGCATGATGGAGAGAAACAGGTGCTTGGGCAGGGGAACGGGCGAGATCCGCTGCCGGGCCACCTGCACTCCCACAGCGAGCAAGACCAGAAGCGGGGGACCGAGCACGCCGGGGGCATCCTGCCAGAAGACGTCCGGGCCGCAAATGCCGGTGGTCACTTCGTAAACATGGAAAGCCCCATGCGCGGCAAGCCAGCTCACGCCGATCAAGGCGGCTCCCCAACGAAGCGCAAGATTGGCCGACGCGAACAGCAACACCGCGCCCGAAACAATATAGGCAAGGCCGATATCGCCGATGAAGTGGCGATTGGCCGGCCCGGTTGTCTGGACGGTCTCCAGCGTGCCGTACCAGACCAGCGGGTCGGCCAGCATGAAGACGCCATTGGCCACCGCGAAAAGCGCGACCAGTGCGATCACCGCTTGCATCAGCCGGTCGAGGCCATCAGGTTTGCCCAGCATCGTACTTCTCCTTATATTTGGACATTGAATATCCATTTATAGGATTGCGCGCAAGAGGGATTGGACAAATGCGGATCAACAAGGGTGTCGAATGGGCTGCGCATGCCTGCGCGCTGCTGGCGCCCCTGTGGCCAGATCGCGGCCTGTCGCTGGCCGCGCTGGCCGAGTTTCACGGCGTTCCGGAACCCTATATGGCCAAACAGATGCAGGCCCTCGCCCGCGCGGGGATAGTCAATGGTGGGCGCGGTCGCAGCGGCTTCTACAGCCTGGCCCAGCCGCCCGCAGACATCTCTTTGCTCGATATTTTGCTGGCGGTCGATGGTGACGAACCGATGTTTCGCTGCACCGAAATCCGCCAGAACGGCCCCTGCGCCAGCAAGCCGGAGGACTGCAAGCTGCCCTGCAACATCGCCGCCGGTTTCGCGCAGGCGGAGGTCGCCTATCGCGAAAGCCTCGCGCGGATCGACCTCGTCACGCTGAACCGCAGCATCGCGGCGCAATTGGGACCTGCCAAGGTCGAACAGGCGGCCGGCTGGATCGCGGACAATCTGCGCTCGCGCGGCTGACCTGCCGGAAACAAGTCTCCGCTGCATGATTGATAAGGCAAAGGAGACACAATGACCGATTATCCCACACTCGCTCTCAACGACGGCCGCCAGATTCCGCAACTCGGCTTCGGCACCTGGCAAATCGAGGACGACCAGGCCGCTCAAGCGGTCGAAACCGCGCTCGACGTCGGGTACTGGCTGGTCGATACGGCCGCCATCTACCGGAACGAACGCGGCGTGGGCGACGGGATAGGCGGCTGGTCCGATATCTTCCTCCAGACCAAGATCTGGAACGAGAGCCAGGGCTACGACCGGACATTGAAGGCGGCCGACAAATGCCTCGAAAGGCTCGGCCGCGATCATGTCGACATGCTGTTGATCCACTGGCCCTGCCCGGACAAGAACCTGTTCGTGGACACATGGAAAGCGCTGATCGAACTGCGCGACCAGGGCAAGGCGAAATCGATCGGCGTATCGAACTTCCGCGAAGAGGATTTGAAACGCATCGTCGATGAAACAGGCGTCACGCCCGCACTCAACCAGATCGAACTGCACCCGAGCTTCCAGCAGCGCGAACTGCGCAAGGTGCACGATGACATGGGCATCGTCACGCAAAGCTGGTCGCCGCTCGGACAGGGCGGCGGCATGGACGCAGGCGCGATCCAGGAAATCGCGAGCGAAACCGGCCAGCCGCCAAGTGCAACGGTGCTGCGCTGGCACATTCAGCACGGGTTGTGCCCAATCCCCAAATCGACCAGCCGCGACCATATCGAGCAGAACTTCGCCGCACTGTCGTTCACATTGTCGGACAATCAGATGGCGCGGATCGACGCCCTCGACGATCCCGAAGGGCGGCTGGGACCTGATCCGGCGTCATTCGAGGGGTGAAGCGAGGGGGATGCAGCGCGCGCAAGGCGGTGCTAGGGGGCGCCGCGTGACCGACGACAAGAACAACCTCCCCATCCGCATTGCCGCGCTCTACCAGTTCGCGCGGTTCGACGATCCTGCCGCGATCAAGCCCGACTTGCTTGGCGCGATGGAAAAAGCAGGGGTGCGCGGCACTCTGTTGCTCGCACGCGAGGGGATCAACGGGACTATTGCAGGGAGGGACGGAGGGATCGAGGCGGTCCTCGACCATGTGCGGACCCTGCCCGGCTGCGCGGAAATCGAGGTCAAGGAATCGCGCGCGGCGGCCATGCCCTTCCACCGCACCAAGGTACGGCTGAAAAAAGAGATCGTGACCATGGGTCAGCCCGATCTCGATCCGCTGGCGGGTGTGGGCACCTATGTCGCGCCCGACGATTGGAACACGCTGATTTCCAATCCTGAAACGATACTGATCGATACGCGGAACGATTACGAAGTGCAGATCGGTACTTTCGAAGGTGCGATCGATCCCGAGACCAAGAGCTTCCGCGAATTTCCCGAGTGGTTCCGTGCCAAGCGCGCCGAGATCGAGGCGCAGGGTGGCTCGCCCAAGATCGCCATGTTCTGCACCGGCGGCATCCGCTGCGAGAAATCGACCGCTTTCGCTCGCGCCGAGGGTGTGAAGGAGGTGTACCACCTCAAGGGCGGCATTCTGAATTACCTCGAACATGTGCCCGAAGACGAAAGCCTGTGGCATGGCGAGTGCTTCGTCTTCGACGAGCGCGTGAGCGTGGGCCACGGCCTCAGGCTCGGCGACCATACACTCTGCCGCGCCTGCCGTCGCCCGCTGAATGCAGAGGACATGGGGCACGAACACTATGAGGAAGGCATAAGCTGCCATCGCTGCTGGGATGAGCGGACGGACGAACAGCGCGCGCGCTATGCCGAACGGCAGCGGCAGGAAATGCTCGCCGAGGCGCGCGGGCTGGAGCATGTCGGGCGGCGCGAGGAAGCGGACACCGATGGCTGACGCGGTGCTCTACAGCTTCCGCCGCTGTCCTTACGCCATGCGCGCCCGGATGGCGCTGAGCGTGAGCGGCGCGCGCTATGAGCACCGCGAAGTGGTGCTCCGCGACAAGCCGCCGCAGATGCTCGAAGTGTCGCCCAAAGGCACCGTTCCGGTGCTGGTGACGGCGGAGGGCGAGGTGCTGGAGGAAAGCCTGGACATCATGCGGTGGGCGCTTGGCCAGGGCGATCCCGAAGGCTGGCTGGACCGCGACGACCCCGCACTGGTCGAGACCAATGACGGCCCTTTCAAGCACCATCTCGACCGCTACAAATATGCCACGCGGTACGAGGATGTGGAGCCGGAGGAGCACCGCGCGGCCGCAATGGAAATTCTTGGACGGCTGGACCGGCGGCTGGATGAAAGCGCTTATCTCTGCGGCGCAAAACGCGGTTTCGCGGATATCGCCATTTTCCCGTTCATCCGCCAGTTCGCGAATGCCGACCGCGCCTGGTTCGACGCACAGGACTGGCCCCGGCTGCAAGCATGGCTGGCAAGGCTGGTCGATTCGGAGCTGTTTGCCGGGGTGATGCACAAGCATCCCCAGTGGAAGACCGCCTAGAGCGCCTTCGGCTCCTTGCCGTCGAGCACGTGCGAACAGCCGAGCGCGCCAGCATCGTCGCCATTGGACACCGCGGCAACCGTGCGCCAGCCGATCGCCCGCAGCCGCGCCGCCGCATCGCGATCGTGGCCCAGCGGCAGGAAGAGCTTTTGCGCTTCCTCCGTCTTCATCGGGGCCAGCGCATCGAGCAACGGGTCCATATAGAGCGAGAAGCCGGTCGCGGCCTCGTCGCTGCCCTTGATCGTATAGGTCCCGCCCCGACCCAGCGCGCCCCGCGCGCCTTCGCCATAGAGCGTAAAACCGAACCAGCTCTGATATTCGAAGCCGTGACGCTCGGTCGGGTCGAGCGTTACGCGGGCGCGGGCGCCGATGGCCTCTGCTACCGCGCGCAGCCCCTCGATGCGGCTGGCCAATACCCCGCCGGCATCCAGCGCGGCGAGCTTGGCAATCGCTTCGTCGAACGCACCGGTCGCGTAAAGCAGCGGCAGATACGCCTCGCCTCCCGCTTCGCGCAGGCCGCCCGCATCCTTGGTGTCGAGCTCTCGCCGAACCGCCTCGCGCTGCTCGGTATTCAGCGGCATCGCATCTTCCGCCAGCGTGTCGACGAGATCGGGTAGCGTGAAATCGACCGAGATAGTGGCAACGCCCGCCGCCTTGAGTGCATCGATAGCGACCGAAACGATCTCGGTTGCCGCCACGACGCTGTCGGCGCCGATCAGCTCCGCCCCCAATTGCAGCCGCTGGCGGGCCGGATCGAGCTGATCCGCGCTCAGGAAAGCGACATCGCCGGCATAGCACAGGCGCAGCGGGCGCGGGGCTGCGGCCATGCCGGTCGCGGCGATGCGACCGACCTGCACGGTCATGTCGCTGCGCAGGGCCAGTGTGCGCAGACTGTCGGGATCGGTGAAGCGCACCATCCGGCGCGTCGCCACACCATCCATCCGCCCGGCCAGAGAGCGTTCGAATTCCACCAATGGCGGCCGCACGCGATCGTAACCATGCCCGTCCATTGCATCGAGCACGGCACGCATGGCCGTGGTGATGGTGCGGGCACGATCGGGAAGAGCGTCTTCGAGGCCGACGGGCAGTAGGTCGTCAGGTGTGGTCATTGTTCCTCATTCGTCATCCCGGCCCATGAGCCGGGATCGCTTTCCTCCATGCGCCTAGCCAAGAGCGATCCCGGGTCAAGCCCGGGATGACGATCTGGGGGCGTCAGAATGCCAGAGGCATCACGACCTTCACGCCTTCGAGCGCGCAGGCCTGCTTGACAACTTCCTGCGGGATCGGCGCGTCGACGCTCAAGAGCAGCACCGCTTCTCCGCCCGCCTGGCGACGCCCGAGGTGGAACGTGCCGATGTTGATGCCGTTTTCGCCGAGCAACGTCCCGATCCGGCCGATGAAGCCCGGCGCGTCCTCGTTGACGATGTAAAGCATGTCGCCCGCCAGTTCCGCCTCGATGCCGACGCCGAACATTTCGACAAGGCGCGGCGCGTCGGTGCCGAACAGTGTGCCCGCGACCGAGCGGTCGCCCTGCTCGGTGCCCACGGTCACACGGATCAGCGTGTTGTAAGCGCCTTCCTTCTCATGCCGGACCGAACGGATATCGAGGCCGCGTTCCTTGGCAAGATAGGGCGCGTTGACCATGTTCACCGTGTCCGAATACTGGCGCATCAGGCCTGCCAGCACTGCGCCCTCGATCGGCTTGCCGGACAGGGCGGCTGCCGCGCCTTCGCGTTCGATCGAGATCTTGGTGAGATTGCCATGCGCCAATTGCCCGACGAGACTGCCGAGGTTTTCGGCCAGCTTCATATAGGGCCGCAGCTTGGGGGCCTCCTCGGCGCTCAGGCTGGGCATGTTGAGCGCATTGGTTACGCCGCCATTGACCAGGTAATCGGCCATCTGCTCGGCCACCTGCAGCGCGACATTGACCTGCGCCTCGGTGGTGCTGGCACCCAGATGCGGGGTCGAGATGAAGCCGGGCGTACCGAATAGCGGGCTTTCCTTGGCCGGTTCGTTCGCGAACACGTCGAGCGCGGCGCCGGCTACGTGGCCGTTTTCGAGCATGTCCTTGAGCGCCTCTTCGTCGATCAACCCGCCTCGCGCGCAATTGACGATACGCACGCCCTGCTTCGTCTTGGCGAGGTTCTCGCGGCTGAGGATATTGCGCGTCTCATCGGTCAGCGGCGTGTGCAACGTGATGAAATCGGCGCGGGCAAGCAGCGTATCGAGATCGACTTTCTCTATGCCCAGTTCGATCGCGCGATCTTCGGTCAGGAAGGGATCGTACGCGATGACCTTCATCCTGAGACCCTGCGCGCGGCTGGCGACGATGCTGCCGATATTGCCCGCACCGATCAGACCGAGCGTCTTGCCGGTGACTTCGACGCCCATGAAGTCGCTTTTGGGCCATTCGCCCTTCTGCGTGCGGGCATCGGCCGCCGGAATCTGGCGAGCCACGGCCATGATGAGCGCGATCGCATGTTCGGCGGTGGTAATCGAATTGCCGAACGGCGTGTTCATTACCACCACGCCCTTGCCGCTGGCATAGGGGATATCGACATTGTCGACACCGATGCCGGCACGGCCGATCACTTTGAGATTTTCGGCGGCATCGAGAATTTCGGGCGTGACCTTGGTCGCGCTGCGAATGGCGAGGCCATCATACTCGCCGATCACCGCCTTGAGTTCGTCCGGCGTCATGCCGGGCTTCACATCTACATCGCAGCCACGCTCTTCGAAAATGCGCGCGGCGTTCGGGTCCATCTTGTCCGAAATAAGGACTTTGGGTTTGGTCATGATTTTTCTCTCGTCATCCCAGCGAAAGCTGGGATCGCCATCAGTAATGTCGGGAAAAAGCGGATAGCGGTCCCAGCTTTCGCCGGGACGACGCCAATTATCCAGCCTTGACCTGCTCGTAGGCCCATTCGATCCAGGGCAGGAGGCGCTTCAAATCCTCCTGCTCGACCGTGCCGCCGCACCAGATGCGCAAGGACGGCGGAGCGTCGCGATAGCCGTTGAAGTCGTAACCGACGTCGCGATCTTCGAGCAGCTTGACGATTTTCTTGGGCACGGCAGCCTTCTCGTCATCGGGAAGGTTGTCGTACCACTCGCCCTGGAAGACCATGCAAATGCCGGTATTGGTCCGCTTTGCCGGGTCGGAAACCATGTTGCGCAACCACGGGGTTGCCTCGATCCAGTCGAGCACGATCTTGGCATTGGCATCCGCGCGTTCGAACATCGCCTTGCGGCCACCCATCGCCTGCGCCCATTCGAGCGCGTCGATGTAATCTTCGGTCGCCAGCATGGACGGCGTGTTGATCGTCGCGCCTTCGAAGATGCCCCTATTGATCTTGCCGCCCTTCTTGAGGCGGAAGAGCTTTGGCAGCGGCCATTCGGGATCGTATTCCTCGATCCGTTCAACCGCCTTGGGGCTGAGGATCAGCATGCCGTGCTGGGCTTCGCTGCCCATCACCTTTTGCCAGCTATAGGTCGTGGCATCGAGCTTGGCCCAGTCCATCTCCATCGCGAACACCGCGCTGGTGGCATCGTTGATCGTCACGCCTTCGCGGCCCTGGGCGAGCCAGTCCGTATTCGGGATCTTCGCGCCCGAAGTGGTCCCGTTCCAGGTAAAGACAACATCGTTGTCCTGCGGGATACTCGCCAGGTCGGGGATCTCGCCATATTCAGCGTCGAGCGTGGTGAGCTTGGGCAGCTTGAGCTGCTTTACCGCATCCTGAATCCACACATTGCCGAAGCTTTCCCATGCGGCGACCGTCGCCGGGCGATCCGGGCCGAGCATGTTCCACATCGCGCATTCGAGCGCGCCCGTATCCGAAGCCGGCATGATGCCGACCAGGTAATCTTGCGGAACGCCGAGCATCTCCTTCGACAGGTCGATGGCATATTTCAGCCGCGACTTGCCAAGGGCGCTGCGATGCGAGCGTCCGAGCGATTCGGTTTTGAGATTGGTGGCGGACCAGCCCTTGTGCTTGGCGGTCGGTCCGGACGAAAAGAAAGGGCGCTCAGGCTTGAGCGTCGGTTCGGCAGTCATGTATTCTCTCCTTACAGAGAGCTCGCGCGGCGTTGGGACCGCGTGGCCCGCCGACCGCACTAATGTTGCGCCGCAACAAGTCAATGCGAAATAGTCATGCAGCGACGAAACGCGGCACGCACGCGACCGGCTCCCCCTCGCCAAACGCCCGCCAGTTCCGTAAAGGGCCGCGATGAACGTTACCGACCTTCGTATCGCGCTGTTCAGCGGAAACTACAATTATACACGGGACGGCGCGAATCAGGCTTTGAACCGGCTGGCCGACTATTTGCTCAGGCAGGGTGCCGCGCTGCGCGTGTATTCGCCGGTGGTCGCCGAACCCGATTTTCCCGCAACCGGCGATCTCGTCGATGTTCCCAACGTCCGCATGCCGGTCAAGGGACGGGGCGAATATCGCCTGCCGCTGTGGATCGACGATCGGGTACGCGACGATCTGGCGAAGTACGCGCCGAACATGCTGCATCTCGCATCGCCGGACCCGGTGGCGCACGGGGCGCTGAAATGGGCGCGCCAGCACGATATTCCCGTTCTCGCCTCTGTTCATACGCGCTTCGAGACCTATCCGCGCTATTACGGCCTCGGTTTTCTCGAACCCGCAGTCGAGGCGATCCTGCGTCGTTTCTATGGCCGCTGCGATGCGCTGGTCGCACCGTCGCAAAGCCAGATCGCCGAATTGAAGGCGCAGCGGATGCATGATGATATCAGCATCTGGTCGCGCGGCGTCGATCGAACCGTGTTCGACCCGTCGAAGCGCGATCTCGAATGGCGGCGCGCGCAGGGCCTGGCCGATGACGATGTCGCGATCGTTTTTCTCGGGCGACTGGTCATGGAAAAGGGCCTCGACGTCTTTGCCGAGACCATCGTTCAACTGCGCAAACGTCAGGTGCCGCACAAGGTTCTGGTGATCGGCGACGGCCCGGCGCGCGGATGGTTCGAAAAGGCACTGCCCGGCGGTATCTTCGCCGGGTTCAAAACCGGCAAGGATCTCGGCATGGCGCTCGCCAGCGGCGACATCTTCTTCAACCCGTCGATCACCGAAACCTTCGGCAACGTCACGCTCGAGGCGATGGCCTGCGGACTGCCCGTAGTGGCCGCGGGCGCGACGGGTGCGGCGAGCCTGGTTGCCGATGGCGAAACCGGGCGACTGGTTCCACCGGGCAAGCCCGATGTCTTCGCACCCGCCTGCGCCGAGGCGCTTGCCCCCTATTGCACCGACGATGCGTTGCGGCTGCAGCACGGCGCGAATGGCGAGAAGGCCGCCCGCGCCTATTCGTGGGATGCGATCAACCAGGCGGTGGTCGAAACCTACCTGCGACTGCACGAAGAGCGCGCCGCCGCCGGATAAGCGATCAGCGCAAGACGCCCGCTGCGGCCATCCTGCGCGCGTACCACACTAGAAAGATGGTGATTGCGAAGATCACGAAGGTGAAGATGATCGGCGTCGTCGGGTCGGTCATCCCCGGCATCGGATTGGTCCATTGATGGATCATGCCGAACACCAGCCCCACCAGCGACAAGAGGAAAGCATGTACGGCGAAACGGTTGCGTAGGAGCAGGAGAAGCGAACCGGCGACAGCACCCCATACGCCCAGGCCCCAGGCAATATTCGCCCACAGGGGCATGGCGTCCATATAGGCGATGGCGGCGTCGACCGTCACGCCCGTCGGCTCCATCATGCCTTCGAGATATTCGCGGTTCTCGGCCTTCGACATCAGATAGTCGTAGGCGCCGAACCCGTTCCACAGCAGCGTGACGAATCCTACTGCCCATAAGTGCCACGGCGTCTTTGCGACAGTATTCATGTTGGATACCTCCCCATCGGCCAACCGGCAGGTAGAAATAGCACTTCTGCCCGCCGATGGCCAATAGGACCCGCTCAGAGCCGCTCGATCTTCTTCGCCAGTTCGTCGACCAGATCGACGATTTCGCGCATCGTCTCCTCGTCGAGTTTGCCCGAGCGCGCGCGGTTCTTGAGTACGCCCGCAAGATTGCCGAGCGCGCGGAACATCTCCGGTGTGGCAAAGGCGCGGCGATGTTCGCCATGGCCCGACAGCCGCTCGAACAGCGCGTCGACCTCGTCCGCGCGTTCTTCGAGTTCGGTGCGTCCCGCATCGGTCGCTTCATAGGCCTTGCGCGTTTCATCGCCCGCAGCCTGCGCGATCGCGCCCTCATCCTCCAGAAGCGAAAGCGTGGGATAGATCGTGCCCGGACTGGGGGCATAGGCGCCTTCGGTCAGCTCCTCGATCGCCTTGATAAGTTCGTAGCCATGACGCGGTTCGTCGGCGACGAGCTTGAGCAGCACCAAACGCAATTCGCCCGACCCGAACATCCGGCGGCGTCTGCGTCCGCCGCCACGCGGCCCAAAGTCGAAGGTCCAGCCGGGGCCGCCGAATCTCGCGGATGCGCCGAGACCTTCCTTGCATTCCGCCTCCGCCATCATGGCTGCCACAAAAGGCCAGCCACCCATCCTGCGCATTTTGCGCCACTTGTGTGCCTTGTGCATGTCACGAGTCCTTGCATTATCTTAGATAGCTCTAAGATATATCTTACTGCTCGAGACGCAATAGTCCGCTGCAATTCCTCTGCGAAGGCCCTATGTGAGCCGACCAATGGCCGACCTGTTTCCCGATGACCTGCCCCAGACGCCAACCGGTGACGCCCCGCGCGAGGATGGCCCGCTGGCCGACCGGCTGCGCCCCGCAAATCTCGGTGAAGTAATCGGGCAGGACCATTTGACCGGGCCGGAAGGCGCGATCGGGCGAATGGTGGCGGCAGGCCGGCTCTCCAGCATGATCCTGTGGGGGCCGCCGGGCACTGGGAAGACCACAATCGCGCGCCTGCTGGCCGACAGCGTGGGCATGCGCTTCGAAAGCGTCAGCGCGGTATTCAGCGGCGTCGCCGACCTCAAGAAGGCCTTCGCCGCCGCCGACAAGGCGGCCGAGGCGGGCCAGCGTACGCTGTTGTTCGTGGACGAGATCCACCGCTTCAATCGGGCGCAGCAGGACGGCTTCCTGCCTTTCGTGGAGCGTGGAACGGTGACGCTGGTCGGCGCGACGACGGAGAACCCCAGCTTCGCATTGAACGCCGCGCTGCTCAGCCGCGCGCAGGTGCTGATCCTCCAGCGGCTCGACCATGACGCGCTCGGCCAGCTACTAGATCGGGCAGAGAAGCTCTACAATGCACAGATCGAGGAGCCGCTCGACCCGGCGGGCCTGGGCAAATTCCTGCAACGGCGTGTGGCGGTTTACGACAAGGACCGTGAGGGCCATTACAATCTCATCTCCGCGCTCCACAAAGCGGTGCGCGGCAGCGACGTTCAGGCCAGCCTCTACTACCTCGCCCGAATGCTCACTGCCGGCGAGGAGCCACGCTTCCTGGCCCGCCGCCTCGTACGCATGGCGGTGGAAGATATCGGCATGGCCGACCCACAGGCGCTGGTCCAATGCATGGCAGCCAAGGACGCCTATGAATTCCTCGGCAGCCCAGAAGGCGAACTCGCGCTGGTGCAGGCCTGTACCTATCTCGCCACTGCACCCAAATCGAATGCGGTTTACAAAGCGCAGAAGGCCTCCTTCAAATCCGCGCGCGAAACCGGCAGCCTGATGCCGCCGCAGAACATCCTCAACGCGCCGACCAAGCTGATGAAGGATATCGGATACGGTTCGGGCTACAGCTACGACCACGATGCCGAAAGCGGCTTTTCGGGCGACAATTACTGGCCCGAGGAGATGGAGCCACAGCGCTATTACGAGCCCGTCGAACGCGGGTTCGAACGCGAGGTGAAAAAGCGGCTCGACTATTGGGACAAGCTGCGGCGCGAGCGCGAGTGAGGTTCAGCCAATTCCTCGCCATCGACTGGTCGGGCGCGAAGGGGCCGGTGCAGAAGGGCATCGCCCTGGCGGTGGCCGATGCCGGTGGCGGGCCGCCAGTGCTGGTCGATCCGGGCCGCGGATGGTCGCGCGAGGATGTGCTGGCGCTGCTGCGCGAGGACCTGCCCAACGATACGCTGGTCGGGCTCGATCTCGGCATTGCGCTGCCCTTCGCAGATTGCGGCGCTTATTTTCCCCGCTGCGGCGGGCTTCTGCCCGATGCACCCGCGCTGTGGGCGCTGATCGACGATATCTGCGCGAGCGACCCCAATCTTGGCGCGCAAGCCTTCGTCGATCATCCCGATTTCGCCCCTTACTTCCGCAATGGCGGCATCACCGGGTCCCACTTCGGCTGTGACGGTGCGGACCATGGGCGCGGCCGCTTCCGCGTGACCGAGACCGCGCAAGCGGCAATGGGTTGCAAGCCCTACTCCAACTTTAACCTCGTCGGCGCGGCGCAGGTCGGAAAATCCAGCCTCACGGGCATGCGCATGCTTCATCGGCTACGCAGCCGTCTGCCCGTCTGGCCGGTCGACCGATTGCCCGGAAAGGGTTCTGCCGTGGTCGAAATCTACACCAGCCTCGCGGCGCTGGAAGCGGGGCGCAGCGCATCGAGGGCAAAGATGCGCACGCATGAGGCGCTGAACGGAGCGCTGAGCGCCCTCGGCTGCCCATCTGTTCGTGGTAACGGGCCGATCGACGATCATTCTTCCGATGCCCTGCTGACAGCCGCCTGGCTGCGCAAGACTGCTCCCGATCCGCGCCGGTGGCAGCCCGCTGGGCTGACGTCCGCTATTGCCCGCACCGAAGGCTGGACCTTCGGAGCCCTCTAGAGGGTGACGATCGCGACGCCGACCTCGACCTGCCCGGCGGCGGATGCGCTGCGGCGCATTCAGCACGGAAGCGCTGGTCGAGCGCGCAAACCTCAAATGTCGGCGGTCGAGGCCGGGAACCGTCCGATCCGGGCGACTGACGCGAAAGGCATGACGGGAAAAAGAACTTTTCCTGGTGGAGCCGAGCGGGATCGAACCGCTGACCTCGTCATTGCGAACGACGCGCTCTCCCAACTGAGCTACGGCCCCGTTCCAGGTTTTCCGCATCGCAGGCTTCCGCAATGCGCGGCGCGCCGTCTAGCGAAAGGCGGCGCGCCTGAAAAGCCTCAATCGGGTTACGCCTGCGGTGTATCGTCGGCTCCCGCATCGTTGGGGATCGGTTGCACGACGGGGATCGAGGCACGGGTCTCGTCGACCGGAACGACCGGGATCGACGCCCCGCTTTCGGGATCGCGGACGGTGCTTTCCTGCAACGGCTGGGCGGTCAGCAGTGTCGGATCCTGACCGGGCTGCGGCAACCGGTCCCGGCGGGCGTTGCGCACGGCGACATAACCCGGCTGCGAAGCGCCGTAACGCTCACCATAACGGGCATCCCAGGCGGCGGATTCCCGCTCATACTCCTCATATGCCTTGAAAAACCGTTCGAACGGGCCTTCGAAAGCCGTGAAATTGGCAAGCGCGAACGCTTCCGGATCGACCTGTTCGGAAGCCAGATATTGCTGGGAAATACCCAAGGCCGTGCGGCAGAAATCGGATCGCGCCGGAGGCAGCGCGAAATAGTTGTAAACCATCGTCATCTGGCTTTCGCGCGCCTGAATGGCCGCCCGCCGGGCACGATATTCACGGCGATAGTCGGCGTCGATGCGATCGTTGACGCGCTTCAGCGGCCGCGCGTAATCCTTGATGTAGCTGCTATAGGCATCGAGGATCGGCTGATACCGCGCGTCGAGGCAGTTGAGCGCCGCGACATTCCAGGCGGACCGAAAATGCCAGATCTTCTCGTCGTCGGAAATCCCGAGGTTGACGGTTTCGCGCATCCCCATGGAATTCACGCGTGGAATGGCCATGGCGTAGGACGCCTGGCCCGGCGGCAACGGACGAACCGGAACGGCTTGCACGGGCGGGGGAGGAGGCGGTGGCGGCGGCGGTGGCGGCGGCGTGGCACACGCCCCAAGCGCTGCCAGACCAGCGGCGACTGCCGCTATGCGAATGGTATGGTTTGAAACACGGCTCATGGCCCGCTGACCCTCCTCGATAAAGCTGGCGTTCATCCTGCGCCGTTCTCCCTTGACGGGGGATGAAGCCGACTGTCTAGCCTGACCTTCGCACAAAGAAAATGCCCGGGACGCTGGTGGCGCCCCGGGCACGGTCAAACGATTCCTGTTTGCGACGAGTGGTTTAGCCCTATTCGCGGTTCCCCATGAACTGCAGCAGGAACATGAACATGTTGATGAAATCGAGATACAGGCTCAACGCGCCCATGATGATCGCCTTCCCGGCGAATTCGGTGCCGCGCAGATACTGATATTCGCGCTTCAGACGCTGCGTATCGTAAGCGGTGAGGCCCGCGAAGATCAGCACCCCGATGAAGCTGATTGCCAACTGCATCGTGCTCGACTGGAGGAAGATATTGATCACCATGGCGATCAAAAGGCCGATGACGCCCATCACGAGGAAGGTGCCGAAGCCCTGGAGATTTTTCTTGGTCGTGTAGCCGAACAGGCTGAGGCCGGCGAAAGCGCCCGCCGTGGCGAAGAAGGTGGCGGCAATCGATTCCCCGGTGAAACGCAGGAAAATCGTCGACATCGACAGGCCCATCACGATCGCGAAAGACCAGAAAAGCACCTGAAGGGTGCCTCTGCTCATCTTGTTGAGGCCGAAGCTCATCGCCAGGACGAAGCCGAGCGGAGCCAAGGCGACAATCCACATCAGCGGACCGCTGGCGAAGGCAAGCGCGAGGCCGCTCCGCGCGGCCAGCAAAGCGACGATGCCGGTCAGCAATACGCCGGAAGTCATGTAATTATAGATCGACAGCATGTGCTTGCGCAGCCCAGCGTCGAAAGTCTCTTGCCTGGCAACGGCGTCGCCAGCGCGCGGCACGGTGCCGAAGCCCTGCCTCTGGTCGGTGTCGTTCCAATTGGCCATCTTGATGCAACTCCTCTTGGCAGCGCGGAAATACGCTCTGCTCCTGAATGAGAATATCGGTGTTTTGCCCCCCGATTTCAAGAGAAACCGGATCGGCTAACCCCAATGGCAATCAACCGCTTGCAAAACGTCGGTCAGGCCTCGCCCGCGGCGTCGACCATGGCCGCTTCCAGCGCTTCGGCAGGCGTGCGTCCTCCCCATAAAACGAACTGGAACGCGGGATAGAACCGGTCGCATTCGTCGACGGCGATCTCCACCAGCGCCTGCGCCTGGCCCAGGCTTAGCAACCCATCGTCGCCCAGCATGGTGGCGTTGCGGTAAAGCAGCACGCCGCCATTCGACCAGATGTCGAAGTGGCCGAGCCACATCTGCTCGTTCACCAGGCTGACCAGTTCATGCGCGGGCGCCAGCTTGTCCTTCGAGATGCGGATGTCGGGCAAACAAAGGATCTGCAGCACCATATCGTCCGAACGCCAGATGCCGCGCACCTGGTATTTGATCCAGCTCCCCTGGATTTCCCCGCTCATTTCGGTCGCAGTCGAATCGCAGGGCCAACCGCGCGCTTCGAACAATGCGACCAGCATGTCGAGCGGCGCTGCGTCCTCCTCGACTTCATAGCGGTCTTCTGATGGTCTCATCGAAGCTGTCCCCTGCGCGTCATATGGTGCGGGATGCAGAAACGCACCGTCGCTTGGCAATGGACGAGGCGGTCGGCGCTGGGGAGAACCGCTAAGGCTTGTGCAAAGCTTGTGAACAAAACTGAGCCGCGCATTAACCCTCGCGGCGGTCAGAGCGTGTCGATCGCCTCGCCCTCGGCACTGGTGAAGGGGAAGGAATCGATATCCAGCTTCCTGAGTTCATTGACCATTTCACGCGCCTTCTCGGCACTGTCATAAGGTCCGGACAGAAGCCGGTTGGCCTCGCCCCACGGGGTCACGAACGGCCCCTTGTCGTCCAGCTTGCCGGCTGCCTTCCGGGAAATCCGGCGCCAATCGAATTTCAGGGCATTCCTGTCCTTTCCGGTCGCCACTTGCACCCAGTGACGCGAGGGATGGACGGGAGGCGGCGGGGGCTTCGGCCGAGCTCGCTCACGCGGAATGTCGATCCTCGTGATGTCCACCGCGCCATTCGACCCAGGCGAGGTCGAGCCCGGTTCGAGAGTAAACCCGCTGAAGGCATCGGCGACAGAACGAGGGCCGGGTTCGAAAGCAGGTTCGGGCTCTGGCGTCGGCTCTGGCACGGATTGTGGCCGCTGCGGTGGGCCGGGCAAGGGCATCGATGCCGAAGACGCTTCAGTCGCCGACCGGGTTGCACCTGCCGGACCGGCCTGCGCGACGACCACCGGTTCTTCGCGAAGGCCGGAAGCGGGCGGGGTTTCCCGATCCGGAACGGGCTGCGCCGCGGCATTTCGCGTGGGAGCGGCAGCGACCGGCTGCGATACCGGCTCCGGCGGCGTTGCGGGCAAGGATGAGCGCTCTTCACCCGCCGGGCCGCCTGCATTGTCCGAAACCCGCCGGTCCCCACGGTCGCCCGGTTCGGACATCGTCTGAGTCGGAGCGGGATTCGGAACGGCCGCCGGCGCCGGCGCGCGGGCAATCCGCGGCGGCGCCGGGGAATATTCGGCGATACCCGCATCGTCGGTGCCGATACTGGCGATACGCGGAAAGACACCCAGATTGCCTGCGGCGGCCTGCTGCGCCTTGGTCAGCCGGGGCATGTAGTCCAAATAGGCAGCCATGCGCGTGCCGAGCCCGGTGGGCAGCATCGTATTCGCGATATCCTTCGCCTCGCGCGCATCGCCAAGAATCGCCAGGCCGAAAGCTCGCGTCCGGAATGCCGCGACATCGCCGCGCTCGAGCAAAGGCAGCAGAGCCGCCTCGAACCCTTCACGATCGCCCGAGATCGCCTGGCTGAGCGCCAGCCGCCGCGTCACCTCGTCGCCGGATCCATTGGCCAGGGCCAGCCTGTACAGCGTTTGCGCGCTCGCCGTATCGCCCACGAGATCGAAGGCTAGCCCGCGTTCTTCCGCCATGCGCGCATCGGCGACCCCGGCCGCTTCCGCTTCCGCGAAAAGCCGCAGGGCTTCCACCGGCCTGCGGGACCGCGTGTAGGCACGCGCCAGGCCGACTTTCGTCCGCGAATTGCCGGGAGAAAGCTCGTTGGCGCGCCCGAAAAAGCCGATCGCCGCATCGATATCGTTCAGTTCGAGCGCCGCCTCGCCCGCATCGAGCAGAGCGCCGACATCGGTCGCATTGCGCGCGAGCCGCGAAAGCGCGTCGCTTAACTGGCGCTCGCCCGGTGCAGGCAGCGGCTGGACGATCTCGCGCTGCGCGGAAACATGCCCGGGCAGAGCCACGAGAGCGAGCAACGCCACCGCCGACCCAATTCGTCGCCCCGAGATCACGGTGCCATTCTCGCAAGGCGGCCGTAAACCCGCACCGACACGCCCCGGTTACTGGTTGTTCTGGCGCCCGAGAAAGCGCGGAATATTAAGTCCGCCGCCGCTTCCACCATTGTCATCGTCGTCATCATCGTCCTCGGCATCGGCGCTGCCGGCCCCGCGAGAGAGATTGGCCATGCGTTCAAACAAGGTATTGCCCGGCAACGCACCGCTGCCGCCACCGCTCTGACCAGCCGACGAACCACCGGCGCCGGTCGAACCGTCACCCGCCGGACCATCTCCTGGAAGCACGGGCTGCTTGCGACCAGGTTTGGTTGCAAGCGGGCTTTCCGTAGCAAGGTGCTCGTCGCCAAGCTCGAACTCATCCTGAGGGCTGTCGCCCCCGGGTTCGTTTCCGCCCGAGCGGCCAGGCGCGGAACGATCCTCGTTCCATCCCTCTGTGGTCGGGGCTCCACCGAATTCCCTGTCGTCGGCAGGTTCCGGAACACCCTCCTCGTCGGTGGCGTCGAAACGCTCGGTATGCTCGTTGCGCAGGCCAGCAAGCGGATCGACGATTTCGTCGACGTCGTCATAATGGTCCTCGCCCTCACCAGCCGAGGAACTCGAGGTCGCCGGGGTCAGGCCGAAGCGCTGCGCGCCGCCCGCAGTGTCCATTTCCTCCGTGAGATCGAGAGCATCCGCCTCCGTCGCGACCCGTTCGGGTTCGGACGGGACTTCAGCCGCATGGCCGGGCTGCTGCGATTCGGGATCGGCGGAAAGCCCCTCGTTCAGCTCGAACGGCTCTTCTTCGGCGAGATCGTCGCTCGGCACATCGAGCACCGGGCGCTTGGGAGCCCTGCTTTCGCGCATGGAAAAGGCGCGCGAGGGCGCAGCCGCGACCGAACCGTCCGGTTCGATCCCCGTGGCGACGACCGAGACGCGAATCTTGCCCTCGAGATCGGGGTTGAACGCGCTGCCCCAGATGATGTTCGCATCCTCGTCGACAAGTTCGCGAATGTGGTTCGCCGCCTCGTCGACCTCGAGCAGTTTCATATCCTCGCCGCCGATGATCGAGATGATTACGCCCTTGGCACCGGCCATGGACACACCGTCGAGCAGGGGGTTGGCGATCGCATGTTCGGCAGCTTCGAGCGCACGATTGTCGCCCTCGCCCTCACCCGTACCCATCATCGCCTTGCCCATTTCGCTCATCACCGAGCGCACGTCGGCGAAATCGAGATTGATCAGGCCCGGCATGACCATCAGGTCGGTGATCGACCGAACGCCCTGCTGCAACACCTCGTCGGCGAGCATGAAGGCTTCCTTGAAGGTCGTTTCCGCCTTGGCCACCAGAAACAGGTTCTGGTTGGGAATGACGATCAGCGTATCGACGTGCTTTTGCAGCTCGTCGATACCGGCTTCCGCCGCGCGCATGCGGCGCGTGCCTTCGAACAGGAACGGCTTGGTCACCACGCCGACGGTCAGCACGCCTTTCTTGCGCGCCGCCTCGGCAATGACCGGCGCGGCGCCGGTCCCGGTGCCGCCGCCCATGCCGGCCGCGATGAACACCATGTTCACGCCGTCGAGCGCATCTTCGATCTCATCGACCGTTTCCTCGGCGGCGGCCTTGCCCACTTCCGGGCGAGCACCCGCGCCGAGACCACCGGTGATATCCGGCCCGAGCTGGATGCGCTTTTCGGATGCGGAGGTGCTCAATGCCTGGGCATCGGTATTGGCAACGATGAAATCGACGCCTTCGATTTCAGCCTGCATCATATTGGCGATGGCATTGCCGCCCGCACCGCCGACGCCAACAACCATGATCTTGGGACGAAGATCGTCGTCAGATGCCGGTCCGATATTGATACTCATCGAGAGTCCCCTGGGTATTCAAAAGTCGCGTTGCCGACTTTATGTCACAACTCTGGCACAAAGCGAATCGCAGGCCGCAGCCTTATGTGCCTTATCCACAAGGGCTAAAGGCGGGATTGCGCCGCGTATCAACCCTCAGAAATACTCGCGCACCGCTTGAAAGACACGGTTGACCAGACCCATGCCTCGATAGCGTTTGGTCGGCTGGAACCGCGGCCCCACCGATCGGATGTCGACAGGGTCGTCTGCCGCATAAAGACACAAGCCCGCCAGCGTCGCGAAACCGGGTGTCGCATGCGCTTCGGGCAACCCCTGCAACGAAGGGGGCTTGCCGATCCGCACCGGCTGTCCCAGCGCGCCCTGCATAAACTCCGCGATGCCGTGCAGTTCGGCGCCGCCGCCGGTGAGCACGACCTGGCCACCCTGCGCGCCCGCAAAGCCCATCGTCTTGAGCGCCTTGCCGATTTCGGCGGTGGCGATGCCGAGCCTGTCGGTAACAATTGAAACGAGTTCGGCCCGGGCTATGCGGTTGTGTTCGTCCGCGCCGCGTGCGAGCGGTCCGCCCGCTTCCTCGCCAGGCCCGTTGACCGGGATCATCTCGCGGTGGTCCGTCGGTGTGGCGATCGCAGACCCGGCTACACATTTGAGCCGTTCAGCCTGGCTGCGCCGGATACCCAGCGACGAAGCAATCGCATCGGTGATGTCGTTCGATCCGATCGGAATCGATTTCAGACCCAGCAGCATACCCGCGGCATGGACCGACACATTGGTCACCTGGGCACCGATTTCGACCAGCGCGACGCCCAGTTCGCGTTCCTCCCGGGTAAGACAGGCGTGCGCCGCCGCCAGGGGGCTTGCGACCACACCTTCCACGTCGAGATGCGCCGTCTGGACGGCCTCGATCAGGTTCCGTACCGGCGCGCCTTCGGCCAGTGTCACGTGCACATCGACGCCCAGCGCTTCCGCATGAAGCCCTTTGGGGTTGGCGACGCCATGCGCACCATCGAGCGTGTAATGCGCAGGCTGCGCGTGCAACACCATGCGCCCGTCGGGATGTAGATGGTCGCGCGCGGCATAGAGGAGATGTTCGATATCGTCCTCTTCGATGCGGCGCCCGCCAATGGCTATCTCCACGCTCGAAATCTTGCTCGACAGGCCCGCGCCCGCGCAGCCTATCCATACGCTCTGGATCGACGTGTTGGCATTTCCTTCGGCTTTTTCGACCGCGGTGCGGATCGCATGGCTGGCGGCGCGCATATCGGTGACGTAGCCGCGCTTGATACCGTCGCTGGCGCGGTGGCTGGAACCGAGCACGATCATCTCCCCCCCTTCCGCCTCCCCCATAATCATGGCGGACACGCGGAACGATCCGATGTTCACGGCACCGAATACGCGGGTGATGCGGGGCTGCGCCGTCGCCATTACTGCCCCCGTCCGTTGAGCGACATCTGCTTCGGGCAGGGTCCGTCTTCGCAGCGCAGATAGGCACGGTCGGGAACACGCATGTCGATCGCCACGGGCTTGCCGCCGATCAGCCGGTGCATGCCGTCGAGCTGGGCGAATTTCACCAGCGCGGGCGGGCCGAGCTCGCCTTCGGGAAGTGCGAGCAGTTGGCCGGTCTTGAAGGTCAGATTCCAACGCCGGTTGCCGACCCATTCGGCCGACGCGATCTGGGGCTTGAGCGCCGGCGCGGCATCGAGCAGCTTGCCCAGTTGCTCGACCTGACGCGCTGCTCCCGGACCCTCGATCAGGAGCTTGTCCTCTGCATTCTTCGCGCTGATCGGCTCCAGTTCGTTACCCTTCGGGTCGATAAGAACCAGGCGATCGGGCTTGCGGAGAACCGCATGCGGAATGCGTTCGACGATATCGACCTTGAGCGTATCGGGAAGCTGGCGCGACACGCGTGCATCCGACACCCATGGCAATTCCAGCAGGCGTTCGCGGACCTCTTCGAGCTCCACGAGCGGCATCGGGCGATCCCGTTCGGCCAATACGCGTTCATATACCAGCCGTTCGTTCATCTGCTCCACACCGGACACGCTGACCCGGCTGACCTCGAAACCGGAGCGCGAGGCCGACTTGGCCAGTTCCGCCCTGACCAGATCCGGAACGCCAGCATAGCTCGCAATGGTCCATGCAATACCGATGCCTGTCGCGACGATCGCGAACAGGAAAAACTTGTGCCACTGCTCTTCGGTGAAGGGCAATGCCCCCATCATCCGATCGAGCAGACCGCTGGTGTGGCGCTTCGCGGCGCGGGCCTTCTGGCTGCGGCTGCGCGCTGCTGCCGAACGGCGCACACCGGCGGGCTTGCGTTTGACCCTAGCCATCGCCGTCACCCGATTTCGCAGCATGATGACGCAGCGCCGCAGCCACCACCAGCTCGCACAGCTCGCCATATTCGATGCTGGCATGTCTGCCCTGTTCCGGCACCAGGCTGAGCGGTGTCATGCCCGGCTGCGTGTTGGTCTCGAGGATAAACAAGCCCTCTTCGCCCTGTTCCTCGTCCCAGCGAAAGTCGGTCCGGCTCGTGCCACGGCACCCGAGCAGCCTATGGGCCTTGAGCGCGTAGTCCAGACACAGCTTCTCGATATTCGCGGGGATTTCGGCGGGGCAGACATGATCGGTCATGCCATCGGTATATTTCGCGTCGAAATCGTAAAAACCGCTTTTGGGTTTCAATTCGGTCACCGCGAGCGCGCGTGGACCGTCCTCGAAATCCACCACCGCGGTGGTCATTTCGCGGCCCTTGATGAAGGGTTCGGCCAGCAATTCCGCGAAGTCCTGCCACGGACCCTTGGCATCGCGCGCGATGGGATTGCCGTAATTGCCTTCGTCGGTGACGATGGCCACCCCGACCGAACTGCCCTCGTTGACGGGCTTGAGCACATAGGGGCGCGGCATCGGATCGCGCTCGAACAGGTCCGCGCTTTTGACGATACGCCCGCCAGGCATCGGGATTCCATGCGGCACCAACGCCTGCTTGGTCAGTTGCTTGTCGATGGCGATGACCGAGGTCGCCAGGCCGGAATGGGTATAGGCAATGCCCATCAGGTCGAGCATGCCCTGCACGCTGCCATCCTCGCCCGGCACGCCATGCAGCGCATTGAACACCACGTCGGGCGCAGCCTCCGCGATGCGCGCGGCTACCTGACGGTCCATGTCGATCCGCGACACCGTGTGGCCGCGCTCTTCCAGCGCTTTGGCAACGCCCTCGCCCGACATGAGGCTTACCGGTCGCTCGTTCGCCCAGCCGCCCATGAGTACGGCGATATGGAGTTTGGGGAGATCGGTCATTCCTGGTCCTTACGGCCGCCCCACGCGCTGGATTTCCCATTCGAGCTCGACGCCCGAATTCGCATAGACCCGGCGTTTCACCTCCTCGCCCAGCCCCTCGATGTCGGCGCTGGTCGCATTGTCGATATTGATAAGGAAATTGGTGTGCTTTTCGCTCACCTGTGCTCCGCCCATCTTCAGGCCGCGGCACCCGGCCGCATCGACCAGTTCCCAGGCCTTCCTGCCCGGCGGGTTCTTGAATGTCGAACCGCCCGTCTTGGTCCGCAGCGGCTGCGAATTTTCGCGCGCTTCGGCGATTTCGTCCATCTTCGCGCCGATAATCTCGGGATCGCCGGGCTCGCCCCGGAAACGGGCGCGAACCACCACCGCACCATCGGGCAGCACGGAGTGGCGATAGCTATAGCGCAGATCCGCTGCCGGAAGCGTAACGAATTGCCCGCCCGGAAGGATCACGTCGCAGTCGATCAGCACATCGCTGACCTCGCGGCCATAGGCCCCGCCATTCATCCGGACAAAACCGCCCACCGTGCCGGGGATGCCGCGCATGAATTCGACCCCGGCAATCCCCGCATCGCGCGCTGTCGACGCCACCAAAATGCCATGCGCCCCCGCACCGCAGGTCAGCGTGTGATCGTCGCCCACCTCGATATCGGCAAAGGGTTTGCCGAGCTTGACGACGACGCCGGGAACACCGCCATCGCGCACGATCAGGTTCGAGCCCAAGCCCAGCGCCATCACCGGAAGGTTGCCGCCTAGCCGTTCGAGAAACAGTCTGAGATCGTCGAGATCGGCCGGCTCGAACAGCCAGTCCGCCCTGCCGCCCGACTTGAACCAGACCAGCTTGGCCAAGGGCGCATCGGGCGTGAGCTTGCCGCGCAGGCCGTGCATGTCGATGGGCGCCGCTATGCTGCCCTCGACCTCGCAATCGGGCGCCATCCCGCTATCCCAGTTCCACGCATCGCCGGGCTGGTCGCGATCGCTCATGCCGTGGTCGCCTTCGCGATGCCATTCTGCAGGCCTGCCGCCCACTGAGTGATGTCCCCCGCCCCGAGACAGACCACGAAATCACCCGCGCGCAAATCACTCGCGAGCTTTTCGGCAAGCTCCGCCTCGTCCTCGACCGTGGCAGCGGCGCGGTGGCCGCGCGCCTTGAGACCGGCAACGAGCGCATCGGCATCGACGCCTTCGATCGGGTCCTCGCCCGCGGCATATACGGGCGTGACATAGACCTCGTCCGCCGCGTTGAAGCAGCTCTGAAAGTCGTCCATCAAATCGCGCAGACGTGTGTAGCGATGCGGCTGGACCACAGCGATCACGCGGCCTTCGCCGGCGCTTTCGCGCGCAGCATCAAGCACGGCCCTGATCTCGACCGGGTGATGGCCATAGTCGTCGATGATCGTCGCCACGCCATCGCCGCTTGGCACCTCACCCACTTTGGTGAAACGCCGCCGGACGCCGCCAAAGGCGGAAAAGCCATTACAAATCACATCGTCGGGGCACCCCATCTCGATCGAAACCGCGATCGCGGCGAGCGCGTTCTGGACGTTGTGCCGCCCCGGCATCGGCAGGCGCACGCCTTCGATCCGCCGGTCTTCCTGGCCCCGGCGGCGCACGATGACATCGAAACAATTGCCACCCGCATCGGGGCGCACGTTCACGCCGCAAATATCGGCCTGCAGGTTGAAGCCATAGGTTACGACATTGCGGTCGCGCACCTTGCCGATCACCGCCTGAACATCCTCGTGATCGATGCACAATATCGCTGCACCGTAAAACGGAACATTGTGGATGAATTCCACGAAGGCGTCCTTCACCCCATCGAAATCCCCATAGTGGTCGAGGTGTTCGGGATCGATATTGGTGACCACGGCGATGGTGCCATCGAGACGCAGGAAGCTGCCATCGCTCTCATCGGCTTCGACCACCATCCATTCGCTGTCGCCGAGGCGTGCGTTCGAACCATATTGTTCGATGATGCCGCCATTGATGACTGTGGGGTCGATTCCGCCCGCATCGAGCAGCGCGGCGATCATGCTGGTGGTGGTCGTCTTGCCATGGGTTCCAGCCACGGCAACGGTCGACTTCAGCCGCATAAGCTCGGCCAGCATTTCGGCCCGACGCACGACCGGGATGCGATTCTCCAGCGCAAAGGCGACTTCCGGATTGGTGCGTTTGACCGCCGTGGACGTAACGACCACAGCCGCGCCTTCGACATTCTCCGGCGCATGACCGATGGCGATCTTCATTCCGCGTTTGCGCAGGCGCTCGACCGTCGGCCCTTCCTTCATGTCGGAACCCTGAACCTGGTAGCCAAGGTTATCCATCACCTCGGCAATGCCCGACATGCCGATGCCGCCAATGCCGACGAAGTGAATGGTGCCGATATCCGTCGGGACCCCCCTCATTTCGTGATCTCCCGGCTTGCGCCCTGGCCCGCGGCCATGCCCTGCGAAGCGCCGCGCGCATTGTTGCCGCCCACGCGGATCACATCCATCATGTCCGCTCCGCCGAAACTTTCGACGAGATCGGCGAGATCCTGGGCCGCCCGGGGCCTGCCGCAATTCCACGCCGCATGCGCCGCTTTGGCGAGCCCCTGCGGATTTTCCGCCAGCGCCTTGATCTGCTTGGCCAGTTCCTTGCCGGAAAAGCGTTCCTGCCGGATCATGCGCGCACCGCCAGACCGGGCCAGCTCGCGCGTATTGGCGGCCTGATGGTCATCGGTCGCGATCGGCAGCGGAATAAGGATTGCAGGGCGGCCGACAGCGGTCAGTTCCGCAATCGTCGAAGCGCCCGCGCGCCCGATGAACAGATGCGCATCGGCAAGCCGTGCGGCCATATCCTCGAAATAGGTCGCCAGTTCCGCCGGAATGCCGTGGTTGCGATAGCGCTCGCGCACTGCGTCCAGATCTTCGGGGCGGCATTGCTGAGTGACCTGCAGCCGCTGGCGCAAGGCGGGCGGCAGCATCGAGAGGCCGTCGGGCACGATTTCGGACAAAACCCGGGCACCCTGACTGCCGCCTGTCACCAACACGCGCAGCAGACCGTCTTCGGTAAAGGCGGGAAACGGCTCTTCGCGCAGCGACAGCACGCCCGCGCGCACCGGATTGCCGACAAGGTGAACCTTCTCCGCATGTTTCGTATCGAGCCGCTCGACCTCCGGATAGGCGGTTGCGATCGCCTGCACCCGGCCTGCGAACAAACGGTTAACGCGGCCCAGAACAGCGTTCTGCTCATGCACAACGGTCGGCACATCCGCGCTGGTGGCGGCAAGGATCGTCGGCAGCGAGGGGTAGCCGCCGAACCCGACGACCGCACTCGGTTCGAAGCTGTCGAACAAACGCAGAGCCATGCGGCGCCCCTCGAGAACCGCCATCAGTCCCTTGAACCAAGTGAGCGGATTGCGGCCGAACCGCCCCGCCGGAATGACATGCGCGGGCAGGAAGTCGGGCTTGCCGGGAATCTCGGCGCCGCGCGCATCGGTAATCAGCGCGACATGGTGTCCGCGCCGTTCCAGCTCGGTAGCCAGCGCAAAGGCGGGCAAAAGGTGCCCGCCCGTGCCGCCAGCGGCGAGGACATAGTGGCGATTTGCACCGGTCATGGATGTATCTCCCGCCGTGCGGAACCCGTCTGGTCTTTCATCGGGGCCGTCTGCCCTAAGCCGAGCCTGTCGCCAAGTCCCCTGGTCTTGCTTTTCAGGAACGGATTGCGCCGCGTGACCGCCAGCATCAGCCCGACATTGAGACAGATCGCGATTGTGGAAGATCCGCCATAGCTCACCAGCGGCAGCGTCATGCCCTTGGAAGGGAAAAGCTGCAGATTGACGAGGATATTGATGAAAGCCTGCCCGCCGAGCAGGGCGATGAGCCCCGCCCCGGCCAGCAGCGCGAAAATATCCTCCTCATCGATCAACCGCATCAGGACCCGCACCACGATCGCAAGGTAAAGCAGGACGATCAGCCCGCAGGCGATCAGGCCGAATTCCTCGCCGATGACGCTGAATATATAGTCGGTATGCGCCTCAGGCAGGCTCATCTTGCGGATGCCGAGGCCATAGCCCGCCCCCGTCCAGCCCCCGGCCAGCAGGGTGCGACTGGCGAGATCGACCTGATCGAAAGCCGTGCCTCCGCCGAGAAAAGCATCGATCCGGTGGCGTGCATTGTCATACAGGAAATAGGTCGCGGTAAGAACGACAATCCCGCCGCCGATCACCGCGCCAAGCCGCTTCACGTCGACGCCAGACAGCACCACCATCACGAACCACACGCCGCCGAACAGGATCGTGCCGCCGAAATTGGGCTGCATCATCATCAGCGCGGCAATCAGCGCCAGATAGGCAGTGGCGATGCCCAGCACCGGCAGGTTGGGATCGCGCATGCGCCAGCTCAGGATCCAGGCCATGGCGATGGCGAAGCCGGGCTTGAGAAACTCGGAAGGCTGGAACTGCATGCCCAGACTGATCCAGCGGCGTGCCCCGTTGATTTCTACCCCGATTATGGGGACGAGGAACAGCAGCACCGTCATCACCGCTGCGAGCAATATGCCGAGACGCCGCGCATTCTCACGCGCCAGCATGGATATTCCGAGCATGGTTCCCAGCGCCAGGACCTGCCAGGCGAGATGCCGGTAGAAGAAATAGAGCGGGTCGAGCGTCTGGCTCGAGGTCGAAAGCCGATCCGCACTCGCCGGGCTGGCGGCGGCCACGGCGATGGTGCCGAAGCTCATCAGCAGCAGGACCAGCAACAGCAGCACCCGGTCGATCTCGCGCCACCAGATCTTGAGTTCGGTCCAGCGAGAGATCTTGCCCTTGGGGATGTGCGCGGGCTGGCGCTTGCCGGGGACGTAGGGCTGCATGGTGTTCATGTCAGCCCCTCCACCAGCGCGCGGAAGTGCTCGCCGCGCTTTTCGAAATCGGCGTATTGGTCGAAGCTGGCACAGGCGGGGGACAGCAGCACGGTGTCGCCCGCCTCGGCCCTGGCGGCAGCAGCAGCTACCGCGCGGTCGAGCGTTTCGCACTGCTCCACCGGTACACGCCCTTCAAGCAATGCGGCGAAGTCCGGCCCGGCCTTGCCGATGGTGTAGGCGGCTTTCACATGGCCCAGCTCGGCCTCGCACTCGCCCAGCCCCGGCTCCTTGGCGAGCCCGCCGACGATCCAGTGGACATTGTCGAATGCCGCCAGCGCGGGCGCGGAGGCGGCGGTGTTGGTGCCCTTGCTGTCGTTGACATAGGCGACGCCGGAGATTTCGGCGACACGCTCCATGCGGTGCGGAAGGCCTCTGTAACTCTCTAGTCCCGCGCGGATTTGCGTTCCGGCGAGGCCCAGTATGTCGCAGACCTCGATGGCCGCGGCAGCGTTCTCCAAATTGTGAGGGCCTTGCAGCGATGGCCAATCGGCCTGCTCGCTGGGCTCCACCCCCCTGTTCTTCAAGACATCCTCGAGGATGCTCGCAATCGTACCTTCGGCAAATTGGCCCAATACCCGCGCATCGGTAAACCGGGCGATGGAATTTTGGCCGCGCCTCTGCATCGCGAGCAGACGCGACTTGCTGGCCGCATATTTTGCGAAATCCCCATCGTACCGGTCGAGATGATCCGGTGTGATATTGAGCAGCACCGCCACATCGCAATCGAGCGAATAGGTAAGATCGATCTGGTAGCTCGACAGCTCCAGCACATAGACCCCACCTTCGGGCAAAGGCTCCTGCTCGAGAATCGGCAGGCCGATATTGCCGCCCATGGTGGTCGGCACGCCTGCCTCTTGCAGAATGTGGTGAACCAGCGCGGTGGTGGTCGATTTGCCGTTGGTGCCGGTGATGCCGACGATCTTGTGCGGCGGCAGTTCCGCCCTCGCCTGCGCAAAAAGCTCCACATCGCCGATCACCGGCGCGCCGAAGCTGTCGGCATGGGGCTTGATCGGGTGGGTGTTGAGCGGGACGCCGGGGCTGACCACCACGCCCGCATAGCCGGTCAGGTCCGCCTCCAGCGGATCGCCGATGGCGCAGCGCCCGCTAAAAGGCGCGCGCGCCTCGGCGCGGTCGTCCCACACGAGCACGTCCGCGCCTGCCGTCAGCAGCGCCTCGACCGTGGCCCGGCCGGACCGCGCGAGGCCGAGCACCGCGTATTTCTTGTCCTTCCAGGCGGTCGAGGTGATCATCGTAGCTTGAGCGTCGCGAGCCCCATGAGTGCGAGCACGATCGACACGATCCAGAAACGGATCACGACCTTGCTCTCCGACCAGCCGAGCTGTTCGAAATGGTGGTGGATCGGGGCCATGCGGAACACCCGCTTGCCGGTGCGCTTGAACCAGAACACCTGGATGATGACGCTGAGCGCCTCGAACACGAACAACCCGCCGACGATGGCCAGGACGATCTCGTGATGCGTCGCCACGGCAATCGCGCCGAGCGCACCGCCCAATGCGAGACTGCCCGTGTCGCCCATGAAGACGGCGGCGGGCGGCGCGTTGAACCACAGGAAGGCGAGCCCCGCGCCCATGATCGCGGCACAGAAGATCGCCAGTTCGCCCGCGCCCGCAACATGCGGGATGCCGAGATATTCGGAATAGTCCACGCGGCCGACGAGATAGGCGATCAGCGCGAAAGTACCGGCCGCGATGATTACCGGCATGGTTGCCAGCCCGTCGAGCCCGTCGGTCAGATTCACTGCATTGCCCGCCCCGACGATCACGACGGCAGCGAAGACATAGTAGAACGCGCCCAGCTCGACGCCGAAATCATTAACGAAGGGGACATAGACGAAAGTGTTGATCTGGCTGACCGTGATATAGGCGGCCACCCCCGCCACCGCGAATTCCAGCAGCAACCGCACACGCGCGGAAACGCCCTTGTGGCTGGCCTTTGAAACCTTGTCGTAATCGTCGAGGAAACCGATCAGGCCGAACCCCAGCGTCACCGCGAGACACGCCCAGATGAACGGGTTGCGCAAATCCATCCATACCAGGACCGACAGCGACAGGCTGATGAGGATCATCAGCCCGCCCATGGTCGGCGTGCCGCGCTTGGCAAGATGGCTCTGCGGGCCGTCTTCGCGGATCGGCTGCCCCTTGCCCTGCCGGACACGCAACATGTCGATGAAACGTGGGCCGATCACCAGGCCGATCACCAGCGCGGTCATCAGCGTCGCCCCGGCGCGGAAGGTCTGATAGCGCACGAGGTTGAAGATGCCTTCGAAATTCAACCATTCGGCGAGGAGATAAAGCAAGCAAGCCTCTCGTCGCGTCAGCCGACGCGGGTGAAATGATCCACGAGCCGACCAAGGCCGACCGAGTTGGAGCCCTTGACCAGAATGGCATCGCCCGCGACGACACCGAAGTCCTCGAGCAGCTCGATCGCCTCGTCGGCACTATCGCAATGCGCGTAGGCAAGCGGCTTGCCAAGCGCGGTGTTCTGCGGTTTCCCCAATTCCCGCGCGAGCACACGCATCTCGTCGCCAACCAGCAACGCGTAATCGACATCGGCTTCGATGATCGGCTCGGCCAGGGCGGCGTGGAATTTAGGAGCGAAATCGCCCAGTTCCTTCATCGCTCCGAGAACGGTAATGCGCCGGGTCGAAGGCGTTTGGGCCAGTTGCGCAAGCGTGGCGCGCATGCTGGCGGGATTGGCATTGTAACTTTCGTCGATCAACAGCGCCTTTCCGCCGGGAGCGTCGATGCCATGGCGCGCGCCGCGCCCCTTGAGGCCGCCCATTTCGGCAAGTGCGAGACCGGCCGCCGCCAGATCGCCGCCCGCCGCGCGCACCGCCGCCATGACCGCCAGCGAGTTCACCACCCAGTGATCGCCGGGTTCGGCAACGGTGTAGCACAGCCGTCCTTCGGGGAATTCGCAGGTCACGAGGCTGCCGCCATTGGCGCTGGGAATCGCGTCGAGCAGGCGCATGTCGGCAAAGCGCGCCCTGCCGAAGCTGACGACCCGCGCCCCCACCCGCAGAGCCGCGAGCTTGAGCTGTTCGTAGTGAGGGGTATCGGCGGGGATCACGGCAACGCCACCCGGCTCCAGCCCGGCGAAGATTTCCGCCTTGGCGTCGGCGATCGCCTCCATGCTGCCGAGGTTCTCGATATGCGCCGGGGCGATGGTGGTGATGACCGCGACATGCGGGCGCACTTGCGTCGTGAGGCCCTCGATCTCGCCCGCATGGTTCATACCCATCTCGAAGACGCCGAAGCGGCTGCGCGCGGGCATGCGGGCCAGGCTCAGCGGCACACCGACATGGTTGTTGTAGCTGCGGGTCGAACGGTGCGCCGCACCGCGGCTGGCGCGTTCGAGGCTGGCGAAAATCGCTTCCTTGACGCCGGTTTTGCCCACCGATCCGGTCACGCCGATGATTGTCGCTTCGGCGCGATTGCGGGCCGCGCGCGCCAGCGCCTCGAGTGCCTCGCTGGTGTCTTCCACGAGAATGTGCGGCCATTCGACCGGGCGGTCGACGATCGCCCCGGCAGCGCCATTGGCGAAAGCCTTATCGAGAAAGCGATGGCCATCCATCGCCTCGCCCTTGAGAGCGACGAACAGATCGCCATTGACCACGTCGCGGCTATCCATTTCGACACCGGCAACCTGGAAATCATGGCTGGCGGCGCCCCCCACGGCTTCGGCGATGCTCTTCGCATCCCACAGCGTCAGCGGCAGGCGGTCGCGCGGATCGGCGGGCCATTCGACATAGGCCGGATGGCGCAGGATCGCCGCGCTCATGCGGCACCTCTGGCTATTTCAGCAGCGCATTCGCGCGCGACATCGACGTCGTCGAAGGGCAACACCCGCATGTTTTCTCCCGATCCGATGATCTGACCCGTTTCATGTCCTTTGCCGGCGACGAGGACGATATCGTCCGCGCCCGCTTCGGCGATGGCTGCGAGGATGGCTTCGCGACGTCCGCCAACTTCGCGCGCCCGCGGCGCTCCGGCAAGCACCTGGCGGCGGATTTCCGCAGGATCTTCGCCGCGCGGATTGTCGTCGGTGACGATGACCACATCGCTGGCCTTGGCGGCTGCCTCGCCCATGGGGGCGCGCTTGCCATGATCGCGGTCGCCGCCGGCACCGAACACTGTGATCAGCCTGCCATCGACGTGCGGACGCAGCGCCGCGATCGCCGCTTCGAGCGCGTCGGGCGTGTGGGCATAATCGACATAGACCGGCGCGCCCGAAGGCGCGATCACAGCGCGTTCGAGCCGTCCGCGCACTGGCTGCAAACGGGCGACCGCATCCCACACCAGCCCTGCATCGATACCCGTCGCCAAGGCAAGACCGGCGGCCGTAAGAGCGTTCGAAACCTGATAGGCGCCGATCAGCGGCAGGTTGATCGTCCGGTTCTTGCCCTCATGTTCGACCGTCAGCGACTGGCCGAGTTGAGTCGGCTCGCGCTTGGTCAGGCGGATCGCCTCGCCCTGCTCGCCCACGGTCATGATGGTCAGTCCGCGCTTTGAAGCATGTTCGACCACGCGCGCGTTCCAGCCGCTTTCGCCCGAGCCCATCCACACAACCGCAGTTGCGCCGTCGGATACGACTTCGTCGAACAGCCGCATCTTGGCCGCGAAATATTCTTCCATGTCGGCATGATAGTCGAGATGGTCGCGGCTGAAATTGGTGAAACCGGCAGCCTCCACCGCCACACCCTCATTGCGATATTGCGAAAGGCCGTGGCTCGAAGCCTCATAGGCCACATGGGTCACGCCTTCGCGCGCCAGCCCGCTGAGGTTCGACAGGAAGGTGACGATGTCGGGCGTCGTCAGCCCGGTCGAAACGCTTTCGTCCGGCGTGGTGACGCCCAGCGTTCCGATACTTGCAGCGCGCTCGCCCGCCATGCGCCAGATCTGCCGCGTCATTTCGACGGTAGAGGTCTTGCCGTTGGTCCCCGTGACGGCGACGATATGATCCGGCACCGGCGTGAAATATTGCGCAGCCAAAGCGGCGAAAGCGCGGCGCGGCGTATCGTCGGCGATATGGATAGCACCTTCGACCTTCGCACCGGGCCGGGCGACCACCGCGACTGCGCCGCTCTCGATAGCGGCGTCGATGAAGTCCTCGCCATTGACCTGCGAGCCCTGAAAGGCTCCGAACACCGTACCGGGCGCAACCTTGCGGTTGTCGATCGCGAAACCGGTCACGTTGATATCGGCATTGCCGGGATACCCCGCTGCGGCGCAGAGCTTGGCAAGCTTCACTTGTTCGCCTCCGGGATCAGCGGTTTGATATCGGAAATATCGACGTCGCGCGTATCGTCGGGGCGCACGCCGATAAGCGGGCCGATGCGCGGAACCAGGCGGCCCACGATGGGCGCCGCGTTCCAGGCGGCGGTACGCTGGTAGGAACTGGCCAGGGTGCCGCGCGGTTCGTCGAGCATGGCTATCACGACATAGCGCGGGCGGTCCATCGGGAAGGCTGCCGCGAAGGTCGAAACCAGTGCCGTTCGCCGATAGCCCGCCTTACCGCCCGGTTTCTCGGCAGATCCGGTCTTGCCGCCTACGCGATAACCCGGCGCATCGGCGTTCTTGCCGGTACCGTAGATCGAGATCGCTCGCAAAATCTGCCGCATCCTGCTCGACGTCGAGGCCTTGAACACCCGGCGCCCCTTGGGGGCCTCGCCCGGGCCGAGTTTCTTGAGGGTCGTCGGACGCCAGATACCGCCATTGACCATCGCCGCATAGGCGCTGGCGAGATGCAGGGGGGTCACGGCGATCCCGTGACCGTAGCCGATCGTCATGGAGCGCAGGCGCCGCCACTTCTCGCCGGGCCAGATCGGAAAACCCTTTGCGGGGAGCTCTATATAGGGGCGCTCGTTCATACCGAGATCGATCATCGTGCGGCGCATGCGTTCGGGACCCAGCTCGTCGACCACGCGCGCGGTAACGGTGTTGGACGAATGGATCAGCGTCTCGACCACATTGAGGTCGGCGCCCATGTCATGGCTGTCCTTGATACTGAAGCGGCCGACCTTGACCGGGCTGGCATCCCAGCGCCGACCCAGATTGCGCACCACGCCAGCATCGATCGCCGCGGCGACCGACAAGGGCTTGAAGGTCGAACCCAATTCATAGACTTGGTTGGTCACCCGGTTGAACATGAGTTTTTCGCCGCGCGCATCGATCTTGTTGGGGTCGAATTCGGGCAGCGAGGCCAGTGCGAGCACCTCGCCCGTATCGACGTCGAGCACGATGCCCGCCCCGCCCTGCGCCTGGACGAGCTTCATGCCACGCCGCAATTCGTCTTCCAGCGCGCCCTGAACGCGGGAATCGATCGACAGCGCGACCGGAGTGCCGCGCGTTGCCGGATTGGAAAGCTGCGCGTCGAGCACCTGCTCCATCCCGACGCGCCCCTTGCCATCGGCGGCGACGTAACCAAGAACATGCGCGGCCATCGAACCCTGCGGATAATGCCGGTCGTTTTCCATCGGCATTTCCAGCGCGAGTTCGCCGATTTCCTGCACGCGGTTGGCCTCTTCCGGCAGAACGCGGCGGCGGATATAGCCCTGCTTGCCCGAAGCGAGCTGCGCGGTCACGGCGTTCTCGTCGAGATCGGGGAAGATCGCTTTCAACTTTGCCGCAACAGTTGCGGGATCGCGCACCAGCGGAGCCCCGCCTTCGCCCAACGCGTTCGGGTTGAACCACAGAGCATAGGCCGGAAACGCACGGGCAAGCGGCACACCATTGCGATCGGTAATTTCCCCACGAGGGGGCAACAAGGCCTCTTCGAGCGACGTCCCGCGCAATCCCTGGTCGGACATGCCGAGATAGGAAATCCGCACCAGCGCCAGCAGGGCGACGAAAACGAAGCCCAGAACGATCCACAATATGCGCCAGCGAGCGAGCGTCAGCGAGCGCTGCCGCACGGTGACCAGTTGGACGCGGCCGGAGGCCACGGCCATGCTCACCGCCCCGTGCCCGCTCTTGCCTGCGGCGATCGCAGGCCCGAAGCCGGAAAAGGCGTTCACTGGCTCACCTCGGCAACCGCGGCCATGGAGACGGCAGGGCTGGCGAGCCGGTCGGCCAGAGCCTCCGTCGCCGCCAATTCATGCTTTGCCGGCCGCGCCTTTTCGCGTCCCGCCGGATCGTCCTCCAGCCAGTCGGCGAACAACCCGTCCTCTTCTGCCGCCGGGCGGTTGAGCGCGACGCGGACCGGGTCGGGCGCATGGAGGCCGCGCGGGGCACCCAGTACGGCGAGCTGCCTTTCGCTCTCGAGATACTGGTCGGCGCGCGGCGCGGAATATCCGAATTCCACTGCATTCCAGTCGGATAATTGTTGCTGGCTGGCGCGCGTCTCGAATTCGGTTTCAAGCATGAGCTTGGCACGCTGCGCGGCAATGATCTGGCGTTCGGCCAGACGCACGTCGCTCTTCACCGCATTGACCTTGAAGGTCAGTGCGAGGAGCAGCGCGAAACACACGCCGAGGACCAGTGCCCAGCCGATCTGCCTGATGCGCGACCCGCCGACCATCACGCTGCCTCCCGCGCAGGCGTCGCCGTGCGCGTTGCATGGCGCAGAACCGAGGAACGCGAACGCGGGTTGCGCTCGATTTCCGCATCTGTCGGCTTTATCGCTTTGGAGATCTTCGAAAAAACCGGATCGTCCTGCGCCACCATAGGGACATGACGCGAGGCGCTCGGGGTTGAGGACGCCTCGCGCAGGTAGCGCTTGACGATCCGGTCTTCGAGGCTGTGGAAGCTGACCACCGCAAGGCGGCCCCCTTCCCGCAGCAGGTGTTCGGCAGCCGACAATCCTTGGGACAGTTCGTCGAGCTCGCCGTTCACGTGAATTCTGATGGCCTGAAAGGTGCGGGTGGCCGGGTCTTTCTTGTCATGCGGCTTGTGACCCAAGGCCTTGCGTACCACGCGGGCCAGCGCCCCGGTGGTTTCCAGCGGACGCGCGGCGACAATCGCCCGCGCGACGCGGCGCGACTGGCGCTCCTCACCATAGGTATAGAGGACATCGGCGATGGCCGCCTCGTCGGCGGTGTTGAGGAAATCCGCCGCGCTTTGGCCGTCCTGGCTCATCCGCATGTCGAGCGGACCGTCGGACGAGAAGGCAAATCCGCGATGCGCCTGGTCGAGTTGCATCGAGGATACGCCGATATCCATCACCACGCCGTCGACCTTCGCGACGCCGTTCGATGTCATGACGTCGAGCATCTCGGAAAAGCGGTGCGGATGAAGAGTGAGGCGCGGCGGATTATCCTCCGTTTCGCGCCAGGTGCGGCCCAGGGCAATTGCGTCGGGATCCCGGTCGAAGGCATGCACGGTCGCGCCGCGATCCAGCAGCGCACGGGTGTAGCCGCCCGCGCCGAAGGTCGCGTCGATCACTACGTCGCCGGGCTGCGGGTCGAGCGCTGTGATCACTTCGTCGAGCAGGACGGGGATGTGCGGGGCGCCGGTCATTTTCTTTTCGCCTTTGCGTCGGCAAGGAAGCTCTCGCAGGCGGCCTTGGCGCCCGCCCAATCGTCGCCCATTTTGCCGAGCTGATCCGGGTTCCACAGGGTGAAGAAGCGGCCGCCGCCCTGAAAATAGAGACCGCCCTCGATCTGGCCGAGCGTGCGCAGATGGTCGGGCATGACGAACCGCCCGCTATCGTCGAAAGGCAATTCCTGAAAGCCGAAGAGCTGGCTGGAGCGGGTATCGCGATCGAAGTCTTTCCCGAGACGAACCGCCATTTCCTCTTCGCGGTCGAGCTGGGCTTCGAGTTCGGGCTTACGGGACAGGCCGAAGCCGACCAGGCAGGTCCAGGTCGGGTGCTTCATCAGGCACAGAACGCGCCCGTCGCTGCTTTCCTTGACCGCTTTGCGGAAGAGGGGCGGAAGCACGAAGCGGCCCTTGTCGCCCGCGGGCGAATAGGCCTGTCCGCTATACCCTCCGAAAGACACTGTACCCAAACCCCGAAATCGGTTTTGCTTACCTCCCCATCTGACAAGACTTCTCCGCACTCGCCCGAGCATGCGGGCGAGCCACCCAGCCTGCGGGCCGGGCGCGCATAGACAGTGCTTGTCCGATGTGGTCCGGGTTTACAGCGGGAGAGGCGGGGATGGAAGGGAAATTTGCGGGATTTTACGGGAAAAGCTGACAAACCTCTGATTTACATTGCTATTTTTCCCACCGTCATTCTTGAACACCCTACCAATTCCTTAACGAAAGGTTTGGAAAAGCGCGTGTTTTCAAGGAATCGGTCAAGCGTTCGGGGCGGGACGCCGGGCTCTGCCCGCGATTTCCCGTCTCAGGCCGCGTCGGCGGTTTCATCCGGCTGCGCGAGGTCGCGCTGCTCGTCCATCAGGGGGCGAAGAAGATGCCAGAGTGCGTCCCTGCGTGCCGAAGGGACCGGGTCGGCTCCCTCCCAATCGAGCACGGCGGCATCGGCGTAAAGGACCGCCGACCCTCGCCCGCGCACGCACCGGGCGAACAGCGCGTCGCCAATGGGCTGGCACGCCCGATCCGCCGCGCCGGTATCCTTGCGGATGAACCGGCCTCGCAAATTCACCGGAAAGTCCCGGCCATCGACTTCGACCATTCGCTCGCCGCCAGGCTGATCCTCGTCGAATTGCAGCTCCACGCCCCAGCGTGACAAGATCGGCGAAAGCAGAACCACATCCTGCGGTCTGCGCCGGTCTCCGATCGGATAGCGCGTGTGCCGGGTCAGCATCGGATCGGCGAGGATCACCGCCTTGCCGCCCTCTGCCACCCATCGGTCGAACGCGACGTTTTCCGACGGCGCAAGCGGTCTGGGCTGCGCCAGGATTACGCGGTCCAGGCCTGCCAGCGCATCTTGCTCGAGCGTATCGAGGGGAACCAGTTCAAAGCGCGTTTCGAGTTCCGCGCGCACCCAGTCGGACTTTCCTTCGCCATCGATGAAAGTACCGATTTCGCCCTCGCCCCAGTAGAGCGGTATGCTCGTGAAAAGGCCCAAGCGGGGTTTGGACAGATCTTCGTGATCGGCCTGCCCTGCCGAACAGGCAGCAGCCAGCAGCGCAAGAAAGGGCAGCAGCGCCCTAGTTCTGAGCCGCTGGAACATCGTCTTCGGTCTGCGGGCCGGGTGTGGGAATGGCGGTGGCGGTTACATCCGGCTCTACCGGCAGATCGGGCACCACCCCTGCCTCGACCAGCGGATCGTTCTGCGGAGCGGCCTGTGTCGGTTCGGTCGTCGGCGCGGCAGCGGGCACGGTGGTCGCATCGGTTTCGGCGGCGCGGTCCTGAACGATGCTGGCCAGCCCGATCAGCAGGATCATCATGACGATGCCGGTGATGCCGATCTGCAGCCGCTGCACCGTCCGCGCACGCCGCGCATCGTTGCCGGGCACGTCGGGCAGGTCGCCAACCAGCGGCTTGCGGCTCATATCGAAGAATTGGTGCACGCGCATGAACCTAGGGAGGCCCGCCCATCAGTCAATCGTCCGTTTGCAACCAGCCGAACACGGGCAAGCCCTTCGCCGCCAGCCATTCCGCATTATAAAGCGTCGAGAGGTAGCGAAAACCCGTGTCGCACAGAATCGTCGCGACACGAGGATTCTCGCGCCCTTCGGCGACCAATTGCTTGCCGAGCGCGATCGCTCCGGCAACATTGATGCCGCTGGACAGGCCAAGGCACAGCCCCTCGTCGCGCAGCAGGCGGGCGACCCAATCCAGACCTTCCTCATCGGAGACGCGGAATTGCGTGTCGATCGGCGCGCCTTCGAGATTGGCGGTGATACGCCCCTGCCCGATACCCTCCGCCACGGACGATCCTTCCGCCTTCAACTCGCCATGGGCAAAATAGTTATACAGCGCCGCGCCATGCGGATCGGTCAGCGCGATGGTGACGTTTTCGTCCAGTTCCTTGAGCCCCATCCCGACTCCGGCGATCGTCCCGCCGGTGCCGGCCGCACAGGTAAAACCGTCGATCCGGCCATCGAGCTGATCCCACAGCTCCTTCGCGGTCGTCTCGATATGCGCCTTGCGGTTGGCCGTATTGTCGAACTGACCCGCCCAGATCGCGCCGTCGATCTCGTCCGCCATGCGGCGCGAGACGTGCTGGAAATGGTTGCAGTCGGCATATTTGGTCGGCGGGACGGTGACCAGCTCCGCGCCCAGCGCGCGGATGGTCTGCATTTTTTCCCTCGACTGGTTGTCGGGCATTACGATGATCGTGCGATAGCCCAGCGCATTGGCCACCAGCGCGATGCCGATACCGGTATTGCCGGCCGTGCCTTCGACCACCGTACCGCCGGGTTTCAATTCGCCCCGCTCTTCCGCATCGCGGATGATGTAAAGTGCTGCGCGGTCCTTCACCGAGGCGCCGGGATTGGCGAATTCGCATTTGCCGAAGATATCGCAACCGGCTTCCGCGCTCGGCCCCTCCAGGCGGACGAGCGGCGTATTGCCGATGAGGTCGAGCGTCTGCTCGCGTACGGGAATTGTAGTCATGAATGCGGAGGTAGTGCGCCCCCGATGCGAGCGCAAACTACAAGCGCTTGCAGGGCGGAAAGGGGGATTGAGTGTTTGTTACGTACGCCCGAACATCCGCCCGGCCCGTGGATGTTCCATCCCGCGCGCCTGCCGGTGTTCTTGTTGGGTGCGGTCAGGACATCCGTCCCGACCTTGCTGTTCCAGCCTGCTCCCCCTCCCGGCCGCCCCCGACCGCCCACAGAATACCATGCCTTGGGTGGCCGGGAGGGAGCGGGATGGGACAGGGCGCAGCGACTGACGCAGTCAGGCGCGAACAGACGCCATTAGTCCTCCGGCGCGATCGTAACCTTCAAGCCGTCCAGTTCCGCCGTAAACGGGATCTGACACGACAGGCGCGACGTAGCTACGCGATGGTCGGTCGATTCGAGCAGATCGTCCTCATCCTCGCTCATTTCGGGAAGCTTGTCGGCAAAACCCGCATCGACATGGACGTGACAGGTCGCGCAGGAACAGCAGCCACCGCATAATGCGAGGAGTTCGTCGAAGCCGTTATCACGGATCGCTTCCATAACGGTCAGGCCGTCGGCGACATCGATCTCGCTTGTTTCGCCTTCGCGGGTGGTCACGATCAGTTTGGGCATTACGTCTATCCTCGGTTGCAAAGGGCCACTGGCCCAACCTATGCGTGGCGCTGCTATTCAATCGCGACGGGGAAGGCAAGTTCACTCGCCATGGGGCTGACCAATGCACAATTGCGCGAGCATCTGGATATTGTCGCTGCGGACGACGCGGCGGTGGCCGCGGCGATCATGCGTTGCGGTTATCCCGAAGAACGCATCCGTCCGATCGGCTACAAAACATTGCTGCGTACGATTGTGGGCCAACAGGTCAGTGTGGCGGCTGCCGCATCGGTCTGGAACAAGCTCGAAGCGGAGCTGGGCGAAGACATGCCCGCGCATGAATTGCTTTCGAGAGATTTCAATACCTTAAGGGCATGCGGGCTGTCGCGGCAGAAACAGGGCTATGCGCGATCGCTATGCGAACTCGTCGCCAATGAGGAAATCTGCCTCGAAGATCTGCCGGCGGACGACGAAGAAGCGATTGCGGAATTGACCCGGATCAAGGGGATCGGGCGCTGGTCGGCAGAGATATATCTGTTGTTCGCCGAAGGCCGTCCGGACATCTGGCCCGCAGGCGATTTGGCCGTTCAGGAAGCGGTCGGCCGGCTTCTCGACCTGCCGGAACGACCGAGCGAGAAGCAAACGCGAGCCCTAGGCGAGCAATGGCGGCCCCATCGCGGCGCGATGGCCATCTTCACCTGGCACACCTATAACAACGCGGCGCTGTAGAGCCGCTGGAGGGAGAGAGAACATGAGCGATCGCAAGGCGATTTTCATCACCGGGGGCGGCTCCGGCATCGGGCGGGCGGTCGCCCTGTATTTCGGCGCGCGCGGATGGTTCGTCGGCCTTGGCGACATCGACAAGGCGGGCATGCGCGAAACCGAAGAGCAGATCGGCAACGGCTTCGTCTATTCGCATGTTCTCGACGTCCGCGACCGCGCGGCCTGGGACGAAGCGCTCGAAGCCTTCTCGGTTGCGGCCGGCGGTCGCATCGACGTGGTGTTCAACAATGCCGGCATCCCGCTCGGCGGATCGCTGCTCGAAAACAGCACCGAAGAAATCGAGCGCTGCCTCGACATCAACTTGAAAGGCGTGCTGTTCGGTGCGCAGGCCGCGTATGCCCACCTCCAGAAGACCGCGCCGAGTTCCTGCCTGCTCAACACGGCCAGCGCGGCGGGCATTTACGGCACGCCCGGGGCCAGCGTCTATTCGGCGACCAAATTCGGGGTTCGCGCGATTACCGAAAGCCTCGATGGCGAATGGGCCGAGGACGGCATCAGGGTGCGCTCGCTAATGCCCAGCTTCATCGACACCCCGCTGCTCGACCATAACCCCAATGCGCGGACCAATGAAGGCATCCGCCAGCGGGTGCGGGACGCGGGGCTGGAGATAACGCCGGTCGAGGAAGTCGCTGCCGCTGCCTGGGCCGCAGTCCATGGCGAAAAGCTGCACACCACCGTGGGCAAGACCGCCAAGACCATGGCCTTCGCCGCGCGCTGGCTGCCTGGCCGCGTCCGCAAGCAGACCCGTTCGTCGTTCCGCCCGCTGGGCCAGTAACGCCTTTCGGAGCCATATACATGCGATTGCTTTCCATTTTCGGTGCTGCCACGGCGCTGGCGTTCGCTCTCCCAGCGTCCGCGCAGCTCACCGGTGGCGAGCCGCTCGCGGTCGCCACGACCTATACGGTCGAAACCGGCGTTCTGGACGGGGAAGGCCGCAAGATAACTGTGCGTCTTCCGACCGGATACGAAAAGGAGCCGGAAAGACGCTATCCCGTGGTCTATCTCCTCGATGGCGGGCCGGACCAGGATTTCGAGCACATTGCCGGTATCGCCCAGAGCCGCGATATGAACTGGTCGTTCGCCCCCTTCATCCTCATCGGCATCGAAAGCGTGAACCGCCGAAAGGAACTGTCCCCACCGGTCGCCGATCCGAAGCCCTATGAAGAATTTCTGCGGGCCACGCCCGGCGGATCGCCCAGCTATCGCCGCTTCCTGCGCGAAGAGCTGAAGCCGCTGGTCGAGGCGAGTTTCCGCACCAATGGGCGCGACGCGATCATCGGAGAATCGCTTGCCGCGCTGTTCGTGGTGGAAACCCTGCTCGAGGAACCGACACTGTTCGACGATTACATCGCCATCTCGCCCAGCATGTGGTGGGAGCAGATGAAATACGGCAAGCAAGCTGCCGCCTATTTCGCGCGGCACCCGGAGGGAGACCGCCGCCTCTATCTCACCACCGCCAATGAAGGCGACTGGCACCGCGAGGGGACCGAACGGCTGGTCGATGCGCTGCGCGCCTCGGCGCCCGACGGGCTTGCCTGGACATTCGTCGACGCGGGCGAGAGCGAAACGCACGGAACGCTTTACCATCCGATGGCGCTCGATGCCTTTCGCCTGCTCTTCGCCGCGCCGCAGCGCGAGTATAAGAGCTATCCGCTGATCGGAGGACCCGAAGTGGGAGAGCGTACGCCAGAAGAACAGGCGCGCGTCGACACCGAATGCACGCTGGAAAACAGCCGCTGGACGACACCCGGCGCGGCCTCACGGGGCCGTGCCCGCCTGTATTACGAATGCCTGCTCTACGACCTCGGACCGCGCCCGCGCGAGGGAACGCTAGGCCAGTAGTGCGTCGATCTTGCGCGCCATCTTGACGTCGCGCCGGCTCAGCCCATCCGCATCATGCGTGGTGAGCGTGATTTCGACGCGGTTGTAGACGTTGAACCATTCGGGATGATGGTCGCGCGTTTCCGCGATCATCGCGACGCGGGTCATGAACCCGAACGCTTCGGAGAAATCGGCGAATTCGAAGGTGCGTTCGATCGCCTTGCCTTCGCGCGTGAGCGTCCAGCCCTTCAGACCGCTCAGCCAGCTGTCGCGTTCCTCGGCGGTCAATTGCTCGACGGTCATGGGCGCGAATCTCCTCTTGCTTGTCGCTGCGGGCGCTTTTGCCTATCGCCCCCGCCCATGCAAGCTCGCCTCGTCGCAAAGGATATAGCCTGCCGCCGCGGCGAGCGGCTGCTGTTTCGTGGACTCACGCTTGAATGCGGTGCGGGCGATGCGTGCCATATCACCGGCGCGAATGGCATAGGCAAATCCAGCCTCATGCGCATCCTTGCCGGACTCTTGCGACCCTATGCCGGCAAAGTGGATCGCAAGGGCGCCATGGGTCTGGTGGACGAACGACTCGCTTTCGATGCGAACCTTCCACTCGGCAAGGCGTTGGCTTTCTGGCAACGGATCGATGGATGCCGAGAACCCGGGCGCGCGCTCGAACTGCTCCAGCTTGGACCGTTGATGGATGTGCCGGTACGCTATCTTTCCACAGGCCAGAAGAAACGCGCCGCGCTGGCCCGCCTGCTCAACCGGGGGTGTCCCATCTGGCTGCTGGACGAACCGCTCAACGGGCTCGACAGCCAGGCGCAGAAAACCTTCGAGACGCTGATCGAACAGCACTGCGCCGGTGGCGGGATTGCCATGGTTGCCTCGCACCAGCATATCGCCCTCCCCTCGCCGACCCGCGTCGAGCTGGCGGAGTTCGCCGCATGATCGGCACGCTTCTGCGACGGGACCTCGGATTGCTGCTGCCCGGCGGGCGTGGCGGCGGCGGCGTTCTGCCGCTGCTTTTCTTTCTTGCCGTTGCGATGCTTTACCCCTTCGCGGTGGGGCCGGACGCGCAATTGCTCGCTCGTACCGGAGGCGGTGTGATCTGGGTGGCCGCCCTTCTGGCAGCGATCCTTCCGCTCGAAAAATTGGTGTCGGGCGATCTCGATGCCGGGGTGTTCGATCAGTTGCACCTACGGGGCATAAGCGAGGAGCTGGTTATGGCGGTACGCTTGCTGGCGCATTGGTTGGCTTTCGCCCCCTTGCTGCTTCTCGCGACGCTTCCCGCAGCCGGATTGCTGGGCCTCGATGGCCCCACGACCCGCACGGTTCTGCTCGGCCTGCTTGCCGGAACACCCGGGCTCGCTGCCGTGGGGCTCGCCGTGGCAGCCCTTACCGCAGCCCTGCGCGGAGGGGCGGCATTGGCCGGTCTGATGGTGATCCCGCTGGCCGTTCCCATTCTGATTTTCGGGGCCGGAGCGCTTTCTACCACCGGCGATGGCGGGATCGCCCTGGCCGCCGCTATCAGCCTGGGCCTGTGCGCCGTGACGCCCTTCGTCGCGGGCGCCGCAATACGTTCCGCGCGCGAAGGGTAGTTGGCGAACGCCCGTCCGCCCGCCCACGCTTCTTCAGTATGGCGGCTTATGCAGCCCTTTGGGGCTTTCGGTAAATATTTCCACGCCGTCTTCGGTAATCCCGATCGAATGCTCGAACTGTGCCGACAGCGACTTGTCGCGGGTCACAGCCGTCCAGCCGTCGCGCAAAATCTTGGCGTGGGGCCGCCCGGCATTGATCATCGGCTCGATGGTGAAGAACATTCCGGCCTTCAGTTCCGGCCCGGTGCCCGCGCGCGCGGCGTGGATCACCTCCGGCGCATCGTGGAACAGGCGGCCGAGCCCGTGGCCGCAGAATTCCTGCACCACGCCATAGCGGAACTGGCGCGCATGCGCTTCGATCGCGGCGCCGATATCGCCCAGCCGCGCGCCGGGCCTGGAAGCCGCCTCGATCCCCAGCATCAGGCATTCATAGGTGACCTCCACCAGCCGCTTGGCCTTGATCGAGGGTTCGCCGGCAAAGAACATGCGGCTGGTATCGCCGTGCCAACCGTCCAATAGCGGGGTCACGTCGATATTGACGATATCGCCTTCCTTCAGTGCCTTGTCCGAAGGGATGCCATGACAGATCACATGGTTGATCGACGTGCAGCAGCTATGCGTGTAACCGCGATAGCCCATGGTTGCGGGCACCGCGCCGGCATCCAGCATCATGGTCCGCGCCTTGTCGTCGATCTCGCCCGTGGTCACGCCCGGCTTCACGAAGCTGGTCAGTTCGTCGAGGATTTCGGCCGCCAGGCGACCTGCCTTGCGCATTCCCTCGAAGCCTTCCGGCCCATGGAGCTTTATCGTGCCGTCGCGATAGACGGTCTCTTCCGCGTCGATTACCTGATATTCGGTCATGCGGCCCACATAGGCGCTTTATCCGCCGATTGCGAGATACCTAACCGCGGACGCTGAAGGCATCCGCATATTCCGGCTTCACCGCGTCGATCACACTGGCTGTCACATCGAAGTCCAGTTCGTAATCGCCCTCGGCATAGGCGCCCGCGACATAGGGTCCGAAATAGACCGAAATGCGATCGAACGTCCTGCCATTGGAAGATCCGATCAAAATGCTGGCTTCGTCGAGCCCGGGGCATTTGTCGAATATGTCGTCGCTGCCCTCCTCGACTTCCATGCCGCGGCGTTTTTCCCGCGCTTTGTTCAGGGTATCGCACAAGCGCTGGCCAATGCCCTGCTCGAGCGCGACGGGCGAAGTGAACAGTTCGATCCCCTTCATGGCTTTTTCCGCCTCGCGGTCCCAGACCAGCGACTGGACACCATACATGCCGTGCGCTCCTCCGGAATAGGTCGCTAGGTGGCGCGACAGGCTGAGATAGCCGGGAATGTCGGCAACCACTTTCCATTCTACCGAGGTACTGTGCTGGCGCGGCGTCCATTCCTGTCCTTGCGCAGCATCCCAGTCCTCATCGGATTCTTCTTTTAATTCTTCGCGCACCCCTTTGGCCTTTGCCTCCAGATAGGCCGAGAGCTTCGGTTCGGCGGCTGCCTCGGCGGGCCAGGAATAGGCGAAATCGTATCGGTCCGTCTCCTCCGCGATGGATCGCGCCTCGGCTGTCGCTATCGCGCCTGCGGATGCGAGAGCCTGAGCGTCGCTGCTCTGGGGATCGGTGCCGTCTGCCGTCTCCGCATACTCCGCACCATCGGAGCAGGCCGCACTCGACAGGGCGAGCGAAATCAGGAACAGGGGCGCACGCATCGCGGTTTCCTTTACGAATACGATTTTTACAGGGACAGTCCGACTATGGCCGACAACCACGCGCTTATCCAGCCCGACCGGGGGCAGGAAGCGATTTCGATCCACCTGGTCAATCGTGAGGGCTTTCCCGAATGGATCAAGCAACTCTCTGCCGGTCAGCGCGCCGCGCTGGAGGCGCAGAAGTTCGACGGTAGCGGATATCAGGTCGGCATTGTTCCGGCGAAAGACAATGGCGAAGACGGCTGGTTCGCGGTGGGCGGCGTGGCCAATCCACAGGACCTTTCGAGCTGGTGCATGGCAAAGCTGGCCGAAAGTCTGCCCGAGGGGACCTATCGCCGCGCCGATGGCGAGCCCGGACCCGCGCTTCATGGCTGGCAGACCGCGCAATATGTTTTCGACCGGTACAAAAAGCCCGAACGACCGGTCGGCCCGCGCGTGCTGTTGACCAAGGATGTAAAGGCGATCGACGGCGCAGTGGCGCAGGCAAGGGCCGTCGGCCTTGTGCGCGACCTCGTGAATACGCCTGCCGAGGACCTGGGGCCGGCTGCGCTGGAGGAGCAATGCGAAAAGCTGGCCAAACAGCATTCGGCCAGCCTGACTGTGACCAGGGGCGATACCCTGGAGCAGGAATACCCCATGGTCCACGCCGTGGGCCGCGCCGCCGCACGTCACCATGCGCCGCGTATTATGCACCTGACTTGGGGCAAGGAAAGCGATCCGGTCCTCGCGATCGTAGGCAAGGGTGTGTGCTTCGACAGTGGCGGGCTGGACGTCAAAAGCTCGTCCGGCATGTTGCTGATGAAAAAGGACATGGGCGGTGCAGCCCATGCGATCGCGTTGGCCGAACTGGTCATGGGTGCGGGGCTGCCCGTGCGGTTGCACCTGCTGGTTCCGGCAGTCGAAAACGCGATCAGTTCCAACAGTTTCCGTCCCGGAGATGTGCTCAGATCCCGCAAGGGCCTGACCGTGGAGATCGGCAATACCGATGCCGAAGGCCGGTTGATCCTGGGCGATGCGCTGCAACGTGCAAGCGAGGAAAAGCCCGACTTCATCATCGATTTCGCCACACTGACCGGAGCGGCACGCGTGGCGCTGGGTCCGGAGTTTCCCGCGCTCATGACCCGTCAGGATTCCACCGCCGCAGCCCTTATAGCGGCTGGCAAGGCACATGATGACGAACCCTGGCGCCTGCCCCTGCCCGATGCCTATCGTGAATGGCTGAATTCCGACATTGCCGATATTCAAAATGCGCATGGGAATTCTTTTGCCGGAGCCAGCGTGGCGGGTCTGTTCCTCGACAGATTCGTCGGCGAAGGGATCGACTGGGCACATTTCGATACCTTTGCCTGGCGCCCAGTCGCCAGGCCCGGTCGCCCCAAGGGCGGGGATGCCTATGGACTGCGTGCCGCCTGGCACATGCTGCGCGATCGTTTCGGGGGAGGCTGAACGGCGTTGCCTTGCTTGAACAGTCCAGCAAGGCTAAGCGCCCGCAACGTTCACAACCGGATTCTTCACACAGCGTGACTGTTCCAGCCAGCTATTCCCTTCCCGAAAAGACTGTCGGACTGAAAGGCCGGGTCGAAAGGCCCGCCCCGGGAACGCTGCCCTTGCGTGGGGATCTGGCGCATATTGCGCTGGCGGAGGATTTTCTGGCCGCCCACTACGTCATTCCGCATGTGCGGCAAATCGGCCCGCAGCCTGTCGCGCTGAAGCTCGCCATGCGCGATGATGCCGATACCGGCGCCACGGTCGACGCAGGCGCGGAAATCGAATTGCTGGATTGCGCTGGTGACTGGGCATGGATCGCCTGCGGCCCCAAAGGGCCGAGCGGGTATGTCCGGCTTGACGCGCTGGCCCCTGCCAGTGACGCATAAGATCTTCATCGACGGCGCGGCCGGCACGACCGGCCTGGAAATCGCCGAAAGGCTCGAGGGCCGCAGTGAATTCGTGCTCCTCCGCCTCGACGATGCGCAGCGCAAGGATACCGGCGCGCGGCGCGAAGCGCTGAACGAAGCCGATATCGCCATTCTGTGTCTGCCCGATGATGCCGCGCGCGAGGCAGTGGAACTGATCGATCCGGCAAATGGCACGCGGGTGATCGACGCCTCGAGCGCCCACCGCACCGCCGAAGGCTGGTGCTACGGTTTTCCCGAACTGGTCGGGCGGGAGCGAGTCTCCGACGCCCGCCGGGTAAGCAATCCCGGCTGTTATCCGACCGGCTTTCTCGCCCTGGTAGCGCCGCTGGTCCGCGAAGGCATTCTTCCCGCCGACTGGCCCTATAGTGTCAATGCCGTGAGCGGCTATTCGGGCGGCGGCAAAGCTCTGATCGAGCGTTTCGAAGCCGACGGAGCGCCCGCTTTTCGCGCCTATGGCTACGATCTGGCTCACAAGCACCTGCCCGAGATGAAGACGCATGCCGGGCTCGAGCATCCGGTCCTGTTCGCGCCCTCGGTCGTCTCGGCATTCCGCGGCATGATCGTGGAAGTACCGCTGCACCTTGGTGCCATGGAAGGCGATCCGCATGCCGACAGCCTGCGCGATACGCTTGCGAGCTTCTACGAAGGCTCGCCGGTAGTGACGGTACACGGCAAGGCCCCGGTCGGCGAACTCCTGCTGGACAGGGATACCTCGCCTTCGGATGGCCTCGAACTGTTCGTTTTCGGCAATGAGGGCGGCTGGAACGCGCGCCTCGTCGCGCGGCTGGACAATCTCGGCAAGGGCGCTAGCGGGGCGGCGGTGCAAAATCTCAATCTGATGTGCGGCTTGCCGGAAACGGCGGGCCTGCGGCTGCCGAGTGCCTAAAAAACAGGCACTGCCTGTCCGCTCTTCGGGCACCATTGCCCATCCGCTCCTATCCGATCCACGCAAATCCGCCCGTTGCGCGTTTGGCACGGTTCTTGGAACACGGGCGAGCGCGATGCGTAAGTCACGTGCGATACGGGTACCTAAACTCTCGGGGGACACCGCCAGGTGAAAAAGATCGAAGCGATCATCAAGCCATTCAAGCTCGACGAGGTGAAGGAGGCGCTGCACGAAATCGGCGTGTCCGGCATCACCGTGACCGAGGCCAAGGGTTTCGGGCGCCAGAAGGGGCATACCGAGCTTTATCGCGGCGCCGAATATGTCGTCGACTTCCTGCCCAAGGTGAAACTGGAGGTCGTGGTCCCCGATGGCACTGCCGACCGCACCGTGGAAGCGATCGCCGCCGCCGCCCAGACCGGGCGTATTGGCGACGGCAAGATCTTCATTTCGCCGATCGAAGGCGCGCTGCGCATTCGCACGGGCGAAAAAGACGACGACGCAATCTGAGTTTTCGCGGGGACGACCCGCAACCGCAATTCCAGTTCAAACGGAGGCAATACCAATGGCAAGTGCAAGCGACGTCCTGAAACGGATCAAGGACGAAGGCATCGAGTGGGTCGATCTGCGCTTTACCGACCCCAAGGGCAAGTGGCAGCACCTGACCATGGTCGCGGGCGTACTCGGCGAAGACGAGCTCGAGGACGGCCTGATGTTCGACGGTTCCTCGATCGCCGGCTGGAAGGTTATCAATGAAAGCGACATGATCCTGAAGCCGGATCTCGACCGCGTCTATGTCGATCCCTTCAGCGCCGAACCGATGCTGATCGTCTTCTGCGACATCGTCGAACCCTCCACCGGCGAATGGTATGCCCGCGACCCGCGCTCGACCGCGAAGCGCGCCGAAGCCTACCTCAAGTCGACCGGCATCGGCGACACCATCTATGTCGGTCCGGAAGCCGAATTTTTCATGTTCGACGATGTCCGTTTCGAAGACGGCTATGCCGGATCGGGCTACGCCATCGACGATATCGAGCTACCGACCAATTCGGGCAAGGAATATGAAAGCGGCAACCTCGCCCACCGTCCGCGCGCCAAGGGCGGCTATTTCCCGGTGGCGCCCGTGGACAGCGCGGTCGACATACGCGGTGAAATGGTCTCGACCATGATCGAAATGGGCCTGCCCTGCGACAAGCATCACCACGAGGTGGCGGCCGCGCAGCATGAACTCGGCGTAACCTTCGGCACGCTCGTCGAGACCGCCGACAATATGCAGATCTACAAATATGTCGTGCATCAGGTCGCGCATATTTATGGCAAGACCGCGACCTTTATGCCGAAGCCGATCAAGGACGATAACGGTTCGGGCATGCACACCCATATGTCGATCTGGGACGGCGGCAAGCCGACCTTCGCCGGCAATCAGTATGGCGGCCTGAGCGAAAACTGCCTCTACTATATCGGCGGTGTCATCAAGCATGCCAAAGCACTGAACGCCTTCACCAACCCGACGACCAACAGCTATAAGCGCCTGGTTCCGGGTTTCGAGGCGCCCGTGCTGCTCGCCTATTCGGCGCGCAACCGTTCGGCTTCGTGCCGCATCCCCTATGGCGCGGGCGACAAGGCCAAGCGTGTCGAATTCCGCTTCCCCGACGCGATGGCCAACCCCTATCTCGCCTATGCCGCGCTGCTGATGGCGGGCCTCGACGGGATCACCAACAAGATCCATCCGGGCGAAGCGATGGACAAGAACCTGTACGACCTGCCCCCGGCAGAGCTCGCCGACGTTCCGACCGTCTGCGGCAGCTTGCGCGAAGCGCTCGAAAGCCTCGAGGCAGACCACGACTTCCTGCTTAAGGGTGACGTCTTCACCAAGGATCAGATCGAAGCCTATTGCGAACTCAAATGGGAAGAGGTCCTGCGTGTCGAAACCACGCCATGCCCGGCCGAGTTCGACATGTATTACAGCGCCTGATCCATCTCCGCCGATCAGGCGGATTTGATATCGAGAAGGCGGCTGGAGCGATCCGGCCGCCTTATTCGTTGGAAACCATGAAAAAGTGCGTCCTCACTGCAACATAACCCCGCAAAAAGGGTTCCTTGCTCCACCCAAAGCCCTTCCATTTTCGCCTATCTTGGGCCTAGAACATTCCCATGCGCGGTTCAGGGCCGCGCTTGCGAACCATTCCTGGAGGGGCTTTCGTAATGAAATCGAGTTTCAACCGTACGGGCGGTCGTCTGCTGGCGGGCGCCGCCACCATCGCTCTATCGACCGTCGCAATGAGCACGCCTGCTCACGCCATCGTGCCTAACGACAACTACACGCCAGACGATATCGTCGATGAAGATGAAGAATTTCGCGGCGTTGGTATGTTTTTCAGAAATGACGGTTTCGTCTGCACAGGTACTTTGATCAATCCGCGTACCGTGCTTTTCGCCGCGCACTGTGTGAACGGGGATGCAGACGATAATGTTGTCGATGCGACACGTTATCGCGAAGATGGCATACGCTCTGCCTTTTCGTTCAACTTCAATGCCCTGCCTGGCTTTCAAAACTGGTTCGCGAACGGTTTTGCCAGCAATCCGGATATCGCGGTCTTCAACGTCAATCGGATTTATTACGATTCGCGCTCACTGGAGGATCCTGCCGCGCAGGGTTTCTTGGAGGCCGATGTCGCAATTGCGAGTCTCGACACGCCGGCTGCGAATATCCCGACTTGGTCGCTGCTGTTCTCGCCGCTCCCCGCGCCGGGCGAAATCACCGACGAAGACGGCACCGGCTATCACGTGAACATTACCGGTTACGGTCGCACGGGCAATGGTACAGCTGGCGACATTCAGGCGATCGATTGGCGGCGTCGCGCGGCCGAGAACATGATCGGCGCCCTGACTTCGTTCGACTCGCGCAACGCCTTCCTTTTCGGCAATCCCGACAGCGGTTTGCCCCAAGTTCTCTATACGTTCGATTTCGACGATCCGAACAAGACCAACCCGTTCGACTTCAACCTTTTTAAGGATGAACCGCGTGAACGCGAGGCCACGACTGCTGGCGGCGACTCGGGTGGCCCGCTGATCCTCGACGCAGCGAACAATCCAATAACCAACGAAGATCTGGTGATCGGGGTCCTCTCTGGCGGTTCGCGCTTTTTCGGCCCACAGGTCTTTTCCAGCTATGGTACCCAGACCTACTATCAGCCCCTTTTCCTTTATTGGGACTGGATCTCTGCCAACAATCCCTATCGCTATGTCACCGCCAAGGCGGGTGACGGCAATTGGGAAGATGCCAGCCATTGGGAGACCACACTCGACCCCAATTATCGCATTATCAATGCTGACGGCGATATCGTAAACGGGGTCCCCACGTCGCCGGGTGCGGGGACGGAAGGCGATGCTCCGCAATGGGGTGAAATCTGTTTCGACCGCGAGGGCGATAATCCAGGTGAGGGCTGCCAGGACCTATCCGACGGAGAAGAAACACCCCCGGCCCGCAATGGCGATGATACGACGACTTCGGCGATCGGCGAAGTCGATAGCGAGGTGCTCAACGCGCTGGGTGGCGGCAAAACCAAGGCATCGCCTGAAGCTGTCGCTGCTGCAGATGGCACCACTGCCGGTGGCCGCGGTGCATTGGCTCGTGATGGTCTGATCATGGCCAACGAGCCGCACAATGGTGGACCGGAATTCGCGGAAGAGGTCGCGCATGGTAACGGAGGTGTCGAGTTTGCGGAAGACGCTCCGCACGCGAGCGATGGCGGCGAGCCCGAATTCTCGGGCGATCCGCTTCCGGATCCTACGCTTGACAACGGCCTGCCCAGTGCGACCGACTTCGTGCCAAACAATATCGACCCGGTTGTCAGCGACGATGCGGACGTTAATGTCGATCCACGCTATTTCGATGTGACCCTCGCCAATGCGGGCACCACAACACTTAGCAGCGATGTTACTATCGACCGTCTCACCGTGCGCAGCAGCGCTGGCCTCAACATCACCGCAGATGGCAGTCTGACGTCGCTGATCGACATCAGCCAGTTCGGCGGAACGATCACGGTGAATGGCGGGCTGACTTCGGTCGGCGACTACACGATCTTTGGCGGCGCCCTGCAGGGTGGCGGCACGATCACCGCGCCGTTCGTCACCAACATCACTGGTGCGATATCGCCGGGCACGATTGGCGGCATCGACACGCTGACCATCGATGGTTCGGCCGTCCTCTCCTCCGGCTCCACCCTGATGATCGACATCGGTCCCGACAATACGTCGGACCTGCTGGCAGTCACTGGTGAAGCATCGATCGGCGGCGTTGTAGCCGTGGGCGCGGGTATCACGCAGCAGGTCAATGGCCTTGGTCAGGAATATACCATCCTGACTGCCGCTGGCGGTGTTACCGGAACCTTCGAGCAAGGTGAACTGTCGGCCATCCTGCGCCAGAATTTCAGCTATACCGATACCGCAGTGCTGATGGAGATCATCGCCCTCAGCTACACCACGGCGATCGACCGGAACGATCCGGTTCAGCTCGGCTATGCACGTCTGTTCGACCAGAACCGTGGCAATGCCGCCCTGGCCGAGCTTTACGGGCTCGACTTCGCCGATGCGGCCACCATCCAGGCGACCTTCACCGGCCTGGCTCCGGTTGCGGAATCGGCAGCCCTGCAGTTGACCGCCCAGTCGTACAACAACCTGCAGTCGTTCAATGCTTCGCGGCTGCGTGAGTCGACCCTGGAGAGCTCGGGTGGCACCATCGCCACGCTCGGCAATCCGATCCAGACGGCGCAGATGCAGGTTTCGCGTGGCAGCCAGCCGGTCACGGCTGGTGCCCTCGGCCTCGACCAGGCAAGCGAGCCCACCCGGGTCCGTGATGGCGCCATCCGCGAGGACGTCGCCATCTACCTCGCGGGCGGCCTGCTCAACGGCGAGGGCGAGTCGATGCCGGGCTACACCACGGCGGACACCGACGTCGACGGCTACTTCTTCGGCGGCGGTATCGAGTATTTCCCGAACGAAAGCTCGATGGTCGGCCTTTCGGTCTATTACTCGGACCTCGACGCGGATGTCGTGCTCGATCAGGAAGCCGAAGCCAAGATGATGGCGGTCTCGCTCTACGGTAGCGCGAAGACAGTGGACGGCTTCGTCATCGACGGCCAGGTCAGCCTGACCGATCTCGATGTCGACACGCGGCGGACGGTGGCGTTCCTGGGTGGAACGCAGACGCTGACCAGCGAGAGCAGCGATGGCGGCCTCACCGCAGCGCTTGGCCTCTCCTACGATCTCGAAGGCCCGCTCGGCACGATCTCGCCGGGGATCGAGCTGCGCTACGCGGATCAATCCTTCGACGTCGTTACGGAAACCGGAGGGCCGCTCGCCTTGCAGATCACCCGCGAGGACTTCGAAAGCCTCCAGGGCCGGATCGGTCTGGACTATCAGAAGGTCAGCAGCGGCTTCCAGCTCGATGCCAATTTCGACTTCGTGCACGAGTACAAGGACGGCCCGTACTGGTTCGCCGCTAACTTCGCGAACGGAACCGGCCCGGGCGCGATCTTCCCGATCGCCAGCCCCGACAAGAACTGGGCCGAAGCAGGGCTTTCGGCGCAGGTCCGCAGCGGAGCGGCAAGCTTCGGCCTCGGCGTCGACACGACAATCGGACGCAAGAATGCCAACGCGCAGACTTATCGCGCCACGGCTACTTTCAAGTTCTGATTTAAAGACGCTTTTTGCTCGAAAGGAATGGGCCGTCCGGGAAACCGGGCGGCCCTTCTTTTGTTCGGTCGGACAATAGCTTCGCGCGGCTTGTCCGTAGTGATCGATGGCTCTCGCGTGTTCAGGCGGCACGACGACGGGAGGCGATCCATCCGCAGTTTGGCCCGGAGCACGCCGGGCGAGCGGAGACCTCATTCGGAACCGGAACGCGCCCGCTCCCGTTACAGGCAAAAGGAGTTAACAAATGAGACTTTTGCTTGCTGGCGCGGCAGCCCTCGCGCTCGCCGCAGGTAGCGCCCATGCCGATCCCGGCAAGGGCAATGGAAATCCGAAGGCCGCCGAACAACGCGGCCCTTCCAAGGCGGATCGCGGCAAGGCCGACCGCTCCGACAGAAGAGTCGATGTCCACGATAATCGCGGCTGGGCCGATGCCGTCGACAGACCGACAGGTCCCGGCGTTACAAAAGATCGCGCCCCGCGTGAGAACCGACGCGCCAAAGACAAAAACGCTGAACGGCATGTCGGCGCCGTGATCGAAAAGCGTATCGACCGCAACGCCCTTGCACGCGAGACGACCGGGCCACGGCTCCGCAATATCGAGCGCGTGCGTTTCGACCGTGATCGCGCATTTCTGACGCGGGATCGCAATCGCAGCGCTATCGCCGGATGCCCGCCGGGTCTGGCGAAGAAGCGTAATGGCTGCCAGCCCCCGGGGCAGGCCAAGAAATCCACCTATCGAAATGATCGCTGGAATGGCTACGAATATCGGCCCGGCTTGTTCGGCCTGACCAATTACGCTCCCGGCTCCTATTTTTACCGCGATGGGTACCTCTTGCAGCGCGGCGGAAGCGGCAATATCGCCGGCTACATTCCGCTGCTCGGCGGAGCGCTGGCGATCGGGAATGCGTGGCCTTCGACCTACGAGAGCTATGCCCTGCCAGACTATTATGTCGACTATTACGATCTCGGGCCGGTTTCGTCATACCGTTACGCGGACAATGTCATTTATCGGGTCGACCCGGAAGACGCCGCGATAACGTCTGTGGCGGCCTTGCTGACCGGCGATGAATTCACCATCGGGCGTCCGATGCCGTCGGGATACGATGTTTACAACGTGCCCTATTCCTACCGGGATCGGTATTACGATACTCCGGAAGCCTGGTATCGGTATTCGGACGGTTACGTGTACCGGATCGACCCCAAAACACAGCTTGTGGCAGCTGCCATCGATCTGCTGGTTTGAGGAGGGCACGACATGATAAAGACATGCAAAACCGCCCTTACCGCATTCGCATTGGCCTCGTTACCGCTGATCGCGGCATGTGGTGAGCAAGACGAGACGCCTGCCGAAACCGCGACACGCGACGACGGCACGCTCACGCTCGCTGCTGGCCTCGGCGCGGACGAGCAATTGGATACACTGCGCAGGGCCATTGAACAGTCCGAGCTATCAGGCGTATTCGAGGGGGCGGCAAGCTATACCATGCTCGCGCCGCGCGACGCAGCATTCGAAGCCTTGGGCGAAGAGGGCGCCGATCTCCTCCGGGAAGAGCAACGCCCGCTCCTCGTCGCAATTCTGCGCGATCATTTGCTGCCCGGTCATCTCACTCCGGAAGCGATTGGCGAGGCGATCGATCAGGCCGGAGGCCCCGTCACGATGACCACACTCGGCCAGACAACGGTTACGTTCGACAGAGACGGAGAGCAACTGAGCGTCGCAACGGGCGACACATCTCGCGCTGCTTTTGCAGGAGCTGCCATTGCCGCGAACAATGGCGTCGTGATCCCCATCGATGCCGTTCTGCTCCCGCCTAAAGGCTGAGGGGTGCTCAATAATCGCGGCTGATCTCGGCGACAACGCTCTCGCGTCCGACGGTCGAGACAGCCGCCAGCAATGACAACCAACTGGTGACGCGGAACTCCACCTCGGTCGCGCTGTAACCACGCCCATCGGTGATGATTTCCGCATAGAACCGGCGGCCGAAATTCTTGCCGAGAGCGACCCCCGTACCGCGGCCGAGTGCCGGGTCCGCACTGACGATCCGCAGACGGTCCAGGCCGATCGCACTGCGAAGCTGGTTGATCGGGTCCATGCCACCGCCACCGCGCAGACTTGCCACCGCCGCGCCGAGTTGCACGGCATCAGTGGCGGAGAGGCTGGTGACAGACCCGCCGAACAGCAAGCGGGCGAGCAGTTCCTCTTCGGGCAGGGCCGGGTTGGAGCTGAAGGCGATTTCCGGCTGCGTGGCGCTGCCCCTCACTGTCGCTTCCACGGTCAGCCCGTCGCGCTGTGTCTCCGCTCGGATATCCAGTCGGGGATCGACCGGCACATTCTCGTCGAATTCGATCTCGCCGCGGGTAAGCTCGAACCGTGTTCCCGCGAAGGTATAGTCGCCGCGGACCACTTCGGCTCTGCCGCCGATCCGGGGATCGTCGGTTGTCCCGCGCAAGATGACGTCCGCCGACCATTCGCTATCGAGCCCCATGCCGTCGACATCGATACGGCTGGCAGCCCGCGCATCGATAAGATAGCGCCACGGCCTCCCGGGGGCAGCTCGCGGAGCCCGGCCCACCGGTGCATTAACCTCGCGCGTGACGATTTGCGGCAGTCTCAGGTCGTCGGCGGCGGTGCCGAGCCGCCAACTCGCCCGGTCGATTCGAACACGGCCGGCGATGGTCCCCCCCAGGCCGTTGGATACGATCCTCAAGGGACCAGTAACCGTGGCGCTCAATCCGCCGGTATCGATCAGTTGCGCGTTTTTCGCCGAAGCGCGCAGATCGATGATCGGGCCGCGAATTTCCAGCACGCGGCCCTCCACCGATTCCCCCAGAGTGCGCAGGTCCACAATGCCGCTGCCGCTGACACTGCCGCCCGTGGCTGGGCTGCCGGCAAAGCGCGTCAGTTGAAGCCGCGAGCCGCGGAAGCTGCCGCGCATGGCTATGTCGCGAATATCGGTACCCGAGAGCGAGCTGCGCAATTGCAGATCCTCGCCCGAGATCGAACCACGCACCGTGGGATCCTCGAGGCTGCCCGAAGCGTCCGCAGCGATATCGATCGGTCCGGTGATGTCGAAAGTGTCGAGAGCGGCAAGGCGCCACAGGCTTTCCGCCGCACCGCTATAGCGCAACTGGCCGAAAAGGCGTCCGGCTCGCAACCGGTCGATGAGCATTCCCTTGGACGGTAGACCCGTAATCCGCGCTTGTACGCGGCCGCGGCGGATGTCGTCATTGCGCAGCAGCGCGCGCGCTTCGAGTTCGCTCTCGCTGAGGCGCGCCATGAGCGCCACATCGACCGGCCGCGATGTGAGGACGAGGCCGGACCGGGTGAGGCCGTCAATCCGGACCTTGGCATCCCCCACCGGTAGCCCGTCGGCCCCGGTCCGATAAGCCACAGTGCCGGAGATTGTGCCGCCCAATCCGGTATCGGCCCGCACGATATCGATGAGGGAGAGCGGCATACGCGCGAGCTTGAAATCGAAATCGAGGTCGCCGCCGCCAAAGAGACCCGAAGCGATCAGACCGCCGTCGCCATAGGATAGCTGAGTGGGCGAAAGGCGCCATCCGCCTCCCTCCATACTGGTCAGGACAGCTCGGCGCGGCATGGAGATGCGCCTACCCCCGAACTCGCCCTGTGCCGCCAGCGCGATCTGCTCGGGACGGATGCGAGCATTGAGGTCGAGCACGAAACGTCCGCTGCGCCTGCCCGCCAGCGAAGCATCCACGCGTCCGACCCCGTTTTCGATCTCGCCCTGTGCCGCGAGCCGGGAGATGAACAGCGTACCATAGGACAGTCCGGCGGCAGTGCCCGAACCCGAAAAGGTCGTATCGCCCTCGCGAATGAGGCCCGCGGCTTCGAGATTTCCCCGTGCTATGCGCAGGGGCGTGTCACCACCGAAGCGCGCATTGCGCGCCTGCAGCGCGATGTCGAGCCCCTGTCCGCCATTGCGCGGCGCGAGTGCGACCGTCCCGTCAAGCCCGCCGCCGCCGAAAGCCAAGGTGCCATCCACACCGCCATCGACCAGCGTGACTGCGCCGGTAACAGCGGTGTCGGATACGCGCATGCGTTCGATCGCAATGCGCGTTGGGCCATCTTCCGGTGCGATCAGCCCCAGTTCGCCGACAAAGGGGCCGAGGACGGAACTGCCCTCGGTCTCGATGGCAAATCCCTGATCGCTGGGCGCTATCGCCACGCGGACGTTTTCCAATCCGGTCGCCGGTCGTGCGAACACCAGCGCCGCGCTGGGGCCAGCGTCGGCGACGCTGGCTTCGATAGTAAAGTCTCCGAAATCGACATGCGTGCCTGCCCCGGCGACGCGGGTCGTGCCCTGCGCGACACTCCCGTCCAGAGCAAGCCGCACCTTGCTTGCATCGACACGCAATCGATTGAAATCGAGTGGTGCCGAACCGCCCACCGCGATGCCCCCCCGAACGCGTATCGGCGCACCGGCCAGATTGGCGAGAGTGGCATTGGTAACGGGCGCAATCCGCGCATCGACATCCGCCGCGAGGCGCCAGGGCGATCCCGGTGCCAGGACGAGATCGATCATGGCCGTACCGCCTGCGGTGCCGATATTTTCGAGCGTGAGCCCGCGCGCCTGTACGGGGCCGCGCACCTGATAGCGCCCGCGGGACAAATCGCCGCGCAGGGCCAGATTGGCCGAGGTCCCCCGAAAGGCAATTTGCACATCGTCGGACAGCAGAGTCGACCCGCTCAGCACCAGCGTGCCCCGCCCCCTGCCATCGACCAAGCGAGGATCGAGCAGAGTATTGCCGCTCGTCACCCTTGCCAGCGACAGGTCGAGCGGGAGCGTCCAGCGCGTGCCGTCATAGCGGGCGGTTCCCTGCTGCCGCAGGTCGGTGAGCAGCGTACCGCCAAGGTCCAGCTCTTCCACGCGGAGATCGTGGACAATCGCAAGGTCGCGGAAAGGCCCGTCGAGCGTGGCCGTCAGGCTAGTACCGCGTAAAGCAAGACCGTCGCCCAGCAGATCGGGATCGCGCACGAATGCCTCGACCTGGAGCTCTTCGGCACGGTTCTCGCCCAAATCGACGAGACCGGCTGCATCGAGACCGATACCACGCCCGATCATCCTGGCCTGGCCATCGAAGATACGGCTGTCGATCGCCAGTTCGGCCTTGAAGGCTACATCGTCCCCTAAGGCCTTGGCCGGGGTTCCGGACAGGAAACCGGAAGGATCGAATTTGCCGAGCAACCCAAAGACGCCTGCCCGGTTGGTGATGCGCATGGCGGCGACACGCTCGCCCTCGTTGCGGACAAGCAGTCCGCCGGACCACCGCGACCATGTACCGTCGCCGCGAATGGAGGCGGTGTGCGGTGTATCGACACCGGCCAGAGCGGCCAGCGGTCCATCCGCTGCCGCAACGACATCGAGCGACAGGTCGAAATCATCGCCATCGGGTTCCGCGTCAACCAGCAAGGCGACCCGGTCGCGCCGTCCGAGCCGCCCGTCGACATCGACCAACAGCCGACGGTCGGCGACCTGCGCACTGCCCGCAAGATCGACGCGCTGCGCATTCTCGCCAGCTATCCCCGGAGCCAGGGTGAGCTGGTCGATCTCCAGCTCTTCGATCGAGATGTCGAAGCCGGGCAGGATCGGCCCGTCCTCTTCGCTTGGGAGAAACTCCGGAATACGCGCCATGACCGCGCGCCGCGCGGCGAATGTGTCGATTTCAAGCCGGTTCGAAAGCCATGCACCTGGGTTCCAATCGATTTCCGCCCGTGGAATCGTAAGAAACACGCCTTTGGGATCGGACAGGCGAACATCGTGCAAGGTGGCTGCGCCGTACAAATTGCCTTCGATCCGGCCGATCTGGATGTTCAAGCCATTGGGAAACGTCCGCTCGGCAATGCGACTGGCCAGGAAGCGTTCGCCCAAAGGCGTGTTGAGCAATACGAGTGCTCCGGCAAGGAGCAAGACCAGTGCCGCTACCGCCCCCAGCAGCCATTTGCCTGGCCGTCCGGACCGGCTGCGGCGCGCGGGTGCCATATCCTCTGCCGCCGGATCGCGTATATCCTCGGTCATCAGAAGGCCTGCCCCAAGGAGATATAGACCCCGACAGCGGAATCCTCCGGTTCGGGATTGAGCGGGATGCCAACGTCGAACCGGATCGGTCCGAAGCCGGTTGTATAGCGTAGGCCGAGACCCGCACCCATCTTGATTTCGCCGAAATCGGGCGTGGCTGAGGTCGATACACTGCCGAGATCGAAGAACGGCACGACCGAAACCGCGCCGTCCAGAAACCCGGTCCCTATTCTCGCCTCGATCGAGGCTTCGACGAGGCTGCGCCCGCCAATCGGTTCCATGAACTCGTTCTTGGGGCCGATCGCCTGATAGCCATAGCCGCGGACCGAGCCACCGCCTCCGGCATAAAGCCTGCGCGACGGCGCAACCCCGATCAGATCGGCACCCTGAATGCTGGCGAAAGCGGCGCGTGCGGCAAGTATCGTCCGGTCCCCGATCGACTGGTAATAGGACGCATCGACCCGGTTGCGGAGGTAATAATATTGTTGCCCCCGCGTGCGCGAGGTTTCCGGAGCGAGGAAGCCGGTCACGCGATAGCCACGCGTGGGATCGAGCAGGGAATCGCTTGTATCCAGCGTGGCGCGGCCGAACAGCGCTCCGACGAAATAGGTCTGGCGCGGGCGGGCAATTCCGTCGACGATCCGGTTGCGCTCATCGGTGGCGAGCACTTCCGCTCCGACGCCCCAGGCCAGCGGCTTCTGGAACAGCAGCGTCGATGTGCGTTCATACGTGCCCGTCAACGCCACCGTGCGCGCGTCATAGGCCACCGTATCGATACTGGAAGCATAGGCATCGACAGTGAGGACCTTGTCGCGCCCGCCGAAATTGTTCTTGCGGAAGGTGATCCCGGCAAGCTGTTCGCGCGTGCCCAGGATGCTGCGCAGTCGCAGCGCGCCTTCGGGCGGAAACAGGTTGCGATGCTCCCAGCTCGCCTGGATGCGAACACCCTCTTCCGAACCATACCCGATTGCGCCCGAGATAGTGCGCAGCTTCGCCCGCTCCATCGTAACATCAATCGCAACCACGCCGGGTTCGTCACCCTGCGGTGGCTCTACTTCGCGCACTTCGACCCCGGCGGTGGACACCAGGCCAGTGGCGGTCACTGCACGGCGAAGATCGAATTCCAGGCTGCGTTGATAGACGTCGCCGGGATCGAACCGGGCGATGCTCGCCAAGTGGCGGCTGGAAAGAAACGCCTCGTCGCTGCTGATCACTTCGCCGAAAACATATTTGCCGTTCGGTCGTACCGGCATGGTCAGGTCGCCCTCGACCCGCTCGTGATCGATCAGCAGTTCGGGCTCGTCGATTTCGGCAAAGGCGTACCCGCTTTCGCCCAATGCCCGATCGAGGTCGAAGCGCTCGGCGATGATGGTATCCGATTGCAAATAGTCCCCGGTCTCGATCCCGAAGGACCTGCGCAGCGAAACGGCGTCGGATGCCGTGCCGAGCTCGCCCAGATCGACCACGCCGACCTTGTAGCGAGGCCCCGGCACGATATCGAACCGCACACGGGGTCTCTGCACGGCCGCATCTTCACCCGCATCGCGTGTGCCGATAGTACGAATGATCTCGCCATCGTAATAGCCGTAGACGCGCAGCAGATTGCCGAGCAGTTCTTCGTCCTCGCGCGCCCGGGCGGCGAGCTGGGCGACGTTTTCGTCGCCACCGCCGAGCTCCTCGATAGTCGAAAGCGCTTCGAAGCGATCGACGAAATCACCCCTCTGGCTGAACGGCGGCTCCTTCTGCGGAAAGCCGAGGACCAGTGTCGAGGACAGTTCCTCGAGCTCGGCCTCGTCGACCGCGATCTGCGGCGCGCCTTCGAGCAATTGCGCAAACTCGATATCCTGCTCGGGCTCGAGCGACTGAAGCGGCTCGAGCTCGATATCCTCAGGCCAAGCCACCGACATGCCGGGCAGTTCGGCGATCGGCGCCTCCAAGTCCGGGCCGGCAGGTACATCCGTTTCGGAAGCGCCCGGATCGTCGGTCCCTCGCCGAGCCCAGTCGTCGGAATTCTCGACTGCTTCGTCGGGTATCAGATCCTCGAGCGATGGCGGCGCAACACTGTCCTGCGCGGCGAGCGGCGAAGCAGTCGAAAGCGCGATGGCGGCAGCGCAGGCGCCAAAGGCCAGCCCTATCCGGTCACTCCGCGATCTTGTATTCCGCAGCGAGGCCATCTTTGGCCGGAAGAGCGTCATCCCGCCGCTTGGCGCGGGGAGCCGTAGCGACGGCGATGAGTCGTTTCTGCTCATGCTCGGGCATGCGTTCCCATCCACTGCGGCCGAGCCGTTCGAGCGGGCGGTAGCGAATTTTGTACTGCATCCGCTCTGCCCCTTCGACCCAATAGCCGAGATAGACGTAAGGCAGTCCGTTTTCGGCGGCACGGCGGATATGGTCGAGGATGATGTAGTTTCCAAGCCCTGCGCGATCCTTATGATCAGGGTCGTAGAAGCTGTAGATCATCGACAGCCCATCGCCCTGGTAGTCGGTGAGACAGGCTCCGACCAGACGACCCGGTTCGGCGCCGATCCCCGGCTCCCGATATTCAATGACATAGCTGGATACGCTGGTGTGTTCCACCATATCCGCAAAGTCGGTCTCTTCCATCTGCGTCATTCCGCCACCCGGATGACGCGCAGCGAGATATTTCCGCAACAGATCGAACTGTTCCGAGGTTGCCCAGGGTCGACATTCGGTGGCGATCAGATCGTCATGGGCCTTCAGCGCGCGCTTCTGGCTGGAGGATGGCCTGAATTCATCGGCCACCACACGAACCGATACACAGGCCTGACAATCGAGACAGGACGGGCGGTAGGCAACCGTCTGGCTGCGGCGGAAGCCGATCCGGCCCAGAGCTTCGTTCAGTTCGTCGGCATTGTCGCCGCGCAATTCGGTGAAGACCTTTCGCTCGCTCTTGCCCGGCAGATACGGGCACGGTGCGGGGCTGGTTACGAAAAACCGGGGGAAGCGGATCGGGGCGGTCACTTGGCGCTGCGTCCTCTCGAAGGCTAAGAAATCCTTACCTGTTGGACGTATCAATGCCAGAGCCGGACCCGCGTTAAAACCCTCTTAACCATGAAAAACGGGCCTTGCCCGCCGACTAGCTCGAAAAGCGCGCCGAACCCGAGGATTTTCGGCGATGTCCGGGCGTGCCATTCAGGCCAGCTCTGCAAGCTCCACGCTGTAGCCTTTTTCGCGAAGCGCACCCACCAACCGGTCGATCTGCTCCCCGTCGCGGGCTTCGCATTCGATCTCCGCCGTCAGCCCTTTCGCCGGCAAAGTGGTGAAAATGCGCTGGTGGTAGATCTCGATGATATTGACGTTATGCGCGTTGAATTCGCGCATCACCTTGAACAAGGCCCCCGGGCGATCCTGCAACACGATCTGCAACCGCGCCAGGCGGCCCGAACGGGCCAGATCGCGCAGCAGGACGTTGGCGAGCAGGCGCGTGTCGATATTGCCGCCACACAGGACCAGCCCGACGGTCTTGCCCGCGAATTTTTCTGGATTGGACAGCACGGCCGCGAGCCCCGCCGCCCCTGCGCCCTCGACCACGGTCTTCTCGATCTGGAGCAGCAGCGACACCGAATGCTCAAGCTTCGGTTCCTTCACCAGCAGCACCTCGTCGACCAGTTCGGCGATGATCTGACGGGTGAATTGGCCCGGCGCCTTCACGGCGATCCCTTCTGCCAGCGTATCGCCACCGCAGGGGCGATCGTCTCCGGTCACGGCGGAATACATCGACGGGTAGAGTTCGGCCTGCACCCCGACCATTTCGATTTCGGGCTTCACCGCCTTGGCGACCGTCGCCATGCCGCTCATCAAACCGCCGCCGCCGATCGGCACGACGAGACAATCGAAATCATCCTTGTCCGCGAGCATTTCGAGCGCGACCGTACCCTGCCCCGCCGCCACCAGCGGATCGTCGAAGGGATGGATGAAGGTGAGCCCGCGCTCTTTCTCCAGCTCGCGCGCATGAGCATAGGCTTCGTCGAAAGTCTCGCCATGCAAAACCACATTGCCGCCCACGCTTTCGGTCTGCATCACTTTCACGCTGGGCGTGGTTTGCGGCATGACAATCGTGACCGGCACGCCAAGGCGGCGACCGTGATAGCTAAGCCCCTGGCTGTGATTGCCGGCCGAGGCAGCGATCACGCCGCGCGCCTTCTGTTCATCGTCGAGATGCAGTAGCGCATTCAATGCGCCGCGCTCCTTATAGGCGGCGGTGAACTGGTGGTTTTCGAATTTGAGCCAGATGTCGGCTCCGCAAATCTCCGACAGTGTTTGCGAGTGAAGCATGGGCGTGCGGACCACCGCGCCTTCGATCCGGGCCGCAGCGGCGCGGACATCGTCGAGAGTCAAAAGCTCGGTCGCCTTGGAGGCGCGCACGGGAGATGCTTCGGTCATGGATCGCCCCTACGGCCCGCTCCGCTCCGACGCAATCGCCGAAAGGGTTTGCCTCGCGCAAGCTATGCCTTATCGCGGGCGCTCTAATCCGGAGGGGCCGCCTCAGATGAAGTTCAAATATCTCGCCAGTGCCATGGCGCTGGCAATCGCCGGGCCGACACAGGCTGACGTACTGATCGACAATGTCGAAGGGATCACCATCGGTGCGGATGGCAAAATCCAGCGCTTTACCGCGCTGGTGATCGACGATGACGGCAAGGTCGCGCAAATCCTCGAATCGGGCGAGAAGAAGCCACAGACCGATTACCGCGAGAATGGCCAGGGTGCGGTGATGATCCCAGGCCTGATCGATGCCCATGCACATGTCATGGGGATCGGCATCGGCGCGCTGACGCTCGACCTGTCGGATACCAATTCGCTTGCCGAAGCGCTGGACAAAATCCGCCGGTTCGCTGCGGAAAACGAAGCCCGCCCCTGGATTCTGGGACGCGGCTGGAACCAGGAAAAATGGGGGCTGGGCCGCTTTCCCACCGCTGCCGAACTCGACAGCGCGGTCGCCGACCGCCCGGTCTATCTGGCGCGCGTCGACGGACATGCCGGCTGGGCCAATACGCTCGCCATGCAGGCGGCGGGAATTACGGCGGCGAGCGAAAGCCCCGCCGGTGGCCGGATCGAGCGCCTGCCCGGTTCGCGGCAGCCCTCGGGCGTCTTCGTGGATGCCGCCGAAGAGTTGATGCGGGCGGCCATCCCGGCCCCGCGACCTAACGAGCGCGACCTCGCCTTTGCCGAGGCACAGAAAGTCCTGCACCGCCATGGCATAACCGCCGTCGCCGATATGGGCACCACGATCGAGGACTGGCAGGCCTTCCGCCGGGCGGGTGACAAAGGGGCGCTGACGCTGAGGATCATGGCCTACGCGGCAGGGCCTGAACAGATGGAACTGATCGCAGGCGCGCGCCCCTCGCCCTGGCTCTACGATGATAGGCTGCGGATGAATGGGGTTAAGCTTTACCTCGATGGCGCCCTGGGCAGCCGCGGGGCATGGCTCAAGCGCCCCTATGCCGACGATCCGGGCAATACCGGTCTGCCGATTACCGGCCCGGCCAAGCTGCGCAACATCCTCGTGCGCGCCGCCCAAGGCAATTTCCAACCCGCGATCCACGCAATCGGCACGGCGGCGAACGCGGACGCGCTCAATGCCATTGCGGAAATCGCCGAGAGTTTTCCCGGCGACCGCCGCTGGCGGATCGAGCATGTCCAGATCGTCGATCCGGTCGACCTGCCCAAGCTCGGCCGGAATGGTATCATCGCCTCGATGCAGCCGGTGCACCAGACCGGCGACAGGCTGATGGCGGAGGCGCGGCTCGGTCCGGACCGTCTCGAGGGCGCCTATGCCTGGAACAGCATCCTGCAATTGGGCGGGCGGCTGGCCTTCGGGTCGGATGCACCGGTGGAATCGCCCGATCCCTTCGCCGGCCTCGCCGCCGCCACCACGCGCATGGACGCCAATGGCGAGCCTTTCGGCGGCTGGCGCCCGCAGGATCGGGTCAATCGCGAGCAGGCGCTGGCCGGCTTCACCAGCGAAGCCGCCTATGCCGGTTTTGCGGAAGGACGATTCGGCAGGCTGCTACCGGGCGAACGGGCCGACTTCGTCCTGATCGACCGCGATCCGCTACTGGCGACGCCCAGCGAACTGCGCGCGACGAAAGTGCTCGAAACCTGGGTCGGCGGACGCAAGGTCTACGACGCGGACTGAGGTTCCTCGGGCTTTCCCGCTTCCGCCTTGCGCCGCTTCTCGGTCAGTCGCATCAGCACGAGCGAGCCTTCGAACAACAGCAGCAGCGGGATCGCCAGCAATAGCTGCGAGCCCGGATCGGGCGGCGTGATAATGGCGGCCAGCGCGACCACCCCAACGATGACGTAGCGGCGTGCGGAAACGAGCTGGTCGCGCGTCACGATACCTGCCCGGTGCAGGAGCAGCAGCAACACAGGCAACAGGAAGCTCATCCCGAAAGCGAGAATGAACTGCATCACCAGGCCGAGATATTCATTCGCGGTCGGCAGCGCCTGGATCTCGAGCCCGCCCGCCGTGCCTTCGAAGCCGAGGAACCAGCGGAACGCCGTTGGCATCACCACGTAATAGGCCAGGGCCGCGCCCATGGTGAACAGGATCGGCGTCGCCAGCAGAAAAGGCAGGAAAGCCTTCTTCTCTTTCGCATAGAGCCCGGGCGCAATGAAGGCCCAAAGCTGGTTGGCAATGATCGGGAAGCTGAGACAGAACCCCGCGAACAGCGCCACCTTCAGCTCGACGAAGAACACCTCGTACAGCTTGGTGAAGATCAGCTGCCCCTCGCCTTCCGCGAAGGAGTTCTTCAGCGGCTGGATGAGAAAGCCGAGGATCGGATCGGCGAAATAGAGGCTGATGCCGAAGGCGATCGCCAGCGCGAGCACGCAGCGCACCAGCCGCGCGCGCAATTCGATCAGGTGATCGAGCAGCGGCGCCTGTGTCTCGTCGATATCCTTGATGACGGCCATGTCAGGCGTCCTTGCCCGCGTGGGGCGGGTCGAGCGGCAATGGCGGTTCGTTCGAATGCTCGGGCGCTTTCACCGGCGCCGCGCGCTCGATCGCCGCCTCGGCCGCTGCGTCCGCGTCTGGGACCTCGCCCGCCGATGACAGCGGCTCCATTTCGTTGGGCAGCAGGTTCTCGGGCGCCCCGGCCTCGGGCGTCGAACCGTCGGGATATTTGGCCATGATGTCCTTGTTCCGCGCGGCCCACTTCTCTTCCATTTCCTCGATTTCCGCCTGGCGGACGACCTCGTCGAGTCCGGCGCGGAAATGGTTCGACATGCGACGCAGCTTGCCGATCCAGCGGCCTGCGTGACGCAGTGCCTTGGGCATGTCCTTCGGGCCGATCACGAGAATCGCCACGATGACGATCACCAGCAGCTCGCTGGCGCCGATATCGAACATGGCCTGCCTCGCCTTCTCGCGAACTTACTTGGTGTCGGTGGTTTGCTGCTTGACCTGGTCCGGCGTCAGCCCTTCGTCGGCGGGCTTCGCCTCGTGGCCAATCTGCTTCGCAGGCGCCTCGTCTTCATTCATGCCTTGCTTGAAGCTTTTTATGCCCTTGCCGAAATCCCCCATCATTTCGGAGATGCGACCCCGACCGAAGAGGACGAGGACGACGATGGCGATAATGGCGATCTGCCAGACACTGAGACCCATGGGACCTTCTCTTTCGAATTGCTTGGATACGAATATAGGCGCTGGCGCAGCTTAGCGCCAGTCAAGCTTTGTCGGTGGCCTGTTCGGCGCTCTCGGGACCCTCGTCCGTTTCCTCCGCCGCAGTGTCCGCGATGAGATCTTCATAGGCATCTTCTACAGGATCGAGCAGGCCGGTCGCCCGCAATTCCGCGATTCCGGGCAGGTCGCGGCGGCTCGACAGGCCGAAATGATCGAGGAATTCGGGCGTCGTCGCATAAATCGTCGGGCGCCCAGGCACTTCGCGCCGTCCGGCGATCTTCACCCAGCCCGCCTCCATCAGCACGTCGAGCGTGCCACCCGATGTCTGCACGCCGCGAACCGATTCGATCTCGGCGCGGCTGACCGGCTCGTGATAGGCGATGATCGCCAGCACTTCGGTCGCCGCGCGGCTCAGACGGCGGAGCTGCTCTTTCTCGCGGCGCAGAAGATGCGCGAGATCGGGTGCGGTCTCGAAATGCCAGCGCTTGCCGCGCTCGACGAGGTGGATGCCGCGTTTTTCGTAGTCTTCGGCGACGCGGCGCAACGCCGCGCGGACATCGCCCACCGCTGCATCGCCGAGAAAGCCCGCCAGTGCTTCTGCCGTCATCGGTTCTTCCGCAGCGAACAAGGCGGCTTCGACGGCGCGGACGAGGTCGTCCATCAGCCGGGCATCCGGCGCAGGCGCAGGGGTCCGAAAGTATCCTCCTGCTGCAATTCCGCCTTGCCCAGCCGCGCCAGTTCGAGCGCCGCAACGAAGCTGGAAGCCAGCGCGGAACGCTTGAGCCTCGGTTCGGCATGGGGCGGAAGAAAATCGCGCAGTTCCATCCAGTCCAGCGTCACGCCAAGCATGTTGGATACCCGGTCGAGAGCGGATTCGAGCGTCATGACAGGCCTTTCGCGGACCATATGGATGGCCGGCGCGGTGCGTGCCTTTACCCTTCCATATGCCTCGATCAGCGCGAACTGATCGCAGCGCCATTTCGTTTTGCGCACGATGTCGAGACCTTCGGGGTTGCCGCGCAGGAACACGTCGCGCCCAATCCGGTCGCCCCCCATCAACCGCGCTGCCGCATCGCGCATCGCGCCAAGGCGCTGGAGGCGCAGCTGCAGCTTGAGCGCAAGCTCTTCTGGACTGGGGTCTTCCTGCTCTTCCTTGGGCAGGAGCATCGCCGATTTGAGATAGGCAAGCCACGCCGCCATCACGAGATAGTCGGCTGCCAGTTCGAGCTTCAGCGCTTCGGCGCGGTCGATATAGCCCAGATACTGGTCGACCAGCGCCAGGATCGAGATCGACCGCAAATCCACCTTTTGCCGCCGCGCGAGGTCGAGCAACAGGTCGAGCGGGCCTTCCCACCCGTCGAGTTCGAGATAAAGCGCATTTCCGTCGTCCGGCCCGTCCCGCGCGATGCCATCCCATTCCTCCTGTGTGCTCGGATCGGGATCGGCGAACAGGAGGCCGTCGCTGGTCATGCGGCGCGGCCCTCGGCGATTGCCAGCAAGGCATCGCGCTTCGCGAGCAGTGCTTCGGTATCGGTGCCGTCTTGCGCGTCGCACATGGCCGCATGCACGCGTTCGAGCCGCTCGCGGGTCTTTGCATTCATGCTTCCGCAGCGCTCGGCAATGGCGATCTGATCGTCCATTTTAGCCCAGCAATTCAGCACGATGTCGCAACCCGCCGCCAGCGCGCGGACCGAACGCTCGGCAATCGTCCCGTCCAGCGCCTCCATGTCGATATCATCGGACAGCAGCAGACCGTCGAAACCGATCTTACCGCGGATGATCTCGCTGATAACGGTTTTCGAGAGCGTTGCCGGGTTTTCCGCATCCCACGCCTCGAACACGATATGCGCGCTCATCCCCAACGGATGAGCGGCCAATGTGCGGAACGGCTCTATGTCGATCGCGAGTTCCACATCGCTGGCGGCGACATGCGGCAGCTCCTTGTGCGAATCGCAGGTTGCACGGCCATGCCCGGGCATGTGCTTGAGGCACCCCACGATGCCCGCACGGCCCATCCCGTCGAGCACTGCGCGCCCCAGCGCCGCGACCTGCATCGGTTGGCTGCCCAGCGCCCGATCGCCAATCACATCGTCGGTTTCCGGGCGCCGGACATCGAAGGGTGCATGATAATCGACCGTGATGCCCATTTCGGCAAGCTCGCGCCCCATGGCCTCGGCATTGACCCGCGCCGCTTCGATCGCGGACGCCGGGGCGATCTCCCACAGCCTGGCGAATGCCTCGCCCGCCGGATAGCGCTGCCACTCGGGCGGTTTCATCCGGACGACACGGCCGCCTTCCTGATCGATCGAAATAATGAGTCGGTCGCGGCCATGGATCGCGCGCAGATCGTCGGTCAGCTTGCGCAATTGATCGCGGTTATCGCAATTGCGCGCGAACAGGATGTAGCCCGCCGGATCGGCGTCCTTGAAGAAGGCGTGTTCCTCGGCTGTCAGGTCGAGGCCGGAAATGCCGAAAATGGCGGGTGTCATGCACGGTACGGTGACGCTAACACCCCAGCCGCGCAAGCGCGCGCTGTGTGCCAAGTGTGGAAATTCGGCAGCTACTTGACGAAACAGGCGAGCCCATCGGCTTTGAGCGCAGCGCATAGCCGGTTGGCGGAGGCGCGATCCCCGGCCAGCGCCTGCAGGCGATAGACGCGGCCGATATCGACCTGAGCCTCGACCACACGGTGCTTCACGCCATTGAGCGCTTCGGTCTGGCGGATCAGGTTCGACCACGCAGCCTGGGCATCGGCGCGGCGTGGATAAGCACCAACCTGAACCGCCGTGCCGGGCAGAGGCGCGCTGCGGCTTTCCGTATTGACCGTCGAGGCAATGGTTGGGCTGGCAGACTCGCCCGAACCCGCTGCGGGAGCGGCAGCCGGTTCGGCCAACTTTCCTTCGCGCGTCTGCCCTTCGCCCACGGCAAAGCTCGTGTCGCCCGTCCCGGCAAAGGTTTTGCCGCCCGGGTTTTCGGGCTTGGTCTTATAGGGGGCATCCGGCGCGGCGATTACACTGCCATCGGCCGGGGGCTCGTCGGAGGCCTGGTTGGAGAAGAACCAGATGCCACCTATGACCACGGCGAGCAGAGCCAGCGCGAGCACGCCCATGAGCCACAGGCGCGACGTGTCGAAGCCCGCCGCTTCCTCCTCGTCCTCACCAGCTTCGAGCCACGGCAGGCTTTCGTCATCGGCAAGGTCCAGCTGGCCCTCACCCTCCCAATCCTCGTCCGTATCGTAGGGCGTCGACGCCGCCATGCTCACATCTCCTCGACCGCTTCGACCCCCAGGATCGCAAGCCCGTTGCGGATCACCTGCCCGATCTGCGTAGCCAAGAACAGCCGCGCAGCGGTCAGTTCGGGATCGCCTTCCTGAATGATCCGTTTCGACGGATCGTCATTACCCGCATTCCAGAAACTGTGGAAGGCGGCGGCGAGATCGCCGAGGAAAAAGGCAATGCGATGCGGTTCGCGCGCCTTGGCGGCGGATTCGACCACGCGCGGGAATTGCGAAGCCTCGCGCACCAACGCGAGCTCTTCCTCGCCGAGACGGTCGAGGTGCGCATCGCTCGGCTCGACGCCTGCCTTGCGCAGGGTCGAATGGATGCGCGCATGCGCATATTGCAGGTAGAAGACCGGGTTGTCTTTCGAGGCCTCGACCACTTTGGCGAAGTCGAATTCCATCTGTGCGTCGGGCTTGCGGGTCAGCATGGTGAAGCGCACCACGTCCTTGCCCACCTCGTTCACGACATCCGCCAGCGTAACGAAAGTGCCCGAACGCTTGGACATCTTGACCGGCTCGCCGTCGCGCAGCAACTTGACCATCTGCACCAGCTTGACGTCGAACGGCACGTCGCGCCCCGCGCCCTTGGTCAGCGCGGCGACTGCGGCCTTGATCCGCTTGACCGTACCTGCGTGGTCGGCGCCCCAGATGTCGATCAGCGCGTCGGCCTTTTCGGCCTTCTGGAAGTGATAGGCGAGATCGGCACCGAAATAAGTCCAGGCGCCGTTCGACTTCTTGATCGGGCGGTCCTGATCGTCGCCGAATTCGGTAGAGCGGAACAGCGGCAGCTCGACCGGCTCCCAATCCTCGGGCGGAGCCTTGCCCTTGGGCGCTTCGAGCACGCCGTCATAGACGAAGCCGTGTTCGCGCAGCCAGGCTTCCGCCGCCTCGGGCTTCTTGGCCGCCTGCAATTCTGCTTCGGAAGAAAACAGGTCGTGATGGATGCCGAGCAGCGACAGATCCTCGCGGATCATTTCCATCATCGCGGCGACCGAGCGCTGACGGAACAGTTCCAGCCATTCACCTTCGGGCGCGTCCTTATAGGCCGGGCCGAACTCCTGCGCGAGCCGTTCCCCCACCGGCTTCAGATAGTCGCCGGGGTAGAGACCTTCGGGAATCTCGCCGATGTCCTCGCCCAGCGCCTCGCGATAGCGAAGGTGCGCGGAACGGGCGAGCACATCCACCTGACCGCCCGCATCGTTTACGTAATATTCGCGCGTGACACGATAGCCGGCCCATTCGAGCAGGCCCGACAGCGCATCACCCACCACCGCGCCGCGGCAATGGCCCATATGCATCGGGCCGGTCGGATTGGCCGAGACATACTCGACATTGACCGTCGCGCCCTTGCCCATGTCGGAACGGCCGTAATCCTCGCCCAGCTTTGAAATGGCGAGCAATTCGCGGCGCCATGCCTCGGGCGACAAACGCAAATTGATGAAGCCCGGACCGGCGATGGTCGCCTCGGTAATGTCGGGTTCGCGCTGGAGATGCTCGACGATCTTCTCGGCCAGCGCGCGCGGATTGGTCTTCGCCTGCTTGGCGAGGACCATCGCCGCATTGGTCGCCAGATCGCCATGCGCGGGGTCGCGCGGGGGCTCGACCGTCACATTGGCGCGCGATGTGTCGGCGGGCAGGACGCCCTCCATTTCGAGAGCGTTCAATACCGCGTCGATGCGAGCCACGAAGGCCGCGTGAAGTGTCTGCATGTCAGCCATGGCGCGCGCCTAGACTATCGGCGCGAAATGGCAAGATGCGAGCGCGCTTAGCGCGTGGCGTTGTAGCGGAGCTGGTCTTCGGTCAGTTGAAACCCGATCAGCAACTCGAAGGTGGCCCGCTGCACCGCTGCGCGCACGGCCGGATCGGCCAGCGGATCGAGTGCGGCGTCGGGATCGCCGGCCTTGCGCTTGCGGGTGATCTGTTCGCGAATGTCGGCCGGAAGCGTCGCGGCGCCGCGATCGACATAGGCCCCGGCAGTGCCCCGCGCCTGAGTGCGTTCCTGCCCGTCGGCGAATTGCAGGGTGACGCTTCCGACACGCTTCGTCACCACGGCCGATCCGCCGCGGACCACGGTCGAAAAATACGGCAACATAACTGACCGGGCGCCCCGCGTATCGGCACGGCGCGCGACCACATCGAATGTCGCTTCGGTATACACCCGGTCGCCCGTTTCTTCATTGCAGCTCGAACGAAGATTGGTGATCGCCGCCGTCACGTCGAGATCCGCCATCGTGGTCGAACCCGGGGTGCGAAAAGTGGTGATATCGCCGGTGTAATCGGGAATTCCCACGGCAGGACACGTCGTCCGAACTGCGGAAATGCCGACGCCCTGATCGACGACCAGTTCACCTTCCCTTGCGCAACCGGCCAACGCCAGGCCAAGGGCAAGCGCGGGAAGAAGGCGAGTACGGATGGTCATGCGGCTAATTTCCCTTTTGCGGTCATTCGAATTCATAGCCCCTGGAGGCTGTGGCTTGCCCTAGCTTGGCCCGCGCGAAAGCGCTAGAGGGCGACACATGAATGCCCCCTTTCCATCCACGCCTGCCGTTTCCGATGGCGACCCGCGCCTCCCGCTCAAACTGCTGATCGCTGCGCCCCGCGGCTTTTGCGCCGGTGTCGATCGGGCGATCGAAATTGTCGAGCGGGCGCTGCAAAAATATGGTGCCCCGGTCTATGTCCGGCACGAGATCGTGCATAATCGCTATGTCGTCGACAGCCTGAAAGCCAAGGGCGCAATCTTCGTCGATGAACTGGACGAGGTGCCCGACGATGCGCCGGTCGTGTTCAGCGCGCATGGTGTTCCCAAGACCGTCCCGGCGGAGGCCGAGCGGCGCAAGATGCTCTATGTCGATGCCACCTGCCCATTGGTGAGCAAGGTCCACCGCCAGGCCGAGCGTCAGATCGAAAAGGGGCAGCACATCCTGTTCATCGGCCATGCCGGCCATCCGGAAGTCATCGGAACGATGGGGCAGGTTCCCGAGGGCCGGATCACTCTGGTCGAAACCGTCGAGGATGTCGCGAAACTGGATTTCTCGCCCGACGATGCGCTTTCCTATCTCTCGCAAACCACGCTTTCGGTGGACGATACGCGCGATATCATCCGCGCCCTGGAAGAACGTTTCCCGCAGATTGTCGCGCCCAAGGCGGAGGACATCTGCTACGCCACCAGCAACCGGCAAGCCGCCGTCAAGCAGATCGCGGCGAGCTGCGATCTGGTGCTGGTCATCGGTGCGCCCAATTCCTCGAACTCGCTCCGGCTTGTCGAAGTCGCGGATCGGATGGGCACCGAGGCGAGACTCATCCAGCGCGCCGACGAAATCGATCCGAGCTGGCTCGAAGGCGTCGGCACCGTGGGCCTTACCGCCGGGGCATCGGCTCCGGAGAAGCTGGTACGCGAGGTCGTCGATCGTTTGTCCGACTGGCGGCTGGTCGACGAGGAAATCGTCACCTCGGCCGAAGAGAACATGATCTTCAAGCTCCCTCGCCAACTCACCGAATAACGTGGCCGTCTATACCCACCTCGGCGCGGAGGAGCTGGCGCGCCTCATCGCGCATTACGATGTCGGCGATCTGGTTTCCGCCAAGGGCATCGCGGAAGGCGTGTCGAATTCGAACTGGCTGGTGGAAACGAGCGAGGGGCGTTTCATCCTCACCATGTACGAGCGGCGGATCGACACGGCGGATCTGCCTTTCTTCCTGGGTCTGCTCGATCATCTTTCGGAAGCCGGCTGCCCGGTGCCGCGTACGATTCACGATAGTGCGGGCGATGCCTGGCGCATGGTCGATGGCAAGGCCGTAGCCCTCATCGAGTTTCTGCCAGGCGTTTCGCCGACCAGTCCGGAACCTGGGCAAGCCCGCGCGGTAGGAAGCGCGCTGGCACGGGCGCATCTGGCAGCCCATGATTTTCCCAGGGCAAGACCCAACGATCTGGCCCCCGCCGATACGCTGGCCATCTTACGACAATGCGGAACAGCCGCCCTGCACGGTATCGATACGGAGCTTCCCGCCATTCTTGAGATCGGCGCGGGCATTTTGCGTAAGTGGCCCGAGGAATTGCCGCAATCGATCATCCATTCAGATCTTTTCCCGGACAATGTGCTGATGCTCGGCGAGCGGGTTACGGGAATGATCGACTTCTATTTCGCTTGCACCGGCGCCATGGCCTACGATCTGGCAGTGACCCATGCGGCCTGGTGCTTCGACGCCTGCGGAGAGCAGTTCGACGAGCGGCTCGGCCGCGCGCTTGTCGAAGGCTATGAAGAAACCCGTCCGCTGAACGAAATCGAACGGTCGGCCTTGCCCTTATTGGCCGAAGGAGCCTGTCTGCGGTTCATCGCCAGCCGTGCGCAAGATTGGCTCGACACGCCCGAGGATGCCTTGGTCCAGCGAAAGAACCCGATGGATTTCATGCGGCGGCTGGAATTCTATCGTGCAGCAGGTCAAAGCGCCTTCGCATGAAAAAGGTCGAAATTTTTACCGATGGTGCCTGCAAGGGAAATCCTGGTCCGGGTGGCTGGGGGGCGCTGCTGCGAATGGGGCCGCATGAGAAGGAAATCAGCGGCGGCGAAGCCGAGACCACCAACAACCGGATGGAGATGACCGCTGCCATCAAGGCCTTGGGCGCATTGATCGAGCCCTGCCAAGTCGATCTCTACACCGATAGCAAATATCTGATCGACGGGATCACCAAGTGGGTCCACGGCTGGAAGAAACGCGGTTGGGTGAATGCCAGCCGCAAACCGGTCCGCAATGCGGAACTGTGGCACGACCTGATCGAATTGACCGAACGGCACAATGTCGAATGGCACTGGGTCAAAGGCCATTCAGGCCATGAAGAAAACGACCGCGTGGACCGCCTCGCCAGCGACGAGGCAGACCGTATCGCGCGCCAGGGCTAGCCCTGACTAGCTGTTGTCGACGACTTCGGCCCCCGGGCCGTTCTTCTTGATCGAATCGATGGCATTCTGCGCACTCGCCTTCGACGAATATCCTTCGGTCGAGAACATCACTTCGGCGTTATATTTGAAGCGCACGCGGAATTCTCCCGCCTTGTCCTTGTAGATTTCGAAATGGTGGCCCATCGGTCGTCGCTCCTACTCTACGGGGGGTTCACCACCCTAGCGCGTATCGCGCCCTTGGCTAGGCTAAGCGGGCGGGCGAGTAGAGGTCCGCATCGAGGTGCCCGGTCATCGCATCGCGCTCTTCGTCCAGCAAAAGCTGCCGGGCGAGCCGCGCCGCAGCGGGAGCCGTCTGGATCCCGAACCCGCCCTGCCCGGCGAACCAGGCGAAACCGGCGGCCTCAGGATCGTAGCCATAGACCGGGCGCCGATCCGCGGTGAAGCTGCGCAGTCCCGCCCATTTGTGCTCTACCGCCATCACCTTCCAGTCGACGACTTCCTCGAGCCGCGCGATCGCTTCGGCAACTGCCAGTTCCTCCGGCGCCGCGTCGCAGGGCTCGCTCGGCTCCTCATCGTGCGGGCTGAGCCACAGGCGGCCCGATTCGGGCTTGAAATAGAAGCGCCCGCGAATGTCGAGCACCAGGGGAAGGTCTTCGTCGACGGGCGGGTCTACCCGTACCTGCGCGACCGTCCTGCGGTAGGGAACGATGCCGGCAGGCTTTGCGCCGGCAATCCTTGCCAATTCGTCGGCCCATGCGCCTGCCGCATTCACTACGACTGCGGCGCGGAAGGTTTCCCCACCTGCGACAGCGATAGTCCATTCCCCCTGGCCGCGATCGAGATCGACGACACGTGCTCTGCATTCGAGCCGGGTACCGCCCTCGCGCGCCAAGGCCAGATAGTGCGAGTGCAACGCAGCCACATCGATATCCGCGCATACCGGTTCCCAAATCGCATCGGACCAGACGCGCCGGACTCCGGGCAATTTCTTCTGGATATCCGCGCGGCCCATGTGCTGGATCGAGGCTCCGGTCGGAACGAACCGTCGCATGAATTGCGTCACCAGCTCCTCGTCGCCCTCCCTGGCGATATACAGGGCACCGCGCTGGCGCAGAAAGCCGTTGTCACGCAAAAAAGGCCCCGAAGCGAGCGTCAGCGGCACGATTTCAGGCCCGCCGTAACATTCTTCCCAGAACGCCGCCGAGCGCCCCGTTGCATGATAGCCCGGGCGCTCTTCCCCCTCCAGCAGAAGCACACGGGCACCGCCCGCGGACAATTCAGCGGCGAGGCTGGCCCCCGCGATCCCGGCACCAACGATGGCAAAATCGTAAACGGTCATGGTCATTTCCGCGGGGCCACGCGATCGAGGAATTCGTCGATACCCGCCAGCGCGCGCTCACGCACGGGATCGACTTCGCGAAGGATTTCGTGATGCGCCTCTTCCCCGAACTCGATCAGTTCGCCGCGGGGCAGGCGCCGCGCCGCGCGGACGGCCGCCGCATGATCGACCAGCCTGTCCGCCGAGGTGCTGACTATAAGGACGGGAACCCGGACGGCTTCCATCGCCCCCGCCTCGCCCAATCGGCGGGCCGAAGCGTAGGCGCGCTCTACCCAGCCCCAGCTTCCCGGCCCCATCACCAGCTCGGGCCGTTTTTCGCGCCACCACAGCTCGTCCGCATAGCGGTCGGCATCATGAGTGAGTAGGTCGCGGCGGCGGGCGGGCATTTCACCGGGCTTTTCACTCCACTTCCACGCCGGCCGTGTCGGCTTGCCGATCCGGGTCATCACTCGCGCGACACCATGAAGCACAGCCAGGGGTAGGGGCGGCCCCGCCATGCCGATCATCGGCGCGCTCAGAACCACTGCTTCGGGATCGACGAGACCATCGACCAGTGCGCGCATCACCACATGCGCACCCATCGAATGGGCAACGAGGATATGCGGCCCAGGTGTTTTCGCTTTCCACGCCTTCCACAGACAGGCGAGGTCTTCGCTCCAGGTCGCGAAATCGTCGATATGGCCGGTAACAGCATCGCCGCCCAGCCTGCCGGAGCCCGCCTGACCTCGCCAGTCGGCCGCCGTGACACGCCAACCTGCGCGATGCCAGTGATCGAGCGTTTCGAGGTATTTTTCGTAAAAATCACCCCGTCCCGGGAGGAACAGCAGCGAACCGCGCCCGCCTTCGTCTACCCCCGGCCAGTCGATCCGCCTGATGGCGTGCCCATCGGCCAGCGTGAAAGTCGATTCTTTTGCCGGAGGGGGAATAACGCGGCGGTCGATTGTCTGGTGTGACGCTGACATGCCGGTGATCTCGACCTCCTCAATGGTTACTTTTTGGTAAGCACGCTCGTGTAGCACCTCCCGTCAAGGAAGCGTCGGGGGCGTCATGCAAAGCCAGATTTTCACCTACGTATTGCTTGCCGGGTTGGCAATCGCACTCCTCTGGGTAATCGTCACCGACCTCAAGAGCCGGACGATCAGCAACAGGCTGACGATGACGGTGGCACTCGGCGCGCCGCTATACTGGCTGTCGATCGGGCTGCCGCTATGGCCCGGGATTGCGTTTCAACTGGGTTTGGCAGCCGTCGTTTTCGCGGTCTGCTGCGTACTCTTCGCCATCCGCCAGATGGGGGGTGGAGACGTAAAGCTGCTCACGGCCCTTTCCTTGTGGATACCGCCTTCGCAATTCACCTTTTTGCTGGTGGCCATGGCGATGCTGGGGTGGGTGCTGACCATGGCCGTCGGTGCCTGGCGGGTGGCCCATTCCAATGCCTTCAAGACCAGCCCTGCGCGCGATTCCGCGCTGTTGGTTCTGGGCACCTTGATTGCCGTGCTTTTCGCCAGCGCCGTGCTCGGCGGGCCGACGCTGCCCGTGCCGGAGGGTTTGGTCGAAACGACTTCTTCCAGCCCCCTTGCGGCCATCGCTGTGATACTCGCTCCATTCGCCATCTTGCTCGTGGTCACCCTTGGGTCGATCCGCATCATTCGGCGGCACGAGCGCGATCTCTGGGTTCCCTATGGCCCAGCTATTTCGCTCGCCGGTATCTGGATCGTCGCCAGCGGGCAGTTGCTGGCCGCCCACCCGGCCATGACCGGCGGCTGAGAACGCGATTTTAACCAATTCGACCCTACAGCACGAACCCATACTTGCCCGCACCGGGATTCCGCGGGCCGAACGAGAGAGGCTAGACAGCCATGGATAGGAAGAAACTGGTTCTGCTGGTCGCCGCACTGATCGTTGCAGTGGGTACGGCGCTCATCGCGCGGAGCATGTTTGCCGGTGCGAGCGCGCCTCAGGCCGAAGCCGCCCAGGTCGAAGCGCGCGGTCCCAAAGTCCTCGTCGCGCAGCGGGCGCTGCCTGTAGGCACAATCATAACGGCCGACGCGATCGGGTACCAGCTCTGGCCCGAAGAACTGGTTCAGGACGCTTACTTCCTCGACGGCGAAGCCGATATGAACAAGCTTCTCGGTACGGTTGTTCGTCACCCGATAACCGCCGGCGAACCGGTCACGCAGGGTTCGCTCGTCGCGCCGGGCGATCGCGGCTTCCTCGCCGCCGCCCTCGCCCCGGGCATGCGGGCCATTACCGTTCCCGTCACCGCTCAGTCGGGTGTGGCCGGATTCGTCTTTCCCGGCGACCGTGTCGACATGGTGCTGACCCAGGAAGTGGGGGGCAATGACGGCGCAAGCCTGAACGCGTCGGAAACCATTCTACGTAACCTTCGCGTCCTGGCTACGGACCAGTCGACCGTTTCGGAACAGGCCGAAGACGGTTCGACGGTGGTGAAGGAATTTCGCACCGTCACACTCGAGGTCACGCCCGTCATAGCCGAGAAGATCGCCGTGGCGCAGACGATCGGTACGCTTAGCCTTTCGTTGCGCTCGCTGGCCGACAACCAGACCGAGCTCGAGCGCGCGATCGCCGCAGGCGACATCGCCATTCCCGACGACGCGACTCCCGAAGAGGAGGAACGCATCTTGCGTCAGGCCATGGCGCGCCCCGACGACGGGAAAAGCACTTATGTGACCGGCGGCGACGTCTCGCGTTTTCAGCGTCGCACGGTACCGCCGCAGGGCGCGGTAGCGGGTCCGCCGCCGCCCCAATCAGCCGGGGAACCGAGCATGCCCGTCCGCCAGGGGCCGAGCGTGCGCGTCACCCGTGGCAAGGAAACGGAACGCGTCCCGGTCGGCGCCGCCAAGATCAGCGCCGTGACCGGCGTCATCAAGGGCGGGCAGGCCGATGGAACCTCGCTACCAGCCACGATCGGGCCGGTCGCGCAGCCGGTTGCCGTCGCATGAGCCGGAAAGAAAAAACGGGTAGCCAATCAGGGGGCACATCCATGAAACGTCGACTTAACACGAAATTGCTGGTCGCCAGTCTGGCCATCGCGCCACTGGCCAGCGCGCCGACGAGCGTCGCGACAGCCCAGTCGATCGTGAGCCCGAGCTCGGAAATCGTGCTTTCGATCGGTCGCGGCGAATTGGTCAACGTCCCCGGCGCCATGGCCGATGTCTTCATCGCCAACGACCAGATTGCCGACGTTCAGGTGAAATCCCAGCGTCAGCTCTACGTCTTCGGCAAGGCGGGCGGCGAAACCACGATCTACGCCAGCAACCGGGCCGGAGACATCATCTGGTCGGCCAATATCCGCGTCGGTTCCAACATCGGCAGCATCGATCAGCTTCTCGCGCTGGCCATGCCCCAGGCGAAGATATCGGTCGCGACCATGGGATCCAATGTCATTCTCCTCACCGGAACCGTTGCCGGTCCCGAGGATGCGGAAGAAGCACAGCGCCTGGTGGAAGCCTTTGTCGGGGAAGATGCGAATGTCATCAGCCGGCTGCGCATGGCCACCCCGCTGCAAGTGAACCTGCAGGTTCGCATCGCCGAGGTAAGCCGCAGCTTCGTGCGGGCGCTCGGCGTCAACCTGACCAGCATCGACAGCAGCAGCGGGTTCAAGTTCGGCATCGGCCAGGGAAGGCAAGGCGCAATTCCCGAATTCACCCCCGGAAGGGCGCTGGGAACCGGTTCGAAGATCATCGAAAGATTCTTGAATCCCGTGACCGGAGAGATCGAGGAATTGCCCGGCTCCACCGTCAACCCGATTTCGCCGGGCACTACCTTGGGGGCATTCGGCAAGTTTCTCGGTCTCGACATCGGCGCCGCGCTCGACCTGGCAGAAACCGAAGGGCTCGTGACCACGCTTTCGCAGCCCAATCTCACCGCGCTTTCGGGCGAAACGGCCGAATTCCTGGCCGGTGGCGAATTCCCGATTCCGCTGAGTCAGGGCCTTGGCACAACCTCGATCGAATATAAGAAATATGGCGTAAGTCTGGCCTATTCGCCGACCGTGCTTTCGAACGGTCGTATCTCGATGCGCGTACGTCCGGAAGTATCGGAATTGTCCAGCCAGGGCGCGATCACGCTGGAAGGTTTCCAGGTGCCCGCATTGGTGACCCGCCGCGCGGAAACCACTGTCGAGCTGGGCTCGGGCCAGAGCTTCATGATCGCCGGCCTGTTGTCGAACAACGCGACCAATACGATCGACAAGGCTCCGGGCCTCGGCGATGTTCCGATCCTCGGCAACCTGTTCCGATCGACCACTTACCGCAAGGGCGAAACCGAACTGGTGATCGTCGTGACTCCTTATCTGGTGAAACCGATCGACGGAAACGACATCAAGCTGCCGACCGACGGTTTCCGCAAGCCGACCGAATTCCAGCGCCTGCTCGGCTTCCAGCAAAGCGACGGCGTGACCGGCGGCGACCGTCCGAAACCACGAGCCGTTCAGTCGCAGCCTGCCGCACCTGCTATTTCGCAAGGAACGCCGGTTGACGGTGGCGATCAGCAAGCATCAGACGGGAAAACCGAAGCGCGTCGCAACGAGCGGACCGCCTCGGCCAAGCCCGGTTTCAGTTTCGAATAAGGGGACGCGTAACATGGCTATCGCATTCAATCGCAAGCTCGCCGGTACGCTGGCCGCCTCGCTCGGCCTCGCACTGAGCGCCTGCGGCGGTTTCCCGACCGAAAACCGTTCGCTTTACAGCGCTCGTCAGCCCGTTGTCGAACGGACCAACTTCACGCTCGACATACGCACTGCGGGCGATGGCCTGCCGCTCGGCGAGCAGCGCCGTGTCGCGGGCTGGTTCGACGCCATGGAACTTGGCTATGGCGATCGCATCTCGCTCGACGATCCGACCGCCAATCCGGCCGTGAGAGAGGATCTCGCCGCTCTCGCCGGGCGGCATGGCCTGCTGGTCAGCGAGAATTCCCCGGTCACTCCCGACTACATCGATCCGGGTGAGGCGCGCATCGTCATAACCCGTTCGACGGCAAGTGTTCCCGGGTGTCCCGACTGGTCGGCCAACAACGAAGCAAACGAATATAACGCAACCTACCCTGGTTACGGCTGCGCGGTGAACGGCAATCTCGCTGCGATGATCGCAAACCCGGAAGATCTCATTTCGGGACAGAAGGGCTCGGGCGAGACCGTGGTCACCACTTCGACCAAGGCGATCGAAGCCTATCGCGAAAAGGCTCCGACCGGCGCGGGCGGTCTGTCGCAAGTCAGCAGCAAGGGAGATTAAGCAGCCATGAGCGCTTCACTCAAATCCGGCATGGCGGGCAACCGCGACGCCTTTGCGGCCTATATCTGCGACGATAATGCTCTCGATGTACTGCGCCCGGTGGTGATTGAGCTCGGCTGGCAGCCCGAGAAATGCAATAAGGGCGGATTACGCAACGCGATTCAGTCTCTATCGGTTTCGGCCAGCCCCAACATCTTGATGGTGGACCTTTCCGAAAGCGGCGACCCGCTGAACGACATCAACGCGCTGGCCGAAGTCTGCGAACCGGGCACGGTGGTGATCGCCATCGGCCAGGTCAACGATGTGCGCCTGTATCGCGACCTGCTCGCAAGCGGCATCCACGATTACCTGCTCAAGCCGTTATCGGCCAATATGCTGCGCGATTCGCTCAATCAGGCGCAGGCTGTTTTTCTCGCTCCCCGCACCGGCGAAGCCGAGGGCGTCAAACGCCATATGTCGACTGCCGTTATTGGCACGCGGGGCGGCGTTGGCGCATCCACGCTCGCGACGTCACTCGCCTGGCTCTTCGCCACCGAGAAACACATGCCGACCGCCCTGCTCGATCTCGATGTGCATTTCGGCACTGGCGCTCTGGCGCTCGATCTCGAACCCGGTCGCGGGCTGACCGACGCGATCGACAATCCGAGCCGGATCGACGGGCTGTTCATCGAACGCGCGATGATCCGCGCGAGCGACAATCTCGCGATCCTTTCGGCAGAGGCGCCGATCAATCATCCGCTGATGACCGACGGTTCGGCTTTCGTGCAGTTGCAGGAAGAGTTCAGGCATTCATTCGAAATGACCGTGCTCGACATGCCGCGCAATATGATGATCAATTTCCCTCACCTGCTCAACGATATAAACGTCGTCGTGCTCGCCACCGAAATGTCGCTGGCCTCGGCCCGCGATACGATCCGCATCCTTTCGTGGCTCAAGACGAATGCACCGCATTCGCATGTCGTGATCGCGGCCAACAAGGTTCAACCGGGGGCTGCCGAAATCAGCAAGGCCGATTTCGAAGCCTCGATCGAGCGCAAGATCGATGTGACGATCCCCTACGATCAGAAGGCTGCGGCCAATGCCGCCAAGCTCGGCAAGACTTTCGTCGATGCCAATAGCGGAGCCAAGGCGACGGGAGTGATCAAGCAGCTTTGCGCCCGCGTCATCGGTATCGGCACCGAAGAGGCCGATGCGGCCGAGGAGACCGGCGCGAAGAAATCGCTGCTCGGCGGTTTCGATTTCAAGAATCTGCTCGCGAAGAAAAAGGACGCACCGGCCGCCCAGCCTGTGGAATGACCGCACCCAGGACGCGCTTCGGGTAGCTTGCAAATGGACGGAGACTACGCATGAATATCATCCAGCCGGTGCTTGTGGCCGTCGGGGTCCTCGCCTTGCTGGCGATAGGATACGCCATGCTCTCCGGCCCGAATGCGGCCAAGGCGAGCCAGCGGCGGCTGGAGCAGCTTCGCTATCGCCATTCGGAAAGCACCGACGCCAAGGTCGAATCCCAGCTCAAAAAGGCCATTGCCGCGCGCAAGCCGAAAATGCAGCGAGTCGCCGGATCGACCTCGCGGATCGAGGCGCTGGCCAATCGGCTCGACCGAACCGGAAAGGGATGGACGCTCAGCCAATATGCCTATGCATCGCTCGGACTGGGCATCGTCGTGACGCTGCTCATGTTCCTGCGCAGCGGATCGCCGGGCCTGTCCCTTGCCATCGGCGTACTGGTGGGGGCGGGATTACCGCATTTCATCGTCGGGCGTACGATCAAGAAGCGCACCAACAATTTCAACGCGAAGTTCCCCGATGCCATCGAACTGCTCGTGCGTGGCCTGCGCTCGGGCCTTCCGGTGACCGAGACCCTGGCGGTCGTCGCGCAGGAGGTCCCCGGCCCCGTCGGCGAGGAATTCAAGGGCGTCGTGGAGCGTATCAAGATCGGTCGCACGATGGAGGATGCCCTTCAGGAAACGGCGGACAGGCTCGGTATTCCGGAATTCAACTTCTTCTGCATCACCCTCGCCATCCAGCGCGAAACCGGCGGTAACCTCGCCGAAACCCTGTCCAATCTTTCGGACGTGCTGCGCAAGCGGGCGCAGATGAAACTCAAGATCAGGGCCATGAGCTCGGAATCGAAGGCTTCGGCCTATATTGTCGGCGCCCTGCCCTTCATCGTGTTCGGGCTGATCTGGTGGATCAACCCGACATATATCGGCGGCTTCTTCGAGGATGACCGTCTGATCGTAACCGGCCTCGGCGGCCTCGTGTGGATGAGCATTGGCGCCTTCATCATGGCCAAGATGGTCAGCTTCGAGATCTGAGCTGGGGAAGGACTAGACTTATGGACGCTGCAACCGGCCCCACCCTTCTCGGCTTCGATGTCTATCTGGTCGGCTCGATCCTCATCGGGATCGCGGCCGCCGCCATGGTGTTCGCGATCTACACCGCGGTCACCATCAAGGACCCGATGAGCAAGCGCGTAAAAGCGCTCGAAGGTCGCCGGGAAGAGCTCAAGATGGGCCTTGTTACCTCGTCCGCCAAGAAGCGGCAGAGCTTGGTTCGCAAGACCGACACGACCGAGAAGATCAAAGACACGCTCGGCAAGATGAAAGTGTTGCAGGAGAGCCAAGTAGAGGGCGTTCAGCAAAAGCTGGCCCATGCAGGCATCCGCAACAAGGAACTGGCGATCGTTATCATCGGCCTGCGCGCCGTTCTGCCGGTGCTGCTGGGCGGCCTCGTATTCGTATCCGTCTTCTTGCTCGATACCTTTCCCGAATGGGGTCCGATGAAGCGCAACGGTGCGCTGATGCTGGCCGTGTTTCTCGGATACAAGGGTCCGGAAATCTACCTCAGCAATCTGGCGTCCAAACGTTCGGACGCGATCCGGAAGGGCCTTCCGGATGCGCTCGACCTACTGGTCATCTGCGCGGAAGCGGGCCTGACCGTCGATGCTGCCTTCAACCGGGTGGCGAAGGAACTGGGCCGCGCCTATCCGGAACTGGGCGAAGAGTTCGCGCTCACCGCTATCGAATTGTCCTTCCTCAACGAACGGAAGAAAGCCTTCGACAACCTCGCCTACCGCGTCGATCTGGAGGCGGTGAAGGGCGTCGTCACCACCATGGTCCAGACCGAACGCTATGGTACCCCGCTAGCTTCCGCTTTGCGCGTCCTTTCGGCCGAATTCCGCAACGAGCGTATGATGCGCGCCGAGGAAAAGGCCGCGCGCCTGCCGGCCATCATGACCGTGCCGCTGATCATGTTCATCCTGCCGGTCCTGTTCATCGTCATTCTCGGACCGGCGGCCTGTTCGATCGCCGACGCCTTCAGCGGCGGTATCGGGTAACCCGCTTCTCCTGCGCCAGTCGCACAGGAAGCCTGGCCGATTTTCAGTCGGCCAGGCTTTCCGCGTCGAAGTCGCCCGCCTGATCGCGTACACGCACGAGCATGTCGAGCAGGCTGGCGCATTCTTCCTCGCTTAGCACCGAGAACAGCTCGCTCTCGATCTTCAGGGCCAACGGCATGATCCCCGCATGGACCGCGCGCCCTTCGCTCGTCAGTTCCAGCAGATGCGAACGCCCGTCGCTGGCATTCGGCGAGCGCTGGACCAGACCGCGATCCTCCAGCCGTTTACACGCGCGGTTGACCGGCACCTTGTCCATCAAGGTCTGCTGCGAAAGATCGCGCTGGGTCAGCGAGCCGTGATCGCCCAGCACCGCCATTATACGCCATTCGGTGGTCTTGAGCGCGAAACGCTTGCGGTACTGTTCGGCTATCCGGGTCGATACAGCATTCGATGCGATCGACAGTTGGTAAGGCAGGAACTCGGCAAGGCGTTGGGCGGGCTGACGTCTGGACATGCCCATACCTTTAAACCGCGCCTCCGGCTTGGCAAGGCCGTTGCGATTGTAACCTTATCGCCCGGACTCACTCATAAGTCGGCTCTTTCCACCACGGGTAGAAATCGGGCATGTTCGCGCTCACCGTGTCGGGATAGGCTGGTGGCCGTTTCTCGAGGAAACTGGCGATCCCCTCTTTCGCATCCTCGCTACGGCTGAGGCGGTAGATCGCCCGGCTGTCGATCCGGTGCGCATCCATCGGATGGCCCCCGGCACCCAGCCGCCACAGCATGGCGCGAGTCATCGCAACCGAAACGGCCGATGTGTTGTCCGCGATCTCGCGAGCGATGCCCATCGCCGCATCCATCAATTCGCCCTGCGGATGGACCGAGCGGACCAGGCCGCGATCGAGCGCTTCGTCGGCATCGAAGATGCGCCCGGTCATGCACCATTCGAGCGCGGTTTGCATGCCGACCAGCCGGGGCAGAAACCAGCTCGAAGCCGCTTCGGGAACGATGCCGCGCCGCGCGAATACGAAACCGAATCGCGCATTTTCCGAGCACAGGCGAATGTCGAAGGGAAGCTGCATGGTCGCCCCCACTCCGACCGCCACGCCATTGCACGCCCCGATCAGCGGTTTCCTGGAACTGAACAGGCGCAGGGTCAGACGCCCTCCGCCGTCCCGAACCCGTTCGTCGGCAAGATCGTCTACCGCCGAAGGGTCGGAGAAAACACTGCCCCCATCTTCCGGTGTAAGATCGGCCCCGGCGCAGAAGGCGCGCTCGCCCCGTCCGGTCACGATCACGGCGCGCACTTCGTCGTCGGCATCGGTATCGTCGATCGCCGCGGCGATTTCGGCGCCCATCCTGCCGGTGAAAGCATTCATCTTTTCAGGTCGGTCGAGGGTGATCGTGGCAACGCCGTCGATCTTATCCAATACAATCTGGGTGAAAGCCGTCATCGCGTAGTCTCTCCTTGGTAGCCCTTCGTGCTTTTCAGGCATGGTGTGAAAGCGGGGTCGGGGAGATCGTGGCACGCCTTGGTCGGGGCGGCAATCGATGGCGTTTTCTGACGGCGCCGAAACAGTATCGCCCGTATGGTGCGGGGGCATATTCCGACTGGCGAGAGCAGACCCGCCGCGTACACCCCGGCACCCTACAACGTAAGAAACAAATGAGGTGTGGCAAGCAACCCCTTCCCCAAAGGTCCTTTTTTACTCGCACGGGATTCGAAAAGGTGTACTTACTTTGAAGATGACCATGATGAACCTCACAGGCTGCGATCGCGAGCCGATCCACATCATCGGCCATGTTCAGAGCTTCGCGGTCCTGCTGGAATTCTCCGAAACCGGCGAGTTGCTGACCTATTCGGCAAACGCACCCGAGCTTCTTCAAATCGATGCGAGCGAACTGCCGAAATGCGAGGCCCAGACCCTCTTCGCCGACGCGGCATGGAAAGCCGTGGTCGCAGCGGCGGGTACAATATCGAGTGCGGACCAGATCGAATGCATCTTCCACACTGACGGTTTCCTCCCCGACCGTCCGGCGGATGTCAACGTGACTCGTTCCAGGCGGGGCATCGTTGTCGAGATAGAGGAGTGCCTTGGCGGGACAGAGACCGACTTCTTGCCGCAGGTCCGCCACGCTGCCACGCGTTTCGATTCCAGGAGCGGTGTGACCGCCGTTGCCCAGGATGGCGCGGAATATATGCGCGAGCTGACCGGGTTCGATCGCGTGATGGTTTACAAATTCCATGCCGATGGCAGCGGCGAAGTCATCGCCGAAGCGCGAGGCCCCGGGATCGAGTCCTTTCTTGGCCTGCGATATCCGGCAACCGACATTCCCCAGCAGGCCCGCGCCCTTTATCGGCGCAACCCCATCCGCTCGATTGCCGATGTCGATGCCGAAACGGCGGAACTGCTGAGCACCGGAAATCGGAGCCAAGCCGCGCCTCTCGACCTGAGCATGTGTGCCAGCCGGGCCATTTCGCCGGTCCACATCCAATATCTCAAGAATATGGGCGTTCGTGCATCCATGTCGATTTCCCTGATGGATATCGATGGGCTGTGGGGCCTTGTAGCGTGCCACCATGTCCAGGGTCCGCTGCGGATTTCGCAACTTAAGCGGTCCGCTGCCGAGCTTTTCGGCCAGATCTTATCCTCCAAGATCAGCGAGAGCCGTGCTCTCGAGCGACGCCAGCTCACCGCACGCACGCGAATGGTGCACTCGCGGATCACAGCGTGCTTCGCGTCGACGAACAGGATTTCGGCGCGCTTCGACGAAATCGGCGATCTCATCACCAGCGTTATCCCATGTGATGGCGTGATCGCGAAGATCGGTGGCGAATTTCTCAGATATGGTAAGGCTCCCGACGAGCTTCTGTCCGGAGCGATCCTCGATTTCGTGAAGGAGCGCGACCGGACCGAAGTGTTCGCGATCGATCGGTTGTCCGATCATCTGGCGAATGCGGATGAACTCAAGGATGTTGCCGCAGGTATTTTGGTTATCCCAATTTCCCGTCTGCCCGACGCGTATCTGATTCTGTGCCGTGCGGAAGTGGCCAAGAGCGTCAGATGGGCTGGCAATCCCGAGAAACCCGCCATCGCCGCCAAGGGAAGTTTCAAACTGACCCCGCGCGATGGTTTCGCTGAATGGAAGGAAACGGTGCGCGGCTATTCGGATGAATGGACACAGCGCGAAATCGCCGCTGGCGAAGCCTTGCGCGCCACGTTCGTCGAAGTGCTCCTCAAGCTGACCGAACAGAACGCGCGTGAAAAGGACCGTGCCAACAAAAAACAGCAATTGCTGATCGACGAGCTCAACCATCGGGTTCGCAATATCATCACACTGATTGCCAGCCTCATCGAACAATCATCGAAAAATCAAACCGAGATCGATCAATACAAGACCATGCTGGAGGGCCGGATTTCCGCGCTTTCGACCGCGCACGACCTGATGACTTCGGGAGAGGTGTCGGCAATCTCGCTGAAGGATCTGATAGCATCCGAATTGGCACCCTATGAAGGGCCGGAACCGGAAAAGCGGCGCTCGAGGTTTGAAGGTCCGGACATTTTCGTCGCTTTCGATTCGATACCGATTCTCGCACTGGTCATCCACGAACTCGCGACCAACGCCGTGAAATACGGTTCGCTGAGCAACGATGCGGGTTGCGTCACCATTTCGACCACCTTGTTGGACGACGGCGGTTTCACCGTCGACTGGGTGGAAACCGGCGGACCACCTCTGTCTGATGTCAGCAAACCCGGCACGGGCACCGCACTGATCGAAGAAGCGGTTCCCTTTCAGCTTTCCGGCAGTGTCGACATCCGCCCTCGCACATCGGGAATGGAGATTAGCTTGCACCTGCCCCCAAAGACCGCCCGCTCGACCGAGCGCGCGCAGCCGCAAACCTCGGACCGCAGCCAAACACCCGAAAGCACCTCGACGGGCGAACGGCATTTCCTCATCCTGGAAGATGAATTCCTGATCGCCAATACCGAGAAGAGAATGCTGCTCAACCTCGGCGCCGACCGGGTGACGATGGCAGGGAATTGCGCCGATGCGTTGACCGCGCTGAAGACCTCTTCGGTCGATTTCGCCCTGCTCGATATCAATCTTAGGGACGAGACCTCGATCACGGCGGCAAATTGGTTGCTCGACGCGGGCGTGCCATTCGTTTTTGCCAGCGGCTATGGCCGCGAACCGATGCTGGACTCGAAATTCGCGCAAGTCCCGACGATCACCAAGCCATTCACCATGGCCCAGCTCAAGGAAGTCATCCCCCGTCACCTGCTGTCGACGGACTGATCGGGTATTCCAGAGGCGGCAGGCCGGCCCGCTCCTTGCACGATCCGCAAAAAAGAAGGAGCCCGCACAGGACTGCGCGGGCTCCATGCTTTCGGGGAACAGGTCCGCCGTATTCCGAAAAAGTTCCGTTTATCGCGGTGCCATGCGAATAGCACCATCGAGGCGGACGTCCTCGCCGTTGAAATAGCCGGTCTCGATCATGCACATGGCGAGCTTGGCATATTCTTCCGGGTTGCCGAGGCGCTTGGGGAACGGGACGCTGGCGGCCAGCGCTTCCTTTACCTGAGGCGGGGCCGCGTTCATCAGCGGCGTTTCGAAGATACCCGGCAGGATGGTATTCACGCGGATGCCTTCGTTCATGAGGTCGCGCGCGATGGGCAAGGTCATGCCGATCACGCCGCCCTTCGATGCGGAGTAGGCCGCCTGGCCGATCTGGCCGTCTTCACCGGCAACCGATGCGGTGTTGACGATTGCGCCGCGATCGCCGTCCTCGCTCAGCGGGTCGAGCGTCATCATTCCGGCCGCCGACTTGGCGATGCAGCGGAACGTGCCGACGAGGTTGACCTGGATCACGAAATCGAAGGCCGACAGCGGGAAGTGGCTGATCTCGCCGCTCTGCTTGTCGCGCTTGGCGGTCTTGATCGCATTGCCAATGCCCGCGCAATTGACGAGGATGCGCTCCTGACCATGCGCCTCGCGTGCCTTGGCGAAACCGGCGTCGACCTCTTCATCGCTGGTCACGTTCACCTTGCAGAAAACGCCGCCGATATCCTTGGCGACCGCTTCGCCCTTTTCTTCGTTCATGTCGAAGATGGCGACCTTGGCGCCCTTGGCGGCAAGTGCGCGGGCGGTGGCTTCACCGAGCCCCGACGCGCCACCGGTGACGACTGCGGGGGTATTGCTGCTGACTTCCATTATCTCTTCCTCTTCCTGATCCCCCGCGAAGGCAGGGGTATCGTGTCAATCCGATCGCGGTTTCCCGCCTACGCGGGAACTCGCATTGAATCAAAGCGCCTCGACGATGGTCACGTTCGCGACGCCGCCGCCTTCGCACATCGTCTGGAGGCCGTATTTCTTGCCGCGCGCCTTCAGCGCGTGGACAAGCGTGGCCATCAGCTTGGTCCCGCTCGCGCCGAGCGGGTGTCCAAGCGCGATCGCGCCGCCATTGACGTTGAGCTTTTCGGGATCCGCGCCCGTGTGCTTGAGCCAGGCGAGCGGGACCGGTGCAAAGGCCTCGTTGACCTCGTACAAGTCGATGTCGCCAATGTTCATCCCTGCACGCTGCAGCGCGCGATCGGTCGCAAAGAGCGGTTCTTCGAGCATGATCACCGGATCACCGGCAGTCACGGTCAAATTGTGTATGCGCGCCATCGGCGTAAGACCGTATTCCTTCAGAGCCTTCTCGCTGACCACCAGCACCGCGCTGGAACCGTCGCAGATCTGGCTGCTGCTTGCAGCGGTGATCTTGCCTTCGGGGCTCAACAGCTTGACGCTGGCGATACCTTCGAGCGTCGCGTCGAAGCGGATGCCCTCGTCCACCGCATGCATCTCTGTTCCCTCGGCGGTCTCGATCTCGACCGGCACGATCTCGGCAGCGAACGCGCCCGACTTGGTCGCCTCGATCGCCTTTTCGTGGCTCGACAGCGCAAACCGGTCGAGGTCGTCCTTTGAGAAACCGTGCTTCTGGGCGATCATCTCGGCGCCCATGAACTGCGACCACTGGATGCCGGGATATTTCTCCTCGAGACCGGGCGACTTATAATTGCCCAGCCCCTCTTTCATATGAAACATCGCGGTCGACCCCATGGGCACGCGGCTCATGCTTTCCACACCGGCGGCGATGACGACATCCTGCGTCCCGCTCATCACGGCCTGCGCGGCGAACTGAATCGCCTGTTGCGAGGACCCACATTGCCGGTCGATCGTCACTGCGGGAACGCCCTCGCCAAGGTGTTTCGCGGCCAGCACCGCATTGCGCCCCACCTGCATCGCCTGTTCGCCGCCCTGGCTGACACAGCCCATGACGACATCGTCGATCGCCTTCGCCTCCAACCCGCTGCGTTCCATGATGGCATCGAGCGACTTGGCGGCAAGATCCACGGGATGCACGCCCGCGAGGCGACCGCCCCGCTTACCACCGGCGGTGCGAACGGCTTCGACTAAATAGGCTTCAGGCATCATCATCCTCTTCTTGCACAGGAAAGTAGGTAGGTTTTGAATAGGGACTGGCTGCCTAGGCCCGCCTTACGTAAACGTCAAGCGAGGCCGAATTCTGAAGCTTCACGTTCATCGAATCGTCCCGTGAGGCCCAGTTTAGGGTAGATCGCGAGGTGTGACATAGGCGTCACACCCGTTACGCCAAACCGTGCACAATGTAACAAAAGCTTTGCATTGACCGGGTCCGTAAAGGCACATGCGGCCTTCCACTGGAGGGATTTGCGTACACGTATTCAGCGTTCAGCGCTTGCGGGCCACCATCCTTGTCCAGAGGTTCCTTGGAGATCCGACCTCAGGGGTCGGTCGATCAATAGAGGGATTATCAAGTGAAACTCCACACCTACTTCAAAGCCAGCGCGGCGCCTGCCGTTCTCGGCATTGCGCTTCTGGCGCAGCCGGCGATGGCCCAGGTTGCGACGGAAGACGATGAAAGCGTCGATTCCTCCGCACCTGCGGGCGCAATCGTCGTCACAGGTTCGCGCATCAAGCAGCCGAACCTTGAGTCGGCCACTCCGGTCACCGTGATCAGCAATGAAGAGTTCAAAGTCACGGGTACGACCCGCGTCGAAGACCTCGTCAACTCGCTGCCGCAGGTTTTTGCCGCAGAAGGCGGGAACTATGCCAATGGCGCGACCGGCGCCTCGAACCTCAACTTGCGCGGCCTCGGTACCGAACGTACACTGGTTCTGGTCAACGGTCGTCGCCTCGTCCCGGGTGACCCTACCACTTCGGCTGCCGACATCAACGTCATTCCGGCGGTGATGCTGGAACGCGTCGACGTCCTGACCGGCGGTGCGTCGTCAGTCTACGGTGCCGACGCTGTGGCCGGCGTTGTCAACTTCGTAATGGATACCGATTTCGAAGGCTTCAAGCTCGATACCCAGTATTCGGTCTACAACCACAACAATCGTGGCAATTCGGTCTACACCGATGCGCTCGATGCACGTGGCTTCGGCTACCCGCGTGGTATGTCGACCAATGGCGGAACCTTCGACACCACACTCGCTTTCGGCACCAGCTTCGACGATGGTCGTGGCCGCGCGATGGGTTATGTCGGCTATCGCAAGGTCAACGCTGTTCTTCAGGCTTCGCGTGACTACTCTGCCTGTTCGCTCTCTGCGACAACTTCGGGTACTCCTCCTTACACCTGCGGTGGTTCAGCAACGTCGCCCCAGGGTACGCTCTTCATCTACGATGACTTCGATGATCCAACGGATCTCGTCGGCGGTGGACCAAACGGCGATCAGCCGGACGGAATCGCCGATGCGTTTACCTCGACGATCAATCAGTTCGGCCCGAATCGTACTCTGCTTCCGGGCTTCACCCCTTTCAACTTCGCGCCGCTGAATTATTTCCAGCGTCCCGATGAACGGTACACCGCCGGTGTCTTCGCCGATTACGAGATCAGCCCCGCACTGCATCCGTATATGGAGTTCATGTTCATGGACGACCGTACAGTCGCTCAGATCGCTCCGTCGGGTGACTTCGGCAATACGCTGTCGATCAATTGTGATAACCCGCTCCTGTCGCCCGATCAGCTTGCTCAGATCTGCGACGACGAGAATCTTCTCGTCAGCCCCGATCCGAACGAAGCGTTCTCAGTTGTTGGCAATCAGCCGGCCATTTTGCAGGACGGGACACCGAATCCGCTGGGGTCCGACACGAACGGTGACGGTTTTGTCGATGCATTCAACTTCATCGATCCGACCACGGGTGCCACCTACAACCGCGGCTTCGCGCAGATTCTGCGCCGTAACGTGGAAGGCGGCCCACGCCGGGACGACCTTCAGCACACCAGCTACCGCGCCGTTCTCGGCATGCGTGGCGATCTAAGCCCGGTCTGGTCGTATGACGCGTATTATCAGTACGGTCGCACCAACTTCAGCCAGACCTACACGAACGACCTCTCGATCGTTAAACTCAACCGTGCAATCGACGTCGTTACCGGTCCGGACGGTACGCCGGTCTGCCGCTCGGCTCTCGACGGCACCGATCCGAATTGTGTTCCCTGGGATATCTTCTCGCCGGGTACGACCTCACCTTCGCAAGAGGCGACCGATTATCTCTCGACCGTGGGTCTGGCCCGCGGTGTCGTTTCGACCCAGGTCGCTTCGGCATATGTCTCGGGTTCGCTTGGTGACTACGGCATGCAGTCGCCTTGGGCTTCGGAAGGTATCGGCCTCGTTCTGGGCGCCGAATATCGCAAGGAAAAGCTGGAGTTCTTCTCGGACGATTCGTTCCAGAGGGGTGACCTGTCCGGTCAGGGTGCGGCAACGTTGCCCGTTTCCGGTTCCTTCGACGTCAAGGAATTCTTCACCGAAGTTCGCCTGCCGATCGTGCAGGATTCGTTCTTCACCGAATTCTCCATCACCGGTGGTTACCGTTATTCGGACTACTCGACTGGCGCGACGACCGATACCTACAAGATCGAGGCGGAACTGTCGCCGATCCCGGACATCATGATCCGTGGTGGTTACAACCGTGCGGTGCGTGCACCCACGATCCAGGATCTGTTCGCTCCGAACCGTGTTGCTCTGAACGGCTCGACCGATCCGTGCTCAGGTCGCGTGATTACTGCAGCTGACGTTGGCTGTCTTGCTCAGGGTCTCAGTGTCGGCCAGGTGGTCGGCCCCAACCCAGCTCAGCAGTATAACGGCTTCATTGGTGGCAATCCCGATCTGCAGCCGGAGAAGGCCGACACCTACACCGTTGGCGTCGTTCTGACCCCGACGTTCCTGCCTGGCTTCAGCGCCAGCGTGGACTGGTTCAAGATCGATCTTGTCGACGCAATTCAGGGCTATGGTCAGGATACCATCCTGGCGGTCTGCACCGAAACGGCCGATCCGTTCTTCTGCGGATTGATCAATCGTGACGGCTCGGGTTCGCTCTGGCGTACTCCGCAGGGCTTCGTGAATGATATCCAGTACAATATCGGTGGTATCGGTACCGAAGGCATCGACTTTCAGGCTGGTTACAACAGACAGATCGGCAATGCCGGCCGTCTGAACATCAGCTTCGTCGGCACCTGGCTGGACAGCCTCTACACCAATCCGGGCTTCGACGAGGCGCCGCAGTACGACTGTGCCGGCCTATTCGGCAACACCTGCTCGGCCGGTGTTTTGAGCTACGGTCCGAACCCCGAATGGCGCCACCAGCTGCGCGTTGGCTTCGACTTCGCCAGCGGCATCGGAACCTCGGTTCGTTGGCGCCACTTCAGCAGCGTCGATAATGAAGACGGCGTTGCCGGTGGCCCGAACCCGAACGGCGATCCGCCGCGTCCGGGCAATGCCGGGTTCCCGGCGGTCAACTACTTCGATCTGGCGTTTACCTACGAAGCCGGTGACCACTTCGACTTTCGTATTGGTGCGAACAACATCTTCGACAAGGAACCGCCATTGGTTGGCTCACAGGCCTGCCCGTCGGGTCCGTGTAACGGTAACGTCTATGCGCAGGTGTATGACGCGATCGGTCGCTACATCTACGCTGGTGTGACGCTTGAATTCTAAGCCTCACGCAGACTAGAAAGGGAATGGCGGGCCTTCGGGTCCGCCATTTTCGTTTGTGGCATTGCCACGTTATCCGACACAGGTGCCAACCCCGTGAACCGTACCGAAGCACGCCAGGCAATTGCGGCGATTCCGCAGACCGATGCGGCAGCCGCTTTCAATGTCGGCCTCGACCTGCTCAGGAACGATCATGCGGAGATCCTGCTGCCAATCGCACGTAAGCTGGCGCGCAAATTTCCCCGCGACCCTCGCATGCAGCAGCTCCTCGGCCTTGCAGCACGCACAGCGCAGGACAGCACACTGGCACTGGAAGCCTTCGAACAGGCCGCGAAACTTGCCCCTTCCGATCCGCTGATCGCCCATTCCCACGCACGTTGCGCACTGGAGGCGGGAGCGCCTGCTGTCGCTCTATTTCAGCGCGCGGTCGAAATGGCTCCCACGGATGGCCACGCCCTGCTCGGCATGGGAGCCGCACTCCTCCACGAAGGCCGAGCCCACGACGCGGTCGACCATCTTGACATACTGCTCGCCGCCAATCCTCTGTGGATCGATGGCCACCGCGATGCCGCGCACATTCGGGGCCAGATGGGGCTCGACCCTTATGCCACCATTACGAAGGCATTGGCTGGCCAGCCCCGTTCACTCGAACTGACGACCTTGCTCGCCGGTACCCATCTCGAAGCGCTCGACTTCGAAGGCGCGCTCGCCGGTTTGCAGGACGCCCGGGGCAAGCTGGGCGATCCCGCCAGTCTCCGGGTTTTGGCAGCACATGCGATGTCTGAATTGGGGAATCTCTCCGAGGCCGACACCACCTTCGGCACTCTCGCTCCAGGCTCTAGTGTCAACGACACCTCTCTGCACGCCCGCCATCACCTTCGCGCCGGACGAGCCGCCAAGGCGGCAGCGCTGATTGAACCGGTGATCGCCCGCGACTATGATCATCTGCTCTGGCCTTATTTATCGCTGGCTTGGCGTTTGACGGAGAACCCTCGCTATCGCTGGCTCGAAGCAGACGAGCGGCTCATAAGCGTCTATGATCTCGGTAACATTCTCGGCGATCTGGACGTGCTCGCATCGCATCTGCGCCACTTGCATTTCGCTAGCGCACAGCCGTTGGATCAATCCGTTCGCGGAGGCACCCAGACCGACGGCAATCTATTGCTGCGCACTTCCGCCCCAATCCGGAAACTCCGCAAGGCGATCCTTGCCAAGGTCGCTGATCATGTAGCGCAACTGCCGCCGTTCGAAGCGGGACACCCGACGCTTTTGAAGGATCGCGATCCGCTACGCGTCGCTGGATCGTGGTCGGTTCGGCTCAAGGACGAGGGCTTCCATTCGGACCACGTCCATAGCAAGGGCTGGATCAGCTCCGCGCTGTATATCGCACTGCCCGACACAATCGGGCAGGCCCAGGATCGGGGTGACGGTAAAACAGACCATTCCGGCTGGCTGACGCTGGGTGAATCCCGCGATATCCTGCCTGGCCTCGAACCCGTGAGGCTCGTCGAGCCGAAACAAGGTAGGCTAGTGCTGTTTCCAAGTACCATGTGGCATGGTACGCGCCCGTTCTCCGCAGGCGAACGCATGACCGTGGCGTTCGACATCGCCCGCCCCCAACAGAGCTGAATTGGTTGAACCGGATGAATGCTGCTCCCCCTCCCGCGGAATTGATGCAAGCCATGCAACGGCTGCGGTCCAGCGATCCGGCCGGTGCGCTGGCAATCGTCGAAGATTGCCTGACGAAGACTTCCGAGCGCGCCCCTTTTCTCGCCGTGGGCAGCCTGGCGGCCCTGCGTCTGGACAATACCGACAAAGCCATTCCCTTTCTTCGCGAACTGCTGGTCATCAACCCTGGCGATACGGCCAGTCGAAACAATCTCGCGGCTGCTCTGGTTCGCGCCGGCCAGCTCGATGAAGCTCTGGCGATGGCCGAAGGTTCGACCGAGCCCTCTCTCGCCCGGATCGAAGGTTTCGTGCGCCAGCAGCGAGGCGAATTGGAGGCGGCGGTTGATGCCTATCGCAGAGCGATAGCGGCAGAACCCGCGGACCTCGCCAGCCTCAACAATCTCGGCAACGTGCTGATGGAGCAGAGACAGTGGGACGAGGCGATTGCGGCATTTGAGCAAGCGATCACCCTCGCCCCTGCGGATATCCAGATTTATCTCAATCTGGCCGAATTGCTGCGATTGGCCGATCGTGGGGGGCCACGACTAAAGGTTCTCAAAGACGCGCATGGCATCGCACCCGACAATCTCCGCGTGCTGATCGATCTCGGCATGGCCTATGCTCAGGTCGACGATCTGGACAATGCCATGGCCACATTTCGTAAAGCGATCGAGCTGACCGACGGTTTCGGGGAGGCGCATGTCGAATACGGCATGATCCTGGAAAAGCTCAACCGCACCGACGAGCTTGCCGAACTCGTCGCGTCTTTCGACAAGGCCAGCGCGCCACCCGAGGCCAATTTCCTGCTCGCTTGGGAAGCGCGCCGGGCAGGCAATTTCGAGGAAGCGGCACGACTGGCCGATGCGATTCCGGAAACCGTCCTGCCAATGCGCCGCTGGCAACTTGTCGGGGGTATCGAAGACCGGCTGGAAAATGCTGACAAGGCCTTTGCCGCCTTCGAGCGAATGAACCAGTCCGCCGTTGCCGAGGCGCATCCCGCGCGTGGTGCAAACTATCGCGAACGGGTGGAGGCCGAGTTGGAAAAGTGCACTGCGGACTGGGCTGGCACCTTCTCTGATGCGAAAGTCACAGACGGACGCCGTGACCCCATATTCCTGGTCGGCTTCCCGCGTTCTGGGACCACCTTGCTCGATACCATGCTGATGGGGTTGGACGATCTTAGCGTTCTGGAAGAACGCCCTATGATGGCCAGCATCATCAAGCGCATCGAGGGTGAGGACATCGCACTCTTCGACGAAACGCGGATCGGGGAACTACGCGATGAGTACTTCGCTCGGGCCGCCGAGGAGGGCTGGGACGATCAACGCTGGCTGGTAGACAAGCACCCGCTCCACATGCAGCGCGTGCCGTTTATCCACCGGCTGTTCCCCGAAGCGAAAATCATCCTCGCCGAGCGACATCCGTATGATGTGGTGCTGAGCTGCTTCATGGCGAATTTTTCGCTTAATTTCGCCATGCGCAGCTTCACCTCGCTCGACGAGGCCGCAAGAACCTATGACGCCGTCTGGCGGGCGTGGCATCGCGCCGTGGACCTGTTCGATGTAGACTGGCGGGCCGTTCGATACGAGAAGCTCGTGATCGATCCGAAGGCCGAACTGCAGCCGATTGTCGAATGGCTTGGCCTTGAATGGAGCGACGGCCTGCTCGATCATACCCAAACTGCGCGGAAACGAGGTCCGGTCAGAACGGCGAGCTATTCGCAAATTGGCGAGGAACTATATACCCGCGCTAGCTATCGCTGGCGGCGTTATGCCGATCATCTTGAGCCCGTAATGAAAACGCTCCGCCCGTGGGCGGAGCGAATGGATTATGCGACCGAGTAGCTGTTTGTCATAGCTCGCTTGCGGGGCTGAGCTAGTCGCTGGTACCGCGAGACGTCTGCGCGCGATCTATATCGCGCCGATTCTGCGCCTGCTCCACAGTCCACTGGCGTCGGGTCAGGCACCGCTTCGAAGTACGCACACGCGACCCGGTCGCCTTCGACGTCCGACAAATCACCTCGTCGAGATTCGACTTTTCGCCCGTTGTCTCAACGGCCTCTTCGCTCTTGTCGCCCTCCGATGGCTGCTGCGCGCTCGCCGGTGCGCAAGCGATTGCGATGAAGGCAATTGCGCTCCAAAGGGTTCGCGATTTCATACTGATACTCCCTGTCAATTCTACATTCCCTCGTTCCCTAACACGGTCGGTCCATCAGGGTCGAACACAATTGGACGAAAAAGGTAGCTTTCATTTTCTGCTCCGATAGACTTCTAGCGGACTCAAAGGATGACCCGGGAGAGATTGGTGCGACGCCTTGGCTATTTTCAGATCGGTGCCTCTTGCGCTCTCGCTGTCATATTCAGCGCCTCTGCTGCGGCCGCAATGGACGATGACCAGGGACCTTCAAACGCCTATCTGGAAGCACTGAAGGCCTGTCAGGCAGAGAGCGACCCGGCAACGCGGCTCGCCTGTTTCGATACCGCCGCCGAGTCCATGGTTGGAGCGAGCGAGGCGGGCGAACTGAAGCTTGTCGATCGCGAGGAGGTTCGCAAGACCCGCAGAAAACTCTTCGGCTTCTCGCTTCCCGATTTCGGCATCTTCGGCAAGGGCGATGACGACCGCGAAGACGAGGATGAGTTTTCACAAATGGAAACCACCATCGCTTCGGTCAGTGGATCGCACTCGACGGGCTATATCCTCAGGACCGCGGAAGGCGCGGTCTGGCGGGTCGACGACGTACCAGGGCGCCTGCTCGAACCGCGCAAGGGCGACACGCTGCTAATAAAGAGCGGTGCGCTCAGTTCCTATTTCCTGCGCATCAACAATCAACGCGGGATCAAGGGCAGTCGCATCCGGTAGAGTCCAGGGCCACTAATGGATTTGCCAAAGGGCGAGGATCGCGATCCTCGCCCTTTTTCTTACGCCTTTTCGCAGTGAGAAGAGGCTACGCTTGCGGTCTGCCGGCGGCGCGGCCAGTGCGCTTCGCGCAAAAAGAAAGGGGCAGATCACTCCGCCCCTTTCCTCAATTCAATCTCTCGGAAACCGTCAGAACGAGCGGGTCACGTTGAGGAACACCGAACGACCCAGGAAGTCGTAGGTGCCGTAGTTGAAGTAATTGCCGATGGTAGGACGGCGGTCGCTACCACCCGTGCCATAGCTGCCGATAACCGGCATTCCTCAAGCGCCGGGCTGGCGGTCGGAACTTCCTGTGCAGAAGCGGGGAGCGCAGCGAGGACAAGATCAGCATTCGGTTCATCAAAGTTTCCGGTGAATTTGCACAACAGGCATTCGCGGTAGCAAAAGTGCGTTGGCCAACCGACCACGCCCGATGCTCTTGTCGGCAGACCACAGCAGGTATCAGCATACGTCGAGAGCAGGACGAGCCGCGCCGCGCCCGCCCCGTTGTCACAAACCGTCCATACAACCGTCCCGCCCGGCCAAAAGTGTGGCAATTTGGTGACTCTCCATCATGGATAGTAAGATGCAGGACCCATTTATGCGACGCATTGCTTGCGTCTGCGCTTACGGCTTGCTATTATCGGCACACTAGCCGGACCAATCCGGCTCGAGTTTAGGGGACTGCAAATCATGAAAAAGACCTTTGCCACCTTGGGTGGTCGGGCCGCGCTGCTTACCGGTGCTGGCCTCGCTGCCATGGCGATCTCCACGCCGGCGCTCGCGCAGGATGTTGACGAAGACGAGACCGTTGAAGACGCCTCTGCTCCGCCGAGCAACGCGATCGTGGTGACCGGCTCGCGTATTGTGCGCCCGGAAATCGAAAGCGCGGCACCGATGGTCGCGGCCATCGGCGAAGAAGAGCTCGAAGAGCGTGCCTTCACCAACGTCGCGCAGGCGCTTAACGAAGTGCCGGGCTTCGGCACTCCGGTTTCGAGCGCGGGCGGTCAGTCCGGCTACTCGGTCGGTCAGAACTTCGTCAACCTGTTCGGCATCGGCACCCAGCGCACACTGACGCTGGTCAACGGTCGCCGTTTCGTGTCCTCGAACACGGCATCGAACTTCGGCGGCGCGGCCGCCGGGCTCCAGGTCGACCTTAACGTTATTCCGATTTCGCTGGTTGAGCGCGTCGACGTTCTCGCGGTCAAGGGCGCGACAACTTACGGTTCGGACGCTGTTGCCGGTACCGTCAACCTCATCCTCAAGGAAGATTTCGAAGGTCTCGAAGTCACCGGCCAGTACGGCATCTTCGAAGAAGGGTACGGCGCTTCCTATCTCGCCAACGCTACCGTCGGTGGTAACTTCGCCGATGGCCGCGGTAACATCGCGGTCAACTTCGAGTACCAGAATCAGAACGGTGTGCTTCTTCTTGACACGCCGTATGGGCAAAATGACTTTTTCCGCCAAAGTGCAACAAACGTCTACTTCAATCGCCGCATCTCCATCCTGACCGCCGGGGGGCTTCCTTCGCGCACGGGTGGGCTTTCTTGGCTTACCAACAATGACGGAGACCGCGTGCAGTTCGATAGCAGCGGTAATCTGGTGAGTTACGATCCGGGAGATCCGCAGGACATCGTTAGTTCGTCGGGTGGGGACGGCCTCAATCTGAACCGGTCGAGCCAAGTGCTCTCCGACCTTGAGCGTTACTCCGTTTTCGCTCTTGGTCATTACGATGTTACAGACAACATCCGCATGTTCTTCGAAGCGAACTATGCACATACACAGGCCGAGGAGTTGGCCAATCAGCCGGTCTACCAGTCTGCACTCTTTGGCGGCGACAGCCGCGCTCTGGGTTTAGTGATTTCAAACCCGTTCCTTAGCGATCAGGCGCGAGGTGTTATTGCCGGCAATTTCGATGCCGACGATGACGGAGTAACCGATCTTAATTTCGATCGGGATGGAGATGGAGTGAATGACGACACCCGTTTCTTCATCCAGCGGGCTGGTTTCGACCTCCTTGGCGGTTCGAACCCGAACTTCCAGCAGCTCGAGCTGTTCCGCATCGTCGGTGGCCTTGAGGGCGATCTGCAGCTGGGCAATCGCGACTTCTTCTGGAACGTCTCTTACGCTTACGGTAAGTCTCAGGCGGTTTCGTCGTCGACGGCGCTCGTCCAGGCGAACTTCCTGAATGCTATCGACGCGGTTACCGATCCCGACACGGGTGAGATCGTGTGCCGTGTGACGCTTGATCCGCCTACGGCACAAGGTTCTGGGCAGCCGAACACGCCCGAGCAGACACGTGCTGTGACGGATTGCGTGCCGCTCAACCTGTTCGGCGAGGGCGTTGCCTCGCCCGAGGCCATCGACTTCGTGACGGCGGAAACGCTGGCGGAATCGACGAACACGCAGAACATTTTCAACGTCAACTTCGGCGGTGGGCTGTTCGATCTGTTCGACAACGAGGTCGCCTTCAACGTCGGTTACGAAAACCGCCGCGAAGAACAGACGTTCACACCTGATGGTTTCCTTCAGGAGGGCCTCGGCCGTTCGGTCGCAATCGCGCCGGTTGCCGGTTCGTTCAGCACCAATGAGTTCTTCGGCGAAGTGCTGATCCCGGTGATCCAGCCGAGTAACGACTTTTTCATCGATCGTCTCGAGTTCGACGCCTCGATCCGTTACATCGATAACAGCCGGGCCGGCTCGGCCGAAGTGTGGTCGGTTGGCGGTGTGCTGGCTCCGGTCCCCGATGTGACGTTCCGTGGCAGCTACACCGAATCGGTGCGCGCTCCGGCCATTACCGAGCTGTTCCTGCCTGGCGTGTCGGTTTTCTCATTTGCAGACGACCCATGCGATTTAGAATTCCGCGATCAAGGTGCGCAACCGGCAACCCGGCAGGCAAATTGTACAGCGGACGGCTTGGGAGATGATTTCGACTCGATTATCAACGAAGCGTCTCAGGAAATCACGGAGTCGGGTAACCCCGATCTGCTCAACGAGGAATCGAAGGCCTGGACCGCAGGTGTCATCCTGCAGCCGTCCTTTATTCCGGGTCTTACGATCACGGCCGACTGGGTAAACATCGAGCTGGCCAACGCGATTGTCACTCTCGACCTCACCGACGTGCTGCGGTCATGCTACGACAACCCGAACTTCCCGAACGTTCCGACTTGTGATCAGTTTACTCGCGGTCCGGACGGTCAGATTACAGGCGCGCAGGTGGGCCAGTCAAACGCCGGTCTGTTCGAGTTCGCCGGTCTGCAGGCTTCGGCCCGCTACGGCTTCGGTTTGAGCGACGTGTTCGGTGGTGACGGCGACCTGGGCGATATCGACCTCCTCGCGCGTTACTTCTACCTCGACAAGTCGCAGTTCACAGTCGTCGGAGTTCTTGATGACGACCGTGGCGAGATTGGTGATTTCAAGCACGAGTTCAATGCCACCATTCGTTACTCGACTGGTCCGTTCTCGATCTCGTTCACCGGTAACTACCTGTCAGGCGCCTCATTCGACCTTGAAGAAGACCAGAGTGAACCCTTTGCCAAGGTCGGCGACTACGTTGTCTTCGACACGACGATCGGGTGGGAGATCGACGACAATTTCCGAGCCGCATTCACAGTCAACAACCTGTTAGGGGAAAAGCCACCGTTCCCGAGCTTCAGCACGACCCAGTACACCGATGGTTTCTTGGGACGTGAGTTCCTCTTCCGAGTCACCACCAACTTCTAAGTTCAGGTATCCACAACGAAAACGAGAAGGGGGGCCGCGAGGCCCCCCTTTTTTGTTGGCCTCATGGGCGGCATCAGCGCGCGGCTCTATTTGATCCGCTCAACCGAAAGAAAGCCGGAACGCTCGTTGAACTTCATCCGATAGCCACCCGACCAGCTCCGCGAGAGTTCTGCGGTCCAGCCAGCGCGAATTCCGCCCCGCAAACTGCGGTTCGACTTCGCCCTCCATATCTGGCCATTTTCGAGGAGGATGATCTCACGCCGGGCATCATCAGTGAAAACCTCGCGTACCCGGCTGCTTAGTGCAGCACCTTCCTGCGTAGCCTCGGCGCCAGAGGCAGGAGCAGGCGCTGGCATGGCGACACTCTCGGCCTCCCGCCGCGCACGGCGTTGTTCGCCCGACAGACCGAATTCCTCGACGCGCGTTTCCTCTGCCTTCTCAACAGCGGTCGCAGTCAAAGTCGTTTCACGTGCATAGGTCTCATCGAAGCATGCGAGTCGCGCGGCATCGTCCTCAATTTGGCTGCAAAGCGCATATGCGCTTTGCGTTTGGGCATAAGCCGCGCTGCCAGCCATCATTACTCCGATCACCCCGAGTGCGGCGGCGCCGTGCAACTGTCTCATCGAAATCGATCCTCCCTCTCAAACCGCGTCATTGCGGGTACAGGGGTTGCAGACTAGCGAGGCACGACGCCCAAGCCTAGCGGGCAAGAAAAAAGAGACGGCGGGCGTGAGGGCATCATCCCACCACCATCTCCAATTCCCCATCGCCCTCGTCGATGCTCACTTTCGATCCGTCGGGCACTTTGCCCGCCAGGATCATGTCCGCCAGAGGGTCCTGCACGTAGCGCTGCACCGCGCGTTTGAGCGGGCGCGCGCCATAGACGGGATCGTAGCCAACCCGCCCCAGCCACTTCTTCGCGGCGTCTGTCAGGTCGAGCACGATCTTGCGATCCTTGAGCAGCTTCTGCACCCGCGCGACCTGGATCTCGACGATCGGGGCCATGTGCTCCTGCGCCAGGCGGTGGAACAGGATGATCTCGTCCAGCCGGTTGAGGAATTCGGGGCGAAAATGCCCGCGCACCACATCCATCACCTGCGGTTCGACATCCTCGACCTTCTGATCGTCATCCATATTGGCGAGATACTGGCTGCCGAGATTGCTGGTCAGGATGATCAGCGTGTTGCTGAAATCGACCACGCGGCCCTGCCCGTCGGTTAGGCGGCCATCGTCGAGCACCTGCAGCAGCACGTTGAACACGTCGCTATGCGCCTTCTCGACCTCGTCGAAGAGCACCACCTGATAGGGCCTGCGCCGCACGGCCTCGGTCAGCACGCCGCCTTCCTCGTAACCGACATAGCCCGGAGGCGCGCCGATCAGGCGAGCGACCGCGTGCTTCTCCATGAACTCGCTCATGTCGATGCGGACCATGGCCGTATCGTCATCGAACAGGAAGCCGGCCAGCGCCTTGGTCAGTTCGGTCTTGCCGACACCGGTCGGGCCGAGGAAGAGGAAGCTGCCCAGCGGTCGGTTCGGGTCCTGCAGGCCCGCACGCGCGCGGCGCACGGCCTTGGAAACGGCGTCGATCGCCTGCGATTGCCCGATCACCCGCTTCGACAGGATATTCTCCATGTCGAGCAGCTTCTCGCGCTCGCCTTCCATCATCTTGTCGACCGGGATGCCGGTCCAGCGAGAGACGACACCGGCGATGTCGTCTTCGGTCACTTCTTCCTTGAGTAGGGCATTGTCGGTCTGGCCCGAGGCTTCCTCGAGCTTCTTCTCCAGCTCGGGAATGCGGCCGTATTGCAGCTCGCCCGCCTTGGCGAGGTCGCCGGCGCGCTGCGCCTGTTCCAGTTCGAGCCTGGCCTGATCGAGCTGTTCCTTGATCCGGCCTTCGGCGTGGATCTTGTCGCGCTCGTTCTGCCAGCGGGTGGTCAGTTCGGACGATTGCTGTTCCAGCTCGGCCAGTTCCTTGCGGAGCGACTCCAGACGATCCTTCGAAGCGCTGTCGGTTTCCTTTTGCAGCGCCTGCTCTTCGATCCGCAATTGGATGATGCGGCGGTCGAGGCCTTCGATCTCCTCGGGCTTGCTTTCCACCTCCATGCGGATGCGGCTGGCGGCTTCGTCCATCAGGTCGATCGCCTTGTCGGGCAGGAAGCGGTTCTGGATGTAGCGATTGCTGAGCTGCGCCGCGGCGACGATCGCGCCATCGGTGATGCGCACACCGTGATGCAGCTCGTATTTGTCCTTGATGCCGCGCAGGATGCTGACGGTGTCCTCGACGCTCGGCTCGTCGATATAGACGGGCTGAAAGCGCCGCTGGAGCGCGGGATCCTTCTCGATATACTTCTGGTATTCGTCGAGCGTGGTCGCGCCGATACAGTGCAGCTCACCGCGCGACAGGGCAGGCTTCAGCAGGTTGGAGGCATCCATGCTGCCTTCGCTCGCGCCTGCGCCGATCAGCGTGTGCATCTCGTCGATAAACAGGATAATCTGCCCCTCGGCGCCCTTCACCTCGTCGAGCACGGCCTTGAGGCGCTCTTCGAACTCACCCCGATATTTCGCGCCCGCGATCAGTGCGCCCATATCGAGCGCCATCAGCGTGCGGCCCTTGAGGCTGTCGGGCACGTCGCCATTGGCGATGCGCAGCGCCAGGCCTTCGGCGATCGCGGTCTTGCCGGTTCCGGGCTCGCCGATGAGGGCGGGATTGTTCTTTGTCCGGCGAGCGAGGATCTGCACCGTGCGGCGGATTTCCTCATCGCGGCCGATCACAGGATCGAGCTTGCCGTCGCGCGCTGCCTGCGTGAGGTCGCGCGCATATTTCTTCATCGCATCGTAGCTTTCTTCGGCACCGGCGCTGTCCGCGGTGCGACCGCCGGTCACTTCCTGGATTGCGGCTTCGAGCGACTTCGCGTCGACACCTGCCGATTTCAGCGCCTTGCCCGCATCATTACCCGCCAGCGCCAGCGCTTGCAGCAGCCGCTGGACGGGAACGAAGCTGTCGCCTGCCTTCTCGGCGAGCTGTTCGGCCCGATCCAGCGCGCGCACGGCATCATTGTCGAGGCCGGGCGTCTGCTGCGCCCCCCCACCCGACACCGCCGGCACCTTGGCCAGCGTATTGTCCACCTCGGTAATCGCCACGCCAGGATTGCCCCCGGCTCGCTGGATAAGCTGCGCGGCCATGCCCTCTTCGTCATCGAGCAGCGCCTTCAGCAAATGCGCCGACGAAATTCGCTGATGGTTCATGCGAATGGCGACGGTCTGCGCCGCCTGCAGGAAGCCCTTGGCGCGATCGGTGAACTTTTCGAGATTCATGCAAACACCCCAGTCAAGAATTGCCGTACGGATATAGTGTGGCGATTATGCAACACAAGCCCTCGCCGCAGAAAGTCCGGCGGGCGTATGAAAAGCATAGGTAAACCGCGTGGCACCCACCGCAAGGGGCGCGCGCCACGTCGACCGCGTCTGGCAAAGCTCGCCGGATTTATCGGGGGCGCCAGCTACGCGCCAGCTCGTCGAGCAGCATCACACCGTATCCGCTCGATCCGGCAGGCACCAGCGGCGAGCTGGTCGACGCATCGTCGACCGAGGCCATGTCGATGTGAATCCACGGCAGGTCTTCGGGCACGAAATACTCGATGAAATGCGCGCCGGAGCTGGCACCGGGCGACACGCCGCCATTGACCACATCCGCAATCTCGGAATCGCGAACGGCCTTGCGATAGGTTTCGTGCAGCGGCAACTGCCACACCGGCTCGTCTACCCGCTCGCCTGCGGCGATCGCCGCTTCGGCGAAAGCCTTGTCCCGCGCAAAGACGCCCGCATATTCCGGCCCCAGCGCCCTTCCGACGGAGCCCGTCAGCGTGGCGATATCGACCAGGGCATAGGGATCGGCTTCGCGCACGACATATTCGATGGCATCGGACAGGACGAGGCGGCCTTCGGCATCGGTGCTGACGATCTCGATGGTCTTGCCCGACATGGTCCGCACCACATCGCCCGGCCGCTGGGCGTTGTCGCCCGGCATGTTTTCGGCAAGCGCCGCCACCGCGACCGCATGGACCGGCGCCCCCGATTTGGCGAGGCTGTAGATCGCCCCGGTCACAGCCGCCGCGCCCGACATATCGCGTTTCATCGCGCCCATTCCGCTGCTCGGCTTGATCGAAATGCCGCCGGTATCGAAAGTGATGCCCTTGCCGGCCAGCGCAATCGGAGCGCCCGACGCCCCGCGATAAGCGATCATCATCAGCCGTGGCGGGCGGCGACTGCCCTGCCCGACACCGGCGATAGCTCCCATGTTCATCCGCCGCATGTCCGCCTGATCGAGAACGCTGATCGAGACATTCGGCACGCCTGCGAAAAGGGCCTGCGTACGGGCGACAAAGCTTTCCGGGTAGATCACACTGGCCGGTTCGTTGACGAGATCGCGGGCGAAGCGCACGCCGTCTGCCAGTGCCGATTGGCGGCGGGTCCACGATGCGGCCGCCTCTGCGCCCTGCGCCCCGACAAAGGTGATCGGCTGCGAAGGCTTGGCCGACCGGTCGCTCTTGTAGCGGTCGAACCGGTATTGTCCGAGCGTTGCGCCGAGCCCGGCCATCGCCATGGCATCGCTGCCCGGCAAGCCTACCACGGCAATCGGTGCATCCTCTTCGGCCAGTTCCTGAGCGATCCGCCCCCCGACGACGCGCCAATCGATCGGCTGCCCGTCCTCACCCGCAGCGCCGAACAGGGCGATGCGCGGCGATCCGGCGGCCGAAGGCAGGTCGAGCAATTCGCCTGCCTTCCCCGCGAATTCGGCAGCGGCGATTCGCGCCTGCGCATCGACGGGCAGGCCGTCCACGCCTTCGGGCAAGCCCGCATCGGTCATCACCACCGCCAGCGCCGCATCGGCTGGAACGGACCGGGCAAAGGCAATCGGGCGCTCTTCGCTGTTGCCGATGGCTGCCGGAACGATCCCCGATCCCGGGACGTCCTGCGCAGCGAGCAGCGCGGGGCTGGCAGCGGTGGCGGCAAGGGCAAGGGTCAAGGCGGCGAAAGTATGGCGTTGCATGGGCAGTCCCCCGAACAGTCTGATTGGCAGAAAATACGCGCGGATAACGCTGGCCCAATCCGCCATCGCGGGAAAGTTCGGCCTCGGCGACCGACACACTGGTATCGACGAGCGGTTTATCCCGCTTCTATACCTTCGAGGCCGGGTACCATCACCGTGCGATCGCCGCCGAAATCCTCGCGCACGACGACCAGGCCCTGCCGCTCCAGATGGTCGAGCAGTCGGCGGATACGCCCTGGCGAACTCGTGCCGTAAGCCCGCGCCAGTTCGTTCTCGTCTACCTGCGTCTCGCCCGCATGGGCGGCTTTGGCGATGACGAGGAAAGGCCCCAGCAGGTCTTCTTCGACCGCCTTTGCAAGGTCCATGATCCGCGCCTGCAGCGTCTCGTCGAGTTCGGCCAGCCCGGCCCCGGCGATCGCGAAACGGCGTCGGAAAGCGCGCATGTCGGGCATGGGTCCGATCAGCCGTTCGCGGCGGCACCGCGTGAGGAAGGTCTGGTATTGCGCGCTGGCCGACTGGAAGGCGATCCCCTCCTCCTGCGCCAGGTCGCCGATGATTTCCGCTATCCGAGCGGCAACGGCGGAGGTGTCGACCGGCTCGGCAGGTGTGTCCACCTGGCGTTCCTCAGCCCCGGCGATGCTGTAGGCCACTTCCTCGACCCGTGGCGCGGGCGGCGGGGCGGGCGGCGGCGGCGGCGCCTTGGCGACTTCGCTAGCCAGATCGGTGGTAAGCAACGCGGCCATATCTTCGGGCGCCGTATCGGGCAGCGCCATCAGCCCTTCGCTCCGGACGGCGTGGCCGGTCTTCACCGGGCCGATCTTCACCGCCAGCGGCACACGCGTGATCGCCGGCCCGAGCGCGAGGAAATGCCCGCGTTCGAGCTCGCGAATACGCTCCGCCTGCCGCCGCTCCATCCCGAGCAGGTCGGCGGCGCGGACCATGTCGATATCGAGGAAGGTCCGCCCCATCAGAAAGTTCGAGGCCTCGGCGGCCACATTCTTGGCGAGCTTGGCCAGCCGCTGGGTGGCGACAATCCCGGCAAGGCCGCGCTTGCGTCCGCGACACATCAGGTTGGTCATCGCCGACAGCGTCATGCGCCGCGTGTCCTCGGCCATTTCGCCAGCCGCCGCAGGAGCGAACATCTGCGCCTCATCGACCACCACCAGCGCCGGATACCAGTGTTCGCGCGGGGCATCGAACAGCGCGGTCAGAAACTGGGCGGCGCAGCGGATCTGTTGCTCGACCTCCAGCCCGTCGAGATCGAGCACAACGCTCGCGCGGTGTTCGCGGATGCGCCGGGCCAGCGCTTCGATCTCGCCCGGCGAATAGGCCGATCCGTCGATCACCACATGGCCGAATTCCTCGGCCAGCGAGGGGAAGTCGCCTTCCGGATCGATCACCACCTGCTGGACCATCCCGGCGCTTTCTTCGAGCAGCCTACGGATAAGGTGCGACTTACCGCTGCCCGAATTGCCCTGAACGAGCAATCGGGTGGCGAGGAGTTCCTCGATATCGAACTCGACCGGCTTGCCGGAAGATTCGTGGCCAATGGTGATCTGCGCTGTCACTCGCATGTGGTTAGCCAGCCGAATCCCCGCTGGGGAACATGCCCGGCGCGGTTTTGCCCAATCGCGTTGCGTCTCGACCGCCTCCTCGCTAGGCCGGTTGCAACAGAGGACGGATTTTTATGACAAAATTGCTGGGCCGCATCGGCCTTGTGCTGCTCCTACTCGTGCTGGTGGCATTCGTCGGACTGGCCACCTGGGAGCCGTTCTTCGCCAAGCGGGGCGATGTCGCGCAGTCGAACGATAGCTATACGGCGGAAATCATCCGCGACGAGTTCGGTGTTCCGCACATTTACGGCGAACGGGATGCCGACGTGGCCTATGGTGTCGCCATTGCCCATTCCGAAGACGATTTCTTCACGCTGCAAGACGTCATCGCCATGGCGCGCGGGCGGTATGGCGCCATTGCCGGACCCGATGGCGCGGCGGTGGACTATGTCTACCACCTGCTCGATGCGCGCGGGACTGCGGAACGAAACTACCCCGACCTGCCGGAAGACACGCGCGCGCTGTTCGAAGCCTACGCCACGGGCCTCAACGACTATGCGGAGGCGCACCCGCAAGAGATCAAGCTCGCAAATCTGTTTCCAGTTGACGGCATGGACGTTGCCGTCGGCTTTGCCTTGCGCCAGCCCTTCTTCTTCGGGTTGAACAACACCATCGAACCGCTGGTTGCGGGCGAGGACCTCTGGCCCGAATTCGGGCCATCCATCGGAGCGGAAGAAATCCCCGCCCAGGCCCGCGCCTACCCATTGCCCTGGGGCGAAGACGGTGCTCTGGCGGGATCGAACGCCTTTGCGATCGCGCCGGAAAAATCGGGCGACGGCGTGACTCGTCTCGTCTCCAACAGTCACCAGCCATGGCGCGGGGGCGTGGCGTGGTACGAACTCGTGGTCCAAAGCGGCGAAGGCTGGCATTATGCCGGCGCCAATTTCCCCGGCAGTCCGTTTCCCTTCCTTGGACATAACGAACATCTGGGCTGGACCAATACAGTCAATCGGCCCGACATGACCGACGTGTACAAGCTGGTGCTCGACGACAGCGGCAGGAAATACCGCATGGGGGATCGCTGGCTCGACCTGGAGGAAGAGACGGTCACGCTTCCGGTGCGCTTCGGGCCGGTGGTCCTCCCCGTCCGGCGAACGGTATATCGCAGCGTCCACGGCCCGGTCATCAAGAACGACAGGGGTGCTTTCGCCATCCGTTATGGCGGGATCGACAATCTGGGACAGCTCGACGCCTATTACCGGCTCAACAAGGCGGAAACGCTTGAGGAATGGCAGGCTATCCTGGCGCGGATGGATATCCCCTCCACCAACTTCATCTACGCCGATGAGGGGGGCAATATCGCCTATGTCTATAATGCCGCCCTGCCCGATCGGGCCAAGGGATATGACTGGCGCGGCGTCCTGCCGGGCGACGATCCCAAGGCATTGTGGAACGCGCCGGTATCTTACGAAGCCCTGCCGAAATATATCAATCCGGCTTCGGGCTGGCTCTACAATGCCAACAACACGCCCTTCACGGCCGCAGGCGAAGGCAGCGATCTGGCGCCGGACACCGTCCCGCCCGAACTGGGGGTGGAGCTCAAACAGACCAACCGCTCGCGCCGGGCGTGGAAGCTGATGAGCGAGGATGGGCCGATAACGCTCGATCGGTTGAAGCAGATCAAATACGATACCGCCTACGAGCGCGAAGGATATGTCGCCGACCTGTGGGATGCGCTCGAACGGCTCGAACTCGATCCCGACAGCGAGCTCGGCCGTGCCCGCGCATTGCTGGTCGACTGGGACTTCACCGCCGACAATGTCGGCCCGGGCGATGCGTTGGCACTGCTGATGATCAAGGAATTCATGTCCGCCGAATATCAGAACAAGCCCTTGCCCGACGTTCGCGAGCAGCTCGAATGGTCGGTCGATCATCTCAACACATATTTCGGCCGGATCGATCCGCCCATGGGGGACTTGCTGCGCCTGCGGCAGGGGGATGTCGACCTGCCCCTGGATGGCGGTTCGGACACATTGCGCGCGTCGACCACCTGGGAGGTGGAGGAAGACGGTCGGCTATCGGTCAAACACGGGGACAGCTTCATTCAGTTCGTCGAATGGGCTCCGGGGAAACGCGTGCGGTCGCAATCGATCCAGCCCTTTGGCGCAGCCACCACGCGCCCGACATCGCCGCATTATGTCGATCAGGCTACGCTGTTCATCCAGCATCGCTTGAAGCCGGTCAATTTCTGGCGCGAAGATGCGATAGCGAATGCAGCGAGCCGGAAGACCGTGACGAACCGGCCCGGAAGCCGTAGCGTCAAACCCCATTGAAAAACCGAATCGAATATCGAGGTATCATGCGCAGACAGCATTTTCTGACCGCCAGCATTTTCGCCCTAGCCCTGGGCATGGGCACCACAACTCCTGGTCTGGGCATCGCCCCTGCCGCCCATGCGCAAACAACTGCCGCTGACGCGGAACCGGCCGCGCTGACCGAGCTGGTCGACGAAGTCGACATTCCCTACGAGAAATTCACGCTCGATAACGGGCTCGACGTCATCGTCCATACCGACCGCAAGGCGCCCGTCGTCGCGGTCGCCGTGTGGTACAATGTCGGTTCGAAGGACGAGCCCGAAGGCAAATCGGGTTTTGCGCATCTGTTCGAACATCTGATGTTCAACGGGTCGGAAAACGCGCCCAACGACTATTTCCAGTATCTCCAGGAAATGGGTGCCACCGATTATAACGGCACGACGAATTTCGACCGGACGAACTATTTCCAGACCGTGCCGACACCCGCGCTCGAACGCGCGCTGTGGCTCGAAAGCGACCGTATGGGCTATCTGCTCGGCGCGGTCACGCAAGCCAAGCTCGATAATCAGCGCGGCGTGGTTCAGAACGAGAAGCGTCAGGGCGATAACCAGCCCGGCGGCCTGATCTTCTATGAAATCGTCGAAACGCTTTTCCCCGCCCCGCACCCTTATGACCATACGCCGATCGGTTCGATGGCGGATCTCGACAGCGCCAGCATGGAAGACGTGCGGGACTGGTTCCGCGACAAGTACGGCCCGAACAACGCCACGGTGGTGCTCGCGGGTGATGTATCGGCAGCCGAAGCACGCCCGCTGGTCGAAAAATATTTCGGCCCCATCGCGCGCGGCCCGGTGAACAATCCCGCCCAGGCCAATGTTCCCGAGCTTGCCGAGGATGTCCGCACCGTTATGCGCGATCAGGTCGCAGCGACCAGCATCAACAAATACTGGACCGCGCCCGGCATTTCGGACCGCGAGTTGACGGCGCTCACCGTCGGGGCACAGATCCTCGGCGGCCTGTCGTCGAGCCGTCTCGACAATGCGCTGGTGCGCGACGAGAAGATCGCCGTGGGCGTTTCGGGCGGCAATTATGCCTTCCAGCGCGTCGGCATTCTCACCGTTTCCGCCACCGCCGCTCCCGATGCCGATCCGGCGCTGGTGGAACGGCGCCTCAACGAACTGGTCGATCAGTTCATCGCCGAAGGCCCGACCGAAGACGAAGTCCGCCGGGCAGCGACCAGTTCGGTGGCGGACACCATCCGCGGGCTCGAACAGGTCGGTGGCCGCGGCGGCAAAGCGGTTACGCTCGCTTCGGGCGAGGTGCTGGCCGACGACCCCGATTTCTACGCCCGTCAGTTCGAGATTCTGGCGACGCTCACTCCTGCCGAAGTGCAGGCCGCGATGCAGCGTTGGATGACGCGGCCGGCCATGACCTTGGTCCTCGAGCCGGGCGAGCGCGATGCGGACTATGAAGAAGCCGCCAGCGTTGCCGCAAGCGACGGGGGTTCCGCAAGCGAAGCCGCCGACGACGAGATAACCGTCACGCAGGTAAGGCCGGCCCCGCCGATCGCTTCTATCGCCGAACTCGACTTTCCCGATGTCGAGCACCGGACGCTCGCCAACGGCATGACGCTCCATTACGCGATGCGCGATGCCGTTCCGGCGACTTACGTCACCCTGTCCTTTGACGCCGGCAGCGCCGCCGATCCGCTGGACAAGCGCGGCTTGGAAAGCCTTACGCTGGGCCTGTTCGAAGAAGGCACGACCAGCCTGAGTTCACGCGAGATTGCCGAAACGGGCGAGCGCTTGGGAGCGGATGTTTCGTTAGGCGGAGGGGCCGATCGGTCCAGCTTCACGCTTTCCGCCCTGTCGGCCAACCTAGTGCCCTCGCTCGAGCTCTTGTCCGATATCGTGCGCAACCCGGCATTCGATTCCGCAGAGGTCGAGCGTGTGCGCGCCCAGCAGATCACCGGTGTCGAGCAGGAACTGCGCACACCCGCATCGATTGCGGCGCGTACGGCGGCTCCGCTGATTTATGGCGAGAACAGCCCTTATGCGGGGCCGGGCAATGGAACGGTGGCCTCGCTCCGCTCGATCACGCGGGACGACATCACCGGGTTCAAGAACCGCTGGATCCGGCCCGACAATGGCGAGGTGTTCGTGGTTTCCGATCGGCCGATCGACGAAATCGTGACCGCGCTCGATGCCGTGTTCGGCGATTGGCAGGCGCCGACGGTTGCCAAGGGTGAAAAAGCCTTCGCAACCCAACCGAAAGAAGCCGAAGCCAGCCGTATCGTCCTGGTCGACCGGCCCAATTCGCCGCAGAGCTACATCTATGGCGGTCAGATGACCCCGGCCGATGCGCGTGACGAAACCTATGTCGATTTCCTCAATGCCAACAATGCACTTGGCGGGAACTTCCTCGCCCGGCTCAATATGAACCTGCGCGAGGCGAAGGGGTGGAGCTATGGTGTCCGGGGCGCTCCGCTGACCAACGAGAAGGCCGTTGCCTACACCGTGCGCGCGCCGGTTCAAGCAGACCGTACCGGCGATGCACTGGCCGAACTCATTCGCGAAACGAGCGAGTTTCTGGGCACCAACGGTGTCAGCGACGAGGAACTGACCCGGATAGTGACCGCGGAGATCGGCGAATTGCCCGGCCAGTTCGAAACGTCCGGCGCGATCCTGCGGGCTATGCAGACCAATGCGCTCTACGGTCGTCCGGACGATCATTACGAACGTTTGGCGGACCGCTATCGTGCGCAGACGACCGAAAGCCTCGATGCCGCAGCTCGCGCGGCGATCGATCCCGATCGGTTCGTATGGGTCGTGGTGGGCGATGCGGAAATCGTCGCCCCGCAACTCGAACAGCTTGGGCTGCCGGTCGAACGCGTGGAAATGGGCGCGAGCGAGTAATTGACAATCGTGTAAGTAATCCCGATTGAAAGCCCACTCGCATTCTCAACCGAAGAAAGGAATATCCATGTCCGTAGCAGGTACTTATGACACCGTGGTCAAGAGCCCGATGGGTGACCAGAAGGGCACGCTGACCGTCGTGCCCGGCGATGATGGCAACAGCTTCACCGGCTCGATGGCCGGCGGCATGGGTTCGATGGACATCACCGATGGCACCATCGAAGGCGGCGACACGCTCAAGTGGAAGATGGACATGACCGTGCCGATGCCGATGACGCTCAACTGCACCGCCACTGTGAATGGCGATCAGATGACCGGCACCGTCAATGCCGGCGCGTTCGGCGACATGCCGCTGACCGGCCAGCGCCAGGGCTAAGCGGCTGTTACAGTCACGCGAAAGGGCGTCGGGAGCGGATCCCGGCGCCCTTTTTCGTGCCCGCCTGCGGCGAACCCTAACGCCCTTGCCAAGGCATCGCCTTCATGATTTCTTGAGCTTATAAACAGAATCGCACGGTCGCATTGGAACTCGCTGGCAGGGTTATTGCCAGCCGAGGAGGAGTACGACATGCGCAAATCACTGACGAAGCTCGTTGCCACCGCCGCCACAGCCGCGCTGGTTGCTACGCCCGTAATGGCCGAAAAGGCGAGCCAGCTGGTCGATATCAACGGATCCTACGGCCGAGACGGGGAACGCCAGCTCCGCGACCGCGGCTTCTCCCACGTCTCCACGCACAAGAACGACATGGGCTATGTCTACAGCTATTGGTGGGACGAAGCCGATGACGATTGCGTCAATGTCGAGGTTTACGATGGCCGCGTGATGACCATCAACGATGCTTCCGACCAGGATTGCGGGCATCACAAAGGCAACGCAGGAACGGCGGTGGCTGCGGTGGCCGGTGCTGCCATTCTCGGGGCACTGCTCAGTCACAAGTCGCACCACCACGACGATAACCGCCATCATGACAGCGTCGAAGACGAACAGCATTACGAGCGCGGCTATAACGACGGGCTCCACAATGCCCCGTATCACAATTATGACCGCTCGAACGCCTATTCGAATGGGTATTCAGCGGGCGTGCAGCAGCGCAGCGCGAATCTTTCGCACCACCACGGCCATGGCGGTTATCGCCCTGCGGCACGGTTCAAGGATTTGCGCAATGCCCGTGCAGCCGGCGGAATGAGCGAACTTGAGCGGCGCGGGTTCCGCCAAGTGGACAATTTCACCAGCGGAAATACGCGCTACTCGATCCAGTACGACCGGGCGGGCCGTCAATGCGTGCAGGTTACTATCGCCGATGGCCGGTTCTACGATCTCCGCGATATCGGTCGGCATCCGCAGTGTCGCTGATCGTGAGGCACGGCAGGCTGATTGTGGCGGGCGCTTCGGCGCTCGCCCTTGCCGCCTGTGGCGGCGCGGTTGATGGCAGCGAGGAGCTTGCGGTCATACCGGAAAGCCTGGCCCCCTTCGGCGATGGCTATCCCGGTCAAGGCGATCCCTGCCGCAATCTTGGCGAAAGCGCGGCCACTTCGAATTATCTCGACGACAGTGCCGTCCTCGTCGGTTGCCCAAGCGACGCTTCGGCCGAAGCACTCGGCGGCTCCATCGTCGGCAATGTCGATGGCGTACGCCTCGTCAGCGTACCCATGGGCGATGCCAATGCAGGGATGGTCCCCACGGTTGCCACTGGAGATGGGGATGCGATGGTCGCTGGCACCGATTACAACGCCACGACAGTCTTGCCGTGCGGGTTCGACAATGCCCCGCCGGACCAGAGCTGCGAAGCCGGCGTCAAGCGTAACTGGGGCGACGATGGCACGCATCTCGTGGAGGTCACCAAGCCCGATGGGAGCAAACGCGCGATCTTCTTCAACGGCACCACTCCATCCGGAGCGGACAGTGCGGAGGCGGACGGATCCGCCGGATGGGACTTTTCTTCATTGCGCGCCGATGACCGGATCACGATCTCCTTCGGACCCGAGACCTACGTCGTCGCCGATGCACTCATCGAGGGCGGCTAGGCACGAAGAAGGGCCGCCGAACTGATCCGACGGCCCTTATGCTGTAATGGAATGGGTGCTGGGTTTACCGCACCACGTCCATTTCCGCGATCAGGCCGTGTGCCCCGTCGACCTTGTCCATCACCCACAGCATGTAGCGCGTGTCGACATGGATCGTGCGCGTGGTGCGCGGATCGAAATCCCAATCCGAATTGACGCTTTCGAACGTGCCGTCGAACAGCAGGCCGACCAGTTCGGCGCGGCCATTCAATGTGGCCGAGCCGCTATTGCCGCCGGTGCTGTCGAGGTCCGACAGGAAGTTCACCGGCACCGAGCCGATGCTGTCGAGCGCGTAGCCGCCATAGTCCTTCTCGCGAATTTCCTTGAGCTGTGTCTCGGGCGCATTGAACGGGTCCACGCCGGTATCCTTTGCCAGAATGCCCTCCAGCGTGGTGAACGGCAGATAGGCCATGCCGTCCTTGGGCGAGCCGCCGAGGACCGTGCCGTAGGTCACGCGCAGCGTGCTGTTGGCGTCGGGATAGGTCGCCAGGCCCTGCTCGCGCTGCCACTGGGTAATCGCGCCCATGTATGCCGGACGCAGCGCCAGTGCGCGGCCCGAGCGCTCTTCGCTCTCGTCTTCCAGCTTGCGCTCGTAGGTGTAGAGCGCGATCGCCAGCTTCATGAATGGATCGTCGCTCGCCTCGAGCTCAGCAGCAGTGGCATCCATCAGCGCGAGCCGCGTGTCGCTCTCGTCGAGCGATGTGCCCGTGTAATAGCCATCGACGATGGCATCGATCTGTTTGGCATCGTCCACGCCGGTCAGGCCCAGCGCCTGGTCGAACGCTGCCACACGCTCCGCCTCGGGCTGTGCGAGATAGCCATTGAGGAACAGCAGCCATTCGGCCTTGTCGACCGATGCGTCATAGCGGCGGTCGAGCGCCTGCAGACCCTGGCGGAAGAACGCCATGTCGCGATCCTGATAGCCGCTTTCGCGCTGCGCGTTGGGCTTTTCCTTTTCCTTGGCAAGACGGTAGAGCCGCTGCGCCGCGCTCAGCAATTGCGGGCGGGTGGCGTTGTTGTACCAGAAATTGGTCCGTGCGGCAGTGGCGCTCTCTTCCGACAGGGCATCGAGCGCGGCGATCGCCGCGGCATAGGGCTGGCGCGACGCATCGGCGGCGATCCAGGCGTTGAGCGCATCCTCGCGCGCGCGGCGGCGATCGACCAGGCCGACACGGCGGGCGCCATCGATCTGGCCGCGCAGGTTTTTCTCGAAATTGTTGAGCCCGGCGAGGCGGGATTCGTATTTCACGCGCGCGTCCGACCCTTCGGGCGCAGCTGCTTCGATCGTGTCGATCCAGTCGTTCAGCAGCGTGACGAAGGTCGGATAGCTCCACTCGAAGGTGTTCTTCACCTCGCCCAGACGGGTATAGCGATTGGTCGAACCGGGATAGCCCGCAGCCATCACGAAATCGCCATCGTCGAGCCCGGCCGCGCTCACCTTGAGGTGGTGCTCGGGCGCGTAGGGGACGTTGTCCTCGGAGTATTCGGCCGAGGAACCGTCGGGCGCGACATAGGCGCGGTAGAAGGCGAAGTCGCCCGTGTGGCGCGGCCACATCCAGTTATCGATATCGCCGCCATATTTCCCGACCGCATCGGCGGGCGCATAGACCAGCCGCACATCCTTGACCTCGAGCCGCTTGATAAGCGTGTATTCCTTGCCGCCATAGAAGCTGGCGACGAGGCAGCGGAAGCCTGCGGCCTGCTCGCATTCGGCGGTGATGTCCTTCACCCGCTGGTCGACCGTATCGTAGCGTTCGGTGGGCGACATGGCGTCGATCCCGTCGCGCACGCGCGCGGTGACATCGCTGATTTCGGTCGTCACATAAACGCGCGAGCCGGGTGCGGCGGGCAATTCCTCGCCCTTGGTTTCGGCAAGGAAACCGTTTTCGAGATAATTGTTCTCGGCAGTGGAATTGAACTGCACCGATCCGCGCGCGCAGTGGTGGTTGGTGACCACCAGGCCTTCATCCGACACGAAGCTGCCCGAGCAACCCTGGAGTTGCACGATCGCCCCCATGGGGAAACCGGTGAGGTCCGACAGCGCCTCGGGCGATACCTCGAGCCCGGTCTTGCGCAGGTCCTCGGCGATTTCGGGAAGCTGGCCGGGGGTGAACATCCCCTCCTTGGCGGCGAGCGGTGCGGATGCGGCGCAGGCCATGAGCGCTGCGACAACGGCGGTTTTCTTCATTGGAATTTAGACCCCTTCCATCTGCGCGAAACGCGCAAGAATGTCCGTGAAGCTACCTCGCGCACGGGGCCGGGGCAAGCGCCCGCTCGGCCAGCGACATGACGACTCGATCAGGGACGCTGAGATGGCCCGTACCGGGCGACAATGGCGTCAGCCCAGCTTGTCCTTCAGGATCTGATTGACCACCGCCGGATTCGCCTTGCCCTGCATCGCTTTCATCGTCTGGCCGACGAAGAAGCCGAACAGCTTGTCCTTGCCGCCCTTATACTGCTCGACCTTGTCCTCGTTATTGGCGAGAATCTCGTCGATGGCGGCTTCGATGGCGCCGGTATCGCTGACCTGCTTGAGGCCCTCGGTCTCGGCGATTTCCTCGGGATCGCGACCGGTCTTGAGCACGATCTCGAAAATTTCCTTGGCCTGCCCGCCGGAAATTTCGCCCTTGGCCTGCATGTCGAGGATGCTCGCCTGCGCCTCTGCCGTGGCATGGGCGGGATTGGCTTCCTCGCCGAGCGACTTGATCACACCCGGCGCGACCGAGAGCGCCCAATTGGCAACCTGCGTCGCGACATCCCGTTCGGGTTTGCCGATGCCGTTCGCGGTGGCCGCCAGCAGCGTTTCGAAGCGGGCGAAAGTCTCGACCTCGGCGGTCAGCTCGCGCGCATTGTAGGGCGTGAGACCCAGCTCGGTCTCGTAGCGCGCGCGCTTGGCATCGGGCAGTTCGGGGAGGCTGGCGCGGCACTCTTCGAGGAAGTCGTCCTCCAGCTCCAGCGGCAGCAGATCGGGATCGGGGAAATAGCGATAGTCGTGCGCGTCTTCCTTCGAACGCATGGTCCGCGTGGTTCCAGTGTTCGGGTCGAACAGGCGCGTTTCCTGATCGACCGTGCCGCCATTTTCCAGCACATCGACCTGGCGGTTGGCCTCGTATTCGATGACCTGCATCACGAAGCGCACCGAATTGACATTCTTGGTCTCGGTCCGCGTGCCGAATTCCTCGCCCGGCTTGCGCACCGAAACGTTCACATCGGCGCGCATCGAACCTTCTTCCATATTCCCGTCGCACGATCCGACATAGCGCAGGATGCTGCGCAGCTTGCGGACATAGGCGCCGGCCTCTGCGGGTGAGCGCATGTCGGGTCGGGAAACGATCTCCATCAGCGCCACGCCGCTGCGATTGAGGTCGACATAGGACATGGTCGGATGCTGATCGTGCATCAGCTTGCCCGCATCCTGTTCTACGTGGATGCGCTCGATGCCGATCACCTTGTCTTGCGGGATACCGGCCTTTTCGTCGGCCTCGATATGCAGCGCGCCTTCGCCTACCAGCGGATGGTAGAGCTGCGAAATCTGGTAGCCCTGCGGCAAGTCGGCATAGAAGTAGTTCTTGCGGTCGAAGCGCGACCATTTGTTGATCTGCGCCTCGATCGCCATGCCTGTGCGAACCGCCTGGCGGATACACTCGCGATTGGGAACGGGCAGCATGCCCGGCATTGCCGCATCGACGAGGGAGACCTGCGTGTTCGGCTCCGCCCCGAAGGCGGTGGAAGCGCCGCTGAACAGCTTGGCGTTGGAAGTGACCTGCGCATGGACTTCGAGGCCGATCACGACCTCCCATTCGCCCGTTGCGCCCTGGATGCGGTACTTAGTCATCGATCTTCTCGCTCTGCGTGACGGTCACGCTCATGTCTTTGGTCTCGGGAGACGGCGGATGCTCGGGCAGTTGCTCGCCGCCGGGGCCGAACCGCGCTTCGCCATGCTCGACGTTGCGCGAAATGTAGAACGCAACCGCACCGGTCAGGAATATCGCCCCGACGATGACCAGAAGCATTCCGACCCCGGGCATTACCACCACTTCTCCGGTTGCGTGTCGAACCCGGCACGCTGCTGGATTGCCAGACCCGCATTCAGTACGCCCTGTTCGTCGAAAGGCTTGCCGACGATCTGCAGGCCGAGCGGCAGGCCGTCGCCGTTGAGCATGGCGGGCACGCTCATGGCGGGAAGGCCCGCAAGGCTGGCGGGAACCGCGAAGACGTCGTTCAGATACATCGTCAGCGGGTCGGCATCGAGGCTGCCGAGCGGGAAGCTCGCCGTCGGCGTGGTCGGCGCGAGGATCGCGTCGCACTGCGCCCAGGCCTTCTCGAAATCGCGCGCCACCAGCGTGCGGACCTTCTGCGCCTGTGTGTAATAGGCGTCGTAAAAGCCCGCGCTCAGCACATAGGTGCCGATCAGCACGCGGCGCTTCACCTCGTCGCCGAAACCGGCGGCGCGGGTGGCGGCATACATGTCCTGAAGGCCTGCTCCGTCGGGCAGGTCGCGCAACCCGTAACGCACGCCGTCATAGCGGGCGAGGTTGGACGAGGCTTCTGCGGGCGCGATGATGTAATAGGCAGGCAGCGCATATTTGGTGTGCGGCAGCGAGATATCGACGATCTCCGCGCCCGCATCGCGCAGCCATTCCTTGCCCTGTTCCCAGCTCTTGAGGATTTCCTCATCCGTGCCGTCCATCCGGTATTCCTTCGGGATACCGATTTTCTTGCCCTTGAGGTCCGCATTGAGGCCGGCCTCCCATGCGGGAACGTCCATCTGGAGGCTGGTAGCGTCCTTCGGATCGAAACCGGCCATGGCTTCGAGCATGATCGCGCAATCTTCGACGCTGCGCGCCATCGGCCCCGCCTGGTCGAGGCTGCTGGCAAAGGCGACCACGCCCCAGCGGCTGCAGCGGCCATAGGTCGGCTTGATCCCGCAAATGCCGGTGAAGGCGGCGGGCTGGCGGATCGAACCGCCCGTGTCGGTCCCGGTGGCGGCGGGCGCAATGCGCGCGGCCACGGCGCTGGACGAACCGCCCGACGACCCGCCCGGGCTCATCGCGGCATTGGTGCCGCCTTTCTTCCAGGGAGAAGCGACATTGCCGAAATAGCTGGTCTCGTTCGAGCTACCCATGGCGAACTGGTCGAGATTGAGCTTGCCCAGCATGCCCGCGCCCGCATCCCACAGATTCTGCGACACGGTGCTTTCGTACTGCGGCGTAAAGCCTTCGAGGATGTGGCTCGCCGCAGTGGTCTGCACGCCCTTGGTGGCAAACAGGTCCTTCATCCCGATGGGCACGCCGCCCATTGCGCCGAGGTGTTCGCCCTTCGCGCGCTTTGCGTCCACCGTATCGGCGGCGGCGAGCGCATGGTCGGGCGTGGTGACGATGAAGGCGTTGAGGTCTGCCGCTTCGGCGACTGCCGCGTTGAAGGCTTCGGCCACTTCGCGCGCGGTGAAATCGCCACCGGTCACGCCGTCGCGGATGGCCTTGACGCCAAGATTTGTGAGGTCGGTCATTCTAAACTTCCGTCATCCCAGCGAAAGCTGGGATCTCTATCGGGCTCGCGCCAAGCTGAGGCAGATCCCAGCTTTCGCTGGGATGACGATAAATAGCCCAAGCCATCATTCGATCACCTTGGGCACGCCGAAGAAACCGTGTTCGGCGGCGGGGGCATTGGCGAGCACATCGTCGCGCCTGCCGCCGCCCGTTTCGGGGATGGCATCGACCACGTCGTCGCGCAGGCGAAGGTGATTGGGAATGACTGCGGTCATCGGTTCGACGCCGCTGCAATCGACCTCGCCGAGCTGTTCGACCCAAGCGAGAATATTGTTGAGTTCGGGGACCATACGATCGAGCTCGGCATCGCCCATCCTTATGCGGGCGAGCGAGGCGATCTTGGCCACTTCTTCGCGTGTTACTGACATGGCTCGCGCGTTAGCCGCGCGGGGGCCGCGCTTCAAGCCGGGATACGGGTGTGCGCCCTATTCGAAAGGCGTGCCAGCGGGCTGACCGTCGATATAGATGCGGCGTCCCGACCATTCGCGGATTTCGACCTGCGAATCGGCATTCTGTTCGGGCTGCGGATTTTCGATCATATGCGCCGGTTCGGGTGCCCCTTCGGCTGGCAGGACCTCCCACTGGACATTCCCGTTTTCGACGAGTGCGATTCGGCGGCGGCCATCGTCGTCCTCGCCCAAATCGAGCGCGACGCAGGGCTTGTTACAGTGCCAGACGGCCACCCGGACGAGATCGGTAACATCCTCACGCAAATCGGGGGCATCGAAGCCAAACCGAAGGTTGGCGAGCCTCTGGTCCCGGTTGTGATCCCGTTGTGGCCGGTAGACACGCTTGTCCCGAGCCCGGGCCTTGGCGGCCAATCTGGCAGTTTCCGCATTGTCGTCGCTGGCCAGTGCCTCCAATACCTCTCTGCCTGCATCGCCGAAATCCCAGCGCAGCGCATCGAAATCGAACTTGTCCACCGCCACCTTGCCCGCTTCCAGCCGCGCGACCTGGTTGCGCGCCGAAATCGCGCCGAAATCGAACAGCGGCAGCGCGAGAATGAAGGCGATGGCGCAAGTGCCGACGGCCAGATGCATATTGGCGCTGCGCACGCGTTCCATCCACCCGGTCAGACCTCCACGGATCGGCGCGACGAAATAGGCAAGGCCATAAGCGACCGCCACGGCCACCGCGACGATGCCCCACAAACGCTCTGGGCTCAGGCCGTATTCGGAAATGCGGGTACCGGTGGAAATCGCCGCGAGCAGGGCTAGCGGCAAGATCGCCAGCGCCAGCACCAGTGCCGCCCAGCGCAATATGCGGTTCTCGCTCGCCTCCGCATCGCCATTGCGGACCACGGCATTGACCAGAATAAAGCTGGCCACCGCGACCGATAGCAACAGCGGAGTCGGGCTTTCGGTGGCGTTCCACAGGACCGATATCCCGCTTGCGAGCACCGCGACGATGAAAATCGCCAGCGCAATCGCCAAAGGCACGGCGATGATCGAAAACACCAGCATCACCACCGATTGCAGCGTGCCGATTATCTTGAGTTGATTGCGCAGCACGCCCAGCGCCGCGCCGAAAGCGGCGCCGGAGAAAGTCCAGCCGAACCACCCCTCGTTCACCAAATCCTTGAGCAGGTCGATCTCGATAGCGGAAAACAGCGTCGAAAGCAGGATCAGAAGTAGCCATGAAAGGCCTGTGAAAGCCACCGCGCCACCGGCGCTGATCGCATCGGCCCAGACGTGGAAATGCGTTTGCCGGTAGGGCGTGCGCCAGCGCAGGCGATGAAAACCGGCCTGGAACAGCGGCAGTGCCAGCGCGATGGCCACCACACCGGCAGCAAGCCAGAAGGGTTCGTCGGCATGGTGGTCGCCCGCACTGGCGACCCGCCATGCAATACCCGCCATGACCAGCGCGACGATCGCGGCAAAGGCCAGCGGCTGCTTCCAGCGATCGCGGTCCAGCGTGAAGGCGAAGGCCAACGCTCCGAACGCGACTGCGGCGGACAGCGCCGCGCGCCACGGCACCCAACTGTCCGATCCCCATTCGCCGATAAGGTGAATGCCCAGCCCGGCAAGGCCCAGCAGAGCCGCCAGCGCCCAAGGGCGCAGCGGCCAGTCGCTATGGGTTTCGGGCGCGTGATCCTCGATAGTGTCGTTCATGCGCCCTCCCCCGGTGGCGTCTATTCGGTTGGCGATGTCCCCGCTTCGCCTTCCTCACCTGAACCCATCATGGACTGAAGGGCGGCGGCCCTGGTCTGGAAATCCTCGCGGCTCATGAAATCGACCACGTCGACCTCGAACACCAGATCGGCATTGGGCGGGATCGGCGAACCCGGAGGCGGTGCGGCGCCATAGGCTTGCTCGGCCGGGATGGTGAGGACATAGCTGCCGCCCTTCTGCATCTGCTGAAGGCCTTCGATGAAACCGTCGATGATCGCGCCTTCTTCCAGCAATAGCGGGTTGCCTTCGGGAAACACACCCGGCGGGATCGGCATGGGCTGCGAACGGTCGAATTCGGTCCCGTCGGCCAGTTTGCCGACGTAATTGACGAAGACCACATCGCCCAGCTTGGGCGAATCGCCTGTGCCCGCGGTTACCGTTTCGACATCGAGCCCCTTGGGCACGGCGGCCCAGGCGAGGCCCGCGCCGAGCAGGACGGCCACGATGATACCGAGCCAGAGCTTGGTCAGTGAGCCCTTCTTGATGGGCTGGAGGGGAACGCGGGTAATCTCGGTCATGGATGTCTCTTCCGGATACGCAAAGGGCGCGGATTGCTCCGCGCCCTCATGGCTTAGCTTGGTTATAGCCGCAATAGCGACTTACTTCGCGCCGTCGCGCTCCATGCGCTTGCGCTCGAGCTTGCGGGCGCGGCGAACGGCGGCAGCCTTTTCGCGGGCGCGCTTTTCGCTCGGCTTCTCGTAGTGGCGGCGCAGCTTCATTTCGCGATACACACCTTCGCGCTGCAGCTTCTTCTTGAGCGCGCGCAGGGCCTGGTCGACATTGTTATCGCGAACGATGATCTGCATAAATTCAAACACCTCACTAAGCGGGCCAGAGCCCGCAGCAGCGGGTTTTGCCTCCTTGAAAAACGGTTTCGCCAAGAGAACGAAAAACGCGCCGAATCCGTTCCGGACCGGCTCGAACGCAGGCGCACATACGGATTCCCGCCGGCAATGGCAAGTCTTTGTCGCAACCGCGCGCATCGGGATGACGAATGGAGATTTGGCAGCTAAGGCGAGCCATAATGTCCTCATTCTCTCCTTTAGTTGCCGCATTGCACGTCTTCATCGGCGGCGGGGTCGGCGCGGTACTGCGATGGCAATTGGGTCGCGCTATGACCGGCTGGCTCGGCGCCCCCATCGTCACCGCTTTCCCCTTCGCCACGCTGGCCGCCAATGCCGCAGGCAGCCTGCTGATGGGGGTGCTCGCCGGATGGCTGGCCCGCAACGGCAGCGGCGACGGGGATCAATTGCGGCTATTGCTGGGTGTTGGCCTGCTGGGCGGTTTCACCACTTTCAGCGCCTTCAGTCTGGAAATGGTGATGCTGCTTCAGCGCGGGCAGTATCTCTTCGCCCTACTCTATGCGATTCTGTCGATCGCGCTCGGCATCACCGGCCTCATGGTCGGCCTGGGCGTGATGAGGATGGTGGGATGAAGACCTCCGACGAAGTACGCATCTTCACCGTGGCGGCGGACGATGACGGCATTCGCGTGGATCGCTGGTTCAAGCGCCACCTGCCGCAAATCGGCTTCGGCACGGTCAGCAAATGGGCGCGCACCGGCCAGGTCCGGGTCGATGGCAAGCGGGTGAAGCCCGACGACCGGCTTGCCCAAGGCCAGCAGATTCGCGTGCCTCCGGGGGGCGACGCACCGCATAAGCAAGCCAAGCCCAAGCGCGAGCTGACCAAGGCCGAGATCGAACAGGCCGAGGGCATGGTGATCCACCGGACCAAGGGCGCGCTGGTGCTGAACAAGCCGCCCGGCCTTGCGACGCAGGGCGGGACGAACACGTTCAATCATGTCGACGGCTTGCTCGATGCCTTTGCCCCGGGCGAGGAAGACGTGCGCCCGCGCCTCGTCCACCGGCTCGACAAGGATACTTCGGGCGTGTTGCTGGTCGCCCGCACGCCCGGCAGCGCGGCCTTCTTTTCCAAACGCTTTTCCGGGCGCAGCGCCAAGAAGATCTACTGGGCGCTGGTCATCGGCGTGCCCGACGTCAGGGAAGGCGTGATCGAGGCCCCGCTTGCCAAGCAGCCCGGCTCGGGCGGCGAAAAGATGCATGTCGATCACGAGGACGGCCAACCGGCCAAAACCAAGTACCGCGTGGTCGATAGCGTGGGCAAGAAAGCCGCCTGGCTCGAACTCCAGCCGCTGACCGGGCGGACCCACCAGCTGCGCGTGCATTGCGCGGCAATGGGGCATCCGATCGTCGGCGACGGCAAATATGGCGGCCGGGACGCCTTCCTGACCGGCGCGATCAGTCGCAAGATGCACCTCCATGCCCGGCGCCTGATTATCGACAGCCCCGATGGCGGCAAGCTCGACGTGACGGCCGATCTGCCCGAGCATTTCGCAGGCTCGATGGAGCATCTCGGTTTCGACGAAAGCACCAGCGACGCAACGCCAATGCGCGACGATCCGCCGCCCAAGAGCCGCGAGGAAAAGAAACAGCAGGCGCGCCAGCACGCCAAGAATTTCCGCAAGTCGCAGCGTTCGCCGCGTCGCGCCCGCGGCAGCGCTGGCGCAAAGCCCCGCAAGCCGGGAAGGAAGCGCTGATGCACCCGAATGCGGCGTTTCGCGGCGATCCGGGCGCGTTGCTCGATCGCCTGCTTGAAGGGTCGGCATTCGCCACCCTTTTCGCCCATTCGCCGGATGGCCCCCGCGCGGCGCATGTCCCTGTCCTGAGATCGGAGACCGGACGGCTCCTGTTTCACCTCGCGCGGCCGAACGCTCTGACGCGCCATTTGGATGGCGCGCAGGCGATGCTGGTGCTGCAAGGTCCCGACGCTTATGTTTCGGCGCGATGGTACGATGCAGCCGATCAGGTGCCGACCTGGAATTACGTCGCTCTGGAATGCGATGGCACGGTTTCGCGGCTCGGCGATGGCCGGACCGAACAACTGGTTTCCGACCTGTCGGACCGCCACGAGGCGCGGATTAGCACTGGCGGCGTGCCGTGGACGATGGCGAAAATGTCGGACCCCGCGCGCCGGGCTTTGCTGCGCGGTATCGTGGGCTTCGAATTCTCCATCACCGCGATGCGCGACGCGCTGAAACTGAGCCAGAACAAACCCGCCCCGGTGGCGCGGGCGCTCGCCGATCATATCGAAGCGGAAGGCAATCGGGACATGGACCGCTGGATGCGAGACCGGGCGGCATGACCCGCCTGGTCGTCTTCGATTGCGATGGCACGCTGGTCGACGGGCAGGCGGCGATTTGCGAGACGATGGAGCAGGCTTTTGCCAGCGCCGGTCTGGTCGCGCCCGACCGGCAGCAGGTGCGGCGCATGGTCGGTCTCAGCCTGCCCTACGCGCTGCGCGAACTGGCCCCCGACGCGAGCGACGACGAACGCCAGGCCGTGGTGGAAGCCTACAAGATCGGCTTTCGCGAGCTGCGCCTGTCGGGCGCCCTGCGAGAGCCGTTATTCGAAGGGATCGGCGCGCTGATCGAGGAGCTCGATGCCGAGAACCGGCTGCTCGCCGTGGCAACCGGCAAGAGCGACCGGGGCCTTCACGCCTGTCTCGACACACATGGCATCAGGCACCGCTTCGTGTCGCTGCAGACTGCCGACCGCCACCCCTCCAAACCGCACCCCGCCATGCTCGAAGCGGCGCTGGTCGAGGCCGGGGTTGCGCCGGGCGAGGCGGTGATGATCGGCGATACCAGTTTCGACATGGAAATGGCCGTTGCCGCCGGTGTCCGCGCCATCGGCGTGTCCTGGGGTTATCACGAACCCCAGGAACTGTTCGATACGGGGGCCAGCGCAGTGGCCGACACGGCCCGTCAATTGGGAGATATGATCCGTGGACCAGCATGATCCGGCGCCTCATGATCCGGCAAAAGCGCGGTTCTTCATGATTCAAGCGGTGCGACTCTCGGGCGTGGTGCTGGGCATACTCGGCGCGCTCGTCCTTGGCGAGATCCTGCCCTTGCCCGAACTGGTCGGCTATCTGTTGCTTGCATTCGGAGCGTTCGATGTCTTCATCCTGCCCACCATTCTGGCCAAACGGTGGAGCAGCCGCGCGTGAAGCGATTCTACAAGAGCGTGTCGGTCGAACAGTCCGGCCCGGCCTACCATGTCGCGCTCGACGGACGGCCGATCAAGACGCAGGGCGGCGATCCGCAGCTTGTCAGGTCGAAAGCCCTGGCCGAGGCACTGGCTGCGGAATGGGCCGGACAGGGCGACACGATCGACCCTGCGCGCTTCGCCCTGCGCGACATGACCGATTACGCGCTCGACGTCGTTCCGGCCACCCGTGCCGAGATCGTGGCCAAGCTGCTGCGTTATGCGGAAACCGATACGCTGTGCTACCGCGCCGATCCGGACGAGCCGTTGTGGCACCGCCAGCGTAAGGTCTGGGACCCGCTGGTCGAAACACTGGAATTGCGCGAAGGGGTGAAACTTGAGCGCGTGAGCGGTGTCGTCGCGCGGCCGCACACGCCCGAGACGATGGATCGCCTGAAGATGCGCCTCGACAGTCACGACCACTTCGCTCTCACGGCACTCGAACAGCTTACCTCGCTCGCCGCCTCGCTCTGCATCGGCCTCGCCGCGCTGGAAGACGATGCCGATGGCGAGCAGCTCTGGGCCGCCGCCAATCTGGAGGAAGACTGGCAGGTCGAGCAATGGGGCGAAGACGAGGAAGCCGCCGACCGCCGCGCGAGGCGGCTGGCGAGCTTCCTCAAGGCGATGGAATTCGCGCGGCTGGCGCGCGGTTGACCGAACTCAGGAAAATTCCAGACCAAACATCGATGCCAAACCCAATGCCGTAAAGATAAAACTAAGCAGAAGGGCCGGGCCGATGGTTCCGACATTGTTGCGCAGTGCCTCACCAAGCTCTGCGTTTGATTTGGTCTCTAATGCGTAAAGGGTTTTGAATAAAAGTAAGATCGCAGACATATTGAATGCCTGCATCGCCACAGCCATCAAACCACGCTCATCTCGCGGGGTCTCGCCAAAAAAGATGTAGGCAAGAGACGCCACAAAAGCGACTATCGCAGATTGAATGACCCCCCGAAACAACTCTATTCGGACGGCGTGTTGTTAATCATGGAATAGCCGATGATTCCGCCAACCCCAGCCAGAACGGCGGCAAGAGGGAGAACGCCTGTCGCAGCAAACGTTGCAACACCGGCGGTTCCCGCCATGACAGCCGAGTTTGCTGCCAAACCGGCAGAAGAAAATCGCCGCGCGCGACGATCGGGCTTCTTCAAATCGGGGCGTTCTGCGAGTGCCATAAGCGATAGGTAATACTGCGCCTCAAGATGGTCAAGTTCAGCCGATCCAGTCGGCGACCTGTCCGGCCACATCGTTGGCCGCCTCGTTGAGCGCCGGACCCACGAATGCCGTTTCCGGAGCGGCGACCGGCACCCGGGCTTCGAAGCGGCGGGTGCTCACGGTCGAGTCGCTGCGATTGCGGACCGCATCGAAAGTGACCACGGCTTCGCGCGTGCGGGCGTCGTAACCAAACGCACGCAGCGAGCCGTGCAACCGGTCGTTCGCGCTCACGCCGGGATCGTCACCATCGATGACAATGCGGTTCGACCGTGCCCGGACCGTTTCGGCGACCAGGCGCCCGAACAGGCGTGCCGGGCGTTCGACCCATACGGCGTCCTGGAGATAGGCCATCTGCGTATCTGTGACCTGCACCGGCACGCGCGTGACATCGAGCGCCTTGGGCACTTCGAATTCCGCGATGATCAGCGCCCCTACCTGCGCGTCCGCACCGCCGGACCCGGCAGGCGCCGAAGCGGTGGGGGTGAGCGTCAACAGGCTGTCGGGGACTTCGCCGCCGAGGCTGAGACAACCGCCCAGCAGCAGGGCTGGGGCCAGCGCGGCAAGTTTGATGGTGCTGTTCATGCTTTTGCCTCTCACGGCTTGTAATCGGGCAGCGGCTGGTTCGAAAGCAGCGCGCCGGCTCCCTGCTCGTCGAGCTTTTCGGTCACGCCCCGCAAGGCCTTGCTGGTGGCGCGCAGGTCCTTCAGCGTGGCTTCGGCTGCGGGCAGCGTGCTTTCGGTGAGCTGTTTGGTGGCCGGCCGCGCATCGTTCAACGTGTCCTCGAGCGCCTTGGCCGCGCCGCTCGCCGATTTGAGCGTTGCCCGCAGATCCTTGGCGATGGCCTCGCCTTCCTCGTTAAGGATACGATCGGTCGTGGCGGTGACCTGTTCGAACTGATCGAGTGCCTCGCTCGCCTCGCGCAGCGTCACCTGCAATTCGGCCATGGTCCGCTCCATCTGCGGGGCCGCCGCCGCGAAGCCCGCGCTCGCGGCATTGGTATTGGCGAGAATCTGCGAAATTTCTTCCTGATTGCGATCGCTCAGCAGCATGGTCAACCGCTCGGTCAGCGTGGCCAGGCGTTCGAGCAACAGGGGCGCACTGGCAAGCACGGCACCGAAACCGCCGCCCGTCGTCGGCGGGATGATCGGCACGCCTTCGGTGCAGGCGGTCGTTTCGCAGGAAATCGGCGGGGCACCGCTGCGCGCGCCATCGAGCGTGATCGTCGAAACGCCGGTAAAGCTGCCCTGGATTGTGGCCGTGGTGCCGACCAGAATGGGCACGCTTTCCTGCACCTTGATCCGCACGCGGACGAATTCGGGGTCCTTGTCCCACAGCACGATCTCGTTCACCTGCCCCACCGGAACGCCGGCGAAATCGACCGAGCTGCCATTGGCGAGCCCGGCGACCGATTGCTTGAAGAAGATGTCGTATTCGTTCTGCGCCCCGCCGCCGAGCCGCGCGAGCCAGACGATGAACAGCGCGAGCGCGCCGAGGATCAGCAGTGTCACCGCCCCCACCCAAACGTGATTTGCCCGCGTTTCCATTGAGCTACGCCTTATCCTTCTTCGAATCCGCTTTGTCCAACGCTTTGACCGCATGTGCCGCCACGGGCTCGTCCATATGCTTGCGCAATTCGTCGAGCGCCTGGGCGGTCAGCGCGGCGCGTCCGCGCGGACCGTTGAAATATTCCTGGATCCAGGGGTGATCGAGTTCCATCAGATTGGGGACCGTATCGACCGCGATAACTTTCTTGTCGGCGATCACCGCCACCCGGTCGCATATCTCGTGCAACGTATCGAGATCGTGCGTGATGAGGAACACGGTCAGGCCGAGCGTTTCCTTGAGTTCCAGCGTTAACCGGTCGAATGCCGCGGCGCCGATCGGGTCGAGCCCGGCGGTCGGTTCGTCCAGAAACAGCAATTCCGGATCGAGCGCCAGCGCCCGCGCGAGACCGGCACGCTTCTTCATGCCGCCCGACAGCTCGGAAGGGTATTTGCTAACCGCTTCTTCCGGCAGGCCCGAGAGCACCACTTTATAACGCGCGATTTCGTGACGCAGTTCGGGTTCGATGTCGGGATAGAACTGCTTCAGGGGCACTTCGACATTTTCGCCCACCGTCAGCGTGCTGAACAGCGCCCCGCCCTGGAAGAGGACGCCCCAGCGATTGCGAATGCCGATCTCCTGCTGCGGATCGCTCCCGGCGATCGAGCGCCCGAACACGCTGACTTCGCCTTCGGTGGGGCGCTGCAATCCTATGATCGCGCGCATCAGCACCGATTTGCCCGTACCCGAACCGCCGACCACGCCGAGAATTTCGCCGCGTCTGACCTTGAGATCGAGGTCCTGATGGACGACCTGCGGGCCGAAAGCCGTCTTCAGCCCTTCCACAACGATCGGATATTCGCCGCGATAGCGCTCATGGCGGCCCAGTTCGCGCCCGGTTTCATCCTGCGCCATCAGCCCCACCCGATCTCGGTAAAGAACACTGCGAAGAAGGCATCGATCACGATCACCGCGAAGATGCCGGTGACCACCGCCATGGTGGTGCGCAGGCCGACGTCTTCGGAATTCCCCTTGACGTTCATGCCGTGATAGCAGCCCGCCAGGGCGACGATCAGGCCGAATACCGGCGCCTTGATCAGGCCGACCCACAGATCGTAAATCGGCACCACGTCCTGAATGCGGGAAAGAAACGTCCAGAACGGTATTCCCAGCATGAACTGGCCCACGAACGCGCCGCCCACGATCGCGACGCCGGCGGAATAGAAGCCCAACAGCGGCATCATCAGGATCGCGGCGAGAATGCGCGGGACGACCAGCGCCTCCATCGGCGAAATGCCGATAGTCTGCATCGCATCGACTTCCTCGGTCAGCCGCATGGTCCCGATCTGGGCGGCGAAGGCGCTGCCGGAACGGCCCGCGACCATGATCGCGGTCATCAACACGCCAAGTTCGCGCAAGGTGATCCGGCCGACCAGATTGACGGTCAGCGTCTCCGCCCCGAACTGGGCAAGCTGCACTGCCCCCTGCTGCGCGATGACGATGCCGATCAGGAAGCTCATCAGGCCGATGATCGGCAGCGCCGACACGCCGACCAGTTCGAGCTGACGGACGAGCGCGAGCCAGCGGAACCGGCTCGGGTGACGCATCAGGCTGGCGAAAGCCACCAGCAATGCACCGAGAAAGCCGACAACGCCGTACACGCCCTTGCGCGCATCGAACATCTTTTCGCCCATGGCCTGCGGCACGCGTTCCCATACCGGCAGGCGCGGCGCGGCGATTTCCTCTTCCGCGCGCACATTCTTCAAGGCCTCGATCAGGCGTTCGGCGCGCTCGCTCGCACCCGAAATCTCCGCCTTATGCGCACTGGCCAATCGGGTCGCCGTCCACGCCCCTACCGTGTCGATTTCGCTCACGGCGGCCAGATCGATGCTGGAGATCGGCCCTTCGAGACCGCGCAATTCGTGGTCGATCGCACCGATGGTGGACACCAGATAGGGTCCCGACAAGGCCAGCACTGTGCCCCCGTCGTCCCCCTCGACCAATTCGTATTCGGCAATACCACCCATCGCGGCGCGGTATGCGGGGAAATCAGGCGCTTGCCAAGCGGTGATCGATCCGGATCACCTGCAACGTTGCATCGCAGCATGGGCGCTGGCATGGGCTTGCTATCGAATTTTCGGCACCGGCCCGCTCCCCCTCCCGGCCACCCAACAGGATAATGCCATGGGTGGCCGGGAGGGGGAGCGGGCCGGTGCCGCCAGTGAGCGCGAGCGAACCCAGCAATGACCACCGAGCTACCGAAGACTTTCGACCCCGCCCACATCGAGGCGCGCTGGTACGCGCATTGGGAGGAGAACGGCCTGTTCCGGCCCGAGCGCCCCGACGCGCAGCCCTATACGATCGTCAACCCGCCGCCCAACGTCACCGGCAGCCTGCATATCGGCCATGCGCTCGACAACACGCTGCAGGACGTGATGATCCGTTACGAACGGCTGCGCGGCAAGGATGCGCTGTGGGTGGTCGGCACCGACCATGCGGGCATTGCGACGCAGATGGTCGTCGAACGCAACCTCAATTCCCAAGGCCTGAAACGCACCGACATGAGCCGGGAGGCCTTTCTCGAACATGTCTGGGAATGGAAAGAGCAATCGGGTGGCACGATCACCCGCCAACTGCGCCGCCTCGGCTGTTCGATGGACTGGCCGCGCGAACAGTTCACCATGGACGAGCACTTTTCGAAAGCCGTGCTCAAGACCTTCGTCGATCTCTACAATGACGGGCTGATCTACCGCGACAAGCGGCTGGTGAACTGGGACCCCAAGCTGAAAACCGCGATCTCCGACCTCGAGGTCGAGACGCAGGATGTGAAGGGCCACTTCTGGCACTTCAAATATCCGCTCGAAGAGGGCGTCACGCTGGATGACGGGCGCGACTATATCGAGGTTGCGACCACGCGGCCCGAAACCATGCTCGCCGATATGGCGGTGGCGGTGCATCCCGATGACGCGCGCTACAAGAGCGTGGTCGGCAAGCATGTCGTCCTGCCGATCACCGGCCGCCGCGTGCCGATCGTCGCCGACGAACACGCCGATCCCGAATTGGGCAGCGGCGCGGTGAAGATCACGCCGGGTCACGACTTCAACGATTTCGACGTGGGTAAGCGCGCAGGCTTCGCTCCCGCCGAAATGCTCAACATGCTCGATGCCGAAGCCAATGTCTGCCAGACCGCCGACGGCCTGGTGCCCGAGGAATTCCTCGGCCTGCACCGCTTCAAGCGTGACGGCGTGGACGGTGCGCGCGAGCTGGTGGTGCAGCGGCTCAAGGAACAGGGCTACCTCATCCCGCATATCGCCAAGACCAAGAAGGGCGAGGAGCAGGAGCTCGACGCCGAGCCGCGCACCATCGCCACCCCCTTCGGCGATCGCGGCGGCGTGGTGATCGAACCCTGGCTGACCGACCAGTGGTATGTCGACGCGGAAAAGCTCGCGGTGAAGCCCATCGACGCGGTCAAGAGCGGCGAGATCGAGATCGTCCCCAAGAGCTGGGAGAAGACCTTCTTCAACTGGATGGAGAACATCCAGCCCTGGTGCGTCAGCCGCCAGCTATGGTGGGGGCACCGGATTCCGGCGTGGTACGATGCCGAGGGGAAGCCCTATGTCGCCATGACCGAGGAAGAAGCGCAGGCCCAAGCAGGCGAAGGCGCCACGCTGACCCGCGACGAAGACGTGCTCGACACCTGGTTCTCCTCCGCCCTGTGGCCCTTCGCCACGCTCGGCTGGCCGGAGAACACCCCCTCTCCCCTTGCGGGAGAGGGAGGAGCGCCGTCAGGCGCGGAGGGAGAGGGGACGGCGACGATGGTCGCCGCTGACGCGACGAACCCCTCTCCCAACCCTCTCCCGCAGGGGGAGAGGGCTTCGCTGTTCGACAAACATTACCCCAACAATCTGCTCATTTCGGGCTTCGACATCCTGTTCTTCTGGGATGCGCGGATGATGATGATGGGGCAGTACAACACGGGTAAGAACCCATGGCCCAAGCTCTATCTCCACGGCCTGGTGCGCGCGGCCGACGGGCAGAAAATGTCCAAGTCCAAGGGCAATGTCGTCGATCCGCTGGGCCTGATCGACCAGTATGGCGCCGATGCGCTCAGGTTCTTCATGGCCGCGATGGAAAGCCAGGGCCGCGACATCAAGATGGATGACAAGCGGATCGAGGGCTATCGCAATTTTGCGACCAAGCTGTGGAATGCGACGCGTTTCTGCCAGGCGAACGGCATCGGCGCGAGCACGTCCATCGCCGCGCCCAAGGCCAGCCACGCGGTCAATCGCTGGATCATCGGCGAAGTGGTCGAGACCAAGCAAGCGCTCGACGCCGCGCTGGCGGACCTGCGTTTCGATGCCGCCGCCAACACGATCTACCACTTCGTATGGGACCGCTTCTGCGACTGGTATATCGAACTGGTCAAAGGCAATTTCGACGAGGAAACCAGGGCCGTCGCCGGTTGGGCGCTCGACCAGATCCTCGTCATGTTGCACCCCTTCATGCCCTTCATCACCGAAGAGCTGTGGTCGAAGCAGGGGGATCGCGCGGACTATCCGCTGATCACCGCCCAATGGCCCGACCCGCAGGCGGAAGTGGACGCGGAGGCCAAGGCCGAGATCGACTGGCTGATCGCGCTCACATCGGCCACGCGCACCGCTAAGAACGAGCTCGGCATCGCGCCGGGCGCGAAGCTGCAGGCCTTTTGCGCATCGCCCAGCCCGCTGGCGAAATCGGTGGTCGAGGCGAATGCCGGCGCGATCGAACGGCTGGCGCGCCTGACCCCGGTCACCTTCGGCGAAGCGCCTTCGGGGGCGGCGATGCAGATCGCGGCGGGCGAGGACGAATTCGTCATCCCGCTGGAAGGTGTGATCGATATCGAAGCCGAAAAGGCCCGCCTCGAAAAGGCGCTCGCGGCCAGTGCCAAGGAAGCCAAATCGCTCGAAGGCCGCCTTGGCAATGCGAACTTCGTCGAACGCGCCAAGCCCGAAGCGGTCGAAAAGGCCCATGCGGACCATGCGCATCACGTGGCCGAAGTGGCCCGGCTCGAAGCGGCGCTCGCGCGGTTGGGCTAGCCGCCGCACTCGCTGTCTCCTCCGGAATGGGCGCGTGCCTGGCCCTTTCGGCCACCGCCCAAAGCCCCTCCCCCCTCAAGGGGGAGGCCGGGAGGGGGTGTGCCAGCACCGATGGCGATCAACCGATTGCGGAGTTTCCTACTCCGGCCGAACTGTGGCAGGGACATGCTGAAATGGTGAAGCGCTGCACCCTGCCAGGAACACCCCCCCTCCCCGGGAAACCGAGAATGTGTCATCCTGCACGGAGGAAAGGCATATTTTTCAGGGTACTAAGCTGTAGGACTTGGGTGACACCGGTGTCACCCTGTGTCACCTACACGCCATGCTGACGCTCGCCACCGATGACGGCGGCGGGCCGGAAATCTTCGCCTCGGTCCAGGGCGAGGGTCCGAGCATGGGGATGCCGGTCTCCTTTATGCGCCTGTCGCGCTGCAATCTCGCCTGCGTATGGTGCGACACCGCCTATACCTGGCGGTTCGAGGGCGACAATCGCCCGCATCGCGATGGCCAGACCTATGACCGCAAGGCCAATCAGGTTACGCTCGGCGAGGACGAGGTTGCCGCGCGCATCATGGCATTGGGCCAAAACCGCCTGGTGATTACCGGGGGCGAGCCGCTCTTGCAGGCGCCCGCGCTCGCCAAACTGCTCGATCTGCTGCCCGACATCGGCGTCGAGATCGAGACCAACGGCACCATCAAGGCCCCGCCCCGGCTCGACATCCGCATCGACCAGTTCAATGTCAGCCCCAAGCTGGCGCATAGCGGCAATCCCGCCGAACTCGCCCTGATCCCCGAACGGCTCGACGCCTATGCCACCGATCCACGCGCCTGGTTCAAATTCGTCATCGCCGAACCCTCCGACCTCGACGAGGTGCTGGCGCTGCGCGAACGCTATCGCTTCCGCCCGGGCCACGTCTTCCTGATGCCCGAAGGCACCGACAGCGAGACGCTGCGCGCGCGCGAGAAATGGCTCGCCCCGCTATGCGTCGAGCATGGTTTCCGGATGAGCGACCGGCTGCATATCCATCTGTTCGGCGATACTAGGGGGACGTGAATGCTTTTCGCAGCCACCTCCGTGGCTGCGTCCTCGCTAGATGTGCAGCAAGCTGCACCCGCTGCGGGCGGGCGGTCGCCCTTGCCTCGCCTGCGGCTCGTAAATCATCGCCACCTTCCAGGCGCGTGCCAGATCCGGCCCGGCGGAGGGCCGGCAAGCGCGACCGCGCGCCCGCAGGAGCCCGTAGCGCAGCGGAGGAACATCTCCGAGGATGCACCGACGGAGGTCGGTGCGTAATACAAGGCTACCTCTATCCCTGGCTCCGCCACCGCCGCACGGTTCGTTCGACGATCTCCTCTTCCCCACCGGTCTCGTTCCACAGCTCGATGAAGCTCGGATCTTCCGACGCCGGACGCTTGGATTCCTCGAGATTGTCGAAACTGGCGCGGACGGGGATTGCCACGCCCTCGCCGCAGATGATGCATTCGCGATTGCGCAGCGCCGGAATCGCGTCGAGGAAGCCGCGAGCGCCTTCGGGCATCGCCGCGCGCACGAATTCCTGGTCGCGGTCGTTGTTGAGGCGCATCGAGATGATCGTGCCGCATTGCGACAGCACGCCTTCGGCCAGGTCGGAAGGGCGCTGCGTGACGAGGCCGAGACCGATGCCGTATTTACGGCCCTCCTTGGCGATCCGGCTGAGGATCTTGCCGACCGAATTGCCATCGGCGTGCTTCTCGCTCGGAACGTAACGATGGGCCTCCTCGCAGACCAGCAGGATCGGATTGGTGCGCTCCTCGCGCCCCCAGATGGCGAAATCGAAGACCAACCGGCTGAGCACGGCGACCACGGTGGCGGTAATGTCCGACGGCACGCCCGAGACGTCGATGATCGAGATCGGCTTGCCGTTCGACGGCATGCGGAAAATCTTCGAGATGAAGTCGGCCATGGTGTCGGCCACCAGCATTCCGGAAAACATGAACTGGTATCGCGGATCGGCCTTCAACTCGTCGAGCTTGTTCTTGATCCGCATGTAGGGGGCCGAATTGGTCGACTTGTCGAGCCTGCCCATCGCGTCCTGGATCTCGTTCGACAGGTCCGACAGCAGATAGGGAATGGGCGAATCCACCGTGATCTTGCCCATGTTTTCCGCCAGCCGACTTTTCTGGCGCGCCTTGAGCAGACACTTCGCCAGAATATCGGCATCGATCTGCCGCTCGCTGCCATTGCTGGTCAGCAGAACCTCGCAGTGCTCCTCGAAATTCATGATCCAGTAGGGCATCTGCAGGTTGGAGACATCCAGGATAACGCCGATATTCTGGAAGGCGGCCGAATATTCGCCATGCGGGTCGATCATGACGATATGGCCTTCCGGCGCGACCTCGCAAATCCGGTGCAGAATCAGGGCTGCGCCGGTCGACTTGCCCGTACCCGTCGATCCCAGCAGGGCGAAGTGCTTGCCCAGCATGGCATCGACATAGAGCCCGGCGCGGATGTCTCTGGTGGGATAGACTTTTCCGATGCCGACCGAGCTGCGACCGTCGCTGGCATAGACCTGCCGCAGATCCTGCGTCGTGGCGGGATAGACCGGGGCACCCGGTATCGGATAACGCGTCACGCCGCGGCGAAAGCCGTGCAGCTTGCCGGTGAGCTTTTCTTCCAGCCCCTCGCCGAGAAAGTCGATATTGGCGAGGATCGAACCCGCGTCGCGGTCCTGCCGCTGATTGCGGATACTGGCGAGCAGCCAGCTATTGCCGACACGGACTTTGATCTGCGAGCCGACCTGGCCGGCCATCGCGATCGCCGGGTCGGCATCGTCGGCGCATTCGCCGAGCCGGCGGCGGTCGATCGCGACCTGCGATCCGGAACCGGCGATTTCGAGCACCACCCCGATAGCCTGTGTCGCATTATCGCCCATGTCCTCGCCCATGTCGCCGGGTTCGTCCGGTGCGGCGGGCGTGGTCTCCATATGCGTGCCTGCGGTCGAGTCTGCTGCCTGCGGTCCGGCTTGGTCGACCGTCGCGGAGGGCCGCTGTTCGGACGGGACCGTGGCCGGTCTCTCGGGGATCGGTTTCGGATTCGTCGGCGGCTCGGGCCGGACTTCTGTCGAGGATTTTTCGGCAACAGGCTGATGAACGTAGCCGGACGGCGATGCGGGGGGGGTGTGGGGGGCCGTCTCCGCGCTGCGCCGAATCCGGTCGCGTAGGGATATCCTGCGGAACTGCGATGATTCCGCGCCCTCTTCTCCCGGCGGGTCGAAGGTGCGGTCGTTCGGATTGCCCATGTCGTTCATCGGTCTGATTATGTCCCACGTAGCGTGCATGCCGAGCGCACCGCACCCGCCTGCCCGAAACTGCTTAAAATGTCGTCAATAGCGCGGTGTCGCCGGGGTCAGATCAGCGCGAAAAGGCGCCCCGCGAGCCAGCCCATCCCAACCGAGAGAAACACGGCGAGCAGACCGTAAACCAGGGCAAGGTCTTGCGAATATTCCTCGACCTTGCGTTCGAACCCGACCTTCTGCACCTCGACCTCGGTCATCGCCGATGCGATTACGCGCCCACCGCGCACGGCGAAAGTTTCTGCGGTGTAGGTACCGGTCGTCACGTTAGATGGCAGGGTGATCCGAGCCTGGTAGAGAACCTGCTCGCTTATCTGCACGCCGCCGAAGTCCTGGTTATAGAGCTGCTCGCGTGTCTTGAGGTCGACCAGCCCGTCCTTGAAACGCGCCCGTTCCTCGGGGTCGATCGCGCCGCTCGGCGAAAGCTGGATATAGTCGGTGCCAAACTCGTAGATCGCGGCGGTCTTCTCGTCGACGATCTGCGGAATCGGGCGCGAGGACGCAACGGCGAAGAAGGACGGCACAGACCGGAAATCGCTGCTCGCCGCATTGATCCATACGCCGACGAAGCGTTCTTTTTCACGCAGGCGGACCGGCCGCGACGGGCCTTTGAGTACGACCACGATATCGTAGTCGCTCCCTGCGGCCCGCCCCCGTGGATCGAGCACCGCGCCGAAGAGCAGCAATTCGGTTCCGGTAAATCCCTGGCGCACCTCGACATCGTGCTGGCTCACCTCGGGAACCAGGATCGGGTCGCGCTGCCCCATCAGCGCAAACGCGAAGACGATGAGCAGCAGCGCTCTCACAGCGGGTATACCGTATAAATTTCGTCGGGCTGATAAAACAGGCCCAGAAACATCCGGAAGGCGACCAGCAGGACGACGGTGGCAAGGATCAGGCGGAGGTATTCCGGCTTGGCCTTGACGGCGATTTGCGACCCAAGCTGCGCCCCCGTCACCGAACCGATCAACAACAGAAACACCAATACGATATCGACCGCCTTGGTGGTCAAGGAATGCATGATCGTGGTCGCCATCGTCACGAACAGAATATTGTAGAGCGAGGTCCCCACGACGACATTCGCGCTCATGCCGAGAATATACAGCATCGCGGGTACGAGGATGAACCCGCCGCCCACGCCCATCAGCATGGTCAGGATGCCGACCGCGACTCCTACGATGAGCGGCGCGAGCGGCGAGATATAGAGACCCGAGCGATAGAAGCGCCAGCGCATCGGCAGGCTGGCGACCAGCGGATGGTGTCTGCGCCGCGCCGCCTGCCTGCTGCCGGTGCCGCGCAACGTCTGGACCGCCTCGCGCGCCATCAGCATGCCGATGGTGCCCAGCAGAATCACATACAGCGCGCTGATGACCACGTCGATTTGTCCGATCGCCCGGAAAAAACGGAACAGCAGCGCACCGAACCCCGACCCGATGACCCCGCCCGCGACCATCACCATGCCCATGCGGTAATCGACCCCGCCGCGATTGCCATGGGCAAGCACGCCGGTGACACTGGCGCCCGTGACCTGCGTCGATGCCGAAGCGGCGGCCACCGTCGGCGGGATTCCATAAAAGATCAGCAGCGGCGTGGTCAGGAACCCACCGCCGACCCCGAAAAGGCCCGACAAAACCCCCGTGAGCGCGCCAAGCGCGACGATCCACAGCCCGTTCACCGACAGGTTCGCGATAGGGAGGTAGACGTCCATAGCTGCGCCCTATCGCAGGGGCGTCACGGATAAAAGCTGAACCGTGTCAGAAGCCCGTCGAAAGCGTGAGAACGCCCCCATTGCCAGGCTCCGCATGGCCTGCGAGGCGCCAGCGGTAATCCGCCTCCAGCCTGGTATCCGCCTGGCCCAGTCGCAGATCGAGAGATAGGGACGGTCCTATATCGAGGCGGCTCGAATCCTTCTGCGCACCGCCCCAGGCCCCCGCGCCCACGTTTAGCCGCCCCAGATCGAATCGTGCGACTTCGCGCGTGGCGACAGCTTTCCCATCGATGAAGGCGGTAGCGAAACGACCGTGCACGTAGCCCGCCTGAACATAACCGCGCGCATCCAGTCCGCCTGGCAAGGCGACTTCGTCGAAACCACCGGCGAGAAAGGCGGCGGGTCGAATTTCCGTCGAACCGGGCCGATCGGTGGCACGGGCTTCCAGATGCAGATCGATCGGAATGCGCGCGACCGGACGAATACGAAAACCGACGGCCATTTCGCTTTCGCCGGCCCTCACGAGCGCTCCGCTCGCGCGCACGAACGCGGCCGGGGCATGCCTGCTTGCCGGTGCCAGGCGAAACGTCAGGACTGCGCCCGCCTGGCTGTTTCCGTAGGCAGGCGGCCGCCCCCCGGACCCGATTGAGCCACTGCCTGCCGGGCGAAGCATGAGCCAACTATCCGCCCGCCAGCCGGGACGCGGGATGCCGACGCGCTCATGCCGCGCCGGAAGTGCTTCGCGCCGCCGATCGAGCATGTCGGACACGCTGCGCGGCATTGGCAGATTTGCCATGCTCGCGGCGAAGAGGAGATTATGGCCGACCGCGCGGCGATGCCTGTCGAAATGTTCGTCGAAAGTGCCCAATGGATTCGGCTCGCCGACCTCTGGCCTAACCACCGGATCGAAAGCCGAAGGCAATGGGGCCATGCGCCCCCGATCTCCCTGATCGCCAACGTCCTGCGCAATTCGCGAGACGGTGCCAAGCGATCTGGCGCTGTGCGCACTATCCTGGCGCTCCCCCACGAGATCGGGGTTGGTCAGCCGGAAAGGCTCGGACAAGACGCTGTTCAGGGGCCAGGGATTTTCCCAGGTCACTATTCTGAGCAGACACCATCCTGCGAGCAGGAGTGCGAGAAAGAGGACCGGCTGGCCCTGCCGCCGGGCGACCGCATCCCTCATAGGCGGTTTTCACCGAACAGGCTGAGTGCCGGATGTTCCCGATGTTCGGTTTTGTCCCACATCAGCGGCGCGCCGCGCAACGTGCCGATATAGGCGGAGAGCGCCCGACGCCCTGCCATGACTGCGACGATATTCGACACCAGCGTACGAGGAATGGCGAGAAGCCCCTGACGCCAGCCATATTCACGTGCGGTGAAACACGCCCGAAGGCAAAGGCGCAGCAGCAATCCCGCGAAATTGATTGCGAGCAGCATGAGGAGCAGCGGCGAAAGCGGCGGGAGCTCGATTATGTTCATCATCTGCACCCCCAGATTGAGCGTGACGAGCCCCACCAGCGCATAAGCCACGACGAGAAGGATGGCGGCCACGGGGCCGCGCCGGTCGCGCAAAAGCATCCACAGGTCGACCGGCGTGTGCCCCCACCCCAACCGGTCCCAGCCCTGCAAGGCGATACCGTGCATCCAACGCGTTTTCTGCCGAATTGCCGCGTCGAGCCGGGACGGGAAAAAAGCGCGGGTCGCGATGAGGCGCCCGTCCTCATCCCGGACTCTGAGGAAGCGCCCTTTTCCTCCAGCCTGCGCGATCCGGAGCCCGAGCTCGTAATCTTCGGTCAGCGATTCTGCCGCGAAAGGGTGCCCCCCTTCCTCGTGAGCCAGCGCAGCCAGCGAACCGCGCGCAACCGCGCAGCCGACACCGGCTCCCGGAATCGCCGCGCCCAGAGCGTCGCGCACGACCAGGACCTTTGCGTGCGATTCCGCGAATTCGTCGGAATAGTGCGAGCCGATCCAGGGGGAATGCCGCTGGGGCAGCGCGAGAACCGGGAGCTGGACGAAATGCGCATGCCACAAGGCCCGGTCCAGCAGCGAAAGCGCCGCCGGATCGACCATATCCTCCGCATCGTGGAGAATGACCATCCGCGCCTCGAAACCCGAGCGCTTTTCATCCTCGACCAGCGCTGCGTACAGGCGATTGAGGCAATCCGCTTTGGAAGTCGGGCCGTCCGCTCCGTGAATGACGAGCCGCACCCGGCGATCGCCACGCACCGCAGCGAGAACCGAAGCCATCGTCGCTTCGTCGTTCCGGTAGCATCCCACGTAAACGGTGAGTTCTTCCTGCCGCCAGGCACCGAGCATGTGGGCCAGCGTCGGACCGATGACATCGGCTTCCTGCCATGTGGGAATGAAGACTGCCGCCCGGCCGGCAAGGCTGGAAATGTCGTCGCCATGCCCGTGGCGCAATCGCGGGGTCCGGATACGGCCCGTGATCCGGCACCAAAAATAGGTGCAGTCGAGCGCCAGTTCATCGACGAGGCCGAACAGAAAGAATGCCGCCGCAAACAGCAGCAATTCGTGCTGCACCAGCACGAGCCATTCTGCGATCGTAAACGACCCTAGTACCAAACGGCACCCCCCTGCCTTTCTGGATAGCTTCGAGTTTCAGGACTTGCAACGTGGGCCGCTTTGCGAAAGAGAGCGTGCCCACAATGACCGAACGTCCTTCTGCCTTCCGCCTGGTATTCGCCCCTGTCCGCGCCCTTTTCGTCAGCGACGCGTCTGCCGGCATTCTGCTGATCCTGGTTGCCGCGGCCGCGATGATCGCGGCCAACTCGCCGTTCGCCGGCGAATACGAGCAACTGTTTTACGGCAAACTGCCATGGACGCCGATCCCCAAGCTTTATGATCTGCACCTATGGATCAACGATGGTCTGATGGCGGTATTCTTCTTTGTCGTCGGGCTCGAAGTGAAGCGCGAATGGATCGAAGGGCAGCTCTCCACGCCGCAATCGCGCAGGCTCCCGATCCTGGCGGCGGTGGCAGGCATGGCCATTCCCGCGCTGTTTTATGTCGGCGTTGTCGGGGACGATGCGGAATTGCTACGCGGCTGGGCCATCCCCGCCGCCACGGACATCGCCTTCGCGATGGGAGTGCTGGGGCTGCTCGGCAATCGCTGCCCCGCTTCGCTCCGCCTGTTCCTGCTGACCGTGGCGATCGTCGACGATATCGGCGCGGTGATGGTCATCGCCTTGTTTTACACGGCCAACATCAAGCTGGGCTGGTTGGCGGCGGCTGGGGGCGTGGTCGTGTTGATGATGGTCCTGAACCGTATGCGGGTTTCGTCGTACTGGCCTTTCGTCCTGCTGGCACTGGTGCTGTGGTATTTCGTGCTCAACACCGGCATCCACGCGACCATCGCCGGGGTTGTGGCGGCGCTGTGCATCCCGATGGTCGGTCCCGACGACCAGACAATGGTGGAGCGCATGGAACACGGTCTCGCCCCGTGGAGCGCCTATCTGGTCGTGCCCGTCTTCGGGTTCGCCAATGCCGGCGTTCCGCTGGCCGGAATGGGCGTGGAGCATTTGCTCGCCCCGCTGCCTCTGGCGATCGCCGCGGGCCTTTTCCTCGGCAAGCAGGTGGGTATTTTCGCGGCCATCTTTGCCGCCGACAAGATCGGTTTCGCCCCGCGCCCGGACCAGGCGAGCTGGACTGAAATCTGGGGTGTGTCGATCCTGTGCGGCATCGGCTTCACCATGTCCCTGTTCATTAGCGGCCTTGCCTTCGCAGGCCAGCAATTGCTGATAAACGAGGCGAAGATCGGCATCCTGCTGGGCTCGCTGATATCCGCAATCGCGGGTTATGCGATCCTGCGCATGTCTGCGAAGCACCCGGACGATGCCGTATCTCCTTATATCGACCAGCCGTAGTTACCAGCTTCCGCTGTTTTCCATGCTCGCCCACGGTTCCTTCGGTTCGAGATAGCCGTCCTGCAGCAGTTCCACCGAGATGCCATCGGGTGTCTTGACGAAAGCCATGTGCCCGTCGCGCGGCGGGCGGTGGATCGTGTGGCCCGCATCCATGATCTTCTGGCAGGTCTCGTAGATATCCGCGACCCGGTAAGCGAGATGGCCGAAATTGCGCCCGCCGTCATAACGTTCGGGCGGGCTGCCGTCCTCCGCTGGCCAGTTATAGGTCAGCTCCACCTCGGCCACGCCTTCCTGACCCGGTGCGGCAAGGAAAATCAGCGTGAAGCGCCCAGCCTCGACATCGAAGCGGCGAACTTCCTCGAGGCCGATCAACCTGAAGAAATCGATCGTGGCATCCGGGTCCGTCACCCGGATCATGGTGTGCAGATATTCGGTCAATTCGAACTCCATTTGTCGACATTAAAGCACGGTTCATCGGCCGATGACTAGCAAACCACGGGCGGGGAAACCCAATAAGGAGCGCGATCATGACCGACGAAGCCGAGATTACCGACACTGGTGCCACGCCGCGGGCGGACAAGACAATGCTCGTGCGATGGCTCGCCAGTGCCGGTATCGTTGCGGTTGGGCTGATCGTGGGCGGTTTCGTCTTGGGTGACGGGCTGGTCCGGATGAAAGCCGCCGAGCGAAGCGTTACCGTGCGCGGCCTAGCCGAGCGGGAGGTTACGGCCGACCTGGCGACGTGGACCGTGTCTTTCGCCTCGACCGCAACCGATCTGAGAACCGCGCAGGCGAGCACCGATCAAGACGCCACGGCGGTAAGGGAGTTCTTCGACGATCTCGGCTTTCCCGAAAACGAACTCACGCCGGCCGGTGTCAACGTGTCCAATTACACCGACGACGGTATCGTTTTCTACACCGTACGCCAGCGCATCGTTCTTCGGACCAAGGATATCGAACGGGCGCAGCGGGCTGTTCGCAGGCAGGCCGAACTGGTTCGCAAAGGTGTGGTGCTGGAAGACGGGTCGGGCATTACCTACACCTTCACGGGGCTCAATGCCATCAAGCCGGAAATGGTGGCGGAGGCCACGCGCGATGCGCGCATGGCGGCCGAGCAGTTCGCCGAGGATTCGGGCGCCGATGTCGGCAGCATCCGCAAGGCGACCCAAGGCTATTTCTCGATCGACGCACGCGATGGCGAAGCCGGTGGCTGGGGTATCGGAGACACACCCTTCAAAAAGGTGCGGGTCGTGACCACAGTCGATTTCGCGCTCGACTGATCGAGTGACGTGTAGGGGGGCGCCCCAATGCGGCGCCCCCTACCCTCAAATTCGCCGCTGCATGGTCAGAAGCTGGCAGAAATGGTGCCGACGATCGCATCGTCGGTGAAGCCATCGATGGCAGGTCCTTCCACGCCGATATAGGCGACGCCGACCTCGAAATTCCCCTGCGCAACGCTGGCACCGAGGGACCAGTCCAGACCGGTGTCATCGGTCGTGCCCGCAAGCAGCGGCGGCGCCAGCGATCCATCGGTATAGCCCAGATGGCCCGTGACCGTCAGCGGCGTGCCGGGCAGGCCGAAACCGACATCGGTATAGAGGTAGAGATTGTCGTCCCCGCCAAGCGAATCCTGTTCCGGAGCGTAGGCGACGCCGAAAGTCGCTTCCGCTGGGCCGAAGTTCACTCCGACCGACGCATAGGGTTCGATATAGTCGGTATCGAGCCCGAGATCCTCGGTCGGATAAATGTAATAGAGCACCCCGATGTCGACGCTGACCGCATCGCTCAGGTTTCCGCTCCAACCCGCGTAGATATCGAGTTCGAGATCGCCGTAAGCAGCACCGCCGTCGATCGACGATGCCCAGGTGCCGATGTAGAATCCGCTGTCATGCGCGACATCGAAGCCCCCCTGGAGGGCCGGATCGCCGCCCGAAAGCGACACACCGCGGAAACGATAGTCGGTCGTCAGTGCCACATTGGCCGAAACCGTGAAGTCGCTGGCGACTTCGTCATCCGACTGCGCCATGGCTGGGGTTGCAAGGGAAAGGCCCGCCGCAGCGAGCGATACGGCCACCAGACCGCGAAAGGACGTGAGCATTACAGACTCCTATACGAGTGTCGCTTCGTCCCACCTGCGAATCCGCCGGGGCCATTTTGTTAGGCTCCTCGATCGGATACGGTCATAAATGTGCACACCCGAACCGCCATGCGCAAGATCCGCTCGGATGGTTTTCGCATTCGCAACATAAGCTGTGCTTTTTTCGCAACTGCGTAAACACAAGCGAAGGCGCCTTTATTGCCCCTGCCGCGCCATGCGCCTATCTGGACGGCCTCCGGAACCACTGCCGAAGTCCTACAGCTGTTCATGATCAAGTTCGCACAATTTCTGAAAAAAAGGGGCAAAACGAAGCCCCGTCCCAGCGTGCCGCAGGGCGAGCGCTATTACGTTGTGGGCGATATCCACGGCCGCTGCGATCTGTTCGACCAATTGATCCTGGCAATCGAGAAGGACGACGAGCGGGCAGCCTACGCCCAGAGCACGGTGGTCCTGCTGGGCGATCTGGTCGATCGCGGCCCGGAAAGCGCACGCGTAATCGAAACCGCCCGTCAGTGGGGCAAACGCCGCAAGGTACGTTACATTGCGGGAAATCACGAAGAGATGTTTCTCGAAAGCTTCGAGGACAAGGAGATGCTGCGGCACTTCCTCAAGCATGGCGGCAAGGAAACCGTCCTCAGCTACGGCATCAAGAAGCGGCGCTACAACGAACTCACGATGAAGGAGCTCCAGCGCGAACTGCACGATCTGGTACCGGCAAAGCACCGCAAGTTCCTGGAAGCGATGGAGGACATCGTCATCGCCGGGGACTATGTCTTCGTCCACGCCGGCATCAATCCCAAGCACAGCATCGAGGATCAGAAAAGGTCGGACCTGCGCTGGATCCGCGATCGATTCCTCAAACACCGCGAGCCATTCAGCCACGTGGTCGTGCACGGCCACACCATTTTCGAAAACCTCGAGCACACGCCCTATCGTATCGGAATCGATACCGGCGCCTTCCGCACCGGCAATCTGACGGCCCTGGTATTGGAAGGGGACCAACGTCGCATCATCCAGGCGCGCGAGCGCGACGGATCGATCACCGTCGAACATGGCGAATTCGCCTGATGGCCACGCGGTCGCGGTAATCGCCGGAACTGCGCGAAACCGGAACCGCGCGAAAATTGCCAGGGGGCCTGTAAGCCGGGTTCTGTCCCGCGCACGGTATGCTTGCACACCAGCTACGCGGAGGCAGCCATTCGTCTAGGCTCTGGATTGCTCCAGAGCTCCAGCAGCCAACCCGGGCGGTCGATGCGAAACGCACCTGCCCGCTTGCGCGAGCGTGCCGCCCCTATTCGGCCTTGCTCCGGGTGGGGTTTGCCATGCGGGCTGCGTTGCCGAAGCCCCGGTGCGCTCTTACCGCACCCTTTCACCCTTGCCTGATCCCCCGAGGGGGCCATCGGCGGTATGCTCTCTGTGGCACTTTCCCTGGACTCGCGTCCGGCGGGCGTTACCCGCCACCCTTGTTTCGTGGAGCCCGGACTTTCCTCGTGACCGAAGTCACGCGGCTGCCCGGCCCCCTGGCGCCGCGGCAGATAGGCGATAACCGTTCCCTCGCCAAGGGCCGATAGGTTGCACCTCCCAATCGGTCGAAGGGAAGCGTGACTTGCCCTATCCTAAATCGGAAGCACCACAAGAGATCTGTATATCTTTCCGGGCAAAAAATTGACTTGAGTAGAAGCGCGGTAGTATACAACCATGACTTGGATATTTCGGAATTGTTTTAAGTACGGGCAGGAGACGGAGCTTGAACAATTCTACCGGCACGCCGTGGCACAGGGTGTTGAGCGAGTTTCTCGACCACTGCGAACGAATACGGGCGCCAAACCGTGAAGATGTCTCGGCGCTGGCACATCGGCTCTGCCAAATTCTTGACGAAGCCCCGGACGCGGTGAGAGAGCACTTCGAGCCACCCCCGAGCAGCACTGTCGCGCGGCTTGTCGAGCGCGGTTGGACGGAGCAAATATTGCTGCTGACGACCGAGAGGGTGGGCCTGATGGCATCGCGAGCGGCATCGGGCGATGCCATCGCCACCATCGCGGTGCCAAGTCTGGATATAGAAAGAAGTTTTTCCAGTCCGGATTCGCTGGCCCACGCCATGACCGGGGCCATCGCCGCGACCGCGCTCGGGATCGTGGCCAGCGATCTGGGACCTGCTGACCTCGACGATATTGCCTAACCCGTCGGAATACGCTTCGCCGTCACATTGGCGCGATGCAACTCGACCGATTCCAGGTTGATTTTCAGTTCGTGCGCTATGCGTTGATCGAACGGAGTCTCGCCAACGGTATTTCGCGCAGCATCCACTCTCTGCGCCAGTCCGTCCATCACGAACCCCTGCATGCCCTCTTCGGCCACTCGAAATCCGTGAGGCGATAGCCGTACCTCCATTTCCCGAGTGTCCGTCCGGCTGCGGTTCAAAATCACCAACCGGTCGGCGGCGAGCTTATCTATGCGGCGAGAGGTTATCTCCTTTGCGAGACCGGCCGCCCTGGAGGAGCCCGAGAGGCTTCCTGCTCGCCCGTTGGCGTGGAGGACGAATAGATAGAGCAGGATGTCCCACACGGACTGTTCGAACATGTCGACCGCCGGGATCCCGCCATTCTCTTCCGGCGTTTCGCCTTCCCCTCGCCCGTGATCGGCTCGGCGCCCATGCGAAATTGCGTGCAGCGCTCTTTTCCAATCGGCGAACGAAAAGAGCCGTTCCTCCAACCCGCGTAAAACCGCGATGACGCTCGGCATCACAGAAGCCCCCTCTCACGCATGCTGACAACTGTGCGCCTGCCGATCACGAGATGATCGTACACGCGGACACCCAGCCTATCGGCTTGCGACACCAGTTGCCTGGTCTGGCGAATGTCGGTCTCGCTGGGCTCGGCACACCCCGAGGGATGATTGTGGGCGATGAGCATACTCCGCGCATCGAGCGCGAGAGCCCGACCGAACAAGATGCGCGGAGACACTTGAATCTCGCCTTCCGCCCCATCCGCCACGATTTCTTCCGAGATCACGAAACCGGCGCCATCGGCCATGATCGCTATCATTCGTTCACGGCGCAATCCGCCCATAGTGTCCACGAGATAGCGGTCGAGCGCGCTGCGATCGTCGCCCAGAGGCGTCTGAACCATCTGTTCTCGCGAGCCGTCATGCAGCAATTGCCGGATAGCAAGAAACGCCTCGACCCAGTGTTCGCCGTGGAAAGCACACTGACGCAGGTCCGCTTCGCTGGCGTAGGTCAGGGCGCTGATCGATCCGAACCGTTTCAGCAGGCGTTCCGCAAGCTCCCGGGGATCCGCGCTGAGCGGCGCGAGCAAACCGGTCAGATGGTGCGATCGATCCGCGACCGGCGATAATGCGCCAGGGTGCCGAGACCGGTAATGATCAGCGCCAGCCAGACCGGCCACCGTTCCATTATCGCATAGACGATCGGCTCGAGAGGCATGCCTGCCGCGCGCAGCAGGTGCGAAACGACTGCGATGAATTGTGCCGAACTTACCCATAGGGGCCACCACCGGTCATAGGAAAGCGCGACAGCCGTGACCGCGAACAGCGCGGCGGCATCGACCACGAAACGGAAGGTATGCACCGAGGTATAGCCTTCCTCGCTCCAATGACCGACGACCAGCCAGCGCGCGATCCCCGAGAAGACCAGCGCGAAATAGATTGTTGCGACATAGCGTTCCGGCTTTCCGCCCTTGCTCCAGGCGAGGACGAGGACCGCTAGGGTAAGTGCTACCTGGATCAGAAACCGGGTCATGGCACATGCCCTTGAAGCCTCGCCTTCGCTTAGACAAGTCAGGCTGCGATGGTGGTCAACTGCTCGGCGGAGGTGAAGCCGTTGTCGGGACAGGCCGGTTCTTCGCCAGCCCCCGTTTCGACCGCTATGTCGCGCAACTGTCCGTGCACCCGGCCGGTCTCACCGCGTACATCGATCAGACTGCGGACGATTTTCTCGAGCCGCAGAAGGGCGCGCTGACCTTCCAGCTCCGGGGCGCCACCGAGATCGCGACCGGCAAGGGCAGCACTGTGCAGGAGAGCCGTCGCCTTTGCCAACGCGTCGGCGATGGCGGTTTCGGATTCCGTCAATTCCCGGGCGATACGGGCGGTAGCGGTAGGCAGATCAAGCGACATCGGCATTCTCCTCTGGCAGACGAGCCGAGGAGTGGCTGCGGACCTAGAACATGGTTCCCAGCGCATGGGCGAAGGCCATGGAGAGGACGGCAACGATCATGATCGCAACCGCCCCCGCGAGTATGAGCAACAGCCGGCTGCCCACTCCCAGGTCCGAAAGTCTTATCCTCGGCGGCAGCCATTGCGAATTCCGGTCCCAGGACGCTCTCGTATCGAAAGCGAAAGAGTCCTCGAAGACGTAGGAACTCTCGCGTGGCTGCCGGGGCCGCCGTGCATCATCCTGCCGGGGGGTCGCCAGTATGGTCGGGTCATCTATGGTTCGATCATACCCTTCCGCCCAGGCTCTATAGTGTCGCAAAACATCGGTACGGGGCATGTGGCCGAGCTTGACCCGGACCGCATCGATACGCTTGTCGATCGTCACCGGGGCGACATTCAGCTTCTGCGCGATTTGCTTGGACGTCAGATGCTGGCAGGCCAGCCGCAGGGCTTCATCCTGCTTTTCGGTAAGCGCGTCGAAGACGGAATGGATATCGTGCCGATCCATGGCGCTCATCTACGGTATCGCGCCGAGGGGAGCAATTCCAAGTGCCGAGGTGGCATCACATAAGCAATTTCTCCAAGAAGGAGACGAAGAAAACCGTGCGATTTGGTAATGATATGACGCGTTCGTTCGGCCATGAGTCGCGTTCCGTGCGCAGCCCCGGACGCCAGCCCCCGCTTCTGGAGATCTGACCTAGCGGGCTTTCCCCCGATCGCGCTCGATCAGGAGCTGGAACAGGATCGCACGGACTTCACCATCGATTTCCCCATCGATCTTGCGCGGACGCCAGCGACGTTGAAAGGCCTCGACCGCCTTATGCCCGTCGGTGACGTCGTAGCCGAAGCGTTCCAGCGCGAGATAAAAGGCGCCATCATTGTCGAAGGGATCGCCCAGCTCGATCTTCGGGGCGGGGAGGCAAAGGCCGTATTCGGCGAGCCGCTCCCACGGAAAGAGTTCGCCGGGGTCGATCTTGCGCTGCGGGGCAACGTCGGAATGGCCGAGCACATTGGCGCGGGGAATGTCGTGCCGCTTCATAATCGAGGATAGCAGCGGCACCAGCGCTTCGAACTGCGGCTCGCTGAAATCGCGATAACCATGCAGGTGCCCCGGATGGTCGAGCTCGATCCCGATGCTTACCGAGTTGATGTCCTTGTGGCCGCGCCAATAGGACACGCCGGCGTGCCAGGCACGCTTGTCTTCGGGCACCAGCCTCGTCACCGTGCCGTCCTCGGCGATCAGGTAATGCGCGGAAACCTTGGCCTGCGGGTCGCACATCCGCTCGATCGCCACATCGGGACCGAGCATTTCGGTGTAGTGAAGAACGACGATCTCCACCGGCGCATTGCGCTCGTCAAAATTGGGGGAGAGCCGTTCCTGGTGGACGAGTTCGTCCATCTCGCCCGAAGAGCCGGTCAACCGATCAGCCCCCCGCCCTGCGGCAGGACCGCACCGAGCACGAGCATATCGGCGCCCTTGTGGTATTGCAGCCCGCCGCCGCTCTCGCTCGCCAGCAGGTTGATCATATGCGCGGCAGCCGTGCGGCTGGTCAGTTCACTCCGGTCGAGTGAACCATCGAGCGCCTTGCCGATCGTTTCGTCGAAAGCGATCTTGGGTCCACCTGCGCGAACCACGATCTCGCAGGCGCCATCCCTGACTTCGGCGCCGATATCCAGCGTTCCACCCCGAACCAGCGCGTCGATTGCGATCTGGGCGAAGTTCAGCAGCACCTTCACCGCCGGTTTCCCAAGGGTTGGCTCCGCCAGTGCCCAATTGATGGTGATATTGCCCTTATCCGCAATAAGCGCCTCGATCAGGGCCTGAGGCTCTGCCACTTCAACGCGCTCGCCGAAGCCGCCAGCCGCCCCGAATGCGAGACGGAAGAACTTGAGCTTGTTGGTGCTGATCAGCGCGCTCTGTTCCAGCAATTGCATAACATTGGCGCGCATTTCGGGATCGGTTTCCATCGCGAGCAGCTCGAGCCCGTTCGAAAGAGCCCCGACCGGGCTGAGCATGTCATGGCACAGGCGCGAGCACAGCATCGCGGCAAGATCGATCGATTGGCGGTCGTCCATTGGGGTTCCGGTAGATGAATAATTGGTAAGCGTCTTAGCGAGGGGCGACCACATAGGGAAGCGCTGCGAACCCCGCATCCCCGGAACGCCATAGCGTGATTCGCCCCGCCGCGATTATCGCCCAGATCGCCCCGTCGGGCGCTGCCATGGCCCGATCGGTGGCGGATGGTTCGGCGGCGCCATTGGGATGCGAATGATAATAGCCAACCACTTGTCGGCCGCCGCCGCGCGCAGCGCGGTGGGCGTCGAGGAGCGCCCGAGGATCGATTTCGAAATGCCTGGAGGGTTCGGGATGTACGTTTGCGGTAGGCTTGGCAGAGATAATCTCGTCACCCTTGCCGAACAGGAGCCCGCAGCATTCGTGCGGATATGCGCGCGCTGCTTCGCCAAGAAGCGTTTCGATGACTTCGCTTGAGACTTCGATTGGCATCGCGCATGGCCCTACCATGGATGACGGCGAAATCATCACCGGAACGCTCTTCGACACCGGCCGTCTCGACAAGGCGCTGGCTGCGGCAAGCGGATTGTCACGCGAGCGGGTGAAAGGGCTGATTGCCGATGGCGCGGTCGAAATCGGCGGAAAGCCTGCCAAGAGCGGGTCGGCAAAGGCCGAAGCGGGAACCGCCTTTACCATCGCGCTGCCCCCACCCGAACCGCTGGCCGCGCAGCCACAGAACATCCCGCTGGATGTCGTGTTCGAAGACGAACATCTGATTGTGGTGAACAAACCCGCTGGCATGGTCGTCCATCCGGCAGTCGGCAATCGGGATGGTACGCTGGTCAACGCGTTGCTGCATCATTGCAAGGGGCAACTGTCGGGCATTAACGGCGTAGCCCGGCCCGGTATCGTGCACCGGATCGACAAGGATACGTCGGGTCTGCTCGTGGTGGCCAAGTCCGATGCCGCACATGAGGGGCTGGCCAGGCAGTTCGCCGATCATTCCATCGCCCGCCGATATCTGGCCGTCTGCGCCGGACACCCCAATCCGTCATCGGGCACGATCGCTGGCCGGATCGGACGATCGGATCGCGACCGCAAGAAGATGGCGGTACTGCCGGACGATGCGACGCGCGGAAAACACGCGGTGACGCATTACGAAACCATCGGCCGCCTGGACCATGCCGCGCTTATCGAATGTCGGCTCGAAACCGGGCGTACGCACCAGGTCCGTGTTCACTGTGCGTCAATAGGTCATGCGCTATTGGGGGACCCAGTATATGGACGCACGCCCAAGGCCCTCAGGCCGCTTCTCGACGAGCTTGGTTTCGACCGTCAGGCGCTCCACGCCGCGCGGCTCGGATTCAGACATCCTATCAGCGCTGAAACCTTGGATTTCCGCGCCGAACTGCCTGCCGATATGCGGGAACTCATCGACCAAACCGCTCGTTGAAATCGACGAAAGCCATGTGCAATTTCGCACGCATCCGGTATACGTAACCGCAGTGGCCCGAGAGTCGGATGCCCAGCAGGGGTCCGGCGAAAGAGGTCGACGCTAGAAAGGTCAGGGTACAAGTGAGTAACACCAAAACTTTGAGCGTCCCGGCGCTCGGCGGTGAGCAGAGCCTCAATCGCTATCTTTCCGAAATCAAGAAGTTCCCCGTGCTGACGCAAGAGCAGGAATACATGCTTGCCAAGCGTTACGAGGAACATGACGATCCCGAAGCTGCGGCGCAGCTCGTTACCTCGCACCTGCGACTGGTGGCGAAGATCGCCATGGGCTATCGCGGCTACGGACTGCCGGTGTCCGACCTCATTTCCGAAGGCAATGTCGGCCTGATGCAGGGCGTCAAGAAGTTCGAAGCCGATCGCGGTTTCCGCCTGGCGACCTATGCCATGTGGTGGATCAAGGCGAGCATTCAGGAATACATCCTGCGTTCGTGGAGCCTCGTGAAGATGGGGACCACCGCCGCGCAGAAGAAGCTGTTCTTCAACCTGCGCCGGATGAAGAAAAACCTCGACGCTTACGAGGACACCGATCTTCATCCCGACGACGTAAAAAAGATCGCGACGGACCTCGGCGTGCCCGAGCAGGAAGTGATCAACATGAACCGCCGCATGCTGATGGGCGGCGATGGTTCCTTGAACGTGCCGATGCGCAATGGCGAAGAAGGCTCGGGCGAATGGATGGACTGGCTCAAGGACGATGGTCCGCTGCAGGACGAGCTGGTCGCCGACGCGCAGGAATCGAACGTGCGTCATGACATGCTCGTCGAGGCGATGGACAGCCTCAACGAGCGTGAAAAGCACATTCTCACCGAACGCCGCCTGACGGAGAATCCGCAGACGCTGGAGGAGCTGAGCCAGGTGTATAATGTCAGCCGCGAACGCATCCGCCAGATCGAGGTGCGCGCGTTCGAGAAACTTCAGAAGGCGATGAAGGCGATCGCCGGCGAAAGGCTACTGCCGGGCGTCGCCTGATCAGTCGCGCATAGCGCAAACGCGAAAAGGTCGCCGATACCCAGCCGGGATCGGCGACCTTTTCGTTTTATCCGCCACTCACTCCGCTGGGGCGAGATCGAGGACCGCTGCGACCATCGCTTCGGTCCCCAGCGTCACGCTTTCCCGCGGCGCGACCTTGAACAGCGGCGAATGATGCGAGGGCACAGGCGGGCCGCCAGCCTCCGCCGCATCGAAAGCTGCTTGCGGCGTTCCGCCAACCGCGAAGTAATAGCCCGGCACGCCATATTCCTCGGCCACGAAATAAGCGAAATCCTCTGCCCCCATGCCGCGCTGCTGCCATGGGATCAGCACGTCCTCGCCAAGATCGCGCCGCATCACCGAATTCAGCCGACGCGCAAGCTTCGCGTCGTTATTCGTCACCGGCGTGCCCTCCGAAACGGTCACCTGAACGGGAAGCTCGTCGGGCAACCCGTGGGCCTTGCCGATATTCACTGCGACACGCTCGATCGCCGCGAGCAGTTGCGCGCGCGTATCCTCGTCATTGGCGCGGACCGTCAGCTGCAATTCGGCCCGATCCGATATGATGTTGTGTTTGGTGCCCGAATGGAATGCGCCCACGGTAATTACCGCAGGCGAAAGCGGCTCGATTTCCCGGCTGACGATCGATTGCATCGCCGTGACGATCTGCGAGGCGATATAGACCGGGTCGCGGCCCATATGCGGGCTTGCCCCATGCGCGCCGACACCGGGCACGACGATGTCGACCGAATCCGCGCTGGAATACTGGATCCCTTCCGAGGCGGAAATCTTCCCTGTCGGCAAGATCGACGCGACGTGGAAAGCCAGCGCGTAATCGGGCGTGCCGAACCGGTCGTACAGGCCGTCCTCCAGCATGGCCGCCGCACCGCCAACGCGTTCTTCGGCAGGCTGCACCACGAACATCAGCGTGCCTGCCCAATCATCCTTCATCTCCATCAGGCGGCGCGCGGTGCCGACCATCGAGGTGATGTGAACGTCGTGACCGCAGGCATGCATGACCGGATATTCCTTGCCGTCCAACCCGATCTGCGTCGCCGTGGAGGCATAATCGAGGCCGGTCTTTTCCGGCATCGGCAACCCGTCCATATCCGCGCGCAGCAGGATCAACGGCCCATCGCCATTGCGTGCCATGCCCACGACGCCAGTGCCGCCTACGCCTTCGGTCACTTCCAGCCCGGCATCGCGGAGTTCCGCCGCCATCCGTTTGGCGGTCTCGGTTTCCAGAAAGGACAGTTCCGGGTTTGCATGAAAATGCAGGAACAGCTTTTCAAGATGGCGATCGTAATCCGCCGCCACTGCCTGCTTCACTGCGGCCGGATCTGCCGAAGCGGGCGTTGCGCCCAGTGATAGAGCCATGGCCGATACGGCCAATCCGATAAGTGCCTTGCGCATGAATTCTCCCTCGTGGCGCCCCTTGTTTCTGGCGCAGGGTAAGCATGCGATACGGCATAGGGCAAGCTGGCAGATTGCGCAGGGACATTTGCAAGGTTAGAGGCGCACTATGCGTTGGCTGGTCCGTTTCCTGTTCAAGGCCGTGATCGGCTTCATCGGCCTGAGCCTGCTGCTCGTTCTGTTGTTCCGCTTCGTGCCCGTGCCCGTCACGGCGACCATGCTGATGGATGGCAACGGAACAACCAAGGACTGGACGTCGCTGTCGAACATCGACCGCAACATGGTACGCGCGGCCATCGCTGCGGAAGACGGGAAGTTCTGCAATCACGACGGTTTCGACCGCGAGGCGATCGAGAAAGCCATCGAGGACAACGCCCGGGGCGGGCGTATCCGCGGCGGCTCGACCATAAGCCAGCAGACGGCAAAGAACGTCTTCCTGTGGCAGGGCGGCGGCTATGTCCGCAAAGGGTTCGAAGCCTGGTTCACCGTGTTGATCGAACAGATCTGGGGCAAACGGCGGATCATGGAGGTTTATCTCAACGTCGCGGAAACCGGCATCGGCACTTATGGCGTGGAGGCAGGTGCCCGCCGCTATTACGGCAAATCGGCCGCCTCGCTCACCCCGATCGAAGCTGCGCGCATGGCCGCCGCGCTTCCCCTGCCCAAGGAACGCTCGGTGACGAATCCGCGCGGCTGGCTCGCCCGTCACGGCAATACGATCGCCGCGCGAATTGGCTCGGTAGCCCGTGACGGGCTCGATTCCTGCGTATATCGGTAAATCCCATGGGTTCGGGTCACAGCCATTCGCACGATCACGGGCATGGGCACGGGCACGGGCATGCCCATGCCCCTGCCGATTTCGGCAACGCCTTCCTGATCGGCATCATACTCAATACCGGCTTCGTCATCGTCGAGGCGGTTTATGGCTGGATATCCGGCTCGATGGCGCTGCTCGCCGATGCCGGACACAATCTATCGGACGTGCTTGCCTTGGCGCTCGCCTGGACGGCGAGTATTGCGGCCAAGCGCCCCCCTTCGGAACGCTTCACCTACGGTTTCAAAAGCTCGACCATTCTCGCCGCGCTGGCCAATGCGGGCCTTTTGCTGGTGGCTATCGGCGCGATTCTGTTCGAAACCCTGCATCGTATTGCAGAGCCTGCTCCGGTCCAGGGCGACACCATGGCCATCGTCGCCGGGATCGGCATCCTCATCAATGCCGGCACTGCCGCGTTGTTCATGCGCGGGCAGCACGACATCAATATCCGCGGTGCTTTTTTGCATATGGCAGCCGATGCCCTGGTCAGCCTGGGGGTCGTCATCGCCGGTCTCGCCATCATCTGGACCGGCGAACGGTGGATCGATCCGGTCGTGAGCCTGGTGATCGTGCTGGTCATCGCCTGGGGCACCTGGGGCCTATTGAAGGATAGCGTGGCGATGAGCCTGCTCGCAGTCCCCAAGGGCATTTCGGAAGCGGGAGTGCGCGCCTACCTATCGGCACGGCCCGGAGTGGAAGCGGTTCACAGCCTCCATATCTGGCCGATGAGCACGACAGAAACCGCGCTGACCGCGCATCTGGTCATGCCCGGCGGCCATCCGGGCGATGACGTGCTGCGCGAAATCCAGCGCGATCTGGACCATCACCACCGGATCGGCCACGCGACCATCCAGATCGAGCGAAGCCATCCGGACAAGGCGTGCTGCTGATGTGTCCCGCCTGCCGCGGCACGGCATCCGCCCTGTGTCGAGTCGGCTGGTAGCGGATTGGCGGGTGCTCTTACGACAACACGAAATCGACCGCCGCAGCGGCGTGAAGCGCAGTCGTATCGAAGGAGGGCAGCATACTGTCATCCGGTTCGACAAGCAGCATGATCTCCGTACAGGCCAAGGCGACACAGTCCGCTCCGTTCGCTGCCATGCGCGAGATGCTATCGATATATGTCGCGCGCGAGGAATCGTTGACCCGCCCCGCGCATAATTCCTCGAAAATGATCCGGTTGAGCTCGTCACGCTCCTCCACCGGCGGCGAGACCGTCTGGAGGCCGCGCGCCCGAAGACGTTCGTGATAAAATGGTTCGTTCATCGTGAAACGCGTGCCCAGCAAGCCGACGCTCGAATGTCCGGCCGAAATGACCGCATCGGCCAGCGGATCGGCGATATGAATCAGCGCCGCAGGCGATGCGTCGTCCACTGCCTGGGCCACCTTGTGCATGGTGTTGGTGCAAATGAGGACCGCTTCGGCCCCCGCCGCGTGGAGACCCTGCGCCGCCGCGGCCAAGCGATCTGCCAGCGCGCCCCACTCTCCAGCCGCCTGCATGGCCGCGATCTCCGCGAAATCGAAGCTGTGAAGCAGCAGGGGTGCGGATGCGATGCCGCCGCGAGCGGCGCGCACGCCTTGATTGATAAGGCGATAGTAGTGAAGCGAGCTTTCCCAGCTCATTCCGCCGATCAGGCCGATGGTTTTCATGCCCCGACCCTATAAGGAAAAACGCGCCACAGGACCATCATCCCGCAGCGCGTCACCCCTATTTCACAGCGAATTCGACTTGGCGATCAGGCCGCTTCTTCCTTGTCCTGTTCCTTCTTGCCGCCGTGCACCTGAATGGGCTCCTTCTTGCCCTCGACGACATCCTTGTCGATCACGATTTCGGACACGCCATCCATGTCGGGAAGATCGAACATGGTATCGAGCAGGATCGCCTCGACGATCGAACGCAGGCCGCGAGCACCGGTCTTGCGCTTGATCGCCCGCTCGGCAATGGCGCGCAATGCCTCGTCGGTGAAGGTAAGCTCGACATCCTCGAGCTCGAACAGCTTGTGATACTGTTTGACGATGGCGTTCTTCGGCTCCTGCAGAATCGTCACCAGCGCATCCACATCGAGATCGTGCAGAGTGGCAATGACCGGCAGACGGCCGACGAATTCGGGGATCAGACCGAATTTGAGCAGGTCTTCCGGCTCGCTCTTTTCCAGCAATTCGCCGATGCGGCGCTTGTCAGGATCGGCAACATGCGCTCCAAAACCGATCGAACGCTTCTGCAGACGGTCGGCAATGATCTTGTCGAGACCGGCAAAAGCGCCGCCGCAGATGAACAGGATGTTCGTGGTGTCGACCTGAAGGAATTCCTGCTGCGGATGCTTGCGGCCGCCCTGTGGCGGTACGCTGGCGGTGGTGCCTTCCATCAGTTTGAGCAGCGCTTGCTGTACGCCCTCGCCCGAAACATCGCGCGTGATCGAAGGGTTTTCCGCCTTGCGCGTGATCTTGTCGATCTCGTCGATATAGACGATGCCGTGCTGCGCCTTCTCGACATTGTAGTCGCTGGCCTGAAGCAGCTTGAGGATGATGTTCTCGACATCCTCGCCCACGTAACCGGCTTCGGTCAGCGTGGTGGCGTCGGCCATGGTGAAGGGAACATCGAAGGTGCGCGCCAGCGTCTGCGCCAGCAGCGTCTTCCCGGAACCGGTTGGGCCGACCAGCAGGATGTTCGATTTCGCAAGTTCGACATCGCCAGCCTTCGCGCCGTGCTTCAGGCGTTTGTAGTGGTTGTGCACTGCAACGGAAAGAACGCGCTTGGCGCGATCCTGCCCGATCACGTAATCCGCCAGCGTGGCGCAGATTTCGGCAGGTGTGGGAACGTCCCCTTCTTTCTTGCCGACCAGTCCCGCCTTGGTTTCCTCGCGGATGATATCATTGCACAGTTCGACGCATTCATCGCAGATGAACACGGTCGGACCCGCGATGAGCTTCCTCACCTCGTGCTGCGACTTGCCGCAAAAGCTGCAATATAGGGTCGATTTGCTGTCGGTACCGCTCAACTTGGTCATATCCTAAACGTCTTCCCCGCGTGCCCGTCGGAAGAATCCCGACTGTAGGGTACGCAGGTCATGGGTCAATATCCTAGGTAGCGCGCACCCCTTGCCGCAAGCTGAAGCGGCAAGGTTGCTCAATTCCTACGACATTCTTGCAACAGTCCCGTACGGGAACAGATGTCATGCGCGCATACAGGGCGCGGATTACTCGGGCGCGCCGCCCGAACCGTCGGCGCTGGCACCCTCGTTTTCGGGGCGGGTTTCGAAAACCTTGTCGACGATGCCGAACTTCATGGCCTCGTCCGCCTCGAGGAAGGTGTCTCGGTCCATCGCCTTCTCGATCTCATCCAGGCTCTGCCCGGTATATTTGACATAGAGGTCGTTCATCCGCTTTTTGATGCGCAGGATTTCCCGGGCCTGGATCTCGATATCCGACGCCATGCCGCGCGCGCCGCCCGAAGGCTGGTGAACCATGATACGGGCGTTGGGCAGCGCGATCCGCATACCGGGTTCTCCCGCGGCGAGGAGGAAGCTGCCCATGCTGGCGGCCTGCCCCATGCATACGGTCGAAACCCTTGGCTTGATGTATTGCATTGTGTCGTGGATCGCCATGCCCGCCGTCACCACGCCGCCGGGCGAGTTGATATACATGCTGATCGGCTTGGACGGATTTTCGCTTTCAAGGAACAATAGCTGCGCGGTGATGAGCGAGGCCATGCCGTCCTCGACCTGGCCCGTGACGAACACGATGCGTTCGCGCAACAGGCGGCTGAAGATGTCGAAGCTGCGCTCGCCACGGCTGGTCTGTTCCACGACGACGGGCACGAGCGCGCCGGTGGCTGGGTCGGTGGTGAACTGGCCCTGGGCGCCGTGGGCGTCGCTGCCGAACAGGTCGATCATGAATAGTCCTCTTGTCGGGTCAATTGGCCGCCTATGTCGCCATGCCCCGCAAGATGTTCAAGAGGCTTTACCCATGAAAGCGGCGGATATGTAGCGCACGGCGCCGATCGAGTGGTCTCGGCAAGCTGTTCGGCGGTGTTCGGGCAACCGATCCAGCAGGTAAATCCGTTTGTCGGATGACAAATGTCATCGGTCGAGGCGGAATTGGTGTGGACGCCTACAGGTGTAGACACGGCAGGAGGGAAACGAGGGACGACCGCTATTTCATGACTTTACGCCCGCTTCTATGCTCGACAGCGACGTTGACGCTTGCCATGTCTGTCAATGCTGCAGCGCATGCGCAGGATACGGATGCGCTCGATGTGGCAGCACCCGTCGCACCGGCCCCTACGCCCGGCGCGCAGGCTTTCGACCCCGACTATTTCATCCAATTCGCCCCGCGCAATGCGCTCGACATGGTTGAACGCATTCCCGGCTTCACCATCAGTGGTGGCAACAATCAGGGCCAAAGGGGGCTCGGACAGGCGACGCAGAACGTCATCGTCAACGGCGATCGCTTGTCGAGCAAGTCGGAAAGCGTACACGATCAGCTACGACGTATTCCGGCTTCCGACGTGCTTCGGATCGAAATCGTCGATGGAAATGCGACAGGGATTCCCGGCCTCACCGGGCAGGTCGCGAACGTTGTTTACACCAGCAGCGGCGCGTCCGGACAGTTCCGCTGGACCACCGGCTTTCGCCCGCACAATACCGAAGCGCAGCTATTGCGCGGCGAGGCTTCGCTGAGTGGAAGCAGCGGCGCGCTCGACTACACAGTCTCGCTGACCAACGACAATGATCGCTTCGGCGCCGACGGGCCGATCATCATCTCGGATGCTACCGGGGACCTGATCGAAAGACAGGACACCAAGTTTTCGGGCAAGTTCGACAACCCTAAGCTGGCCACGATCTTCGCCTATGATTTCGGAAGCGGTGTGGTTGCGAACCTCAATCTCAGCTACCGCGAGGATTATTTCAAAAGGCGCGAAAGCGAAATCGCAACGCCGGTAAGCGGGCCGATTCGCACGCGCGATGCCCGCCGTGAGGAAGATGGCCCGGAATATGAAATCGGTGCCGATATCCAGTTCCCGGTCGGCCCGGGTACGCTCAAACTCATCGGGCTGGAACGCTATGAACGCGACAATTTCCAGTCCACGGTGGTCGATAGCTTTTCGGACGCTCGCCCTTCCACCGGCTTTCATTTCGAACAAGTGAATGGCGCTGGCGAGCGGATCGGTCGCTTCGAATATGGCTGGAAGCTGTGGAATGCCGATTGGCAATTATCCGGTGAAGCGGCCTTCAACCGGCTCGACCGGGCCTCGAAACTGTTCGAACTGTCTCCCGGCGGAGAATTCGTCCAACTTGCCTTCCCGCAAGGCACTGGCGGAGTAACCGAGGACCGCTACGAAACCAGTCTGAGCCTGTCCCGCACATTGTCCGAAACGCTTTCGCTCCAACTGATCGGCGCGATGGAGTTTTCCAAAATCGAGCAGACCGGCGCCGCTGCCAATTCGCGCAGCTTCAAGCGGCCCAAGGGATCTTTTGCCGCCACCTGGAAGCCGACTAACGATTTCGACGTCTCGGTCACAATCGCCCGACGTGTCAGTCAGCTATCCTTCGGCGATTTTCTCGCCAGCGTGAACCTCAACAACGACAACGCAAATGGCGGCAATAACGAGCTCGTCCCCTATCAGAGCTGGAACGTCGAAATCGAGGCGAACAAGACGCTTGGCCCATGGGGATCGATCCAATTGCAGGCGCGCCAGGCTTGGTTCGAAGATTTCATCGACTGGTTTCCGCTGCCTGGCGGCGGGGAGGCGCGCGGTAATATCGGCGACGCCGACCGTTTGCATCTGCAGGCCAATGCGACGATCAATTTCGACCCGGTCGGCTTCAAAGGCGCACGGCTCGACATCGAGGCGGTCAAACGCTGGATGAGCGTTACCGACCCCTTCACAGGGCTCGACCGCCCCTTCTCCTACGACCAGGAGGGTATGTTCGAGATCGACTTCCGGCACGATATACCTTCAACCGACTGGGCTTGGGGCGCCAACCTCGAGCACTACGATCAAGCACCCTATTCGCGCCGTTTTGAAGAAGGTCGCGATTGGGAAGGACCGGTTTGGGGCTCGCTGTATATCGAGCATAAGGACGTGCTCGGTCTCACGGTTCAAGCGCGCGCCAACAACTTGCTGGGCGCTCGCAACTTCTTCCGCCGAACGGTCTATGACGGGCCACGCCCGGACGGCGCCATATTGTTCAGGGAGTATCAGGATCGCCGCATCGGGCCGATCTTTCGGCTGACGATCAGTGGGGATTTCTAGCTAGCGCCTTTGCTTTCGGGTGGCCGGGTGGCAGAACCCTGCTCATGCGCACGATACTGCTCCTGGCCGCCTCGCTCTGTTCCCTCGCAGCTCCGCTTGCAGCCCAGGACACGGGGCGTCCCGTCGCAACGATCGAAATTCCGAAGATGGAACCGCCCGAAGGCCTGGAACCCGCAACCACCGCAGCGGAAGGGGCGGCTGTCGGTCAGGCCTACCGGATCGCGCGTTACGACAGCGGCCCCGATGGCCTGAACGCCGTCATCGCGCTCGCTCCCGATATCACGGCGCAGATTCGAAGCGCGCGCAGCCGACACACGGCGTTGAAAGGCCGCACCGTGCTGGTGAAGGACAACATCGAAACACGCGAGCTGCCGACCACTGCGGGCAGCCTCGCCCTGGCCGAAAATTGGACCCGGCGCGACGCACCGCTGATCGCCAATCTTCGCCGGGCCGGCGGGGTGATGATGGGCAAAACCAACCTTTCCGAATGGGCGAATATACGGGACGGCAATTCGACCAGCGGATGGAGCGCCGTGGGCGGGTTGACCCGTAATCCGCATGCAATCGATCGCAACACCTGCGGTTCGTCCTCGGGCAGCGGAGCAGCAGTTGCTGCAGGGTTCGCTTGGGCCGCGATCGGGACGGAAACCGACGGCTCGATCACTTGCCCTGCCAGTGTCAACGGCGTGGTGGGGTTCAAGCCGACAGTCGGCATGGTCAGCAGGACGCATGTCGTTCCCATCAGCCACTCGCAGGACACGGCCGGGCCGATGACGCGTACCGTCTTCGATGCCGCCCTGCTGCTGGGCGCGATCGCGGGAAGCGATCCCGCCGATCCCGCGACGGCTGAGGCGGACGCGTATGTCGCCGATTTCACTGCGGGTCTGGCCGATGCCTCTCTCGAAGGCGTGCGCATCGGCGTGCTCGTCAACCAGATCGGCAATCGGCAGGACGTCCGCGAGGTGTTCGAAACCGCACTGGCCGACATGGAACGCGCCGGAGCCGAGCTGGTCGAAATCGAATATGAAGCGCCAGACGAGATGTTCGGGGCCGAATTCACCGTCCTGCTGTACGAGCTGCGCACCGGCATGGCAGCCTATCTCGCCTCAATCCCGGGCAAAAACATGCCTCGCGACCTCGCCGGTCTGATTGCCTTCAACGTCGAAAACGCACGCAGCGAATTGCGCTGGTTCGGCCAGTCGCTTTTCGAACAGGCTCTCGAAACCACCGACGAAGCCGCCTACGGCGAAGCAAGAGCCACATCATTGCGGCTGGCGGGCGAAGAGGGGATCGACCGGTTGATGCGCGAGCATAAGGTCGATGCGCTCGTCGCCCCGACCCGCGGTCCGGCGTGGACAAGCGACCTCGTCAATGGCGACAACTTCAATGGCAGCATCGGTGCCGGATCGCTCGCCGCAATCGCAGGCTATCCGCATCTCACGGTGCCAATGGGCGCGGTTGAACGTCTGCCGATCGGCATCAGCTTCATGGGCGGCGCCTGGCAGGATGCCTCTATCCTCGCAATCGGTGCTGCCTATGAACGGGGCCGAAGCGCCACGATACCCCAACCTTCCTTCGAGCGCTGGGAACCCGATTTGGCGCCCGTGGACTGACACCCCATGGAACTCGACCCGCGCATCTTGATGTTCGTCGTGTTCGGCGCGGGCCTGACCCTGGCCGTCACGCTGGAACGTTGGCTGGCGCGCTTCTGGCTCTCACTGCCAATCCTCTATGTCGCTGCCGGATATGTCATCTGGTCGCTGCCGCTGGGCCTGCCCCACTTCAACCCGACAGTAGATGGTTTCGATGCTCTCACGCTCGAATATGCGACGGAATTCATCGTTATCGCCTCGCTCATGGCGGCCGGAATTGCGATCGACCGCCCCGTGAGCTGGGCCAATTGGCGCCAGATCTGGCCACTACTCGTCATCGCCATGCCGCTGACGATCACAGCAGTAGCTTTGCTAGGGTGGTGGGCGCTGGGCCTGGCCCCGGCCAGCGCCATCCTGCTCGGCGCGGCGCTGGCTCCGACCGATCCGGTGCTCGCACGCAGTGTGCAGGTCGGCCCTCCTGGCGAAGACCAACGCCACGATGTGCGTTTCAGCCTGACAGTGGAAGCCGGACTGAATGATGGACTGGCCTTCCCCTTCACCTATCTCGCCATCGCCGCCGTGGGAATGACCGCGCTGGGAGGCTGGACGCTGGAATGGGCCGCGCTCGATCTCGGCTGGCGGATCGTGGCAGGCTGCCTTGTCGGTTGGCTCGTGGGCCGGATCGGCTCGTGGTACGTCTTCGAGCGAGAGGCCGACGCGCCGATGGAGGATATCGACGAGGCAAGCGAAGGCGCTGACCGCCCTGTATACTCGACCAGCGAAGGGCTGATCGTACTCGGTACGTTGCTACTGGCATACGGGCTGGCGGAACTGACCGAGGGTTATGGTTTTCTCGCGGTGTTCGTCGGTGCGGTAACGATGAGACAACGCGAGAATCGCAGCCGCTATCACAAGATCAGCCACCACTTCATCGACCAGATCGAACAGATCGTGCTGGTGGCCGTCCTGTTCGGGTTCGGCGCTATGCTCGCCAGCGATGTGCTCGAAGCGCTGACTTGGCCCGCTGCATTGGTAGGCATCGCACTGGTCTTCGTTATCCGGCCGCTCTCCGGATTGCTGGCGGAAATGAATTGCGACCTGCCGATGATCGGCAAGCTCGCCGTCGCATTCCTTGGCGTACGGGGCATGGGTTCGATCTATTATCTTGCCTATGGTCAGAACAGCGCCGACTTCGCGCAGATCGACCTGTTATGGGCAACGGTAAGCTTTGCCATCCTGCTGTCGATCGTGGTTCACGGCGTTTTTTCCGGACCCTTCATCCGGCATGTCGAGAATCGCCGCGCGCATATCCATACCGGGCAGGATAGCAGTATGGCATCCCTGTCGCCCGACGGTCCCGACCTCGAAATCGAAAAATCGGCAAAACCGGAATAAGGTCGCGCCATAAGAGAAGGGGCGGCGAACCGAAAGTCCGCCGCCCCTCGCAGATACGTGCAGCTCGCGGCCGCTTATTTCTTGGCAGCGGCCTTTTTGGCTGGAGCCTTCTTGGCAGCCGCCTTCTTGGCCAGTTCCTTATCGTCCGCCTTCTTCGCAGCAGGCTTGTCGTCGGCCTTCTTTGAAGCGGTCTTCTTTGCCGGAGCTTTCTTGGCCGGAGCTTTCTTGGCCGGAGCCTTCTTCTTGGGTGTTTCCTCGGTGGTTTCTTCCGCCTCGATTGCCGCTTCGAGCTCCTCGCGCGTCACTTCGCGGTCTGTGATTTCGGCCTTGTCGAAGAGGAAGTCGACAACCTTGTCTTCATAGAGCGGCGCGCGCAACTGGGCGGCGGCCATCGGCTCCTGCTGGACGTACTGAACGAACCGCTCGCGGTCTTCGGCGCGATATTGCTGGGCCGCCTGCTGGATGAGCATGTTCATCTCATTGGCGTTGACCTCGACCCCATTCTTCTGGCCGATTTCCGAGAGCAGCAGACCAAGGCGGACACGACGTTCGGCGATGTTGCGGTAATCGTCCTTCTCGTCTTCCATTTCCTTGAGCATGGCTTCGGCGTCGTCCGACTGTGCGGCTTCCTGCTGGAGCTGCGCCCAGATCTGCTCGAACTCGGCATCGACCATGCCCTGCGGCACGGCGAAGTCATGGCCTGCAGCCAGCGTGTCGAGAAGCTGGCGCTTCATCTGCGTGCGGGTGAGACCGGCAGTTTCCTGCTCAAGCTGACCGCGCAAAAGCTCCTTCAGCTTGTCGAGGTTTTCAAGGCCAAGATTCTTGGCGAACTCATCGTCGATCTTGGTGTCGGCCGGGACCTTCACCTGCTGGACGGTGACGTCGAACTCGGCTTCCTTGCCCTTGAGGTTTTCGGCCGGATAGTCTTCCGGGAAAGTGACCGTGATTGTCTTTTCATCACCGGTCTTCACACCCGTCAGCTGTTCCTCGAAGCCGGGAATGAACTGGCCCGAACCGATCACCAGCGGGGTGTTCTCGGCCTTGCCGCCTTCGAATTCGGTGCCATCGACGCGGCCGACGAAATCGATGATCAACTGATCGCCGTCGGCGGCCTTCTTGGTCTTCGCGGCGTCCTTGTAGTTCTTATTGTTCGACGCGATCCGCTCGACCGCTTCGTCGACCTGCTCGTCGGTCACCGGAACGGTCAGGCGCTCGAGCTTGAGGCCATCGGTTTCGGGAGCTTCGATCTCGGGGAGGACTTCGACCTCGACGCTGAGCGAAGCGTCCTTGCCTTCCTCATAGCCTTCCGCGAGCTCGACCTTGGGCTGCATGGCGGGACGCAGCTTGTTTTCCACCATCACCTTGTCGACCGATTCGCGAATCACGTCGTTAACCGTCTGCGCGTGCAACTGCTCGCCATGCATCTTGCGCACGAGGTTCGCCGGCACCTTGCCGGGGCGGAAACCCGGCATTTTCACCTGCGGAGCGATCTTCTTCACTTCGCTGTTGACGCGCTCGTCGATTTCCTTGGCCGGAATGGTGACGGTGTAGGCGCGCTTGAGGCCCTCGTTGGCGGTCTCTTTGATCTGCATGGGTTGAAACTCGTGACTTTCCAAAAGCGATAATGTGCGATGGGGCATCGCGCTGCGGCGGCACTGGTGCGGGCGAAGGGACTCGAACCCCCACATCTTTCGATACTGGTACCTAAAACCAGCGCGTCTACCAGTTCCGCCACGCCCGCTTACCCGAACGAAGCCGCGCGAACGGCGCAAACCTTCGCGTGTAGGCGCGTGCCTCTAGTAGAGAGCGGCGCAATGCGCAAGCGCGCTGGACGCACCTCTCGATCAATTGCTCTTGCCGGGCGCCACGGCGCCGATTAGGGCCGCGCGCCATGAGCGAAGAAACCAAGAGCCAGACCCCGCCCGATCGCCTTTCGGTCAACCCGCGAAGCGAGCATTTCGACGCCGAGGTGCTGCAACGCGGCGTCGGCATCCGGTTCAAGGGTAAGCAGCGCACCGATATCGAGGAATATTCGATTTCCGAAGGATGGGTGCGCGTTCAGGCCGGCAGAACCGTCGATCGCAAAGGCAATCCGCTGACTCTCAAGCTCAGCGGCCCTGTCGAGGCATGGTTCGAAGATTTGGGCGAGGAACCGCCCGTCGCAAAGGCCGACTGATTAGTCGGCGTAGGCGGCGAAAGCGCTGAGGAAGCGGCGCGAGGTTTCCTTGCGTGCGGGGGCCAAGGCCAATTGCCTGCGCGGCTGCTGTGCCGGGCGATTCGAATAGATGAAACCTTCGACCGGCCAGGCAGTCGTTCCGACCTTGCCGAGCGGCGCATACCAGACGCGAACTTGGCTCCAGTCATTCGCGGGCGAGACATCGACTGCCAGCACGTCCTTCTCGATCTGGCCACGACGACCGTTGATCGGCGACCAATTCGCATGGTCGAGCAGGATCCGGCGTGAATCGAGCACCTGGCTAACGGCGGCAACGTGGCCCAGCTGCATGCTGCGATGCGGGCGGAAAGCCATCACCGCACCGGGGCGCGGCGCAGTGCCGGTCGCATAGCGCCCCTGAGCCTGGTCCCACCAAGTGTACGCATCGCCATAAATCTGGATGCCGGAGACCTCGCGTGCATAGGGAACACACTGGAGATAAGCTTCCAGTTCGGTATCGCTGCGGGCGAAGCCGGCGTAATCTTCTGCGATGACCGGGCTGGCACAGACAAGCAGGGCTAAAGCGGCAAGGTTTTTCCTCATATCGGCAGGAATATGCCGGGCACCCTTGTCGCCTTCCTTCCGCATAGGGTTAACACGAGTTAACCGGACGGGCAGTGCCGCTTGCAATGCAGCGCGCAAAGCGCCACTTGCCGCGCCATCATGGTACCTTCCTCTACCAAACCCACGGTGATCATCATCGGCCGCCCCAATGTCGGCAAGTCGACGTTGTTCAACCGCCTTGTCGGCAAACGCCTTGCGCTCGTCGACGATCAGCCCGGTGTGACACGCGACCGCCGGTTTGGCGATGCGACGATCGCCGGGCTCGAATTCCAGGTGGTCGACACGGCCGGCTGGGAAGACGACGATCCCGAAAGCCTCCCCGGCCGGATGCGCAAGCAAACCGAAATCAGCCTCGAGGGGGCGGATGCGGCTCTCTTCGTCTTCGATTCCCGCGTAGGCCTGACTCCGCTCGACGAGGAAATCGCGCGCTGGCTACGCGAACAGGAAGTGCCCGTCGTGCTGGTCGCCAACAAGGCCGAAGGCAGCCAGGGCGATGCCGGCATCTACGAGAGCTTTTCCCTCGGCTTCGGCGAACCCGCCGCGATCAGTGCCGAACACGGCGAAGGCATTGCCGATTTGTTCGACCATCTCTGGCCCATCATCGGTGCCAAGGCGGAAGCCGCCGAGATCGAATCGCAGATCGATGAGGAAGACGAGGAAGCTTTATTGGCTGGCCCGCTGAAGCTGGCCATTGTCGGTCGTCCCAATGCCGGCAAGTCGACACTTATCAACCGGCTGCTGGGGGAGGATCGCCTGCTGACCGGCCCGGAAGCCGGCATCACCCGTGATTCAATCGCAATCGACTGGGAATGGCCCGATCCCAAGAGCGGCGAGACCCGAGAGATACGTCTGATCGATACCGCAGGCATGCGCAAGAGAGCACAAGTCACGGAAAAGCTCGAAAAACTCTCGGTCGCCGATGCGCGCCGAGCGGTCGATTTCGCCGAGGTTGTCGTTTTGCTGCTCGATGCAACCCGCGGGCTTGAATCTCAGGACCTCAAGATCGCCAACATGGTGCTCGAGGAAGGCCGCGCGCTGATGATCGCGATCAACAAATGGGACGTCGCCGAAGGCGCCAGCGCCCTGTTCAATGGCATTCGGGATGCGCTGAACGAAGGGCTGGCCCAGGTCCGCGGTGTGCCCCTCTTCGCGGTAAGCGCGAAAACCGGCAAGGGGCTCGACCAGATGATCGGCGCGGCCTTCGAATTGCGCGAAGCCTGGAGCCGCCGTGTGCCCACTGCCGCGCTCAACCGGTGGTTCGACGATGCTCTGGAAGCCAATCCGCCGCCAGCCCCAGGGGGTCGCCGCATAAAGCTGCGTTACATCACGCAGGCCAGCACCCGCCCGCCTCGATTCGTGGTCTTCGGTACGCGCCTCGATTCGCTACCGAAGAGCTATGAGCGCTATCTGGTGAACGGCATCCGCGCGAAACTCGGCTTCGAGGCAGTGCCGGTGCGCGTCGTCCTCAAGAGCCCCAAGAACCCCTATAACGCCAATAAGGGCGGCGGCGGCAATTACAGCGGGGAGCATTAGTGTTGCTGGATATCTTGACCGCCCTGCCCGGCAGCGACTTACTCGAGCGGACGAGCTCGACCCTGCGCGTGCAGCAAGTGGTTCAGCTCAGCCTTGCACCGGCCTTTCTGCTGGCCGCGATCGGCGCGGTGATGAACGTGATGACGAATCGCCTGATCTGGGTGGCCAACAAGATCGAACGGATTCTCGATGCAGGCGACGATGGCGATGTCGCGGCCCTGCGCCGGGAATTGCCCGCCCTCGAGCAGCGGCGGATCTATGCCCAGCGCGCGGTGATGTTCAGCACTGCGTCCGCGCTCGCCATCAGCATCGTCATCGTATTGTTGTTCGTCAGCGCATTCGTGGAGACTGCGCTTGGCTCGCTCGTGTCGGCTGTCTGGGTAATCTGCATGGGACTGCTGGTGGCCGGTCTCGGATCTTTCTGGATGGAAACGCGCACTGCGGCGCGGCGTAACCGCGAACGCATGCGCGAGCGGCGCAAAGCCGCGATGCCGTAACGTCCTGCCGCGCAGAACAAACCTGTAGCGGCCAGCCGAAGTCAATTCCGCGACGAGTAGCGCGATCGTGTCGGGCGGGGTTCATCTATCCATGCGATAAAGCCGCCTGAACAAGGAGGCGAAGGATGAACAAATTCCGCGTTTCAATTCACGACGGCGAAATGCCGGACGGCGCACCCGTCGCTCTGGAAGCACTCGATATCGCTACCGCTTTGACTATCGCCGATATCAATGTTGGCGCGGGCGATGCCGAAATCTGGGACGGCGGGCGCCGCCTTGCCCGACTTTCAAAGCATGGCGGCCACTATGCCACGTTCTGGCGTGTCACGTGAACGCGGTCAGCCGTCTTCACCTTCGCCTGCGGGTTTGCTGTTGAGCTGGACATAGTTTTCCAGCCCCATTCGGGCGATCATGTCGAATTGCGTCTCGAGGAAATCGACATGCTCTTCCTCGCTTTCGAGGATGCGCTCGAAGATCTCACGCGTGGTAAAGTCGCGTACTTCCTCGCAATAGGCGATCGCGTCCTTGAGCAAGGGGATCGCTTCCATTTCCACCGCAAGGTCGGCCTTGAGAATTTCCTCCACCGTTTCCCCGACCTTGAGCTTATGGATCGCCTGGAAGTTGGGAAGCCCGTTGAGGAACAGGATGCGCTCGGCCAGCACGTCGGCGTGCTTCATCTCGTCGATCGATTCGTGACGCTCATATTCGGCGAGCTTGGTCACGCCCCAATCGGCGAGCACACGGTAGTGGAGCCAATATTGGTTGATGGCGGTCAGTTCGTTGGTGAGCGCCTTGTTGAGGAACTCGATAACCTTTTGATCGCCTTTCACGGCCCCGTCTCCTTGCTGCTGAACAGGCCGCCCCTATGCGCCCTGAGGAGACGGCTTGGCAAGGTAGTATCGGTAAAAAGTGGCGGAATTCCGCCAGTTGCGAGCGATTTGCGTTAGCGAGAGATCAGGCTGCCGCGGGTATGAATCCGAATTCGCGCTCTTCCTGAAGGATATCATCGGCCTCGTCGAGGCACGAGCCGCAACAAGGGGCCTTGCCCAAGGCAGCGTAGCAGGCTTCCGCATCGCCCGAAACGTGACGCGCCGCACGGCGCAATTCGTTTTCGCGGATCGCATTACAGATGCAAACGTACACTCGAAAACTCCTGCGATTGATTCGCAAGAGCATATCTAGTGCGAGTCGTTCTCAATAGCAAGCGCCACTGCTACATGGCGGGCTGAATTGGGCGAAACGAACTAGCAAAAGGGATGGATATCCGGCTTGCGGCATCTCCCCGCTTCCTTCCTGCGAGAGACGGGAGGGACACTCGCCTTCACCGGCGCAAGGGGAAAAGCTTCCGGTAAGTCAGGCAGCGCCACACCCATTCGAGCGGACCGAACCGGAAGCGTTCGAGCCAGGGCTTGGACCACAGCAGCATCAACACCCATGTGAATAGCATCACGAGATACAGTTCACTGCGTCCGAGCGCTCCGAACAATCCCAAACCCCAGCCGTGAAACACAAGCAGCATGAGGATCGACGTACCGAGATAATTCGTGAAAGCGGCACGCCCGGCCGCCGAGACGCGTTCGGCCAGCCCGCCACTGACCGTCTGCCCCCACAGGGCCAGCAAAGCAACGAGACCGAGAATGATCAGCCCGCGCGGAAGCATCGAGAAGCCGGCCATTGCCGCCAGCGTGCCATAATACGTCAATCCGCCATTCTTGGCCCACAGCGCCACCGGCACGGTCAGGGCGGTCCCGACCACCAGCAGCGCCCAACCCCATTTGCGCTGACGTCCGGGATCGACCCCGCCATCGAACAGGCCGTAGCGATAAGCCGCCATGCCGATCAGCATTAGCGGAAGCGTTTCGAACCAGAACAGGAACAGATAAAACGGCAGATCGCCGGCATGATCGGAGATATTGTGCGAAACCCACGCACCATAACTGCCGCTTGAAATCAGCCGCGTCTCGAGTTCGCCATCCGCCAGATCGGCTTGCTTCTCCTCCTCCAGTTCCCGGGCCATTTCCGAATAGGCCGGATTTTGGCCGACTTCGGTATCCGCGACCGCGGGGAGAAAGCCCACGAATCCGCCGTAAAGCAGGCATCCGCCCAGATAGCCGAGCACGCCGAGCACGAGCTGCTTGCGGCGCGACAGTGCCACGAACAACAGGCCCGCAAGCCCTGCACAAGCGTAGAGAAAAAGAATGTCGCCGCGCCAGATGAAGAAATAGTGCAGCAGACCGATCACACCGAGCCAGAACAGTCGCTGGACTTGTAACCAGACCCCCTGCCCGCGCGCCCAGGCTTTTTCCAGGAACAGATACATTCCAGCGCCGAACAGCAGCGAGAACAGCCCGCGCATTTTCCCGTCGATCAGAATGAATTGCCCGACCCACATCCAGTCCTCCGCCTCGCTATGCGGGACGGTGAAAGCGTCGGGAAACATATAAGCCGGCATCGGCTGACCGAAGGCGACGATATTCGCCGCCAGAATACCCATGACGGCAAGCCCCCGGATGAAGTCCAGGCTTGCGATTCGCCGACTTGCCGATGCTGCGAGCGGTAAGGCCGGACCGGTTGCGCCGACCTCCGGTCCGGAAGTGTATGCCGTGCTCATGCGATCTCCTTGCGTATCGCCGCATTAGCACGGTCAACCACTTTGTGAAACGGATTGCGGTTATCGAGTAACCAGGCAGCCCTGACCGCTGCGCTTCAGCGAAGCACAGGCTGCGTTAGCCTCGGCCCGTGACGCATAACCACCTGCCAGAAGCCGGGTCAGGCGGCCGGATTTGATCAGCATGCGCTCACGCCCGGCTATTTCCGCGCGGCCCGATAGCTGGCTCCATAAGCGCTCGGCATTTCCAGGAACGCCGAAGGCGCCCAACTGGACTTTCCACGGCCCTTCGGACGTGGCGACGCGCGTGGCCGGTACTGGCTGCGGTTCGGCAGGCGCAGGCGCGCTCGACACTGCCACCGCTTCACGGGACAGCGCTTCCTCTTCCTGTCGCGCGATGACCGTCGGGCGCGACGCGGGCAAGGTATAGTCCGCCCCCGCCGTACCGGCGCCCGTGGCTTGGCGCCCCCCCTGCGGCGGTCCGGCGGGACGCGTGACCGGCGGCTGGCGGGGCGGCGTCACTGCCGACCCGCTCGGCGCGTCGGTTGCGAGGGCGAGATCGACCGCAGCCAGCTCACGCGCCCTTGCGGCATCGGCCTCGGCCTTGAGCGATGCGGCAAGCGGTTGAGCCGCCTGGCGATCCTCCAGCGGAATGTATTCGTCCATTTGCGCCAGGGCGCCGCGCGCCTGGGGCAGACCGGCGGAGTTCGCCAGGGTGAGAAGCGCATAGGCCCGGCGCCAGTCCTTCTTCACCAGATCGCCGTTGAAATGCGCAATGCCGAGAATGTACTGCGCACGCGGGTCGCCGCGCATCGCCGCCGCGGATATATAAGGCAGTGCCTCTTCGCGTGCACCGCGCTGGAACAATAGCAAGCCGTAATTGTCGGCGGCCTTGATATGCCCCTGCGCCGCGGCCTTGGCATAGAGCGCTTCGGCCTGTTCGGTGTCGATCTCGACCCCGCGCCCAAGACGATAGGCCTGTGCCATGTTGAACTGCGCATCGGGATCGCCCTGTGCCGCCGGCCCCGCCCATTCGCGCACGGCGGAAGCGAAATCGCCACGTGTCCACGCATCGACACCTGCCTTGACATCCGCCTGCGCGGGGCTGGATGCCAAGCCCGCAGCCAGCGCGGCCGCGACCTTCCAAGCTGCTTTCGAAAATCGTGGCATAAGCGGAACCCTTCCCTGCGGCGGCGCGCGCAAACGCGCGGTATCGGCAGCACCCTATAGTAAATCACCTGTTAGCAAAATGTTGCCAACAAATCATCGCCATCCGACCGGCTCTTCACACGGCCCGGTTAACCCAAAATTAGGGGTAGTCTGCGATTGCCAGGATGAAACCGCTGCGAAACCTTGCAGCACATTGGACTGGAAACAGGCGCAAACCCAGGGGGACCAAGTCTTGCGTGTACTGGCATTGGCATCGCAGAAGGGCGGATCGGGCAAAACCACGCTCTCGGGGCATCTGGCCGTCCAGGCGCAGCGCGCCGGAGCCGGACCCGTGGTTTTGATCGACATCGATCCACAAGGCTCGCTGGCCGACTGGTGGAACGAGCGCGAGGACGAGTATCCCGCTTTCGCCCAAACCACCGTTGCACGCCTTGCAAGCGATCTTGCGATCCTCCGCCAGCAGGGTTTCAAGCTGGCCGTACTCGACACGCCGCCAGCCATTACCATGGCCATTCAATCCGTCATCTCGGTGGCCGAACTGATCGTTGTGCCAACCCGCCCGAGCCCGCACGACCTCCGCGCCGTCGGGGCTACGGTCGATCTGTGCGAACGTGCCGGCAAACCGTTGGTTTTCGTCGTCAATGCCGCGACTCCCAAGGCCAAGATAACATCGGAAGCCGCCGTGGCGCTGTCGCAGCATGGCACGGTCGCGCCCATCACGCTGCATCACCGTACCGATTTCGCGGCCTCGATGATCGATGGCCGCACCGTCATGGAAGTGGATCCGGAAAGCCGCAGCGCCGCCGAAGTCACTGCCCTGTGGAAATATATCGCCGACCGTCTGGAGAAGAATTTTCGCCGCACGATCTTCGCCGCACCGCATGCGCAATCCGCACTGCCCGGTGTCCACCGTCCTGCCGGCGGCTTCGGCCGTCGCGTAGCCCAGTAAGCCCGGAAAGGCGGAGGCTGCCAGATGTCTGACGCCAATTTCGCTTCTCTTTCCTCGACCCTCTTGGCACGCAAGGGTGGCGCGAAGCCGGCCATGCGCCCGCAATCGGGCGTTCCCGGTCCCGTCGACGGCAAGGAAGCCGCCGCCAATCTGGAAGATCTGGGTTGGAACGACCTGGGGGAAGACGAGCAGGGCGCGAAGCAACCGGCTCCCGAGAAAGTCGTAGCCATCGCCCCGCAGGCCGCCAACGAAGCCCGCGCGCCCAATCAGGTCCGGGAGTCCCTAGACAAGATCCAGGCACAACTCGACAAGCAGCCCCGGGTCAGGCCGCCCATGCGGAAATCCGCCCTGGCGCAAGGCAAGCGCGCGGCCTTCACACTGAGGCTCGACCAGGAACGTCATCTCATGCTGCGCCTCGCCTGCACCGTACGCGGCCGCAGTGCGCAGCAATTGGTGACAGATGCGCTCGACGCATTGCTGGCCGAAATGCCGGAAATCGCAAGCCTCGCCGCCCAAGTCCAGCGCGGTGGAACCAAATGAGCTTCAACGACGTGGGATCGCCTTCGAGGGGGTTAAGAATGAGCATCGAGACGAAAGCCAGAAACAAGCGGTTCGTCCAGCTCGCCGTGACCACGGCGCTGGCGACTACCGCACTTACGGCATGCACCGGCAAGACCGCACCCAGCCACGCCTATTCGGCGGAGCACGCGGAAAAGGCACTCGCAAAGGGCAAGGCTTCCAAGGCCGTGCAACATGCCGAGGCAGCGGTCCTCGCCAATCCGCGCGAGGGCTATACCCGCACATTGCTGGCCAATGCCTATCTCAAGGACGGCCGCTTCGCTTCCGCCGCGAGTACCTTCGCCGAAGCGATCGAGCTCGGCGATACCGCGCCGCGTACGATCATCAGCTATACGCTGGCGCAGATCGCCATCGGCGATCAGCTCGGCGCCCTGACCACTCTAGATCGCTTCGAAAGCGCGCTCGACCCGGCCGATTTCGGTCTGGCAATCGCTCTCGCGGGCCGCCCGGACCAAGGTGTCCATGTGCTGAGCAACGCCCTGCGCGCTGGCCAGAACACACCCAAGGTCCGGCAGAATCTCGCCTATTCTTACGCATTGCAGGGGAACTGGCGCGCTGCACGGGTTATGGCAGCGGAGGATGTGCCCGCTGGCGAGGTCGGCGACCGGATGGCCCAGTGGGCCGCCATGGTGCGCCCGGAAGCGTTTACCGCCCGCGTGGCAAGTCTGCTGGGCGTGACGCCCCAGGCAGATCCCGGGCAGCCGAGAATGCTCGCGCTGATCAATCACCCGAGCGTGGATATGCTGGCCGCTCGGGACGCTACCGAGCTTGAACCCGTTACCGAAGTCCCGGCACGCGGCTTCGCCTTTGCAGGGGAACTGCCCCCGGTCGAGTCCGAGAGGGCAAGCGACGACAGCGCAGATGCGGCCCTCGCCGATGCAGCTCTCGTACCCGTCGCCGGGAGCACTCGCTTCGTAGCGAAAGAGATCGTACAGCAGACGCCCGCTTCTACCCCGAAACGCGCGGCTTCCCCTTCCCGGACGACCAGCCCCGCGACGTCGGCACTTGCCGCCGGGGGCGACTACAATGTCCAGCTGGGCTCCTACTTCTCGATGTCGGATGCCAACGAGGCATGGAAGCAGTTCCGCAAACGCTATCCCGAACTGGAAGATGCAGAGCGCGTCATCACCAAGGCGCGCGTGAACGGAAAGATCTACTACCGCGTGGCCGCCGCCGGTTTCGCCAAGGCGGCTGCGCAGTCCATGTGCAGGACGGTCAAGGGCAAGGGTGGCGGGTGCATTGCCTATGCATCGGCCCGTCCGCTCCCGGGTGCCATCGACGTGGTCAAGAACGACGTACGGGTCGCAGCGCGCTAACAGGCGCATCCACCGTACCATCGAGCGACCCCGTCCGGAGCGATCCGGGCGGGGTCTTTCGTATCGCCTAGCTGTCGATCCGGACTCCGCCCTTGTACAGGCTGGTGACACGGCCCTGGGTAGGCTGTCCGTCGAATGGGGTATTGCCCGCAGTCGCTTCCATTCGGGCGCTCTGGATAACCCAGGGCTTGTCCGGATCGATCACCGCGATGTCCGCCTCGAATCCTTCGGATACCCGGCCGGCTTCGACGCCGAGTATCTCCGCGGGTTTCGCCGCGACGAGTTCGAAAGCGCGGGACATATCGATCACCTCGTCGCGCACCAGCGACAGGGTCATCGCCAGCAGCGTCTCAGCCCCGGCCATTCCGGGCTCGGCGTCGGAGAACGGCAGGCGCTTGTCTTCCGGTCCGCGCGGGTCGTGACCGCTCGCAATCACGTCGACGGTTCCGTCGGCGATTGCCTCACGTACAGCTTGGCGATCATCCTCGCTGCGCAAGGGAGGCGACAGGCGGGCGAAGGTACGAAAATCGACCGTCGCCAGATCGGATAGCATGAAGTGCGCGGGCGTGACGCCGCAGGTCACACCGACTCCGCGCGCCTTCGCATGGCGGATGATATCGAGCCCCGCCCGCGTCGTCACTTGGCGGAAGTGAATCCGGGCACCGGCCATTTCCGCCAGCGCGACATCGCGCATCAAGGCGATCGCTTCCGCCTGTGCTGGCGCGCTGGGCAAGCCCCGGCGCGTGGCGAATTCGCCAGCGGTTGCCACTGCCTGACCAACGAGAGCGGCATCTTCGGCATGCGCGATCACCACCATGTCCAGCATGGCGGAGTATTGAAGCAGGCGGAGCATCACGCCCGAATCGGCTATCCACTGGCGCCCGGTTGCGACGCCGCGTGCCCCGGCCTCGCGCATCAGAGCCAGTTCGGCGATCTCGCGCCCCTCCAGGCCGCGCGTCGCCGCGGCCAGCGGGTGGACCCAGAAATCGGGCTTGCCGCTCTTCGAAATGTACGAAACCCGGCTCGGCAGGTCCAAGGGCGGCGACTGATCGGGCATGAGTGCCGCCCGCGTAATTCCGCCGAAATGGAAGGCCGGCTTGTCCACGGCAAATACGCCGAGATCGACCAGGCCCGGGCCGACCAGCTTACCGTCGACGTCGATGACTTCATCGCCATCCCGCACTTCCGCGCCGACCGTGTCGATACGCCCGTCGACCAGCCTCACACAGCCGTCGACCAGCCCGCCGGATGTGACCAGCTTGCCGCCGACGATGGTACAGGGCCGCAATTGCTTCATGCTGCCTCTCCCCAGCCATCCACACCACGGGCGCGGCGCGTAAGCACGTCGAGGGCTGCCATGCGGATCGCCACTCCCATTTCGACCTGGCGGGTAATGATCGAACGATCGATCATATCGGCGACCTCGCTGTCGATCTCAACGCCTCGGTTCATCGGCCCCGGATGCATGACCAGCGCGTCCTTGCCCGCGCGGTCGAGCCGGGTCTTCGTCAAGCCGTAGAGATGGTGATATTCGCGCGCCGAAGGGATGAACTGCCCGCTCATGCGTTCGGTCTGGAGGCGCAACATCATCACCACATCCGCCCCGTCAAGCGCGGCGTCGAAATCGTGGTAGGCCTCGGCCCCCATGGTTTCGATCCCGGCGGGCATCAGCGCGGGCGGTGCACACAGGCGCACTGTCGCGCCGAGCGCTTGCAGACACAGCAGATTGGACCGTGCCACGCGGCTATGCAGGATGTCCCCGCAAATCACGATCTTCAGTCCGGTGAAATCCTCCGCCGTTTCGCCGCGATCGCGCAGGGCGTGACGCAGTGCCAGGGCATCGAGCAGCGCCTGCGTGGGATGTTCATGCTGGCCGTCGCCGGCATTGAGAACCGGGCAATCGACCTTGTCGGCGATAAGCTGGGTCGCGCCGCTCGATCCATGACGGATCACGATCGCATCCGCGCGCATGGCGTTGAGCGTGATCGCCGTATCGATCAGCGTCTCGCCTTTTTTTACGCTCGACTGCGCAGCGTGCATATTGACGACATCGGCGCCCAGTCGTTTGCCCGCAATCTCGAAGCTGAGCAGTGTGCGGGTCGAATTCTCGAAGAAGGCGTTGATCACCGTGAGGCCCGAAAGCAGCTCTTCATGCTTCGTCGGCTGCCGGTTCAAAGCCACCCATTGCTCCGCCTCGTCGAGAAGGAAGAGGACCTCATGCCGTTCCAGCTGACCGATACCGATCAGGTCGCGATGCGGAAAGGCGAGCGCACCCGCCGGGTAACGGGCCTTGTCGGGCGAGGATTCCGTCGATGTCATTGAGGCCACGCCCTTAGTCGACGTCTATCGACCGCTCAAGCGCTTTCCAGTGGAAATGCGGCGCCTGTTTCCCTAACCCGGAGGGAATAGGAGATTTTCGCATATGGGTTTCGCCGGAAAAGTATGGCGCCTGCTGGTCGGCATCAAGGACGGGCTGGTCCTGATCTTCATGCTCTTGTTCTTTTCCGCGCTGTTCGCGATTCTTACAGCCCGGCCCAGCCCCGGAGCCGTCCGCGAAGGGGCGCTGGTGATGGATTTGTCGGGCATCATCGTGGAAGAACGTAGCAAGGTCGATCCTTTCGCGGCGCTCCTGTCACAGCAGGCGCCCATCGGCGAATTCCAGGCACGCGACGTCGTCCGCGCGCTCGACGCCGCCGCCGCCGACAAGCGGATTGAGGCCGTGGTGCTCGATCTCGAAGGGTTTCTCGGCGCTGGCCAGGTCCACCTGACCGAAGTCGGCGCGGCCTTGGATCGCGTCCGCGCCGCCGACAAACCTGTCCTCACCTATGCCACCGCCTATACCGACGACTCCATGCTCCTGGCCGCCCATGCGAGCGAGGTCTGGCTCAATCCGCTGGGCGGGGCCGTGATCGCCGGCCCCGGCGGAGATATCCTTTTCTATAAGGGTCTGCTCGACAAGCTTCGGGTCAATGCGCGAATCTACAAGGTGGGCGAGTATAAAAGCGCCGTCGAACCGTACGACCGCACCAGCCTGTCCGAGCCCGCGCGCGAGAATTACAGCGCGCTGTTCGCCACATTATGGGAAGAATACCGCGCCAATTTCAAGAAGGCCCGCCCCGGCGCCGATATCGAACGGGTAACGACTCGGCCGGTCGAATGGGTAGAGGCCGCACGTGGCGATCTCGCTACGGCGGCGCTCGAGGCAGGCCTCGTCGACAAGCTCGGAAGCCGCGCGGATTTCGATGCGCGCTTGGTCGAACTGGTGGGCGAGGACGACTGGGGAGACGGCCCCAATGCCTATCCCCACACCTCGCTCGGCGCGTGGTTACAGGACAATCCGGCTCCCACTTCGGGCAGCGCCATAGGTGTCGTTACCGTGGCAGGGGAGATCGTCGATGGCGACGCCGGACCGGGCATCGCCGGTGGCGACCGGATCGCCGATCTGCTCGACGAAGCGCTCGACGACGATTTGAAAGCCCTGGTAGTGCGAGTCGATTCACCCGGCGGCTCGGTCCTGGCGAGCGAGGCGATCCGCGAGGCGATTCTGCGCCACAAGGCGAAAAACATCCCGATTGCCGTTTCGATGGCCAATGTCGCGGCCAGTGGCGGCTATTGGGTATCCACGCCCGCGGACCGCATTTTCGCCGAACCGGAAACGATCACGGGCTCGATCGGCATTTTCGCCGTCATCCCGACCTTCGAGGATACCGCGGCCGAGATCGGAATCACCACTGACGGCGTGAGCACGACGCCGCTGTCGGGCCAGCCCAACATCATCGGCGGTTTCACGCCGGAGGTGGATGCCATCGTCCAGGCTTCGATCGAGAACGGGTATGAGGATTTCCTCAGCCGTGTGGGCAGCGCGCGCAATCTTTCGCGCGATCAGGCCGACCGGATCGGCCAGGGTCAGGTATGGGATGGCGGCACCGCGCGGCAGCTCGGGCTCGTCGACCAATATGGCGGATTGGACGAAGCCCTGGCCTGGGCCGCCCAGCAGGCCAATCTGGAGGACGGCGACTGGCATGCGCAATATATCGGCACCGAGCCCAGCCCCGCCGATACGCTGCTGCGTAGCCTGCTGATCGGGGAAGGCGAAGAAGCCGCGGAAGGGCGCGATGTCGCCGGGCTGATCGCGATGCGCCAACAGGCGCAAATCGCCCGCATCGAGGCCGATGTCGACCGCCTGATGGGCGCGCGCGGGATGCAGGCGATGTGCCTCGCCTGCCCTTCGGTCAAAGACCGCGTCACCAGCCCTGCCCGGCTCGACGGTCTGCTGGCCAAGCTGGTGGCCCTCTTCGGACGATAGCAACGCTTGCAATGGCGCCCATCGCGGCGTAAAGGCGCGCCCCTGTCCGGTGCACCAGCACCACGGACGGGCGCGTAGCTCAGTGGTAGAGCACACCCTTCACACGGGTGGGGTCGCAAGTTCAATCCTTGCCGCGCCCACCATCTTTTCAGATACTTAGCTGGATAGATGGCCCCGCCGGCTCGATCAGGGGTATTTTCGGGGTAGCGATTCAGCCGCGATCCTCCGCGTACGACCTAGCTCAAATTTACCTCCCCGGACGCTTCGCTCTTCGCCTTCCGTTGCAACGCCTTCTCGATCTCCTGATCGACTCTAATGCGCGAGTGGCGCCTCAAGCGCGCGACCTGTCCGGTGATCTTCTTTCCCAACGGGCCGAACTCCTCTGCGGCACGCATTACATATGTCCAGAAGGTCCAAGTCCTCGCAGTCGAGGCTGGCTCGAAGCCTTCCACCCTACCAAACCGCTTCGAGAATTGCTCGAAGTTGAACATCTGGCAGAGCTCAGCGTACGACTTCCCAGGATAGCGCCTAACCGTTGCCTCAGAGTGGTTGCGCGCCACAGATGCAACCTTGCGATAAAGGTTCGACACGGTCGCATCGCGGAGAAAGACGTTCCGGCCATCATAGCGAAAGCCGAGATACTCAAGCCCGTTCTTCCCTTTGCCGGCAACCAGCTCGCAGCGCTGACCGTCATCTTCTTGGACATAACGCACCAACGAAGACTTCTCCGGCTTGATCACAAGCTCATCGCCAAACTTCCGTATGCGCTCGGGCAATTCGTCCATGACGCGGCGCGCTTCTGCCTCATCCACTGGCAGGATCAGGAGAATGTCATCGGAGTACCGGACGTAGGTCCCTCCCAAGCTGGTAGCCAGCGCGTTCATCTCGACATCGAAGTCGATCAAATAGAGGTTTGCCAGCAGGTCGGAAATCGGCGCACCCTGTGGAATGCCGTGAGGCAGGTCATTGGGAATGACGAGCGATTCATATTGACCGTTCTCCCCAAGGATTTTCTGCCTGAAATCATGCGGTGAGCACAGCTGCGTGGGAATATCTCTGTAGGGGACCAAGTAGCCCTCGATGGGATGCCCACCCTTGGTAAAACTCTTCACACCATAGAACCCGAGGCGACGGTAGGCGGCAACCCGATCCACGACACGGTACTTCGTGATATTCTTGAAGACAGCAAAATGATCCGGGGGGAGACGCTCAACGTCCAGCAATCGGCACCAAAGTGCCTTCAGCCTCTCATGGTCGATTGACTCGAAATAGTTGCTGATATCAACGGCGATTCCGTGGCAGTCGCCCAATTCCCGTATGCGAGCGACAGCTTCTTGAGCGAACTGGATATTGCACTTCCCTCTCCGCGCATCGCCTTCGGTTGGAATGCGACGGTAGGCGACGGGACAATGCGAAATGCCCAAGCGCTCGAGCTCGGCCTCGTATGGACCGCTGAGCAGGTGCCGATAATAGGCGAATATGTACGCGTCCCGGCGTGCGGCATATCGAATAGGCCGGTCCTTGGGCTTGGGCCGGGCTTTGCCGCTGTCCCGCCCCGGCCGGAACGGTTGCCATCGCTTCGTGTAACGCAGCAACGGGAAGAAACTGTTCTGGGCAACCCGCGTAGGGCTCGTCACCAGCGCTACAATTTCATCGGGCTTCAGCACTTGATCGAAGTGCGGATAGCGTTTGAGGTCGCTAGGCTTTAGCTGCCAGTCAGTCATCTTGCCCCCCTCAACGAGAGGGGGCGGAAGCAACCGGTTCCATCCGGTTATCGCTACCGCCCCGCACCGTTGGCAACGAGCTGGGCAAGCCCCGCTCTGTCTGGAAGTACTTCGACGAAGTCGAGTATGCTGTCGCCGTCGCGGCTATCGCGTGTATCGCGATGGTCGTCTGGCGGGCGATCCGATCCTCGGCGTCCAACGGAGTTGCCTCAATGACTATCCGCTTTCAGCTTCAGCTCGCGATCATCCTTTACAGTCATAACGCGCTACTCTGCTCCCCTAGTGAACAGATTGCATGACTTTGAGCAAGCAGGGCGAATCAGTCAAGCAGCTGCAAGCTATTACTTGGGGGATATCCCCATCACACCGCGTAGGGGCTGGTTTCGCTCGCCCGATTGGCGCACGGACCGCACAGCCGATGATGCGAGCCCTCGCTCTCGAAGGGCTTGCGGCATCGGAGGCAAGGCCGGGTCTCGGTCGGCATGGGCTCACCATGCACGTCCCGGCGCTTGCGCCCCATGTGTGTCAGGCCCGCGTTGCTCAGCTTTCCGAGCCACGTCCTATATCTGTCGCACCTCCTCGACCGTGAGCACACGTTCACGCGAGACATAATCGAGCTCCGGTCGCTGCATCCCGGCGAGCGGGTCGGCGGCGATCAATCCCCGGTCCGCTGCCCAATCGAACATCCGGGTAGGTGCATAGGCCTACATCGCTCAGCCTTGCATCAGCGGATGAGGGGCGTTCATCCAGCAAGTGGCGGTCATCTCGACAGCGAGATCGGTTTCACGCGGTCTGGAAGGTAACTTCGTCCAATTTCAATGGATGCCCGCAATGATCGCACGCCATCACCATCTCCAGCGGATTGTCGCACGGCTTGTGCGAGAGCAGCAAGGGAGGGCCTTTCGCGTCGGCGTAGTAGCGGTCCCCCCACTGCAGTAAGGAAAGGATGACCGGGTAGAGCGCCCTTCCCTTGGCGGTCAGCCGGTATTCCTGCCGTGGAGGGTGATCGGTGTATCGCCGCGAGGTCAGAATGCCCGCCTCCATCAATTCGGAGATGCGGCCCGACAGGATATTCGGAGCCATCTGCGTATCCTGCTGGATCTGTTCAAAGCGATGAAACCCGGAAAACATGGCTCGCACGATCAGGGTCGACCAGCGATCCCCGAACAAGGCAATGACCGTATCCACCAGCGCGGCTTTGTCGCGGCGGCTTGTCACACCCTTCGAGGGACGCCGCCGCGCGCTGTAATGCGGCACGACCTGGACAAGGCCCGGCCCCGGTTTCCAATCGACATCTCGCGGGTCGATCTCCTGGCCGCAACAGGAACAGTTTGCATGCGGTTCCACCACATGGCCGCAGCTTGCATGAACCAGTTGGACGGAAAAGCCGCGTTGCCCACTCTCCCATTCGTGCTGCCAACCGACCATGGCGAGCGCAACGGGAAACAATGCGCGCCCTTTCTCGGTCAGGTGGTAGCGGCTGTGCCGCTTGTGTTCCACAGGTCGCTTCGACAGACATTCCTCGGCGACCAGTTTTTTCAGGCGATCACTCACCACGGAGCGCGGGACGCCTGTTTCTTCGACGAAGCTCTGAAACGTCTTGGTGCCGAGAAACGCCCGTTCCATTATCAACAGGACCGGGACATCGCCGACGACCTCCAGCGCACGCCATATCGAGCACGCCCTGATCGTTTCCTGCTTCATTTCTGCCTCGATGCGCTCAATTGGTGTTGTTCATTCTCTTTGCACGAGAGGATCGGCAATAGCCTGGTAGGCTGACAAACTCACTCCGTCGATATACGCATCGGCTGCCACTGGAGGGGATGCAAGCTTTACACCGATCATCTCCGTCGCCGGATTGCCGTAGGCACCCTCGGGGTAGTCCCGGGACCTCATAGGTATCCTGCCCGCAGTCTGGCGGGGGAGACCCGCCAGACTGCGGGTGGCACTGGGGCGAGGCCGGCTTTCATGTGTCAGAATGTCAGATCGAATTGCAGTGCGATATTGCGCGGCCGATCATAAATGGCGTTGTAGGCGATGCCCGTCCCGCCCGTGATGGTGGTGGCCAAGGGCAAGGCGCCGGCAGTCTGCATGATCCGCTCATTGGTGAGATTGCGGCCGATCAGGGCAATCGTCCAGTTGTCATCGACATGGCCGAGCGAGAGCCGAGCGCCCATCTTCACATAGCCATCTTGCTTCGTACGCGGATCGAGGTTGGCCGCGGCAATGTAGCTGCTCGAAAAATCGGCGTTGAGATTGACGCCCAGTTTCAGATTGCCGCCGATCTCGTGATTGAAATCGCCGTTGAGATTGCCTGACCATTCCGGCGTAAGGGCATTGCGCTTTCCCGAATAGCTGCAGAAGCCGCCATTATCCGGCACCTGCTGGAAATAGCACTGGCCGAGCGGAAAATCGGTGAATTCGAAATCGAGATAGGCGACTGCCGCGCTCAGGGTGAAGTGCTCGTCCAGCGCCCAGCGCATGTCCGCCTCGACACCCTGCGTCGTCGCGCCCGAGGCGTTCTTGACGTTGAAGTTGAGTACGCCGTCGAACACGTTGGTCTGCAGATCGCTATACTTCGTGCGATAGGCCGAGAGGTTAAACGCCAGGTCGCGGGTCTGGTATTTCAGCCCCACTTCGACGTTGTCGGCCCGCTCGTCACCGAACTCGAATGCGCCGGGTGAAGCGACGGTGGTCGAGCCGGGCAGCGAATTGCCGCGAGCGTCGAAACCGCCGGCCTTGGATCCGCGCGCGAACGACGCATAAAGCATCAAGGCGTCGGTCACGTCATACTGAATATTGGCCATCGGGTTGAACGAGCTTTCGCTCAGCTTGCCCGATATGGTGTGCGCCTCGATGTTAAGGGCACGGAACGTTCCGATCACGACCGGGTCGATGATCGGCGGGGTGGCGGCGAGGCTGAGCGGCCCGCGATTGATCTCGAGGGCGCGGCTACCCGTCTTGCTCTCGTGATTGAAACGGGCTCCCACGGTGATACGCAGATCGTCGGTGAGAGAATATTCGCCCTGGGCGAAGACGGAATACAAATCCGACTTTTGCGAATAGTCGCGGTCGTTGGAGGTGTCACCCAACGCCCTGAACGGCGTTCCGAAGAAGAACGGATTGAACTGCACGTGATCGGTCACGCCCAGCTTGGTGTTCTGGTAATAGACGCCGGCGATGTAGTTGAAAGCCCGATCGCCCGGCGAGGCGATCCGCAGTTCCTGCGAAAACTGGCGATAGTCTTCCGATTGGGCAGTGCCGTCGAGCAAGGGCAGATTGGTGAAGTCGACGTCGATCGTCTCCTCGACATCGTAGTCGAGATAGCCCGTCACCGAGGTAAGCGTATGATCCCCCAGCTCCAGATTGGCGTTGACCACAGCGTTGAATATCTTGTTGCGGCTCTCGTAACCTCCGTCGGCCCGGACATAATCCTCATCCGTTTCCACGAATAGCGGCCCCGCAAATACAAGGCTGTAACTTCCTGCCGGACCGAATGCCTCGCGCGGCTGCCCTTTCGTCTTGAAATCGGCATATTCGACCTTCAGGTCGGCTGACAGGGGGCTATCGTCCTCGAAAGCCAACATCCCGCGCACGAAGGCTTCGCGGACGTTGGGTTCGTTGCGATCCTGCCGCGTATTGTAGAAGTAGCCGTCCATGTCGCGGTAGTATCCCACGACGCGCGCGCCGACCGTGTCGGAGATCGGCCCGGAAACGACGCCCGTAACACGCGTTTCCTCATGCTCGAATTCGTAGCTCGCGCTGAGCGATCCTTCGAAATGGTCGGTCGGACGGCGGCTGACGACATTTACTGCGCCGGCAATGGCGTTCTTGCCGAAAAGCGTTGGCTGTGGCCCGCGCAGGACCTCGACCCGCTGCAGATCGACCAGAGGCATGCGGCTCAACTGGTCGCGCCCGTAGTAAATGCCGTCGACGAACATTGCCACGGATTGCTCGAAGCCCTTGTTGTCGCCCGAGGCGATGCCGCGAATGGCAATGCGGTTTGCGATGGCCGTCTGGGTGATCTTGAGATTGGGGATCGACGACGAGACCGATTCCAGATTGGCCTGGCCATAGGACTCGATCGCTTCACCGGTAACTGCCGAAATAGAAATCGGAACGTCGGAAAGCCCCTGTTCGCGTTTTTGCGCCGTGACAACAATGACGTCCAAACCACCGGCCTCCTCGACATCCTCGGCCCCGTCACCTCCCGTGGCAGCCACGGGATTGTCTTGCGCAAGGATATGTCCCGGTGCTGCGAAAGCGGTCCCGGCCAGCAGAATTTTGACGATTGATCTCATGACTCTCTCCCCGTTCTGGACTGTTGCGATGCGCCCGTGTCGGATCGACTATTGCAACTGCCGATGTAGTATGTTTATACAAGTTAGTATGACTACGCAACTCTCAACACGCGGTTTTCTCAAAGGAGCGATCTGGTGAACAGGCTCCCAGCCCGACTGACGCGCAAATTGCGCATCCCGGCGATTGCCGCGCCTATGTTTCTCGTATCGGGACCGGACATGGTCGTCGCCGCATCGCGTGCCGGCATGATCGGATCGTTCCCTACGCCCAATGCGCGGACGCCCGAGATTCTCGACCAGTGGCTCGGGACAATCACCGACGCTCTCGGCGCCGACCCGCAAGCGGCGGCGTGGGCGGCGAATCTCGTGGTGCACCCTTCGAACGATCGGTTGTCCGCGGATCTGGACCTTGTGGTCCGGTACGAGGCCCCGCTGGTCATCACCGCACTGGGCAGCCCGAGCCGGGTAGTTGATCGGGTCCATGGCTATGGGGGCCTGGTATTCGCGGACGTCAACTCGGTCGGCTTCGCGCGAAAGGCGGCGATGGCTGGAGTCGACGGGCTGGTGCTGGTAGCATCGGGTGCCGGAGGACACACCGGACAGACCGCCGGATTTGCCTTCGTCGAGGAAGTTCGGCGCTTCTGGGATGGGCCGATCGTGCTGGGTGGAGCGATTTCGACCGGGCATGCAATTCGTGCTGCGGAAATATTGGGGGCGGACCTCGCCTATCTCGGGACGGCGCTGATCGCCTGCCGGGAAAGCATGGCTGCGGATGCGTACAAAAACATGGTGGTCGAAGCGGGGGCCGAAGACGTCGTGCCGTCGAAGGGCATAACCGGCGTAACTGCCAACTGGCTTAGGCAAAGCCTGATCGACGCGGGGCATGATCCCGACAACATGCCGGAGGACAAGAAGCCCAATTTCGAGAATGCACAGGACGACGCCAAGGCGTGGAAGAACGTGTGGTCCGCCGGCCAGGGTGTCGGCGCAGTTGAAGCCATCGAGCCTGTCGGTGCAATCGTTGAGCGGTTGCAAGACGAATATCACATCGCGGCGCAGATGCCGCCGTTCCAGATCGAGGAGTGAGACGAATGCCTGCGGAACTGGTTGAAACGATCAAGACTACGATCCAGCCCAACGATCATCCCTATATGAAGGGGGCTTGGCGGCCGACATTCAACGAATGGAATGCGACCTTTGCCGATGGCGAGGCCGAGGTGATCGGCGAGATCCCGAAAGATATCGACGGGGTCTATGTTCGTACTGGTGAAAACCAGATTCACGAACCGATCGGGCGCTATCATCCTTTCGATGGCGACGGTTTCGTCCATTCGATCAGTTTCAAGGATGGCAAGGCGAGCTATCGCAGCCGGTTCGTGCGCACCAAGGGCTTCGAAGCCGAAAAGGAGGCCGGGCGCTCGCTATGGGCCGGACTGATGGAGCCACCGCACAAATCCACACGCCCCGGCTGGGGTGCGCAGGAATGGCTCAAAGACAGCTCCTCGACCGATGTCGTGGTACATGCGGGGAAAATCCTCTCGACCTTCTATCAATGCGGCGAGGGATATCGCCTCGATCCGTTCACCATGGAACAGTTCGGCACCGAAGGCTGGGTGCCGATTGACGGAATTTCCGCTCACACCAAACTCGATGAAGCGACCGGCGAGCTGCTGTTCTTCAACTACTCGAAGCATGCGCCCTACATGCATTATGGCGTGGTCGGTCCCGACAACAAGCTGAAGCACTATGTTCCGATCCCGCTGCCCGGGCCGCGGCTGCCGCATGACATGTGCTTCACCGAAAACTACTCGATTCTCAACGACATGCCCTTGTTCTGGAACGAGGAATTGCTCGAACGCAACATTCATGCGGTCGAGTTTCATCCGGAAATGAAGACCCGTTTCGCGGTTATCCCGCGCTATGGTCAGCCGGAGGATATCCGCTGGTTCGAAGCCGAGCCGACCTACACCTTGCACTGGCTCAACGCCTACGAGGAAGGCGACGAGATCGTACTCGACGGATATTTCCAGGAAGAGCCGCAACCCAAGAGCTATCCCGACGCGCCCGACGGGCTCGAAAGGATGATGGCCTACCTCAGTCAGGGCCTGATGAAGCCCAAGCTGCACCGCTGGCGCTTCAACATGAAAACCGGCGAGACCGTGGAGCAACGCCTGGACGACCGCATCCTCGAATTCGGCATGATCAACCAGAAATACGCCGGGCGGAAATACCGCTATGCCTATAGTGCGATTCCGGAACCCTATTGGTTTCTGTTCAAGGGAATCGTGAAACACGACCTCGAGACCGGCGAAAGCTGGAGCTACGAATTGGGCGAAGGCCGTTACGCCAGCGAAAGCCCTTTTGTCCCCCGCATCGGCGCCAAGGACGAAGATGATGGCTACATCATTTCCTACGTCTCCGATGTGAATGCGGACCGATCCGAATGCATCCTCCTCGATGCGAAAGATATCGAGGCAGGTCCGGTCTGCCGCATCATCCTGCCGGAAAGGATCTGTTCGGGTACGCATTCGACCTGGGCCAATGGCAGCGATGTCGGCATGCCGGAAAACAGCGTGCTCGCGGCCTGATATGGTCACGGCGACGAAGGACAAGCGGCAGCTTTACCGCGAACAGGGCTGGTGGGGTGACACGACCCTAGCGGATATGTTTCGCGCCAATGCCGGAATCCATCCCGAACGGCTGGCGCTCGTGGACCCGCCGAACCGCGCCGTTTTCGCATTCGGAGAGCCGCAGCGGCTAACCTATGCGCAAATGCTTGCGGAAACCGAGCGACTGGCCGGTGCCCTGCTGGCGAATGGCATTGGCAAGGACGATGTGATCATGGTCCAGTTGCCCAATATCAGCGAGTTCGTGAACCTGTATTTCGCCGCCGCGACGATCGGCGCGGTCGTGAGCCCGGCGGCGGTCCAGTATCGCAGCCATGAACTCTCGGAGATGTATCGCATCGCCAAGCCGAGTGCATTCGTCTGCGCAACCCGCTTCAAGGGCAACGATCATCTCTCGACCGCGCGCAAGGTGATTGGCGCGGGGTGCCAGATCATGACCTTCGGGCCTGATGCGCCCGATGACGCGGTCGATCTCAGCGCCGCCCGGGCCGACCCGGGATTGCTCGCGGCACATCGCAAGACACATCGTGTCGACGCCGACGATGTATTCACGATCTGCTGGACGTCAGGCACCACCGGCACCCCTAAAGGTGTGCCGCGCAGCCATAATCACTGGATTGCAATCGCACCGGGGACGTACCAGCCTTCGGGGCTACGGGATGGCGACGTGATGCTCAATCCCTTCCCGCTTATCAACATGGCCAGCATCGGCGGGGTGACGATGAGCTGGCTGCGCGTCTGCGGCACCATGGTGCTGCACCACCCCTTCGATCCGCAGGTATTTCTCGGCCAGATCGCGACGGAACGCCCGCAATTCACCATCGCGCCGCCTGCCGTGCTCAATATGCTGCTCCAGAACGAGGAGCTGCTGGCGAAGGTGGATCTTTCCAGCCTGCGTACTATCGGTTCAGGGTCGGCCCCGCTGGCCCCATCCATGGTCAGCGGCTTTCAGGAACGCTTTGGAATCATGGTCGTCAACCTGTTCGGCTCGAACGAGGGAATGTCGCTCGTCACCGGCCCCGAGGCGGTTCCCGATCCGGTCGAGCGCGCCAGCTATTTTCCGCGCGAAATGGTGCTGGAGCCGATGCTGGGCGGCACCGCGGCGGCAATGGCCGAAACGCGGCTGGTTTCAATCGGTGACGGCAGCGAGATCACCGAAATGGGCGTACCGGGAGAGCTGGAGATTCGCGGGCCGTCAGTGTTCGAAGGCTACCACGACGCGCCCGAGCAAACCGAGGCGGCATTCACCCAAGACGGGTTCTTCCGTACCGGCGATCTTTTCGAGATCGCGGGCGATGGGCGTTTCTATCGCTTTGTCGGTCGCTGCAAGGATCTGATCATTCGCGGCGGTGTGAATATCGCTCCGGAAGAGATCGATCAGTTGCTCGGCGGGCATCCGCTATTGGCGGAGGCCTGTGCCTTCTCCCTGCCCGATCCGGTGATGGGGGAGCGAATTGGGCTGGCCTATGTGCCGCGCGAAGACCGGGAAATCACACTCGAGGAGGTTACGGACTTCCTGCGCGAGAAGGATCTGGCCGTGTTTAAACTGCCGGAGCGGATGTACCGCTTTGAAGCCCTGCCGCGCAACGTCACGAACAAGGCGATGCGCAGCGAGGTGCGCGAGCATGCCCTTGGATCACGGGAAGGAGCATAGCGATATGACTGGCGAAGTTTTCGTTCTGGGGGGAGCGCAAAGCGATTTCGCGCGGAACATGGAACGCGAGGGTAACGGCATGTTCGACCTGTTCCGTGAAGTGGCCGAGGCCTCGTTTGCGGCGACCGGTGTCGAGCCCGCCGAAGTGGACACCGCGCATGTCGGCAATTTTGTGGGCGAACTGTTTACCGGGCAAGGTCAGCTCGGCGGCTTCTTCGGTCATGTTCATCCCGATTTGGCCGGTGTCCCGGCATCGCGGCACGAGGCTGCCTGCGCATCGGGCAGCATCGCTATCCTGGCCGCATCGGCGGAAATCGAGGCCGGACGCTACGATCTCGCGCTCGTGCTCGGGATCGAGCTCATGCGCAATGTACCCGGGCAGATTGCGGCGGAGCATCTGGGGGCGGCGGCGTGGGTCGGGCAGGAAGCGAACGAGGCTCGCTATCTGTGGCCCTGGATGTTCTCCAAGGTTGAAGAGGAGTACGAGAAGCGACACGGAATCGACCGTGCCCACTTGCGCGCGATCTCGGAAAACAACTTCGCCAATGGCAAGCGCAATCCCAATGCGCAAACGCGCGGCTGGGCGATCACCGATGAGCATTTGGGAGAGAATGACGAGGTGAACCCGCGCATCGAAGGCCGGTTGCGCAAATCCGATTGCGGTCAGGTGACCGATGGGGCAGCGGCGATGTTTCTCGCCTCGCGCGCATACGCAGAAAAATGGGCGAAGCGTCGCGGCATTGCGCTGGAATCCGTGCCGCGGATCAAGGGGTGGGGCCACACCACCGCACCGCTCATGTATCAGCGCAAAATCAATGACAGCGAGGGACAGCCCTACGTTTTTCCCTTTGTCCGCAAGGCCATGATAGATGCACTGCGTCGCGCCAAGCTGGCAGATGTCTATGCGTGCGACGGTGTCGAAGTGCACGATTGCTTCTCGATAACCGAATATATGGCGATCGACCATTTCGGGATCACACCGCCGGGTGAAAGCTGGCGCGCGATCGAGGATGGCACAATCGCTCTCGGCGGAAAATTGCCGGTCAACGCATCGGGCGGGCTGATCGGAACCGGCCACCCGGTGGGCGCGACGGGCGTTCGCATGATGCTCGATAGCTGGCGGCAGGTCACCGGCAATGCCGGAGACTACCAGATCGATGGCGCGCGCAACATGGCGACCTTCAATGTCGGCGGCAGCGCTACCACCGCGTGCAGCTTCGTTGTCGGAGTCTGATGGCATGGAAGGCGTATTCATCCACGACGCGCTTCGTACCCCGCGCGGAAAAGCGAAAGAAGGCGGTGGGCTTGCCGCTCTCAGTCCGCAGGAGCTCGTCCGCCAGCAGATCGATGCCCTGGAGCAGCGTTGCGGCACACATGCACGCGCTCCCGATTCCCTCATGCTTGGCTGTGTTGGCCAGGCCGATGATCAGGGCGGACATATCGCGCTCATCGCCAAGCTGCATGCGGGGCTGCCTGACGATACCACCGCGATCTCGCTCAACAATTACTGCGCTTCGGGTCTGACGGCGATCGGGCAAGGAGCCAGCCTGGTCGCGAGCGGGCAAGCCCAAGGCGTGCTCGCTGGCGGCGTCGAATGCATGAGCCGCGTTCCCTTTATGGGCGACCGAGCAGCCTATTACAGCGATGCATCCCTTCCGCTCCGCGCGCGTTATATCCCGGTAGTGCTGGCGGCGGACCGATTGGCCAATGCCGAGGGGATCGAGCGAGAAGAACTCGATGCCGTTGCCCTCGCCTCCCAGCAAAAGGCCGCCGCTGCGGAAAATGATCCGGCGCTACAACGCTCGCGTATCGCAACCGGAACGCTCGATGGCGAGGAGTGTATACGCCCCGGCACGGATGACGAGTCTCTGGCCGGGATGCCGCCCGGATTTGGTGCCCTTCAAGAGCACTACGCCGAAGCCTTGGGGAATGAGCATTTCAAGCCGCTCCACACGATAGGGCACGCTCCGCCCGTCTGCGACGGAGCCGCCCTGGCTCTGGTCGGCAGGCGCGAACTGAGCGAAAGCCCGCGCGCCCGCATTGTCGCCTATGCCGAATGCGGGGGCGACCCTGCCGCTTCGCTTACCGCAGGGCTGGCCTCGATGGACAAGGCATTGGAACGCGCCGGCATGACGCTCGATGACATGGACCGGATCGAGTTCATGGAGTCCTTTTCGGTAACGATCGCCAAATTCCTGCGCGACCGCAGACCCGATCCGGCAAAGGTGAATGTCAGCGGGGGGCACATCGCCAAGGGGCATCCGCTCGGCGCAAGCGGCGCGATCCTGACTTCGACCCTGCTGGACACGCTCGACGCGGCCGACGGAACGCTCGGCCTGGTGGTGGTCACCGGCGCTTCGGGCACCGGCGCGGCGATGGTGGTCGAACGACTCAACTGAAGAGCTGATGGAATCCTGAAATGACCGAAACGCTTGAGCACCTCATCGCTCGCCATGCCACAACACTCGATGCAGCGATCGACGCTATCGAAACTCGCAAGAGCTGGAGCCCGTTTCGCGATTCTCCCAGCTCGAAATTTCATGCGCCGGGGAAACCCGGGGCTGGCAAGGCTGCATTCGAAACGCTGCTCGGCAAACCGTTCGACCTTCAGCAACCGGGCACAATCGGGCAGCTCGGTTCGGAGGTATCGCCCTTCACGCGGCAACCGCTGGGGATCACCTACCCTCAGGGCGATCCGGCTACGCTGGTCGAAGCGGCACAGGCGGCGATGCCGGCATGGCGCAAAACCGCATCGAAGGCGCGCATCGCCTTGTGCCTGGAGATGGCGGAGCGGATTTACGATCGCAATTTCGAGATGGCGCATTCCGTCATGCACGTCGCGGGGCAAAGCTACACACAAGCGTTCAGCGGCAGCGGTCCGAACGCGCTCGATCGCGGGATCGAGGCGCTGGCCTATGCCGCCAAGGCAATGCGCGACGTATCGCCTTCGGCCAGATGGGAGCGAACCTTCGGCAAGGAAGATGTCGTGCTCGACAAGCAATACACGCTGGTGCCGCGCGGTATCGGACTGGTAATCTGCTGCGCGTCGTTCCCGACCTGGAATGCTTATCCGGCGATGTTCGCAAGCCTTGCAACGGGCAACCCGGTAATCGTCAAGCCACACCCGATCGCGATCCTGCCAATGGCCATTGCGGTACAGGAATGTCGCCGCGTGCTGGCCGATTTCGGCTGCGATCCGAATCTGGTGACACTGGCGGTCGATACGGTGGAGCACCCGGTCGCACAGGAATTCATAGATCACCCCGCCGTTCAAATCGTCGATTTCACCGGAAGCCCGCGCTATGGCGGCCATCTCGAGCGAACCCTTACCGGCAAGCTGCTTTTCACCGAGACGGCAGGCATCAATTCGGTTGTCCTCGAAAGCTGCGAGGACCTTGGCGAGACAGCCAAGGCAATCGCGCGGGCAACCTGTCTGTTTTCCGCGCAAATGTGCACCAGCCCGCAGAACATCTATGTCCCCAGGGAAGGTTTCACGACGGCAATGGGACCTGTTTCGTTCGACGACGTGGCGCAGGCGCTGGTTGCGGCGGTCGACGAAATCGCAGAGCATCCGGCCATGGCCGCCGGGATCATGGGCGCTGTGCAGGCCGAGCCGAGTTGCGATATCGTTCGACGACTGGAAATAGAGGCTGAGGAACATCGCGCTGCAAAGGTGCTGCGCCGCCCCACCCCCTATGAACATCCGGACTTCCCCGATGCCCGCACAATGACACCGCTGATCGTCGCGCTCCCGGCCGACAATGCAGCGCTCTATGCCGAGGAACATTTCGGGCCGGTGATGTTTATCATCGCAGCCGAATCCGGTGACGACGCGGTCGAGGAAGCAACGCAGCTAGTGCGCGAACACGGCGCCATATCGTCCTACCTCTATTCGACCGACGAGGCTTTCATCGCCCGTTCGCTGGATGCCTATACGGTTTCGGGCATGAATCTTTCGATCAACCTCCACGGCGCGATGTGGGCGAATTTCGCAGCCGCTTATAGCGACTACCATGTGACTGGGCTCAACCCGGCCGGCAATGCCTGCCTTGCCGACCTTGCCTTCGTCGCCGGTCGGTTCCGCATCGTCCAGAGCCGCCGACCGGCCACGCGTGAGGAGGTGGCCGATGCCGCATAAACCGGAAGACTTCATCGGGGCATGGAAGCTGGTCGACTGGCGGATCGAATATGATGACGGCGGCGTGACGCGCCCGTTCGGAGAGCGGGCACAGGGCTATATCGTCTATTCGGCGGATGGCACGATGACCGCCAGCATTGCCAAAGGCGACCGGCAGAAATTCGGTATTGCCAATGCCCGCAATGCCGCTTCCGCGCAAAAGTCGGCCGCCTTCGACAGCTATTTCCACTATGCCGGCCCATGGCGGATCGAAGGGGAAGAGGTCGTGCATGAGGTCGCCATGTCGCTTAATCCCGACATGACCGGAACCGAACAGCGTCGGCTGGCGCAGTTCGACAGTCAGGGAGGGCTTATCCTGTCGGCTTACGAAGACATCGACCAGGGCAGATCCCGCCATCACATTTTGCAGTGGAGTAGCGCGGCAAAGTAGCGCTTCGAAACTTCGCGAAAGCTACCGACAGGTGGGGCCGCAAGTTCGATCCTTGCCGCGCCCCCATCATCGGCCGGGCCGGTCCTGCTGACGAGCCAGCCCGAGTGGTTTCCGGCGTTATCGAGCGCTATCGCCAAGCTGGAGCGGTGGCATCTCGTAACGGCCGTCCGATAGCTCCGCGCGGGGCTGATATGTCCGCATGAAGAGATGGAAGGGCGGCGATCCGGGTGGCGGACACGGCAGCCAGTTGCTGGTGCCGCTCGCCGGCCGCTCGTGCTGGATATGCAGTATCAGCGAGCCGTCGTCTTCATAGCGCAGGCCAGGGGTGCGATTGCTGATCGCATAACGATCTATCGGGTTTTCGACGAGCGACCAGTCATCTCCATACATGGTCAGCGACCAGAAGGCATCGACGGGCGGTGTCTGCCCGGGCGGGAAGATCAACACATAGCTCTTGTCGCCGCTCAGAAGCTCTCCGTCCGGCCCCTGTCTCAGCGAGTAATACAGGCCTTCTTGCGGGACGAGGCAGCCGGGGCCGAGTTTCGCGACCACCGCGCGATCGAGAGGGTCTTCGATCCGCTGCGTGATCCCGTAGCTGACCTGCCACCCGTTCACGTCGCGCGTGTCGATCAGCCATCCGGCCCTGCCGTGGATGATGGCGTTGGCTTCGCTCGCCGCCTGATCGAGCAGGTCGACCAATTCGCCGTCCCCCGATTGGCTCGGTTTGGCCCCCGGCCGGATGCCAAGCGCGGTAAGCTCTTCCAGAAATGGTCCGTCTTCTTCAGGTGGTGGGTTCTCAAGCAATCCGGCGCACAGCTCGTCGAAATATCGCGCTCCAAGCCGCGCGGGCTGCAAGATCGGAAAATTGTCGAACGCATCGTCGATCGGGCGGTTGGGATTGGTGATCCTGGGGAAATCCGACAGCCCGGTGAGGGATAACCCTTGCTGAACTCTGAGAGCCTCAGCCAGATCGTCGCGATCCACCACCATCACGCGCGTTATGACCAGAACGTGGTTCGTCGGCGCATCGACGCGGATTGCACCCTCTGGCAAATCCCCTTCCCAGCCCGGCCCGCAAATTGCAAACAGGCCCGGCGCGGTGCCGGTGGTCCGTCGGCCGATATAGGAAAAACTGTTGAGATAGGCATCGTTGAGCTGGACGAGATAATAGCGGTCGTGAGCCTCGGGCACACTCAGCAATTGCGGCTGCGTGGTCAGGTCGAGCCACCCTATTCCGTATAGAGTATCGACATTCGGCAAGGGAACCAGGCTTTGCGGAGTACACAGTTCGGGCGTGCCGAAGAGCTGGTTGAACGGTAGTTCGAGCCGTTCGGCGAGTTCCAGATACATGCGTGTCTGAACCAGCGGGATACCCCAAATGTAGGCATCGATGGCCAGTTGCTTGAGCATCGCCGGATTGTCGGCTTCCAAAACGGTCATGCGCCTCTCCCCTGAGTGACAAAACGGTCGATGTAGGTTGCAAAGCGCTCTCCGATGGCCTCCTCGTCGAGGCCGAATTGGTCGGCGCTGTAGTCGTTGCGGCCATGTTTGTGCTGCGGGTTCGCAGCTTCCCACCCGCGCAGGAGGGCGGCTTTTTCTGCACTCATCGGTATTCCGGCAGCTTCGGCCACCGCGATGGCTGCGCCAGCGGCGTCGCTCTTGATACGATCGTATGGCAGATCGATGATCTGCAACTCATCGCCCAGACGATCGCGGGTCTCGAGATAGCTATCGGTCGCGCGTGCCCACCAATCGAGCATGCAGGCGCCGACGAAATGCGGATCGGGATCGTTCACCAATGCCGACCAGAGGGTGTGGGTCAGCTTGGCTAGGGACGGGATCGAAACTCTCGGATCGCGGTGGCACTGAACGATGGTTGCCTTGGGGAAACACCGGAGCAGTTCTTCCAGCGATGCGATATGCTGAACGTTCTTGCTGATCCAGCGGCGCCCCCTGCGGCCACCGTCCTGCCATTGCAGGTATTGGTACATCCGCTTGAGGTAACGGTAATTGTCCATCCTCGGTCGCTGGATGACCCATTCGTAATACTGCACCGACGGCGCATAGATCGATGGCCACAGCCAGTCGTCGAATGTGGCATCGAACAGCAGGACGTCTTCTTCCGGCTCCTGCGCCGCCATGTGATGCGCCGCCGCCAGGTCGGCGTTCCCGTCCGAATGGAAGCCGATCGATGCCACCGCTGCTATGCGGCGGGTGGAATCATCGGCGCGCGTGCCCTCGAACGGGGCCGGATAGAGCATGCGCCACAAGGGCGTGCGCTGGACATCCTCATCGGGAAGCGCGGACAGGAGACGCTGCATCTTGGTCGTGCCAGATCGCGGCAGGCCGATGATTACGATGGGATCGTCGACGTCTTCCTCGAAAATTTCCGGATGGGCCGAAAAGTCCCGCTGGGTCCACAGGCGGTTTACCAGACAGCGCAGAATATTGCGCCGAAATGCCACTTCGCCGGATTGCGATAGATTGCCATCGGCCCTGACGCAGCGCAGCAGCATTGCGAGCGGTTCCAGAAAGGCGAGGTCCCCGAAATCATCGTATCCCGCAAGCGCCCGTGCTTCCGCGAGCAGAGCGGATACCTCGCCGTCCGGCGCGGCCATGGCGGCGCGGCGATCGCCCGATGCGGTTGCGGATTGACAGGCCATGCCGGTCGTTGCCCCAAGCACCGCTACGAGGCCTGTGCCATGGGCGGGACCTCGGTCGGAACCGCAGCCTGCGCGGCCTCGGCAACGGAACCATCGCGTTCGCGGTTGCGCGCCTTCTGCATGATTCCGCGAAAGATGGTGAGCGGCTTGTCGGCCTGGGTGGCAAGCATTGGCACGCCCGATTCCTCGTCGAGATTGGCGAATTGGGCTTCGATGATGACCTTGTCTTCCCTGAAGGCGTGATCCGCCATGGCGATCATCTGCTGCGCCATCGCCCTATCCCCGAATGCCGCCCCCGGCCCCCAACTGAACAGCGTTCGCGACCTACGCATATCGATCGGAGTGACCGACTGGCACGAATAATGGGCGAACAGTTCCTCATCGACCGGATCGCCCCAATTCGCGGCCTTTGCCGCTCCCGTCCGGTGGAACGAGGTGCGCATCAGGAATATTCCCGGGATGTGGAATTCATAGCATGACCGGATATCGACGGTGTCCGACGCCGATAGCTGCGGCAATGGCGGGATAGGGGGTGCCGCCTCGATCCAGCGCTCGACGCGAATGCCGCGATCGAGGAGCATGTGGCGAGGTTGGCGGTCGCTCCATCCCGTCGTCGCCCCGAAGGAATCCGCGTGGACGAAGGCGAGATGGGACAGGTCGAGCAGATTATCGTTTATCAGCTCGTAAGGCGCCTCGTAATCGAGCTGTCCGGAACTCTGCACCCATTCCGGATCGTCGAAATCGCAGACGGGCGGAATAAGGCCGGGATCGCAGGCATCGCTCTCGCCCATCCATATCCATACCCAGCCGCCTTTTTCGACAAGCGGATAGCTTCTTACGCAGCTCCTGTCAGGAATCCGGTCCTGCCCGGGAATCTCGACACATGTCCCGTCGGGGCTGAATTTGAGGCCGTGATACATACAGCGCAGGTCGTCGCCTTCGATCCGCCCGAGCGAGAGCGGTGCATGGCGGTGGGCACACCGGTCCGCCAGCGCCGCAAGATGGCCGTCGCTCCGGCGATACAACACCACGGGGTCGCCCGCGATCTTCCGACTTTCGATCCCGTCGGCGGGGAAATCGTGCGAGAAACCGGCTACGTACCAGCAATTCCTGACAAAACTGCTGCTGATAATTCCCATCGCCTATCGCTCCGCGAATGATGTCTCCTAGTCGGCCCCATCGGGTAGAGCATGCGTCACCCCCGCGCCGCCGAACCAATGAGCGAAGGGTTGGCGGTCCAGGGCTTTCGCTCAACTCGCCGGAAACTCGCTTTTGCTCAGCTTGGCGATCGGGTGCCAAGCAAGTTCGGCAGCCATCGAAGGTGCCTAACGCGGCAACTTGAGCAGATTGGCGATATTGTTGCGCTGGATGGCGGAGGAGCCCCCCAGGATCGGCATGACCAGAATGTCGCGCACGTAGCGCTCCATATCGAAATCGCGGACATAGCCGTAAGCGCCCATGATTTGCTGGCAGGTCAGGACGATATCGCGGGCGGTATCGCACACGAAGAGCTTGGCCATCGAAGTTTCCGCCGCGGCAGGCTCTCCCGAGGCGACCAGTTCGGCTGCGTTGTAGGTCATCAGACGGCAGGCTTCGAACTTGGTCTTCACGTCGGCCAGCATATGGCGAACCGACTGAATGGTGCAGATGGGCTTGCCGAACTGGACGCGCTGCTGGGCATAGTCCCAGGCATCGCCCACGGCGCCGCGGGCAATGCCGAGCGCCATCGCGGCAACCTCCAGCTTTTCGATGTCGAGGCCTGGGCCGACAAGCTTTTGCCACCCCAGCCCCAGGCCTTCCTCGCCTCCGACAACGTCGCTTACCGGAATCCGCACATCGTCGAAACTGACATCGAAGGTGCCCCCGCCCTTGAGCCCCAGCGTGTCCTGCGGCGTCAGCGTCACTCCCGGGGCGTCGGGCCTTATGAGAACCAGCGAGAGATTGCGGTATTTCTCCTCCGGCGAACCGGTGCGTACCAGTGCGTAGATATAGTCCGAGATCGCCGCGCCCGAACAGAACCGCTTTGCCCCGTTAACGACCAACTCGTCGCCTTCGCGCCGGGCGGTGGTGCTGACGCTGGCAAGATCGGCCCCGACATCCGGTTCGGTGAAGCCGTAAGCGAACATCAGGCCTTCCTGCGCGACCTTCGGCAGCAGCGTCTCCTTCTGTGCGTCGCTGGCCACTTCGCAAAGGTTGAGGCCGGCATAGCAACTCGATTGGATATAGGCGCACCCGACCGCCATGCTTCGCGAGCAAAGCTCCTCGATCACGAGGATCGTCGCGAGAATGTCGCGGCCCGAGCCTCCGTATTCCTCGGGTACGGTCAGGCCGGTGAGGCCGAGTTCGACCAGCTTGTCATGCACGTCGCGCGGAAAGCGGTTTTCCTTGTCCCAGCGCGAGACCCGATCGCGCGGCATTTCGTTCTCGATGAAGCGGCGCAAGGTGTCGCGCAGCATCGTCAGATGTTCATTGTCCTCGGACGGCGCCATTCTCTAATTCCCGATATTGCTTCGGGCCGACGGGATGCAAAGCCGCTGGCCACATCGCGCTGGCCTACAAACGGCCATCCTCACTTCAAACTCGCAAATGGGGAGCGGCTCATCGCCCGGATGAATGCGGTTCGATGCGAGTTCAAGCTGAGCGGGAGCTCCTCTAGCCGCCAAGTCAGCCGCGCATCCTCAGGCCTCCCTGGGGCGGAGAGAGCGCGATCGGGCCACCAGACTCGGCAGATGGCCGACTTTCGGCAGGAGCAGGAATTGAAGCAACGCGGGATTACCTCATTCGGCGCCTATGTGCCGCGCCGAAGACTTCCACGCGAGGCAATCGCCTCGGCGGTCAGATGGGCCACACCTTCGAAGCCCGGTGCGGCCAAGGGGCATCGCGCGATCTGTTCTCACGATGAAGACAGTATCACGATGGCGGTCGCGGCAACGCGTCATGCGTTGGACGGCCTTGGCGACTCCGGCGATCCGGGATCGCTGTTCTTCGCCTCGACCACCATGCCATTCGCCGATCGCCAGAATGCCGGGCTGATCGCCGCAGCAGCAGGCCTGGACGATGCTGCGGCATCCGCCGATATAGGCGGTTCGCTGAAAGCGGGTGTAACGGCGTTGCGCCTGGCCCTGGAAGGGGCGGGAGACAGCCTCGTCGTCGCTGCCGACAAGCGGCGGACGAAACCCGGTAGCCCCCAGGAGCTTAAATACGGCGATGCGGCGGCAGCCTTCTCGGTCGGCGAAACAGGGCTGCTGGCCGAATTCGTCTGCGCCCACGCCACTTCGGTGGATTTCACCGATCATTACCGCTCCAGCGGAGCGTCGTTCGACTATGTGCTCGAAGAACGCTGGGCACGCGACGAAGGGCTTTCTCGGATCATCCCTCAGGCAGTCACGGGATTGCTCGAGAAGGCCGGGATAGAAGCGACCGACATCGCCCATTTCGTGCCTGCGGGTCTCAATCCGCGCGATGCCAGTTCGATGGCTGCGGCATGCGGAATCGCGGCGCAGGCCATTCCCGAAGAGATTATCTCGAAGGCTGGCGACACCGGTTGTGCCCAGCCACTACTTTCGCTGACCCTCACGCTTCAGAATGCAGGTCCCGGCGAACTCGTTCTGTTGCTGGGCTACGGCCAGGGCGCCGAGCTGATCCTGTTCAGGACCACCGATCGCATCGGCAACGCCGCGCCACTGGTCGGCGCACGGGCAATGCTCGCCGATTTCGTGGAAGACGACAACTATCTGCGCTTCCTGTCCTTCAACGGCTTGGTCGAAATGGACTGGGGAATGCGCGCGGAGCGCGACAACCGCACGGCACAATCGGCATTCTTCCGACATCGCGACACGGTAACCGGCTTTGTCGGCGGACGCTGCACCGAATGCGACACACCGCAATTCCCGCGGACGCGGGTATGCGTGAGCCCATCCTGCCGGTCGACCGGAACCCAAGTGAAGGAGCCGTTCGCCGACAAGCGCGCATCGGTCAAATCCTTCACCGAAGACTGGCTGGCCTTATCGTTCAACCCGCCCCTGATCTACGGCAACATCCGCTTCGACGGCGGCGGTGTGACGATGCTCGAATTCAGCGATTTCGCTCCGGGCGAGGTCGCAGTGAGGTCTCCGCTCGCGATGCAGTTCCGCATCAAGGACATCGACCCGCAGCGCGGATTCCGCCGCTACTGCTGGAAGGCAGTGCCGCCCCGCAACTTGGACGGCCCCCGCACCGTTCCCCCCGCAAAGCAAGGAACGACACACCATGGCTGAAGGTATTCGCGACAAGGTCGCCATCGTCGGAATGGGCTGCACGCGCTTCGGCGAACGCTGGGATTGCAGCGCCGAAGACCTGATGGTCGAGGCATTCGAAGAAGCGCTGGCAGACGCCAATATCGAGCGCGATCGCATCGAGGCGGCCTGGTTCGGCCTGTCCTCCGACGATCAGGGCCCCGGCAAATCGGCCCTTTCGCTTTCCACCGCCCTTCGCCTGCCCAATATCGCCGCAACGCGCGTCGAGAATATGTGCGCCACGGGCACCGAAGCCCTGCGCGGCGCGGTCTATGGTGTGGCGTCCGGCGCCTATGATGTTGCCTTGGCGCTCGGTGTCGAGAAGCTCAAGGACACCGGCTATGGCGGCCTGCCGGAGAGGACCAAGGGCACCTTCGAGGATCTGTGGTTCCCCAGTGTCACCGCTCCGGGCAGTTTCGCGCAGTTCGCCAGTTCCTATGTCGAGGCGCACGGCATCGACATGGAGCAGCTCAAGGAGGCGATGGCGCATGTTTCGTGGAAGAGCCACGAGAACGGAGCCAAAAACCCCAAGGCGCATCTGCGCAAGCGCGTGGACAAGGACAAGATCCTCAACGCGCCGATGATCGCCTATCCGCTCGGCCTGTTCGATTGCTGCGGGGTGAGCGACGGTTCGGCCTGCGCGATCGTAACCACTCCGGCAATTGCCGAAAAGCTGGTCGGCGAAGGGCCGATGGTAACGGTCAAATCGATGCAGCTCGCGCTCAGCAATGGTTCGGAAATCGGTTTCGATGGATGGGACGGTAGCTACGCTCTGACGACACGCCTGGCATCACAGCGCGCCTATCGCGAGGCGGGGATCGAAAACCCGCGCGAGGAACTCGATCTCATCGAAGTGCACGATTGTTTCTCGGTAACCGAACTGGTCACGATGGAAGATCTCGGACTGTCCAAGCCCGGCGAAGGCTGGCGCGACGTCCTGGCTGGGACCTTTGACGCCGATGGGGAAGTGCCCTGCAATCTCGATGGGGGTCTCAAGTGCTTCGGCCATCCGATCGGGGCCACCGGCCTGCGCATGGTCTATGAAATTTATCTCCAGCTTCGCGGCCAGGCGGGCGACCGGCAACTGGACACGCCGAAGCTGGGACTGACGCACAATCTCGGTGGTTTCCCGAACAAGAACGTCTGCAGCATTTCCGTAATCGGCACCTGCTGACTTTCACCCCAATCCGGAGAAGAACTATGACCGACGCTTTCGGCCTCGAAGGCCGTACGATTATCGTAACCGGCGGCGCCCAGGGTGTGGGCCGTGCCCTTGCCGAATTCGGCCTCGCGCGGGGGGCCAACATCGCCTTGATCGACATCAATGCCGAAGCACTCGAGCAGGCGCGCGACGAAATCGACAGCCCCAACCTCGCCTGCTTTGCGAGCAATGTGGCTGTCGAATCGGAAGTCGACGAATTGGTCGCCGGGACGATCGACCGGTTCGGGGATCTCGACGGGCTCATCAACAATGCCGGCGTGGTCCGCGCGGCTCTGGCGCATGAAATGTCGCTGGAAACCTGGCAGAAAGTGATCGACGTCAATCTGACAGGCGCATTCCTGTGCCTTCGTGCCGTGGGCCGGGCGCTGATCGAGAAGGCGCAGCGCGGCGTGCAATCGCCCGGGCGGATCGTCAACATTTCCTCCGACGCCGGGCGCCGCGGCACGATCGGTCAGATCAATTACGGGGCAGCGAAATCGGGCGTGCTGGGCCTGACGATGAGCGCGGCACGTGAATGGGCGCGTCACGGCATCACCGTGAACAGTATTTGCTACGGCGTGGTCGAAACGCCGATGACCGAAACGATCCGCAACGAGCGCTTCCGCGAACGCTATCTGGCGCAGATTCCGCTGGGTCGCTTCGCCGATCCCGACGAAGTATCGCCGGCAACCTGGTTCTTCCTGACAGACGCCGCGAGCTATGTGACCGGACAGCATCTGTCGGTCGATGGCGGCTTCCATATCGCCACCTGATCGTGCTGCCGCGATCGCCTTTCGGGACAAGTGAGCCCAATGCGAGATGTTGGTGACTGGGGCGCCCGCTAGGCAGGCGGGCATGTCACATGGCTCTCCGAACCAGCGGACCGGGAATAGCCCGGAAACGATCGCGTCAGGCGCTTTCGCCCGATGAATGCGCAATTCGAACCCATCAGGACGGCTTCCGGTACAAGCGCCTTGCGCGCCGATGTCCGCGCTTTCCTATCCGAGAGGATCGGCGAATTGCCGCCCGAGATCCGCGCACAAAGCTGGTCGGGGTGGGATGATGCGCTGAGCGCCGATATGGGCGCACGTGGCTGGATCGGCATGACCTGGCCAACGGCTTTCGGCGGACAGGCGGCAAGCCAACTGGAACGCTACACCGTTGCTGAGGAGATGCTCGCTGCCGGCGCCCCCGTCGCCGCCCACTGGATCGCCGACCGCCAGAGCGGCGCGCTGATCCTGAAATTCGGCAGCGACGATCTGAAGCGCGAATTGGTACCGCAGATCGCGACGGGCAAACTCTTTTTCTGCATCGGGATGAGCGAGCCCAATTCGGGCTCCGATCTGGCATCGCTCAGGACTCGCGCGGAAAGGGTGGACGGCGGCTGGTCGGTCAGCGGCTCAAAGATCTGGACCACTTTTGCCGACAAGTCCCAATTCATGATCGCCCTCGTCCGTACCGCCCAGCAAGACGCGCGGTCGTCACGGGACGGGCTCAGCCAGCTTGTGGTCGATCTGTCGAGCGAGGGGGTGACCATCCGGCCGATCGAGGATCAGACCGGGGCGGCGCATTTCTGCGAGGTTTTCTTCGATAGTGTTTTCGTGCCCGACCGCATGCTGCTTGGCGAGGAAGGCCAGGGATGGGCGCAAGTCACCGCCGAACTGGCGCTCGAACGAAGCGGTCCGGAACGGTTTCTCAGCAGCCATGTGCTGCTCGAATTGGTCTGCGAAACACTGAACGAGCAACCGGACGATGCGATGCTCGCACTTCTGGGCGAATGGGCCGCGGAGCTGTGGGTTTTGAGGCAGATGTCGCTTTCCGTCGCGTCACGGTTGGAACGCGGTGAGGCGCCGATGCTCGAAGCCGCGATCGTTAAAGACCTGGGCGCACGCTACGAGCAGTCGATCGCGCGCGACCTCTCGGGAGCATTCACAGCATCGTCCTTCAGCGATGCAGGAGCCGGGATCGAACCTGTCCTGACCTATCTCGTCGCAAGCTCGCCCTGCTTTTCCCTCAGAGGGGGAACGCGAGAAATCCTGCGCGGAATCATTGCCCGGGAGCTCGGTCTGCGATGAACGAACATCGGTCCATTCTCAAGGAGACGGTCGAGCGCCTTTTCGCCGATCTGGCGGCGGATCGAACCGCCGACCCTCGCGCAAGCTGGCACGCGATCGACGAGCTGGGTCTGCCCGGCCTTCTGCAATCACAAGAAGCAGAGGGCTTCGGTGGCGATTGGGAGGATGCGGGGGCGGTATTCAAGGCCAGCGCGATCCACCGGCTCGAAATCCCCGTGAGCGAGACAATACTCGCCCGTTCATGGCTCGCCGGGCTCTCGCTCAAATGTCCCGATGGCATGGGCGGTTTTCTCCTCCACTCGGTCGATCCCGCAGGTCCGGCGGGGTTCGAACGGATGCTGGCGGCCGGAAAACTGGATTGGGTCCTGGCTCTTGGAGACAAGAGCTGGCGACTGGTCGATCTGAGAGAGTCCGGTTCCACCACCAATGGCACGCGACCTTCAAGGGCAGAACTGATCTCGAAAGACCTCGGCGCTGCGCTCATCGCGGAAGGCTCGCTGGACGGCGGGCCGCAGGATCATGCGCGCCAGGCCGCGTTGATGCGCGCGTGCCAGATGGCAGGCGCGATCGAGGCCATGGTAGCCCTCGCCATCGAGTATACTCGCGACCGCCAGCAGTTCGGCAGGTCGCTTTCCTCCTTCCAGGCCATCCAGCACCAGCTCGCCCTCGCAATGGAAGAAAGCGCAGCGGCATCCTGCGCGGCCGCGAGCGCCTGTCAGGCAATGGCGCTGGGCGACGCGGCATTCGAGGTCGCGGCGGCGAAATGGCGTGTCGGCAAGGCTGCGGACAGGGTCTTCGACATCGCCCATCAGGTGCATGGCGCCATAGGCTTCACGCGCGAATACGACCTGCATGAATTCTCGCTCAGGGCGCAGGAATGGCGGCGCGACTTCGGGAACGAGGGATATTGGGCGCGCGAGATGGCGAGAGCCGTTTTGAGCAACAGGCCCAAACCGCTCTGGCATTTTCTGACCGCACGACACGATGCGATCCTCGCGGCCGAACGCGCGGGCACGGGTTGATGAGCCCTTCGCCCGCTATTGCCGCGCTGACCAACTGGCGCGGACCCATCGCACCGCGATGCCGCGCTCCGGCTCACCCTGATGCAGCCGGTGCGATTTCCACCAAGACACGATGAAAGGACTGTCCGATGTCCATCCGCTACTCGCCCTATGACGAAAGCCTGTGGTCCCATCCTTGGGACACCTACAAGCGGATGCAGGATGAGGCGCCCGCCTATTACATCGAGGACCTCGACTGCTGGGCGCTGACCCGCTTCGAAGACATCTGGAAGGCGAGCATGGACCGCAAGGCCTACACGGCCACACACGGCACATCCCCCGATGCGCTGTTCCTGTCCGAGGCGCCGCAGCCAGAGGTGTTCCTGTTCATGGACCCTCCTGCGCATGGCCGTACCCGGGGGCTCATCGGGCGGTCCTACCTGAAGGACAAGATCGCACTGATCGAAGACCATGTCCGCGGTGTGGTTCGCACTGAAATAGCGCCCATGCTGTCGACGGGGGAGATCGATGTCTACCGGCTGGCCAGCCGGACGGCGCTCCAACTGATCGCCGCGTTCATCGGTCTGGAATACGAGGAAGCCTTGCGCATCCGCGGCTATATCGACCGGTTCTACCTGCGCGAGCCCGGTGTGCGCGGTACCACGCCCGAAGGTGCCCAGGCCTTTGCCGAGGCGCGTGACTACATTATGGGGCTGATCGAAAAGTACCGCCAGAACCCACCTGCCGAACACAGCCATATCGTCACCTGGCTCCATGCCGACGTCGACGGCAACCGGCTGACCGACGAGCAGATTTTCTTCAGCATCTTCGCCATGGTCATCACAGGCTCCGACACGCTGCCGCTGACCACGGCATGCACGATCTACAATCTCGCCGCGAACCCTGACCAGCTCGGCATGGTCAGGGACGACCCGACGCTCTGCGCCGCCGCTTTCGAAGAGGCGGCCCGCTTCGATCAGCCGACAAACATGCTCGGCCGCAGGGTTTGCCAGGAGGTCGAACTTCATGGCGAGACCATGCGACCGGGGCAGTCTGTTCTGTTCCTGTATGCTGCGGCGTGCCGCGACGAGCGCGAGTTCGACGAGCCCGACCGCTTCGACATCACCCGTCGCCAGCGCCGCAATCTTTCGTTCGGCACGGGCCTGCACTTCTGCCTCGGCCAGCATCTCGCCCGGCTCGAAGGGCAGGTCCTGCTCCAGGAAATTCTGGCTTCTGTCGGCGATTTCGAAGTTCGGCACGATCGCTGCGAGCGGATTCGCGGAGAGTTTCTCCAGGGCTTCTGCCAGCTACCGATCTCGTTCAAACCGCACGCGAGCTGAAATCTTGATCGAGAACCTGACGGCTGCCGCGCTGACCGATCTGCTGCGCGAAAGCACGCGCCTGTTCCTTCCGGGCACCACCGGCGAACCGCTTGCGCTGCGCAACCGGCTCGAGGGACATGAAGACCGCCTTGCGCATCTGTCAGTGCTGACGAACTTCGTCGCGGGCCTCAACGATTTCGCCCATCCCGTCCTGACCGGTGCGATGGAAAGTGCAGGCTTTTTCCCTGCATCGGAACTCCCGGCCTATCGTCAAATCATCGCGACCTATTCCGGCATCGGCCAGCAGCTTGCGCAATTCGCACCGGACATCACCTTCGTTCCGACCACCATTCCCGACGCACGCGGCTATGTCGGTTGCGGCCTGTCCGCCGAGTTCGTGCGGGATGCGCTCGAAACATCCGGGCGGGTCGTCGCGCTTGCCAACCCGGCCCTCCCTCGCCTGATCAATGGCGACCTCATTCACCGCGACGAATTTTCGGCAATTTTCAATGACGAAGCAGCACCGCTGGCGCTGGCGTCGGGCGGTACCGACCCCGACGATATCGGTGACGAAATCGCACGAAACGTAGTCAGCCTCGTCGATGATGGTGCGGCGGTCCAATGCGGCATTGGCAAGATCCCGAGCCTTTTTCTCAATCATTTGAGATCGAAGAAGCGGCTTCGAGTCCATTCCGGCATCGTAACGGAATCCATCCGCGGGCTCGTCGAAGCCGACTCGATCGACAGGGAATTCCCGATCGTGTGTGCCACCATCGCCGGATCGCACGCGTTCTATCGCTGGCTGGATGGGCGGGAGGACTTCCTCCTCAAACCGGTGCGACATACCCATAGCGCGTCCATATTGTCGCGGATCGAGAAATTCGTGGCCGTGAATTCGGCGCTGCAGGTGGACCTGCTGGGGCAAGTCAACTCCGAGGGTTTCGGAGCGAAGCCGATAAGCGCGCCGGGCGGACTTCCCGAATTCTGCCGGGCCGGTCATCAATCCTCGGGAGGATGCTCGATCATTGCCCTTCCCTCGACGGCTTCACGCGGCAAACGATCGCGGATCGTGCCTTCGTTGGCCTCGACATCGCCGGTCACCATCGCGCGAACCGATGTGGATTTCGTGGTCACGGAATACGGGATCGCCGACTTGCGCGCAAAGACAGCGAGCGAGAGGGCTGCCGAGCTCGTGGCAATCGCGCACCCCGACTTCCAGGCCGCTCTGATCGAAGCGGCACCCTGATCAGAACTCCAGCGGCAGGCCGAGCTCGCGCCTCGCGATGATGTTCTTCTGAACTTCCGAAGTGCCCGCACCGATCGTGTCGAGTGCAGTGGCGCGATAGGACCATTCCCATTTGCCGCCGGCAGGAGCGTCGGGATCGGCCTTGTGTAGCAGGCCTTGCGGGCCAAGCGCATCGATAGCGAAATCGGCCAGCTTCTGGTGAAGCGCGGTGCTGTAGAGCTTGCACATGGCGGCCTCGATCGTGGGGACGCGCCCCTGCGAGGAGGCGTAGATAACGCGGCGCTGCAGCATCTTGGCCATCTGGACGTCGGCCGTAAGCCGTGCGAGGCCGTGCCGGACCTCTGTGGACGCGTCCAGGCGCTCGCCATTGCGCTTGGTTTCGCCGAGCAACCCTTTGAGCGCTTTGAGCTTTTCCTCTAGGGGGCTGTAGGTGTAGAAGGTGAAGCGTTCGTAATCGAGCGCTTCGCAGATATAGGTCCAGCCCCGGTTCAGTTCGCCCACCAGATAGTCTTCCGGCACGAAGATGTTGTCGAGAAAAACCGCGTTGGTGACGTGTTCGCCCATCGTTTCGATCGGCTGGATCGTGATCCCGTCCTGATCCATCGGCAGAAGAAACAGGCTGATGCCCTTATGCTTCGGCGCATCGAAATCGGTCCGCGCGGCGAGCCAGTACCAGTCCGCGAAATGGGCCGAGGTGGTGAACATTTTCTGACCGTTGAGCATCCATCCGCCTTCGACGCGTTCCGCGCGCAGCCGCAGCGATGCCAGATCCGATCCGGCATGGGGTTCCGAATAGCCGAGAGCAAACTCGACATCGGCCGACAGGATCTTGGGCAGGAATTCGGCCTTCAACTTGTCGGACCCGTGCCGAATGAGCGTCTGCCCCACACATCCGACCCCCTTCCCGATCAGGGGAGCACCGACGCGCGAAAGCTCTTCGTTGAGGAGATATTCGTAGATGCCCGGCTTTTCCTGCCCGCCATATTCCTTTGGCCAGGACATGCCGAGGTACCCCCTGCGCGCCAGTTCCTTGTTGAAGGCCCTGCGCGCCGGTGTGTCCGCTAGAATGGAATCCGATTCGCGTTCCGGGCACATGATGTCGTCCGCGTCCGGCCATTCCCGCACCTCGGCGAGAAACTCCCGAACACGCGCGACGAACGCTACCTGATCGGCATCGAAATCGAAATTCATTGCGGGCTTACCCTAAGGACTATTTGGTGAGGTATTTGACGAAGGCGTCGGAAAGCTGCTGGACGAGCTGATCGTCGGTGATCGCCGGGGAATTGTTTTCCAGATAGGCGTCGATGCTGCCGACGATGATGTGTTCCGACACGAACATCGCGACTTCGAGATCGTCGACCTTAATCTCCGAACGGTGCTGCTGATAATAGGCCCGGATCGTATGATAGAGGAACTTCTCTGTCGTAACCGTCCGCGACAGTCTGCCCAGCTTGGGGACTTCGCGGGGCAGACGCAGGAAGATGAAGCTGTACTGCTTGCGCGTCTCGAGGATCGTCTCGATGATGGCCTGCGCCGAATCCTCGAGCGGTTTGGCCATGTTTTCGATCAGGCAGTCGCGCAGGACTTCGGAGGCGTTGATGACCGCGTTTTCTACCAGCGCCGCCGCGATCGCTTCCTTGCTGGAAAAATACTGATAGAGCGAACCGATGCTGACACCCGCCACTTCGGCGATGTGGTTGGTGTTCGCAGCGTCGTAGCCGCTCTTCATGATGATCGATTCGGCTGCACGCAGAATGCAATCCACGGTAAATTGTGCGCGCTGCTGCTGGGGTACTTTTCGCGGTGCGAGCTGGGCATCCAATACAGTCATTTCTCCGTCTCCCGTTCCTATCGGCCGCCACGATCGCCGAGCCATTCGGGGCAGTTTCTGCTGCCCGTCAGGACGCCCGTCGCGCCGTTCCCCCTATCCTCCCCGCGAAACCGGCGTGCCGGCCACTTTCGCGGAGACCTGTGAGAGTATCAGAAAAACTGAAAATTTGCTCACATTGAACTCGCTTTATTGAAATAGCGAAAAAAATCAGGGCTGGACGAAGCTCAGCTCGGCCTGAAGTATCGCCCCGTTCACCACGGGGTTCTGGGCAGCGAACAACAGCACGCGCGCGATTTCCGACGGGTCGATCAGGCGTTTCTCATGGACGAGCGACTTGAGGTATTCGGTCGCCTCGCCGCCATATTCGCGCAGCATTTCGGTATCGGTGAAACCGGGGCAGACACAGGCTGTGTGGATGCCCGTCCCGCCAAGGTCCTGGGCCGTGCTGCGCATCAGCCCGACGACCGCATGCTTGCTCGCGACATAGGCCGCCAGCCCCCTGCTGGCACGCTGGCTCAGCGTCGATCCGACATAGATGATCGACGACCCGCCCCTCTGATGGGGCAGAACCAGACGATTGAGAATCGAGGGAGCGACGACGGCCAGTTCGAGCGTTCTGCGGAAATCCTCCGCTTCGACCTGATCGATCGCACCGGGCAGCTGAATGGCGGAATTATGGACGAGGCTGATCTCTCCCGATCCGTCGAGCGCGGCATCGAGTTCGTCCTTGATCCGCTCGGCCCAGTCCGGGCTGGCCAGGTCGGCGGCAATGTCGACCGCCCCCTCGATCGGGATCGGACTGCGGGATATGTTGACGATGCGATAGCCATGTTCCGCGAAGAGCCGCGCTGTTTCGAGGCCGATCCCCCGGCTGGCACCGGTGATGACGAGGGTTGCGGGTGCTTCTGACGTCGGCATGTTCAAGCTGTCTCCCCAGTTTTCCGTGCCATAGTGGCCGGATCCTCGAATAGCTCAATGGCATTCCCGTCGGGATCGCCCACGATGGCCGCCCTTCTATCTGCGGGCAGCTCGACGATTTCGGAGTAGATTGGAGCCCCAGCATTGCGGCATCTCTCGAGTGTCGCACGCACATCGTCCACGGGAACCGTGATGTAGCGAATACCGGCCTGCGAGGCCCATCGTTCCGGATCGGCACTCGGTGTCGGTGGCGCGGCCGGCACGTAGAGTTTCAGAATGCTGCGGCCATAGGCGAGTTTGATCAGCGTATCCGGCCCGACCGGGATCGTCGCAACGTGCTGCAATCCCAGCACATCCTGATAGAATCGCTGCATGGGTTCGGCATCTCGCGTTACAAAACCGACATCGAACGCGCGGTGTTCCAGTGCTGTTTCCATTGCAATCTCCCCTATTGCCGACGAAGAATGAGGGCACCATTGGGGGTGCTGTCGCAGGTGCTGATGAAGCAGTTTCGGGCATCGGACACCTGGTTGGGCGACGCCCCTCTGATCTGGCGTACACCTTCGGTCACCAGATTGGCCCCGTGCAGATAGACTTCGGAAAGGCTGCCGCCCGAAGTGTTGACCGGAAGCTGCCCCCCTGCCCCGAGCGCGCCCGAGGCGGCCATCGCCGCGGCCTCGCCCCTACCGCAAAAGCCGTAGTTTTCGAGACTGAACAGGACGAGGGGCGAGAAGGCATCGTAAATCTGCGCGACGTCGATATCGGGCGGTGCCAGATCGGACTGGCGCCACAAATTCCGGGCCGTCGCTGCCGAGGAACTGACGAACGGATCGGCCCCGTGATAATCGGTCATCAACTGGTGTTCGCGGGTCATCCCCTGTGAAAAGGCATGGATCAGCGCCGGGCGATGCCGGCAATCCGCAGCGCGATCCGTAGCCGTCAGCACGATGGCAATGGCCCCGTCGCTCTCCAGGCAATTGTCGAACAGGCACAGTGGGTCGGAGATCATCCGGGCACCGAGATAATCCTCGATGCCCATTTCCCTGTCGCGCATGAGCGCATCGGGGTTGCGCCGCGCATAGGCCCGCTGGGTCAGCGCAACAGCAGCGAGCTGCTCGCGTGTCGCCCCATGATCGTGCATATAGCGCCGCATGAGCATGGCCACCTCGTCCACCGGACGCGACAGGCCGTGCGGGCGCGACCATTTCCAATGATCGCCGATCCTCGGCTGCACGCCCGCCCATTGCCGTTTGGAAGGGTCGCCGCGCTTGCGGGACCGCCACACGACACCGACTTTTGCGATGCCGAGCGCGATCGCCATGGCAACCTGTCCGATCGCGCCGCAAACCGCCCCCCCGCCATGCGCCACCTGACTGAAGAAATGCAGTTCTCCGAAGCCCAGATTGCGCGCGATCTCGAACTCCGGAGTCGTTTCCTGCGTGAAGCATCCCAGAGCGTCCACGTCTGACGCGTCTATCCCGGCATCGTCCAGTGCGTTACGGATCGCCATGCACGCCAACTGAAGCTCCGTGTGCTCCAGGTTCTTGCCGAACTCCGTCTGCCCGATACCGACGATCGCGGTCCGGTCTTTCAGGGCGGCGCGATCGCTCACGCCTCTTGTCCCTGCGCCGAGACGCCATCGTGAAAGGGATAGGGCTGCCCAAGCATGCCGAGAGGCCCGAACTGGCTGGCAAGTTGCGGCAGGAAGTGATCCTGCAACGCCTCGAGAGTCCAGCCCCCCTCCCGGATCAGCGTCTTGCCATAATGCGGCTGGACCATATGCGCGACACGTTCCCCGCCCGATCCGAAGATCTGACCGCTGACACTTTGCGCCAGATCGCTGCACAGAAAGGCGACCAGATCGCCGTTGAGGCCGGGATCGACGAACGGCAACGGTTTGCCCGCGAACGTATCCGACATGCGTGTGGTGCCCGTCGGGCCGATTGCATTCACGCGGATGCCGTACCGGGCAAGCTCGAGCGCCCAGCTATAGGTCATCGAGGCGATGGCGCCCTTGGCGGCCGCATAGTTGGTCTGGCCGAAGCTGCCGAAATGTGCGCCCGATGTCGTGTTGACGATCGCTCCGCCGCGACCCGCCTCTCGCATTGCCAGGGCGGCGGTCTGGCTGCACCAGAAGGTGCCTTTGACATGAACCTGCCAAACGGAATCGAATTCCTCGTCGCTCATTTTGAGGAAGGATCGGTCGCGCAGGTTTCCGGCATTGTTGACCAGAATATCGACCGCGCCAAACGCATCGACACACTGCCCTATCAGCGCCTCGGCGCCCCCGCGCGATGCGATATTGGCATCGCTGGCCGCAGCCTTTCCGCCCGATGCCTCGATGGCCTCCACAGTCTCCGCCGCGACACTGCGATCGATATCGTTCACGATCACACTGGCACCGCAGCGCGCCAGAGCCAGGCAATGCCCCTTGCCGATGCCGCGTCCGCCACCGGTCACGATGGCGGCTTTCCCATCGAGAATGCTCATGACACTTTTTCCTTCCTGTCAGCGGCGATGCGCGATGGTATTGTGGCCACGGGGCCGGCCAGGCTTGCCAGCAGGCTGCCCCGCATTTCCTCGAGCGCCGCGATATGCTCGTCCTTCACCGTGTCGTATCCGCGCACGAGTTCCGGCCAGCTCGCGATCTCGGTCGCAGCTTCGTATCGCTTGGCGTCCAACCGCTCGATCACCATGGCGATGTCGCTTTCATATTGCGCGATGAGCCCCCGTTCCATTTTGCGATGGGCCGCATAGCCAAACGGATCGAAAGGCGTGCCGCGCAGGCGCTTGAAGCGGGATAGCAGCTTCAGCGCGGGCAATATCCAGCTACCGAACCGGCGTTTGGGATAACGCCCGGTAACCGGATCGCGCCGCTGCAGGATCGGCGGGGCCATGAGGAATTCGATCGAGTATTCGCCTTCGAATTCTTCCGCGATCGCGTCGCGAAATGCCTCGCTGCTTAGATGGCGGGCGACTTCATACTCGTCCTTATAGGCCAACAGCTTATAGTAATATCGGGCCACAGCGGTCGCGAGCCGACCATCGTTCCCGGCCAGGGCGCTTTCCGCGGCGCGCACTTGCGCTACGAGATCGACATATCGCTGCGCGTAGGCCCGATCCTGATAGGCTTCGAGTTCCCGCGCATAGTCGGCGATCAGATCGTCGAGCGACACGGACTGCGGATCGGCGGTATTCTTCGCCGCGACCAGCTCCGCGACGAGAGTCGGATCATGCGCCAGCAAGCGTCCCCAGGCAACGGAAGCACGGTTCATCTCGACGGCGGCACCGTTCAGTTGGATGGCGCGATCGAGGGCGTCGAGCGAAACCGGCAGCCATCCGCGCTGCGCCGCAAACCCCACGAGCATGAGATTGGCCGCCACTTCGTTTCCTGTCAGCGCGTAGGCCAACCGGCCGGCTTCGATGAACTCGGAATCGGCCGAACGCTGCGCGATAGCCCGCTCCATCTCGTCCGTGCCGAGATCGAGATCGGGGTTGGTCGCGAAGTCCGAAGTGGGCGCCACCCGGCTGTTGACCACGGCTTTCGTCATCCGCTTGCGCATCCGCCCAAGCACATCGGCCGATGCCGTTACCACCATGTCGCTGCCGATCACCAGATCGGCACGGCCGATCCGGCTTGTCTTGAGCGCCTGCGGCGAATTGGCGACCTTCACATGGCTCGTCACCGGGCCATTGCGCTGCGCCAGACCGGTCACATCAAGGACCGACGCACCCTTGCCTTCCAGATGCGCCGCCATGCCGAGGATTGCCCCCAGTGTGACCACGCCGGCCCCACCGATACCGGTCACCAGCAGGCTGAACGGCGAGGCGGTGGATGCCGCTTCGGGCACGGGCAGCGCATCGACATATCGCGTGTAGTCCTGCTGCCCGTCCGACCGCTTGCGCGGCTGCCCGCCATTCACGACGACGAAGCTGGGGCAATAGCCATCCGTGCAGGAAAAATCCTTATTACAGGCCGACTGGTTGACGCGCCGCTTGCGCCCGAACCGCGTCTCGACGGGCTCCAGTGCGATGCAATTCGATTGCACCGAGCAATCGCCGCAGCCTTCGCATACGCGGGTATTGATGAAAGGGCGCGAATCCGGATCGGGCGCCAGCCCCCTCTTGCGCCGACGCCGCAATTCGGTGGCGCAATTCTGATCGTAGATGATCGCCGTCACACCCGGCGTATCGCGCATCCGGCGCTGGACCGCGTCCATCTCGTCGCGGTGGTGGATGGTCGTACCCGGAGCGAAATTTGCGTCGGGCGAATAGGTATCGGGCTCGTCCGAGACGATGGCAATTGCCTCGACACCTTCCGCGTGAATCTGCCGGCTCAACGTATCGACCCGCATCTGGCCCGCTATTTCCTGCCCGCCCGTCATGGCGATCGCATCGTTGGCGAGGATCTTGTAGGTGATGTTGACCCCGGCCGCGACCGCCGCGCGAATGGCGAGCAGGCCCGAGTGATAGTAGGTCCCGTCCCCCAGGTTCTGGAAGATATGATCGGTGCCGGTGAAGGGCGAAATGCCGATCCAGGGCGCGCCTTCGCCGCCCATCTGGAACAGGGTCGGCGTGTTCCGCTCGGGCAGGAAGGTGGCCATCCCGTGGCAACCGATACCGCCGAAGGCGACACTGCCATCGGGCACTTTGGTCGACCGGTTGTGCGGGCAGCCTGCACAGAAGCTCGGCATTCGGGCCAGTGTGGCCGCCGGCAGAGCCGGAGGCGCGCTTTCCGCCTCCAGACCATCCAGCGCCGCGCGGAGGCCGTCATCTCCGGTCAAAGCGATGAGTCTCGCAGCGATCGACCGCGCGGCGATGAGTGGGGTCGTCTCGCCCACCGCCGGGACCAGCGGCGATCCGTCCGGGTCTGTCTTTCCAGTCAGCAGTGGCGCATTTGCGCGGTTGACGAACAGGCTGGCGATCTGGTCCTCGATCACCGGGCGTTTTTCCTCGACCACCAGGATTTCGCGATGACCCTCGGCAAACTCGCAAAGCGTTTCAGGCTCCAGCGGCCAAGGCATCGCCACCTTGAACACCGAGACACCCAGTTCCCTGCACCGCGCAGCATCCAGGCCGAGGTCCTCGAGCGCCTGCATGACGTCGAGATAGGCCTTGCCGCTGGTCACGATGCCCAGCGTGCGGGATGGTGCCGCAATCGCCTCTCGATTGAGCCGGTTGACCCTGACATATTCGAGCAGCGCGGGAATGCGCTGATTGTACTGGCGATCTTCCGCTTTGAGGGCCGGGACGCCCCAACGCGCGGCCAGTCCCTCGCCATCCCTGTCGGGAATAGTGATCGATGGCCGGTTCGGGTCGATATCGACCGATGCGCTGCTTTCGATGATATCGGTAACGCATTTCATCCCAATCCAGCAGCCCGAATGGCGAGACATGGCAAAACCGTGCAGGCCGAGATCGAGATAATCCTGCACCGACGACGGGTTCAGGAAAGGCATCCCGAAATGGATGAAGGCGTGGTCGCTCTGATGGGCTGTGGTGGACGATTTCGCGCCATGATCGTCTCCGGCGAGGACCAGCACGCCGCCATTGGGTGCGGAACCCGAATAGCTCCCGTGCTTCAGCGCGTCGCCCGAACGGTCCACGCCCGGACCCTTGCCGTACCAGATGCCGAAAACACCGTCATATCGCGCATTGCCGAACAGGCCGACCTGCTGCGAACCCCAAACGGCGGTGGCGCCGAGATCCTCGTTGATCCCCGGCTCGAAATGGATGTGATGCTCTTCGAGCAGTTCGGGCACCTGATTGAGCGCGATGTCGTATCCACCGAGCGGCGACCCGGTGTAACCCGATATGAAGCCCGCAGTATTGAGCCCTGCGTCGATATCGCGCTGGCGCTGCATCAGCGGCAGGCGGACAAGCGCTTGCGATCCCGACAGGAACACGCGCCCCGAACGCTGGGTGTACCGGTCTTCGAGGCGATACTCCAAATCGATACTTGTTTCGGTCATGACGCGGCCGCTTGCATCCGTGCCCGCGCCGTTTCGCTCGCCTCCACCACGGCTTCGACAAGTCCGTCATGCCCCCACACATCGCCTTCGCAGAATTCGTTCGGCGACCAGCTTTCATCGAGCAACTTGCCACCGCAGCCGACCTCGACATCGAACCCGCCCGGCGCGCGCATATAGAACGACAGCATGCCATCGTTCCGGTGCCGCCCGAGCGTGCTGACCACATCGAGGCCATATCGCTTCGCGCGGTCCAGCGTCTTTCCGACATCGTCGATATCTCTCATTTCGACGAGCATGTGCTGAAGCACGTTGCCCGCCCCCATGTCGACCATGGCGATGCTGTGATGGCGGGAATTGCAGCGCAGGAACTGCAGCGCTGCATCGGGACCGAAGCGGATGTAATCGGACAGCTTGAAGCCGAGCACACGCGTATAGAAATCGAAGCACTTTTCCTGATCGTCGACGAAGAGATTGAAGTGGCCGACCCCAAGCGCCCCGGCGACGAATTTCAGGTCGGGAACGGGCGAGGCGAAATTGTAGTCGGTCGTCGGGCCGTAATAGAGTTCGAGCTGGTTCCCGGACGGATCGGCGCAATAGGCAATCCCCGTCACGGCCCGCGCCAGGGCATCCGCGGGCGTCCCTTCGCGCACCTCGATACCTTCGGCGCGCAATTCCGCCACCGCAGCCGCCAGCTCGAGATGCCCGTCCAGTTCGAGCCCGAAATAGAGCAGCTTGCCGTCTTCCTCGCTTTTGTGGACCGCCACGCGCCATTGGCGTTCGTCCATCTTGAGATAGACCGAACCGTCCTCGGCAACCCCTTCGGGACGCCCTGTGTCGGGGCGCGGCTGCCCCGGTTCGCCCCAGCCTTCGCCAGGCACGGCGCGGGCAGGCATCATGCCAAGCACCTCGACCGCGAAATCCCGCCAGGCACCGGGATTCGCCGTGCCGATACCCACATATCCGAGCGATTTGATATTCATGGCTTTTCTTCCCTTTCAGAGAGGGCGCAGGCCGCATCCGGGACCCAGCAGGGCAGAGCGACATCCTCCGCCAATCGAACAAATGTGAGACGCATCCGGTCGCCGATCGCGATCTCGGCCGGCGCGACCGACCCGATGCCTTCTTCCGCAGAGGCGACGATCGCCCCCACCATCCTGATCCCGGGCAACCCATCGGGTATGATCAGCCCCACGATGTAGGGGGCGAGCGGGGCGAAGGCGGGGAGCAGCGGCGGGTGTGGCACCACGTAGGACCACAACTGCCCGGTCGGCGCGCATTCCTGCCAGCCCAGCTCCATCGAGCGACAGGCGGGACACATCGCTCGGGGCGGGTGTTGGCGGTGCCCGCATTGCTTGCAGGTCTGGACCAACAGCCGGCCTTCGTCGCAAGCTTGCCAGAAAGCCCGGTCGACGGGATCGTCCACGATCGGAAGGGGTATGCTTTCGATCATCGGCTCATGCCCGGTACAGCAGCTTCCAGTCGAAGCAGACCGCTGGTTTTTCGGAACCGACCACATGGATCGCGACGCTCACGGTCAGCATGGTGCCGCCTTTTTCCTCGGCCACCGCGGCGACTTTCGTTCGGCCGTGTATCCGTGCCCCCGAGGGCACCGGCGACACGAACCGGACATTGTCGAGCCCGTAATTCAGAGCGCTGCCATGACCGACTATGGCCAGGTCGGAACTGTTCTTGATCACGCTGGAAAGCGCCAGAATCAGGAAGCCATGCGCAATCGTGGTTCCGAGAGGCGTTTCGGAAGCCCGTGCGGGATCGACATGAATCCACTGGTGATCGCCGGTCATTTCGGCGAATTCGTCGATCATGCGCTGGGGCACTTCGATGGCAGGGCTCCACGCCCCGAACTCGCCCCCCACACGTTGCGTCAAGGCGTCGAGATCGTCGTACCGGATCGTATCATTCGTCATGTCGAGATGGGTTCCTGCTTGTGCATGGCCGATCGCGCGGCAAAGCATTCGCGCGCCTTGCGCAGTTCGGTTTCGACAGCGATGTTCATCGCCCGGACGGCGGCGCCGTTGAGGGTGGATTTGATCGCCGCCAGCGTTGCCGCGTCGGCGGTTTCGAATTTGGCTGCGAGCCGCATGGCCGCATCCTGCAACCGATCGTCCGCGACCACTTCGCCGATCAGCCCGGCCCGCAGGGCGGCCCCGCTATCCAGAACCGCGCTGCCGAACATGATCTCGCGCGCGGCGACATCCCCGACGATCCTGGGCAGCAGGAAAGTCGATCCCATCCCCGGCATCAGGCCGAGACGCGCGAAGGGGAACGAGAAGCTCGCGCTGTCCGCGGCGATCCGGAAATCGAGCGGCAGCAGCATGGTGCAGCCAAGCCCGACCGCCTTGCCATTGATCGCCGCGATGGTCGGCTTGGCGATCGTCAGCAATTCGGTCGCGAACCCGCCGATGAAATCCTCTTCGCCGAGGCGCAGCCCGTTCTGCCCCTTCTCGCCGTTCAGGAAGTTGCGATCGGCGCCGACACAAAAGGCCCTGCCCTTGCCGGTCAGGACGATGGCACAGACCTCGCTGTCGGACGCCAGGGTGCGGAATGCGTCGACCAGCTCGTCCCCCATATCGGGCGTATAGGCGTTGAGCACATCGGGCCGGTCGAGGCGGATAATCCCCGTCCTGCCGATCCTGTCGACCTGCACCTGCTGCTTACCCGTCATCGCGCGCCTCGGGATCGTAAGCGGCCCATTCGGGCGGGCGACGCTCCAGAAAGGCGTCGATCCCCTCCTGAAAATCGGGTCCGCGATTGTGCGTTTCGATATCGCGCCAAGCAGCATCCAGGGATTGCGACAGCGGCAGTTCCAGCGACCTCCAGATCGCCCGCTTGGTCCTCGCCATCGCGGATGGGGAATTGGCTGCGATGAGGGCCGCGAGTTCGCGCGCTCGTTCCATCAACTGAGATGCGGGGACGACTTCGCCGACCAGGCCCAGCTCGCATGCGCGCGCGGCGGACATGGTATAGCCGCGCCCGACCAGCGCCAGCCGCAAGACCGCTTCGAGCGGAATCTTGCGGGCCAGTGCCACCGGCTCCAATCCGGCGACCAGCCCGCTGCTGACGTGGCTATCGCAGAACGTCGCCTCATCGCTGGCGATGACGATGTCGGCATCGGCTACGAAATGCAGCCCGCCTCCGACCACCTGCCCGTTGATCGCGCAGATCACCGGTTTCCAGACATCGTTGCGCAGCCCGGTCCAGGCCATCGCGCCATGCCCGTCGCTCTCCTCGACACGCGGAAGGTCGGCAAGATCGGCGCCGGTGCAGAAGGCCTTGCTCCCCGCCCCGGTCACTATCGCCACGACAACCTGCGGGTCACGCCGGATTGCGGACCAGGCTTGCGGCAATTCCACATGCATCCGGTGGTTGACCGCATTGCGCCGTTCGGGGCGCTGAAGGCGCAACTCGGCGACGCCGTCGCGGACCGAATAATCGAGTGTCTCAAACACCCGCATACCCTCCGCTCGCATCCAGACGGGAAATTTCCTCCGTCAGCCAGGCCTCGCTGCCACTGAGGATCTGCCATTGCTTGGCCCGGCGGAAGAAAAGCTGAGGATCCGCTTCGGTCGTGTAACCAAGCCCCCCATGAACCTGGATGCCGAGAGCGGATGCCCGCCGGAAAATGTTGCAGGCCTGCAGTTTCGCGATCGCCGCCTCGAGCGCATAGGGCCGTGCCTCGTCATGCATCCAGGCCGCATTGCGATAGAGCACACGGGCGCCTTCGATCTCGACGATTGCATCGGCGAGATAATGGGCAATGGCCTGAAATGCCCCGATCGGCTTGCCGAAGGCTTCGCGTTCCTTGGCATAGGCGGTGCTGATTTCGTGAATCCGCCGCGCGGCGCCGGTTGCAGCCGCGGCGATGGCGACGCAGGCCTTGGACATCGCCGCCCGCCAGGCTTCTGTCGGATCGGCGCCATCGGCGAAAACCCGCTCAGACGGAACGAAGACATCTTCGAATTGCACTTCGAAACAGGGCTCGCTCGCCATGGTCTGCTGCCTGCGCAAAGTGATGCCGTCGGCCCCGGGGGATACGGCCAGGGCGACCACGTGGCCGCCTTGTTCATCGCGGCCGAAAACAATGAGATCGTCGGCGATGCTGGCGAAGGAAACGAAGTGTTTCGTGCCCGAAATCCGCACGCCCTTCGGATCGCGGCGGAGCACGGCCTGCTGGTCGCTCAGATCTTCGCCCCTCCCCGCCTCGCTCGATGCGATCGCGACGATGCGCGAGCCATCGGCGATTCCCGGCAACAGTGCCGCCGACAGGGAAGCGTCGCCAGCCGCCTCGATGAAGGATGCAGCCAAGACCGAGCTGGCGAGATGGGGAGACTGCGCGAGATGATAGCCGAACTGCTCGTGCACGAGGGCACATTCGAGCAGGCCGAGACCGTGGCCGCCATGGGCCTCGGCAATCGAAATACCACATAGCCCCTGATCGGCGAGGGCGTGCCAGAAATCCCGATCCAAGCCATCTTCGTCGGATTCGAGCCGACGCAGCGCCGTCAGCGGGAACCGGTCCTCGCACAGGTCGCGGACCATATCCTGCAGCATTCTCTGTTCGTCGGACAGCCCGAGGTCCATGCGCGCCTCATCTTCCCAATCGCTAAAGTCACCGGGAAGTGGTCAGATGGCCGCGCTCACCTCAACTCTGTTCGAACTCATATTTCCGAAGCCGATCGCTCAAGGATTCCAGCGCGAGCCCGAGCAGTGCCAGGCCGACGAATCCCCGCCCGGGCCGGGCAGCGCGACGCGGATCGTCGCAGTCGTGACGATATCGTCACCGACCAGAATTTCCGCGTCGATCTCCACCCATACGAGCGTGTCGGATTCGGCCGACAGATCGACCACGGCGCCGCGGATCGTGAGGTTCCCCACCGGGCATAGCGGCCGACGCATGGCAAAGCGCAGCCTGCCGATGCGTCCCGATGGCCCGCTCCAATCGGTAACGAACCGGCTGATCAGTCCCGCCTGGGTGTAATTGTTCATGATAATGTCGGGCAGGCCGGCCTCCCGCGCCCAGTCGGGATCGTGGTGCTGCGGCTGCCAGTCCCTCGACGCAGCCGCCCCCATGCTCACGAGTCTGCGCGTGACCGGCAGAAGCAGGTCGGGCAGTTTCATGCCGATATGTGGCTTGGGCGCGCGGTTCATGCGTCAACCCTCCCATATCCGAGGAAAGTCAGGCTCTGGACACCGGCAAGGGTGCCGTCCGGCTTGTGATAGACGACATCGATTTCCCAGTTGCGCCCCGTCCCGAGCTTGGATTCGCGCTCATCGCCGACACTACGCAATATCTGTTCGGCCTTGACGGAATCGCCTGCGCGAAGAGGCTCGTGAAGTTCGAGTTCGACCTCCGTCACGAGCCCATTCTTGTAGCCAAGCGCATCCTTGACCATGAAATGCAGTTCCAAGGTACGCGGGGCCGGACCTTCGCGCTCGGGCCGCCAGTCATGGTCGATGGCCCAGCTTGGCAGCATCATGGGCGGTGCGATTACGGTCTCGGTTTCCTCGCGTGCCAGACGGTAATCCCAGTAGAGTGGATTCGCGTCTTCGATCGCCACGCAGAAATTGGCCCACAGGCCCTGTTCCACCGTAAGGACATGGTCCATCACGATCACCGGCTTGCCCAGCCAATCCTTCACTGTGTCGGGTAGGCTCGTCATTCCGTCCCCCTAAAAGAACACCGGCCCTGCATTCGGCAGTCCGGACCGTCACGATCCGCAGACGACCGATCTTTGATGCTTCGATGTTGGCCCGCGATCGGCCGATCCGCAACAGATCGGGCGCGTTTGCGAGCGATAGGCGAGCAGCCGTGCGGCCTTTGGGCTGCCTATGACGATGGCAATCGAAGCGTCGCTCAGCCGCGCTCCCAATGTTAATGGAGGGGATCTTGGCACTGCGCCAATCACTCTGGATCGACACGGCCGATGATCCGGCCGCAGCGCGCACGACCATCGGCGAGGCGCTGTCGCGTTCGGCTGAAAAATGGGCCGACGATGCCGCCCTTGCCTTCGTCCACCAGCCGGCGATCGGCGACTTCCGTTGGACCTTCGGCGAGCTCGACCGGCTGTCCGACGAACTGGCGCGCGGCTTGATCGCGCATGGTTTTACAGCGGGCGATCGGATCGGCGTCTGGGCTTCGAACCATCCGAACTGGATCTTTCTGCAATATGCCATCGCCAAGGCCGGAATGGTCCTGGTGGCGATCAATCCGCTCTATCGTGAACGCGAACTCGCTTATGCCTTAAAGGCATCGCACGTGGTGGCCGTCTTTCACGGCGGCCAGGTCGGCGGCGCCTCGCCCGCCCACATACTCACGAATATCGCGGACGAAACGCCGCTGCTGCGTGCCCGTTTCGATCTGACCTGCGATCTGGAGCGGATCGCCTGCGCAGCCCGCCCCGGCACGCGGCTGCCCGACGTTGCGGCGGACGATGTCTGCATGATCCAGTACACATCGGGCACCACGGGCGTGCCCAAGGCGGCGTGGCTGCCGCATGGGGGCATCACCGCCATCGCGGCGCGCACCTACAAGCGCTGGGGCTTCGGGCATGGCGATCGCGTGTGCCATGGCTTTCCGCTGTTCCATGTCGGCGGGTCGGGCAGCTCGACGCCGGGGTCGCTGATCGTCGGCGCGACCACGCTGCCGATCTACATTTTCAACGCCGGGCAGGCGCTGGACATCCTCGAACGCGAACGCTGCACCGGTTTCATCGGCGTTCCCTCCATGCTCACCGCCATGATGGAAGAGCCCGGCTTCGCTGCGCGCGACCTGTCGGCCTTGCAACGGATCGTGATCGGCGGGGCGGCAGTGCCCCCACCCTTTCTCAAACGGTGCGAAGACACGTTCGGCGTGCCCATGCTCAACGGCTACGGTCAGACCGAAAGCTGCGGTGTAAGCGCAAGCGTAAGGATGGACGATAGCGCCGAGAAGAAGACCGCAACCAGCGGCCTCGCCCTCGGAGGAGTCGGTCTCAAGGTCGTCGACACGAAGGGGCAGGTGCTGCCTTGCGACACGCCGGGCGAGCTGTGTGTCGATGGCCCCGGCAAGATGCTGCGCTACGGCGACACTGCCGCCACCGACGAAGCCTTCGACAGCGACGGCTGGCTCAGGACGGGCGACATCGCCACAATGGACAGCGAAGGTTACGTGACCATCGTGGGCCGGCTGAAGGAAATGGTCATTCGCGGCGGCGAAAACCTCTATCCCGCCGAAATCGAAGCCTATCTGATCGAACATCCCGATATCGCCGAAGCGGCGGTCTTCGGATTGCCCGACGACAAATACGGCGAAGAGCTGTGCGCGGTGTTGCGCCCCGCACGCCCGGACCATGCCGATGCGGATGCGGTTCGGGACTGGTGCTTCAGCCAAGTCTCTCGCTGGAAGGTGCCACGCTACATCGCTTTCGTCGACGCAATGCCGACCACGGCATCGGGAAAGATCGTCAAACACGAACTGCGGCCGCAAATGGCCGCTCGGTTCGGCACAACCAGCGAAGAAATCACGGAGCAGGCTGATGAAGTATGATGGGTACGAAGCGCTAAAAATCGACCGGGACGGTTCGATCCTGACGATCACGATCGACCGGCCGGAGGTGAAAAATGCCGTCAACCCGCAGATTCATAACGAGTTCTCGCGCATCTTCTACGACGTCGATCGCGATCCCGAAGTGTCGGTCGTCGTCCTGACCGGTTCGGGCGAAGCGTTCAGCGCCGGCGGCGACATCGACTGGCTCGTGTCCCTCGATGGCGACCTTGCGGCGACCTCCGCCAGCATCGAGAACGATCGCCGCATCCAGAACTCGCTGCTCGATCTCGAGAAGCCGATCATCGCGCGTGTCGTCGGCCCCGCAGTCGGTCTGGGCTGTTCCCTGGCGCTGTTCTGCGACTTCGTTTACGCCACACCCGATGCGCGGTTTGCCGATCCGCACGTCGCAATCGGCCTGGTCGCCGGCGATGGCGGGGCCGTTATCTGGCCGCAGCTCATTGGCTATGCGCGTGCCCGCAAATACCTTCTTACCGGCGACCCGATCATGGGCAGCGAGGCGGCAGAAATCGGCCTGATCACCGAAGCGGTCGAACGGGAGCGGATCGACGAAGTCGTCGATGCGATGGCCCAGCGTATGGCCAAGGCTGCGACACTGGCCGTGAAATGGACCAAGTCCTCCATCAATGCCGGGCTCAAGGTGACGGCGAACGCCATCATCGACCGCGCCGCAGCTTACGAGAATCTGTCCATGCTCACCCAGGATCACCGCATCGCGGTCGATGCGTTTCGTGCGCGGAGCAAACCCGAATTCATCGGCCGCTAGCGATGGCGCAGAACCGCCTGGAGGGGCGCTGTGTCGTCATCACCGGAGCCGCCGCCGGACTGGGCGAAGCGCTCGCCCGACAATGCGCCGCCGAGGGTGGCAACATCATGGTCGTCGATATCGATGGCGACGCTGCCGACAGGGTGGCAGAGGAACTTTGTGAAGGCGGGGTACGCGCGCTCGCTTTTCAGGGCGACATCGCCTGCGCCGATACCATGGCCGCGCTGGCGGAAGAATGCAGACTGCACTTCGGTGGCTGCGACTTCCTGATCAACAATGCCGGAATAGCGATCTGCCGCCCGCTGGTCGATTGCGATGCCCGCGATTGGGCGCGCATATTGTCGGTCAATCTTGTCGGGCTGGTCAATTGCACCGCGGCTTTCATCCCGATGATGTCCGATGCGGGGCGCGGCCACATCGTGAACATCGCGTCCATGGCCGGGCTGGTTCCGCTGCCCGGTTTCGGCATCTATTCCGCCAGCAAGCATGCCGTTGTCGGCTACAGCGAAGTGCTGGCGGAAGAACTTGCGCCGAGGGGGATCGATGTGTCGATCGTGTGCCCGGGCTGGATAGCCACGACGATCCAGGACAAGACCGACACCGATCAGCCGCCCATCATGGATCCGGAACTGTGCCGCGTTATCGCTGCGGAGGAAGCGGCTGAGATAATCCTCAGCGGGATGCTCGATCGAAGACGCCATATCGCGACCCATGCGGAATGGCTCACGCCCGTATCGGAACGTCACACCATGATCGCCCAGGCCTTCGCTGACGCCCCGCCTTGTCCCGATAAAAACAATGACTGATCGCCGCCCGGATATGGCCGCATGCCGTTACGGCAAAGCGAGCACGAACCGAGTGGCACCTCAGCTTTTGCGCAGATACCAAAATACCGGAACCAGGGAGGATTACCGAAGAGTGATTTCCGGGGTTCACAGGTTTGGCGATTTCGGTCTTCGCCGGACGGTTTGCGTCGACCGGGGAAACCTTCGGTTGTGTGGAGGCTTTCGTGGGATTCACTCTCCGCGACCCGCCCTTTCAAGTCGACGGCGCAGCGACCGCTGGATCGGGAAACGAAATACAGCCAGACACTTTATGGGGAGGAATATCGAATGCTAGGTGGCAAAACCCTGTTGCTGTCTTCTGCTGCTATGTGTGCAGCGCTTGTGCCGGTTTCGGCACTGGCACAGGAGACGGACGACGAAAACGGCGCGGACGAGAACGGCGGCACCGTCATTATCGTGACAGCGCAGAAGCGCGCGGAAAACCTCGCCGAAGTTCCCATGTCCATCACCGCCATCACCGGCGAGGCGCTGGTGACGGCAGGCGTTTCCGAAGCGGCGGATCTGGTCAAGGTCGTACCCGGGTTCAACTATCAGCAGGGCGCGTTCGGCACACCGATCCTGTCGATCCGCGGCATCGGCTATGCCGACAATTCGGCCTCCGCGGGACCGGCCGTTACCGCTTATGTCGACCAGGTCGCACTACCCTATTCTTCGATGACCCGGGGAGCAGTGCTCGATCTCGAGCGAGTCGAAGTCCTCAAGGGACCGCAGGGCACGCTGTTCGGCATGAACTCCACTGGCGGCGCCATCAATTTCATCGCCGCGCGCCCCACCGATCAGCTCGAATTCGGCGGGACGGCGACCTATGGCCGCTTCAACGAATTCAATCTCGAAGGTTTTGTCAGCGGTCCGCTGGGCGACACTCTGGCTGCCCGTGTTGCCGTGCAATACGAAACGCGCGACGGCTGGCAATACAGCACGACCCGGCCCGATGACCGGCTCGGCAAGAAGGATTTCCTCAACGGTCGCTTGCTCGTCGACTGGGAACCGACCGATACGCTCAGCCTCCAGTTCGGCGCATCCGCATGGCGGGATCGTTCGGAAAGCCAGGCGGCGCAGTTCATCCAGTTCACCCCGGCCGTGCCCGTCACTCCGCTGACACAGTACATTGCGGATGCGATGCAGGCCTCTCCACCCGCCGGGGACAATCCGCGCGAAGCCGATTGGGACGCCGGAGCCGATCTGCGCCGGGACGATGAATTCTATCAATTGTCGCTCCGCGCCGATCTTGACCTGTCGGACGATATCTTGCTGACATCGATCACAGCCTGGTCGGAATTCGATGGCAATCAGCCGATCGATATCGACGGTACGGCGTTCAACAATTTCCTCGTCGCCGAACACCCGACGCGTATCGAAACCTTCTCTCAGGAACTGCGCCTTTCGGGATCGGTGGGCAATGTCGACTGGATGATTGGCGGCAACTACCAGGACGAGGATCTGCGCGAATCGACCTATACGATCGCCCAGGGCACCAATGGGACCATCGGCCCGTTCATCTTCTCTCCGCTAGGCCAGCTTGCCGTGCAGAATGTCGAAACCGCATCGGTCTTCGGCAGTCTCGATTTCCATCTGACCGAGGATCTGACCCTGCAGGGGTCGATCCGCTACGCGTCGCAGAAACGGGACTTCGCCGGCTGTATCAGCGACGCCGGAGCGGGCGTGGTCGGTGTAAGCGCCGGCGATGCCTTTTCCTTCCTGGCCACGATCCTGTCGGGCACCCCGACCACGATCCCGCCAGGCGGCTGCGTAACGCTCGACGCGGCGACTTTCGCGCCCGGTCTGGCGACATCGAGCCTCGACGAGGACAATATCTCCTGGCGGGTGGGGATCGACTACAAGCTTTCGCCCGATGCGCTGATCTATGCCAATGTCACGCGCGGCTACAAGGCGGGGAGTTACGGCCTGGTGCCCGCGATCCTGTCCAGCCAGTTCACGCCGGTCACCCAGGAATCGGTCCTGGCATACGAGGTCGGATCGCGTTTCAGCACGCTGGACGAAACCTTCAGCTTCGAATTCGCCGCGTTCTACAATGACTATCGCGACAAGCAGTTGCAGGGAATTGTCCTGACGCCCGTGTTCGGCCCGCTACCCCAACTCGTGAACATTCCGGAATCGGAAGTGTACGGGTTCGAGGCCACGGGTGTCCTTCGGCCGATCCGCGGATTGCGCTTCAGCCTCGGCATCACTCATGTGAAAACCAAGGTGCAGCAGGATCCGCAGGCCCCGGCCGAACCTCGCGATCCGTTCGGCGCCTTGACCAGTTACGTGGGTGAAAGCTTCCCCAACACGCCCCCCTGGCAAGTCAATGCCGATGCGGAATATCGCTTCTCGCTCGGTGATGGCGGCCTGGGTGCGGTCCTCGGCGCAAGCCTGACGGTTCGCGATTCGAGCCCGGCCGCGTTCGGTGAGAACCCCATCTTCGAACTGCCTTCGGTGGCGCTGCTCGACCTGCGGTTCGGTATCGAGGACGAGGACGCCGGTTGGTCGGCCCAGATCTGGGGCCGCAATGTCACCAATGCGTTCTACTATAACAATGTGACCCATCTGACGGACTATGTCTCGCGCATCGCTGGCATGCCCGCCACTTACGGGGTCACTCTGGGTTATCGATACTGACAGTGACCGTTCGCGGGTACGTCCTGCCCTCCCCCGGTCATTCCACCCTCTCTCCTGCCGCCAGGACGGAAATTCGTTTCTGACCTGGCGGCTCCCTTTTTTAACGGAAGGTATTGCATGAAAATCCTCGTCCCCGTGAAGCGGGTGATCGATTACAACGTCAAGCCGCGCGTGAAGGCGGATGGGTCTGGCGTTGATCTTGCCAACGTCAAGATGAGCATGAACCCGTTCG
>NZ_JAKKUW010000003.1:0-140103 GCF_021864455.1 Erythrobacter sp. SN021
CGACTTACACCGGGGGACCGGCTATCCGATTATGTTGGCGACCAATACAGCGAACGGTGAAAGCCGTCAGCGCCGCGTCGGTGAGGGCCATCTAGGAGCACACCCGGATCCGGTCAACGCCTTTTTGTAGAATTATCGAAACATTCACGTAAAACATAACGATTCCAACATCTTGCCACTCGCGTCCAATCAATCATACGTGGCAGCAGAGGTAATCTGAAACCACAGGCTCAGGCGAGCCAGGTCAACACCAACCCAAAAGGCCGGATTCGACCAAGCGACTCACGAACCATATCTCGCCCTTTGCGCCACGCGATGAGACAGGCTCGCGACCTCACGGGCGACCCGCCGCCAGACCGTTCCGTCACCGCGACTCAGCCGGTCTGCCCGAGGGCTCTACGCCGCCGTTTAGCAGATCATGCCAGGGAGGCGCCAATTGGATGCCAGAATATGCCCGATCCCGGCGCGTATCCGGCGTATTCAGCTGCACATATGCGTAGACATCGGTGTAAGGAGGCGTCTGAACGAGGATTTGCATGAATATCGAAACCGATCATCGGGGCAACACTGCCCCCCCTGCTCCCGAAATCGCCAATCTCGAGCAGCTCGACGAGCGCCTGCGATGGCTATCGTCCTGGACGATCCATAACGCCAATCACCTGCGTGAAAATCGCGACGGCCTGAAGGTTGGTGGGCATCAGGCCAGTTGCGCCTCGATGACGGCAATCATGGCGGCGCTTTACTTCCACGCGCTCGGCCCGAACGATCGCGTCGCGGTGAAGCCCCATGCCGGCCCGGTGCTGCATGCGATCAATTACCTGCTCGGGCGGCAAAGCCTCGACAAGCTGAAGACTTTTCGCGGCTTCGGAGGGGCGCAGAGTTATCCCAGCCGGACCAAGGACAGCATCCCGGTCGATTTCTCGACCGGGTCGGTGGGGCTGGGCGTTGCAATCACCGCTTTTGCAAGCCTGGTCCAGGATTACGTCATCGCGCATGGCTGGAACGCACCCGAAAGCGCGGGGCGAATGGTCGCGCTGATGGGCGATGCGGAACTGGACGAAGGCAATATCTACGAGTGCCTGATCGAAGGTTACAAGCACGATTTGCGCAATTGCTGGTGGATCATCGACTACAATCGCCAGTCGCTGGATGCGACCACGGCGGACCGGATGTTCCGCCGGTTCGACGACATTTTCGAAACCTGCGGTTGGCGGGTAATCACACTGAAGCATGGCAAGATGCAGCAGGCGGCCTTCGCCCGTCCCGGCGGCAAGGCGCTGCGCGACTGGATCGAAAACTGTCCCAATGCCGATTTCGCCGCGCTCACCTATCAGGGCGGCAGCGCGTGGCGCGAACGGCTCGAGCGGGACCTGGCCGACAGCAAGGCCACTCTCAAACTGCTGGCGGATTACGACGATGCCGCACTGCACATGCTGATGACCAATCTGGGCGGCCATTGCATGGAAAGCCTGGTGGAAGCCTTCGACGACGCAGCCGACGAAAAGCCGACGGTGTTCATCGCTTATACGGTCAAGGGCTTCGGCCTGCCGCTGGCGGGACATAAAGACAACCATGCCGGGTTGATGACCCCGACCCAGATCGGGACCTTGCGCGAGGACATGGGTATTGCCGAAGGCGAAGAGTGGGAGCCCTATGCCGGGCTCGGCGGCAATGCGGCTCAGGCTCTGAAGGATTTCGTGCGGAAATCGCCGCTGGCCGCGCGCGAACCGGAAAGCCCGGCGGAGACCTATTCCGTGCCCGCCATCACCGTTCCGTCGGGAGCGATGCAATCGACCCAGGGCGCTTTCGGCAAGATCCTGCACGAGCTCGCCAAGTCGGACAGCGAGCTGGCTGCTCATCTCGTCACCACTTCGCCCGATGTTACGGTGTCGACCAATCTGGGTGCCTGGGTCAATCAACGCGGCCTGTTCCGGCGCCAGGAATTGCAAGACGTATTCCAGCACGCGCGCATCCCCTCGACCCAGAAATGGTCCGGCCATGCGGCAGGGCAGCATCTGGAACTCGGGATCGCCGAACACAATTTGTTTCTGGCGCTGGCCGCCTTCGGCCTTGCCGGGCCGCTGTTCGGCAAGCGCGTGCTCCCGATCGGCACGGTGTACGATCCCTTCATCGCACGTGGGCTCGATGTGCTCAATTACGCCTGTTATCAGGATGCGCGCTTCCTGCTGGTGGCAACGCCATCGGGCCTGACACTGGGGCCGGAAGGCGGCGCGCATCAATCGATCAACACCCCGCTGATCGGGATGGGCCAACCCGGCCTAACCTATTTCGAACCCGCTTTCGCCGACGAGCTGGCGCTGCTGATGGAATGGAGCTTCGACCATATGCAGCGCGATGATGGCGGATCGGTCTATTTACGCCTGTCGACTCGCGAGATCGAACAGGTCCCGCGCGAGGACAGTGGCTGGCGAACGGATGCCGTCAAGGGCGGCTACTGGCTCAAGCGTCCCGGTTCCGAAACTCAGGCGGCGCTGGCCTTTACCGGGGCCATCGCGCCGGAAGTGCTGCGGGCCTGGGCGATGCTGGCAGAGGATGTCGAAGGGCTGGGGCTGCTGAACGTCACCTCCCCCGACCTTCTCCACCGCGACTGGTCGGCACGGCAGGCTTCACGCTGGCAAGCCGAAGCCGCGCCGCCGTCGCATGTCGAAACCCTGCTCGGCGCGCTGCCTGCCGAAGCGGGACTGGTCACCGTGATCGACGGCAGTCCCGGCGCGCTGTCCTGGCTGGGCGGAGTGAGGGGCCAACGGGTCAGCGCGCTTGGCACCGACAGATTCGGGCAGACCGGCGATCTCATCGACCTGTATCGCGAATATCGCCTCGATCCCGATGCAATCGTCGAAGCGGCCGCCGAATTGTTCCTGAGGTAGATGGTATGCCGATCGAAGTTACCCTTCCCGCCCTGTCTCCGACGATGGAATCGGGAACGCTCGCCAAATGGCTCGTCTCCCCCGGCGATACTATCGCTGCGGGCGACTTGCTTGCCGAAATCGAAACCGACAAGGCGACGATGGAATTCGAGGCCGCCGAAGACGGCGTGGTCGCCGAACTGAAAGTGTCCGCCGGCACCGAGGATATCCCCGTCGGCGCCGTCATCGCGGTGATGGCGCAGGAAGGAGAAGCCGTGCCTTTTCCCAGCGGCGATCGGGAGCGGGCCGCAATCCAACCATCCGCGCAGCAACCGGAGGATGCGGACGACGCGGCGCAACACCTGCCGCCTTCCACCCCCCTTGCCGGGGGATCGGTTGCCGCCGCGGCCGTGCCGGTCGATAGTAGCGCCGACGCCACGGCGCTGGCCTCTCGCCTGGCTGCCGCGAAGGGAGTGGGCTTGGCTTCGTTGACCGGCAGCGGACCGGACGGACGCATCTTCTGGCGCGATATCGTGACGGAAACCCCTGCCGCCACCCCGCCCGAACGGGCGTCTTCTGGTGCAAAGGCGGCTCCGATCCCGGCGACGAATGGGCCGGTGGAAGGCGTTCCGCACGATGCACACCCGCTCAGCACCATGCGCAAGGCCATCGCGCGCCGTCTGAGTGCATCCAAACAGACGGTCCCACATTTCTATCTATCCGTGACCTGCCAGATCGATGCGTTGATCGATCTTCGCCAGCGGCTCAACGAGGAACTGGTCCCGGACGGGATCAAGCTTTCCGTCAATGACATGCTCATCCGCGCCATGACCCTGGCATTGCGGCGCGTGCCCGACGCCAATGCGGGGTTCGGCGGCGATAGGCTTTATCGCTATCGCCGCGTCGATATTGCGATGGCCGTCGCTGTCGAAGGCGGGTTGGTGACACCGGTCATTCGCGACGCCGGAGCGAAGAGCCTCGCCGCGATCGCCACAGAGGCGCGTGATTTGGTCGAAAAGGCGCGCGAGGGTCGGCTCATGCCCGAGGATTACCAGGGCGGTACCGCCTCCATCTCCAATCTCGGTATGTATGGTATCGACGCGATGGGACCGGTCATCAATCCGCCGCAGGGCCTAATCCTGGGTGTGGGCTCGGGTCGCGAGGGGCCGTGGTCGCAAGATGGTGCGATCGTTTCGGCCCGCCTGCTCACCGCGACCGCCAGTTTCGACCACCGCGCGATCGACGGAGCGACCGGAGCCGATTTCCTTGCCGAATTCCGCAGGCTAGTCGAACAGCCAATGCTGATGCTTACCTAAACGGTGCGGACAAATTGGCTGAATCCTTGATGCCGGAATTCATTCATCGCTGGCAGAATTCCAAGACCTCAGAGCAGCTTTCGCACAGGGCAAGTGCAGTGATAGCAATGGCATATGTCCTTTGAATATATGTGCATCAGACCGAACCACGGACGTCCCAAAACGACCGGTTTTCAGTCGCGCATCGAATTGATTTCATTATCCTGGCCGGTCATTTCCCATCGGATGAGCGAGATCGGGATCGCCCCTGCCGCCCGGAAACGATCGTGGAACGACTTGATGTCGAACATATCACCTTCCTGCATTGCGACTTCAGCCATGAGCTTTTCCAGTTCGATCTTCCCCATATAGTATCCGATGCCGTAGCCGGGTTGACGCAAATAGAGCTCGATATCGAACTGAGCCACGGCATCACCAGGCTTCATCCATTTGGGTGTGCGAGCGATTAGCGAGGCATTGGCTTCTGCCCAAGTCCAGGAATTCTTCTGCATCATCAGTTCGGGCAGAATGCGGGCCGCGCGTTTGGCACCCAGGATATAGTCGATCTCCCGCGTTTTCGGTCTGTCGTCGAGCAACCCCGCCTGCAGGATCATCTCTTCGAGATAGAACGCCCACCCCTCGTTGCGCACACCGTCAACAAAGAACATACGCGGCTCCCCACGGATCGGGCGCGTATCGCGCGCCGCCTGCAATCCATCAAAGGCATGGCCAGGAAGGTTATGCGCGCGCAGCGGGCGCCCATCCCGGAATTCGGCCTGGAAGAAGAAGTGAAGGTCAAGAGGGGGAGCGAACAGCCCCGGCTTGGAAGGATCCTTTTCGAACGGGAACTGATAGGGGCCCTCTTGCGGATCGTGGGCGAGATAATCGGGGATCGTGACCCAATCGCCCTCGCGCAAGAAGTGCAGGAGATCTTCGTCTTCCGCCTTCCGCTTGGCATCGAATTCGGCACGGGTTCGGATCGGAGCCGGCATCGGAATGTCGCGATTGCGATGCTCCTCGATCTTCAGGAATGCGATCTGGCGCTGATATTCGCGCTCGCCAAGCGTTTCGATCTCATTCACTGTATACGGGAGCAGCAGGACGTTTTTCAAATACCAGGCATAATTCTCCCGCCCTACTCCACCATGCGCGGGAAGCTGCGCCTCGATGCTTTCCAACCACACCTTGAACTCGCGGGCAGCGGTTTGCGCACGACGTGCCGGCGCGACCAGTTCCGGCTGCAATCGCGCCGCTTCTTCGGCAAGCTGGCCATAGACGTTCACCTCAACCTGCTTCTGGGCGATCGCGAGGCGCGCAAGATCGCCGCGCGCGTCGGTGAGGTTGTCCCGCGCCTGCCGCAATGCCTCCGGCACAGCGTCGAGCCTGGCCGCCATTTCGGCCGCCTCAAACTGATCAAGCGGCAGATCGGGAATGGCGATCGCACCGTGCATTTTCGGCCCGAAGCCAAGGTTCGTCGTACTGTAGAACGCTGGATCGCGCTTCCATGGCTGAAGAACGCGGTGCTGAAATTCGAACCCACGCATCTCGGCCAGCACGACCATGTAATCTACGCGCTGCGAGATCGGCCAGTTGCTATCGTCGATGGCGCGCAATCGGGATTTAAGGGCCTTCAGCTCCGCATATTGGCGCGTCATCACCTCTGGCGAATAGTCGGGAACGCCCTTTACCATCGGCGGCGGCACGATGGACCGGAATTGCGAATAGAGCAGCTGAAGCGCACGATAGCCGCTCGGCTCGGTCTGCTGCTGCGCGGCAGCCGGCGTCGCAAGCATCGTCGGCTTGGCTGCGATCGACATCAGCGCAGCGGCGCAGAGCAAGATAAGTCTCATCAATCCCTCCCAGTCGGTACCCGGCCCGTCTTCCTCACAGATCGTTGAAAAAGCGCGCGAGCCTGTCCATTCCTTCGGCTATCCGCGCTTCCGATTCCGAGCCGAAACACACGCGTAAATGACCTTCGCCGCCCGGGCCGTAGAACGCACCCGATTCGACGACGACATGCGCCTCTTTGAGTATGCGCATCGCCAGATCTTGCGAATTGAATCCGGTGCCGGTGATATCGGGAAAGGCATAGATCGTCCCCTCCGGCTCCACACAGGACACACCTGGCATCTGATTCAACGCTTGGACCACAATGTCGCGCTTGCGCCGATCGGCCTCGACGATTGCCTGCATACCATCCTGCGGCCCGTCGACAGCGGCACGCGCGCCCTCCTGAACGAAAACGTTGACATGCGTAACATCGGTCATGGCAACACGCAGGATAGCAGGCATAAGACGGGAGTCGGCGGCTAGATAGCCGATGCGCCAGCCATCCATGGAATAGGCCTTTGTAAAGGCATAGCAGCTGATAGTTCGCTCGCGCATTCCCGGCAGGCTTGCGATGCTGACATGCCGGACGCCGCCATATGTAATATACTCGTAGACCTCGTCGGACAGGACCAGCAGATCATGCTCGATCGAGAGGTCGGCGACATGCTGCAGCTCTTCACGGGTATAGACCCTGCCGGTGGGATTGGCCGGATTGACCAGAACGATCATGCGCGTTCGATCGGTAATCTTTGCCGCGATGTTCTCGCGCGAGATGGCAAACTCATTGGCCTTGTCGAGCTCGGCGATCACCACCGTGCCGCCAGCCAGTTCTGTCTTCCCGACATGTTGCGGATAGAACGGGTCGAGCAGGATCACTTCATCGCCCGGGTCGATCGCGGCCATGAAAGCTGCAAAAGAGGCGTGCGTCAGGCCATTGGTCACCAACACTTCATCGACCCCGTAATCCAAACCGTTGAAATCGCGCAACTTGCGAACCAGGGATTCTCGAAACGAAAGCGTCCCACGAAAATCACCATAATGGACGATGCCAGCATCGAGCGCTGCCTTTGCGGCCTCCTTGATGTGATCGGGCGTGTCGGCGTACGGACGTCCGAATTCGAGATGAATCAGATCCACGCCTTCTGCATCGAGCTCGCACGCTGCATCGTACATCCCAAAACTTTTCTTCGATCCCGCCGCAAGGCGTCGCGCAGGCCATTTCATCGTCGCACCTCCAATTCCCTCATACATGTGCATAATTGTGTGATATACGATATTTCAAGCTTAAAATTTTAGGGTTGAAATATATCGCATGCCGACTTAGCCATGCGGCCATCGGCAAAATGATGAGGGAGTTGGCGAGGTGAAGATCGCATGCGCAGGCGGAGGCCCAGCGGGCCTCTATTTCGCCATCTCGATGAAACTCCGCAATCCGTCTCACGAGATTGACGTATTCGAACGCAATCGAGCAGACGATACGTTCGGCTGGGGTGTCGTTTTTTCTGACCAGACAGTCGAAAACCTGATGGCCAACGACGCGGTCAGCGGGGAAATCATCCGCGACGAATTCGCCCATTGGGACGATATCGAGGTTCACATCCACGGCCAGTGCATCCGCTCCGGCGGGCATGGATTTATCGGCATTGGGCGCAAACGTCTGCTCGCGATACTGCAGGAACGTGCCCGTGAACTCGGCATTGGCTTGCATTTCGAGCACGAAGCCAGCCCGGCACTCGCCGCTTGGAATGACTACGATCTGGTGATTGCCGCAGATGGGGCGAACAGCCGCATTCGCACCGCTCACGCCGAGCATTTCGATGCCGACATTCAGGTCCGGAAGAACAAGTTCTTCTGGTTCGGGACCGCCAAGCGGTTCGATGCCTTTACCTTTGCGTTCGAGCAGACCGAAGCTGGGTGGGTATGGGCCCATGCTTATCGCTTTGATGGCGATCTATCGACTTTCATCGTGGAGATGGAGCCAGAAACCTGGCGACGGCTCGGCCTTGATCGAATGGATCAGCCAGAAGCCATCGCGCTGTGCGAATCGATCTTCGCCAGCCATCTAGACGGGCACGAACTGATGTCCAACGCCTCGCATCTCCCGGGGCCGCAGGCTTGGCTCAATTTCCGCCGCATCGTAACCGAAAACTGGTCATACGATAAATTCGTGCTGCTCGGAGACGCAGCTCACACCGCGCACTTTTCTATCGGCTCGGGTACCAAGCTCGCACTGGAAGATGCGATCAAACTGGCGGAAGTCCTCAACCGCCCCGGGCTCAGCCGGGAACAGGCGCTTGCAGAGTATCAGGCGGAGCGCAGCGTCGAAGTGCTGAAGCTGCAGAACAGCGCGCGCAACTCGACCGAATGGTTCGAGACGCTCGATCGCTATCTGTCGTTTCCTCCGCTCCAGTTCGCCTATTCGCTGCTTACCCGGTCTCAACGCGTCAGCCACGAAAATCTTCGTCTGCGCGACCAGGCGTGGCTGGAAGAGGTGGAACGCTGGTTCCAAGCTCAAGCACCAAACGGGTGCGACGAAATCGCCCCGCCCATGTTCGCCCCGTACAAACTGCGCGAAATGTCGTTGCACAACCGGATCGTGGTTTCGCCGATGGCAATGTACAGCGCCACGAACGGCACGCCCGACGATTTCCATCTGGTCCATTACGGCGCCCGCGCGCAAGGCGGTGCCGGGCTCGTTTATACTGAAATGACCTGTGTGTCGGCCGACGGTCGGATTACGCCCGCATGCCCTGGCATGTACGCTCCCCAACACGTTGCGGCGTGGCGACGCATTACCGACTTCGTACATCGCGAAACCCGGGCCAAGATATGCCTTCAACTCGGCCATTCAGGGGCCAAAGGCTCCACCAAGATCGGCTGGGAAGGGATGGACGAACCGCTCGACCGCGATAATTGGCCGCTGATCGCCGCTTCCGATGTGCCGTGGAGCGAGGCCAGCCAGGCCCCGCAACCGATGACCCGGGAAGACATGGACCGGGTCCGCGACCAATTCGTCGCCGCCACGCAGCGCGCTATCGAGGCGGACTTCGACATGGTGGAGATGCACGCGGCGCACGGTTATCTGCTTTCGAGCTTCATTACGCCGCTGCAGAACCGCCGTAACGACGAATACGGTGGCTCGCTGGAGAATCGCCTGCGCTATCCGCTCGAGGTGTTCGCCGCCATGCGCGCTGTCTGGCCAGCCGAACGCCCCATGTCGGTTCGTATTTCCGCGACCGACTGGATGGGCACCGCCGGCGTGACGCCTGACGAAGCGGTGCGGATCGCAGACGCGTTCCATGCCGCGGGTGCCGATCTGATCGATGTTTCCGCGGGTCAGACATGGGCGGCATCGCGACCGGTTTACGGTCGGATGTTCCAAACCCCCTTTGCCGACCAGATCCGCAACGAGGCGCGTGTATCGACAATGGCCGTGGGCAACATCTTCGAAACCGACCACGTCAATTCCATCCTCGCCGCCGGCCGTGCTGATCTGGTCGCGCTGGGCCGACCGCACATGATCGATCCCATGTGGACATTGCGGGCAGCAGCGCAGCACGAATACGACGGGGCGGCCGTGCCCCCGCCCTATCTTGCAGGCATGGCACAATTAACCCGCAATCTGAAACGTGCCGCAGAGATGGAAGCAGCGCAGAATGGCTAGCTTGCGTCTGAAGGGCGTCCACGCCGTCGTCACCGGTGGTGGATCGGGCATCGGCGCAGCCATCGCCTCTGCGTTGGCAGCCGAAGGGGTGCGCTTGACCTTGGTCGGCCGAACAAGCCAAACGCTGGAAAAGACAGCAGTGGAACTGCGCGCCGAGTTGGCGTGCGAGGTCCATACAGAGACTGCGGACGTGGCGGACCGCCAGGCGGTGGATGCGGCTTTCGCATCCGCGCGCGCCGAACACGGCCCCATTGGTATTTTGATCAACAATGCCGGAATCGCATCGAGCGGTCCCTTCGCCGACATATCGACCGAGACGTGGCGCCAGACGATGGCGATCAACTTGGACGCGTTGTTTCATTGTAGCCAGGCGGCACTTCCCGATCTGCTGGCGGCACCGGCAGGCCGCATTGTGACCGTGGCGTCTACAGCCGGGGTGAGGGGCTACGCCTATATCGCGCCCTATGTTGCATCGAAACACGGTGCCATCGGCCTGACCCGTGCCCTAGCGATCGAATATGCGCGAACGCCGCTGACCGTGAACGCCATCTGCCCCGGCTTCACCGATACCGGAATAGTGGAAACGGCGGTCGCGAAAATTCAGACCGCCACCGGGCGCAGTGCAGAACAGGCGGCGGCTGAACTTACGCGCTTTAACCCACAGAAGCGACTTATCGAACCCGTCGAAGTGGCGGATGCGGCGACCTGGCTTTGCCTTCCTGCCAGCCGGTCGATAACCGGACAGACCATTCTGGTGGCTGGTGGAGAAGTGATGTGAACGACAGCTCGGTGGCGCTCGATTATCGGGCCAGCGATGCCAAACAGCGCGACAGCGTACGGCTCTGGCTGCGACTGCTGACGTGTACACGGATCATTGAGAAGCAAGTCAAGCGGCGTTTTGCCGATCAATACGATATCACGCTTCCCCGCTTCGACGTGATGGCCGCGCTCGATCGTCATCCGGAAGGGATGACGATGGGGCAATTGTCGCAGGCACTGCTCGTATCCAACGGCAACGTTACAGGTGTCGTCCAGGCACTGGTTCGCGATGGATATGTGGGCGTCGCCCCTTCCCCCACCGACGGCCGATCGTCGATCGTTCGTCTGACCGAGCAGGGCCGCCATTGCTTCACAGGACTGGCAGAGGCCCACCAGGACTGGATCGACGCGATGCTCGGCGGCCTGGGGCACGACCGACAGACCACACTCTACGAGCTTCTCGGCACGCTCAAGGATACGCTGGCGGCACAAAATGGGAAAGGATGAGGCATGAACCCGGAACAGTTCTCGCCGGAACACTTCGACTGGCAGTTTGCCGATGGTGTCGCAACCGTCACGCTTGATCGGCCCGAACGCAAGAACCCGCTGACGTTCGAAAGCTATGCGGAACTGCGCGATACCTTCAGGGCCCTGAGCTACACTCCGGCGGTCAAGGCCGTGATCGTCACCGGGGCCGGCGGCAATTTTTCGTCAGGCGGCGATGTCCACGAAATCATCGGACCGTTGACGGAAATGCCAATGCCCGAACTGTTGGCGTTCACCCGGATGACCGGCGATCTGGTCAAGGCCATGCGGGCCTGTCCGCAGCCGATAGTCGCGGCGATTGATGGAATCTGCGTGGGCGCCGGTGCGATCATGGCAATGGCGTCGGACATGCGGATCGCGACACAGAGAGCCAAGACCGCATTCCTGTTCACGCGGGTTGGCCTGGCGGGATGCGACATGGGGGCTTGCGCGATATTGCCGCGCATCATCGGTCAAGGCCGAGCGTCGGAACTGCTTTACACAGGTCGGATGATGACTGCGGAAGAGGGTGAACGTTGGGGATTTCACAACCGTCTGGTCGCCCCTGAAGCATTGGCAGACGAGGCTCTTGTTCTCGCCCGATCGATAGCCTGCGGCCCGACTTTCGCCCACGGGATCACCAAGACACAGCTCAATACTGAATGGGCAGTTTCGATTGAGACGGCGATCGAAATGGAAGCGCAAGCGCAGGCGATCTGCATGGCGACCAACGACTTCCGACGCGCCTTCGTGGCGTTCGCGGCCAAGCGCACTCCAGAGTTCGCAGGCGACTGATGGCCGACCGGAGTTTTCTCGACTGGCCCTTCCTTGATGATGGCCACCGCCAGCTTGCCATCGATCTGGAAGCATGGTGCGGCGACCATTTGACGGACGATCATCCCGAGGACATCGACGGTGCATGTCGCGCACTCGTCCGCGCGTTGGGAGAGGCAGGGTGGCTACGCTATTGCGTGCCGGCAGCCTATGGCGGCATCTACGAAAGGCTGGATATCCGTTCGCTCGCACTGATCCGCGAAACCCTGGCGCGCCATTCAGGTCTGGCCGATTTCGCCTTCGCAATGCAGGGGCTCGGCTCGGGGACAATAAGTCTCTTCGGTACCGAAGAGCAGAAGCAAGCCTATCTGCCTAAAGTTGCTGCCGGAAGGAAAATTGCGGCTTTCGCATTGACCGAGCCGGTGTCGGGCTCCGACGTCGCGGCAATGGAGACAAGCGCAGATCGCAAACCGGCGGGATACCGCGTCAACGGGGCGAAGACCTATATTTCCAATGGCGGCATCGCCGATTATTATATTCTATTCGCGCGCACCGGCGAGGCGCCGGGGGCCAAAGGCGTCTCGGCGTTCATCGTCGACGCCGAAACCCACGGGCTGACGGTTACCGAACGGATCGCGGTAATCGCGCCGCACCCGTTGGCAACTTTGACATTCACCGACATGGATTTGCCGGAAACGGCTCTGCTCGGTGAGGCGGGCCGCGGATTTGCCGCCGCTATGGCAACACTCGACATTTTCCGCACGACAGTGGGCGCCGCCGCGCTTGGCTTCGCCCGTCGCGCGCTCGACGAAGCGACCGAACGGGCACGCGTGCGCAAGCTGGGGAAGGGGGTGCTGGCGGACAATGCCGTTACACAATCCAAGCTGGCGGAAATGGTGCTCGATATCGATACCTCAGCCCTGCTGATCTATCGCGCGGGATGGCTGCGCGACGTGCGGGGAGAACGCAACTCGCGCGAAGCCGCGCTCGCCAAGCTGCATGCGACGGACAGCGCACAGCAGGTTATCGACAAGGCCGTGCAGATGTTTGGCGGGCTCGGCGTTACCGTGGGCAGTCCGGTCGAAGCACTCTACCGCGAGGTCCGGGCTCTGCGGATCTATGAGGGCGCATCCGAAGTGCAGAAAGTGGTCATCGCGCGCCAGCATCTTGCACAAAGCGCCAACTGATGTTCACCACCCGCCTGCCCCTGCGCTTTGCGCACTGCGACCCTGCGGGCATCGCATACTATCCGCGCTATTTCGAACTGTGCGACGCGGCGGTCGAGGACTGGACCGCGGCTGTGCTCGGAGTGGACAGAAACACGATGCATGGCGAATTGGGCATGGGGCTGCCGACGGTAGACCTCAAGGCCGAGTTCACGGCACCGAGCCGGCTGGGCGACATGCTCGACTTCACCGTCCGGATCTTGCGGATTGGCAGGAGCTCGCTCGATCTCGGCATCGACATCACTTGCGGCGGCGAAGCGCGCTTCGCTGTTCGCTCCACTGTGGTTCTTATCGATCTCGCCAATATGCGCGCGCACCCCTGGCCTGCCGACTTTCTCGATCCCCTCACAAGACACGCACTTTCCGACAAGGACCCTTCATGAGCGCCCATCAATCTCTGCTCCCCCCCGGCTGGCCACGACCGCGCGGATATAGCAACGGTATCGCGGCCAGCGGGCATATGATCTTCACGGCCGGAATCGTCGGATGGGATGAGAACGAGATATTCCAGCGTCACGACCTTCCCGGCCAGTTCCGTCAGGTGCTGGAAAACACCTTGGCCGTCTTGGCTGAAGCCGGTGCCGGTCCCGAACATATCGTTCGCATGACCTGGTACATCACCGATCGGGAAGAATACCTCGCCAGCTTGTCCGCCATTGGCGCCGCGTATAGCGAACTTCTTGGACGCAATTTCCCCGCGATGGCGGTGGTGGAGGTAACCGGGCTGGTCGAGGCGGCGGCAAAAGTCGAGATCGAGACCACGGCGGTAATCCCGGCGGCCTCACGTTGATGAGCGGCGTGCAGAGGTTCGACTGGTCCGATGCCTTTCTTCTGGACGAACAGTTAAGCGAAGAAGAGCGGATGATCCGCGATGTCGCCAGAGCTTATGCGCAGGACCGGCTCGCCCCCCGTGTGATCGATGCATTCGCTCAAGAACAAACCGATCCAGACATCTTTCGCGAGATGGGTGCCTTGGGGCTGCTTGGTCCGACAATCCCGGAAGCCTATGGAGGTGTCGAAGCATCCTATGTGGCTTACGGTCTCATCGCGCGCGAAGTGGAACGGGTAGATTCGGGATATCGTTCGATGATGAGCGTCCAATCCAGTCTGGTCATGTATCCTATTCACGCCTTCGGTTCGCAGGAACAAAAGGGCCACTATCTTCCTCTTCTCGCGAGTGGGAAAATGATCGGCTGCTTCGGCCTGACCGAGCCCGATGCAGGTTCCGACCCCGGCGGAATGCGGACACAAGCGGTCAGAACCGCTCGCGGCTATCGTCTGAACGGGACGAAGACCTGGATTTCCAATGCTCCCATCGCCGACTTATTCGTCGTGTGGGCCAAGTCAGAAGCCCACGGGGGCGCGATCCGCGGTTTCGTGCTCGAGAAGGGCACGCCCGGACTGTCGGCGCCAAAAATCGAAGGCAAGCTCAGTTTACGCACATCGATTACGGGCATGATCGTGATGGAGGACGTGGAGGTGCCGGAGACGGCGCTGCTCCCCGAAGTGGCGGGCCTGAAGGGGCCGTTCTCCTGTCTCAATCGCGCGCGCTACGGGATCAGTTGGGGCGCTTTGGGCGCTGCCGAATACTGTTTTCATGCCGCCCGCCAATACGGCCTCGACCGCCATCAGTTCGGCCGGCCGCTGGCGGCGACGCAGCTCTATCAGAAGAAGCTCGCCGATATGGAGAGCGAGATCGTTTTGGGGCTCCAGGCGAGCCTGCGGGTCGGGCGACTGATCGATCAGGGAGGGTTCGCGCCCGAAATGATTTCAATCGTCAAGCGCAACAATGTCGGCAAAGCATTGGACATTGCCCGCACAGCACGGGACATGCACGGTGGCAACGGTATCAGCGCCGATTATCAAGTGATGCGCCATGCCATGAACCTGGAAACCGTCAATACGTATGAAGGAACGCATGACGTTCACGCGCTGATCCTGGGTCGCGCCATCACCGGAATTCCGGCGTTCTGACAGGGACAGCAGGCCCACCCCACCACAGTCTGGCAATGCCTACTCCCGAGGCGATGGCGCACGTTTATCGAGCTTTTCCCTCCGTTTCGCTTGAAAACGCTTTATTTTGCGAACAAGATCGCTATCGGAGATAGGATCAAATTCACGCAAAAACCGTTAAGCAATCCCTTCGCGCCGGTCGGTCGGAGAGGATTCTTGGTATGGGATTGCGGACAAACCAGACCTGTGCTCGATTGGACCGGCTCTGTCGGCCGTCAATGCGGGTGACGGGAAAAGCATTCGAGGGACAGTATGAAAGCAGTGTTGGGCAAAAGATCGCAAGATATTGTTGAAGATCAGATAGATCGCGGTGACTACAACCCCAGCAGTGCGACATTCCGGCTGGCCAATTCACCTTTTTATCTGATGGCTCACGCCGATTTCAAATATCACGAAGATATGGATAAGGTGCTGCACAAGCACGGGGTCTCGAAACCAATCTATCGAGTGATGACGGTACTTCGCGAGCGCCAGCCTGCAAGTATCGGCACCATCGCCGAAGCCGCGCTGACCAAACGTTCAACAATCAGCCGGATCATCGATCGCATGCTCGAGCAAGGTTTGGTAACGGCCGAGCCCAATGCCGAGGATAACCGCATTACCGAAGTGACGCTCACCGCCGCTGGAGAACAGAGGCTGCGCAAGCTGACGCCCATAGTGGGACGGCAATTCATGCGGGCGATGGATGGGATCAGCAACCGCGATATCGCTCACCTTCTTCGTACGCTTCAGAAAATTAGTGCGAATCTCAGCAAATTGCCGATCGAGTAGGATCCTCAACCCGCCAACCGAACAACTTCGTCACCAGCGATGACCCAGCACACCCCACAGCTTCTGTAGCGAAGCAGCGCGTATGATCGAGCCCTCGGCAATCTCATCGCGATCCGCCACGTCGCCGCAGACTGGATACCCTTCCCGCTGACCATCCGATGAGCTGCCACACGCTTCGCCTCGAATTTTCGGAGCGGACGTTGCACCCATGCCGCATTATGTGCAATTACATATGACTTAGCGCGTGATTTATTTAATAAGGCGCGTCCGATCGGTTTCGGATCAGCGTTGGCTCGAACTCAACTGTCCCCAGAGAGAGCGCGGCATGCGACCACAATCGCGATCCATAGAGAAAACGATGCTTCGCGACGCGCTGCAGCTTGCGCAAGCGGGCAAGCTGAACGCTGCCGAGCAGAGGCTGCTGGCGGTTCTGGACGCAATGCCGCTCCAGCCGGACGCGCTGCAATTGCTCGGCATGGTGGCGCGGCAGCGAGGCGACCATTACCGAGCCGTAGACCTGTTTCGCAAATCGCTGGCGGCGCATCCCCGACAGCCGCACGTGCTCAACAATCTGGGCAACAGCCTGCTGGATCGTGGGGAGATCTCCGAAGCCGCCGAGGCTTATCGCGAAGCGCTGCAGCTTCTTCCAGCCTACAGCGATGCCCGCATCAATCTGGCTCTTTCGCTGACGCGGCTCAAAGAGTTCGAGGAAGTGGAAGCGTGTCTCGCCCCGCTACTCGATCGTGCTTCTTCGAACGGGCGGGCCTGGGCCGTCCTGGCTGAGATGCGCGGCGCGATCGGGGATCATCCGGGTGCGGTCGAGGCCTATCGGCTTGCCCTGCAGGCGGCGCCGGATCATTTGCCTTGGCGGCACAATCTCGCGGTCGCGCTGCGACAAACCGGACGCGCGCACGAAGCCCTGTCGATCTTGCTCGAATGCGCGGCGAGCTCTCCCGAACGGGCTGAGATACCCTACAACCTCGGCCATTGCCTGCAGGATCTGGGTCGTTTCGAAGACGCAGCGCAGGCCTATCGCCATGCGATCAGACTGGCACCAACCGATGCCGCCATCCACGAATCGCTGAGCCGAATGCTTTGGCATCAAGGTAGGGTCGCGGAGCATGTCGTAAGCTATCGAAAGGCCCTGGAAGCTCATCCGGATCACCCGGATTTGCTGGAAGGCCTCGCTAGGCGTCTGACGCTGGCGAAAGAGCCCGAGCAGGCTGTCGAGCTACTGGAAACGGCGGTGTCTCGCGGCGTTAGCGGGGCCGGACATCTCTGCCTTCTCGGCCAGGCGCTATGGTCTTCCCGCAGGGCGGCGGACGCAGCTAGAGCGTTTGATGCGGCCCTTAAGGCAGAACCGGAACACGCGCCGACCTTGCGGGAATATGCTCGCATCCTATTGATACTGGAACGGTATGACGATGCGCTGTCGCTGATCCGGCGTCGGCTCGCCTCCGACCCAAACGATCAGCAGATGCTGGCATTGCAAGCTATCGTCTGGCGGCTGAAAGGCGATCCGAAGTACGAATGGCTCGAAAACCCCGATTTTATCCGGACTTTCCGGCTCGGTCCACGGACCGGCAACGCCGAGGGGTTCAATAGCCGACTTAACCGTACGCTACGAGCCTTGCACAGCGGCCAGCAGGCACCGCTGGAGCAGACTTTGCGCGGCGGCACGCAGACTGCCGACGACTTATTCGACAGCGACATTCCCGAAATCGCTGCGGTCCGGGCCATGATCGAAGAAGCGGTGGCGCGATACATCGCCGCTCTGCCCGATGATGCGGACCATCCCTTTCTGTGTCGCAAAGCCGCAGGCTTCTCTTTTTCCGGCTCGTGGTCGGCGCGGCTGGGCACGGGCGGGCACCATACCAACCACATTCATCCCGCCGGCTGGATCAGTGCCGTCTATTATGTCGCGCTGCCTGCCAGTTTGGAAGGTGACGAAGGTTGCTTGAAATTCGGCGAAACCGCTCTGCATCTGGGGCGGCACGAGCGTACCCTGCGTACCATATGTCCCGAACCCGGCCTTCTCGTCCTCTTCCCTTCGTACTTTTACCACGGCACGGTTCCATTCTCTGCCGAGGCGCATCGGATGACGATCGCTTTCGACGTAGTGCCGACGGCTAGGTTGTGATGTTAGTTGCATATGCAAGTTTTATAGCTAACGTGCGAGATGAGAGGAGCCAATAGATGACCATTATCCAGCAACTCGCCGCCGAGATCGCTTCCGGGGCGATCCGAACGATCGATCTCACGCAGACGCTATCGCCCGACACCCCGACTCTCGTCCTTCCACCCGAGTTCAATCAGTGCGCGGGTTTCAGCAAAGAAGAGATCTCGCGCTATGACGAGCGCGGTGTCGCCTGGTATTGGAACAATTTCACCGTCAGCGAGCATACCGGCACCCATTTCGACGCTCCAGTCCACTGGGCATCGGGCAAAGATCTTCCGAACAATTCGACCAATACGATCCCCCCCGCCGATTTCCTGGCGTCGGCGGTCGTAATCGATATGTCGCAGCAGTCCGCCGCCGATCCTGATTACCTGCTGACCGTAGCCGATATCGAAGCTTGGGAAGAAGCCCATGGCTGTATCCCGCCCCGCAACTGGGTCCTGTTACGGACCGATTGGTCGAAACGAGAGGGCGAAGCCTACACCAACCGGCACGAAGACGGTGCGCATACGCCCGGACCCACGACTGAGGCGGTTCGCTTTCTGCTGGAACAGCGAGACATTCACGGCTTGGGTGTGGAGACAATCGGCACCGATGCCGGGCAGGCTCATCTGCTGGACCCGGCCTATCCCGCACACACGCTGATCCACGGCGCGGGGCGCTACGGATTGCAGTGCCTCGAAAACCTCGATCTGCTTCCAGCGACCGGCAGCATCATCGTGGCCGCGCCGCTCAAAATCGAAGACGGTTCAGGCAGCCCGCTACGCGTCCTGGCGCTGGTGGCCGATTAGACGCATGGCGGAACGCTCTTTCAAGGCGGAGATCGAACGGCTGAAGCTCGGCGAGGGAGAAACCTTCCATGGTGAAGGGATTCTCGCCGTTACCAAGGCCCTGTTGGAAAGTGGCGTCGCCTATGTGGGCGGATACCAGGGTTCGCCGATCAGCCATCTAATGGATGTGTTCTCCGACGCCAGCGAGCTTATGTCCGACCTAGGCGTCCATTTCGAAAGTTCGGCCAGCGAGGCCACGGCCGCCGCCATGCTCGCTGCTTCGGTCAATTATCCGTTGCGTGGCGCTGTGGCCTGGAAATCCGTGGTCGGGACGAATGTCGCATCCGATGCTCTGTCCAATATCGCATCCGGCGGGGTCACGGGCGGCGCCCTGATCATCCTCGGCGAAGACTATGGCGAAGGCTCGTCTATCATGCAGGAACGCACGCATGCCTTCGCGATGAAATCGCAAATGTGGCTGCTTGATCCGCGCCCCAGCCTGCCGGTGATCGTCGACATGGTGCAAAAGGGCTTCGAACTGTCAGAGGCATCGAACACGCCGGTGATGCTGGAACTGCGTGTCCGCGCCTGCCACGTCACCGGAAGCTTCACCGCGCGCGACAACCGCCGTCCACCGCTAACCGTGGCCGAAGCAGCGGCCAAGCCTTCGCGCGATGTCGACCGGATAGTCTTGCCACCGGCAAACTTTCTGCACGAAGTCGAGAAAATCGAGAAACGCTGGCCGTCCGGGGTGGACTTTATCCGGCGGAACACGCTGAACGAACATTTCGGCCCTGAAGAAGATGAGATCGGCATCATCGTTCAGGGCGGCATCTTCAACTCGCTCAATCGCGCGCTAGAACTGCTCGATCTGTCCGATGCTTATGGCAAGGCTTCACTGCCGATATATGTTCTCAACGTTACATATCCGCTGATCCCCGAGGAAGTGCGCGACTTCTGTGCCCGCAAACGGGCTGTGCTTGTGGTGGAAGAGGGCCAGCCCGAATTCATCGAACACGAACTGAACACGCTGATCCGTCGCGCCGGTCTCGATACGATGGTGTGCGGCAAGGACTTTCTGCCGCGAGCCGGCGAATATACTGCCGATGCAATCCGGGACGGGGTTGCGGAATTCCTGCGCGGACACGCACCAAGCCGCGCGCCGAAGCCGAAACCTGCGCCGCCCCCGGGCTTAATGCCTGCCACCGTCCCGCCCCGACCGGCAGGCTTCTGCACCGGTTGTCCTGAGCGGCCGATCTTTTCGGCTATGAAACTGGTCCAGAAAGAGATCGGCGAACTTCACGTATCGGCCGATATCGGGTGCCATCTGTTTTCCATCCTGCCGCCGTTTCACATCGGCAACACCACAATGGGGTACGGCCTCGGCACCGCAGGCGCGTCTGCTTTCAAGCCCGAGGGCAAACGCGCCGTGGCGATCATGGGAGACGGCGGTTTCTGGCATAACGGGCTGACCTCGGGGATCGGGAATGCGGTATTCAACCAGGACGACAATCTGACAATCATCGTCGATAATGGTTATTCGGCGGCAACGGGCGGGCAGGATATCCCGTCATCGCGCGCCAAGCCGCCCCATCGCAAGACCAACAACCCTATCGAACGCGCGGTACGCGGAGTCGGGATCACCTGGGCGCAGACGCGCACCCGGACCTATGATGTGGCCGGTATGCGCGATGCCATTCGCGATGCACTGACCTCGCGCGAAAAGGGGCCGAAAGTTCTGATTGCACAATCCGAATGCCAGTTGAACCGACAACGCCGGCTCAAGCCGCAGGTCGCCCATGCTCTGAAGAGCGGCCAGCGGGTGGTGCGCGAACGCTTCGGCGTCGACCCTGACACATGCACCGGCGACCATAGCTGCATCCGGTTGTCGGGATGCCCTTCGCTCTCGATCCGTGCGAACCCCGACCCCTTGCGACAGGACCCGGTTGCGCATGTGGAGAACAGCTGTGTGGGTTGCGGCGTGTGCGGCGAGGTAAGCCATGCCGCTATCCTGTGTCCTTCCTTTTACAAGGCACAAATCATCAGCAATCCGAACCGGGGCGACCGTATCCGCCAGCGGATACGGCAATGGGTGATCGGCGCGCTTCAGCGGCGCGACGAACGCATGCTGGCGGCGAGGGCTTTCTGATGAAGCAACGCAAGCGAATTACCATCGCAGTCCTGGGCCTGGGCGGACAGGGCGGCGGCGTATTGGCCAACTGGATAGTACAACTGGGCGAGATGTGTGGCTACATCGCACAAGGAACCTCGGTGCCCGGTGTGGCTCAGCGCACAGGCGCCACCGTCTATTACGTGGAAATGATCCCCGCCGAGGAAACGCAGACCCCTGTTCTGGCTTTGATGCCGGTTCCAGGCGACGTAGACATCGTCGTCGCTTCGGAACTGATGGAGGCGGGACGCGCGATCCTTCGCGGCTTCGTATCCACAGACACGCTGCTCATTGGATCGACCCACCGTGTCTACGCGATCAGCGAAAAGACCGCGATGGGCGATGGGCGCGCCAGCAGCGAGCGTATTCTCACCGCAGCGAAGGACCGCGCAAGGCGCTTCATCGGCTTCGACATGGAAGCTGCGGCGCAGGCAAACGGCTGCGTGATCAGCTCAATCATGTTCGGCGCTCTTGCGGGGAGCGGCGGCCTGCCTTTCCCGCGCGAAGCCTTCGAGACAGCGATCCGTGCCGGCGGGAAAGCCATCGACGCCAATCTGCGCGGTTTCGCGGCGGGGTTCGATGCGGCAGAGGGCAAGTCCAGCTCACGCGATGTATTCGTGGAGGATCGCCCGGAACCCACCAGCGAGGCCGGTCGCGCATTGGCAAACCGGGTGGAGCAGCGCCTTCCCCCCGAAGCGCATGCTTTCGCGCTGGAGGGCGTCAGGCGCCTGATCGACTATCAGGATCGTGCCTATGCCGAACTGTATCTCGATCGATTGGAGGCCTTGGCCGGTCCAGGCGCCTTGCTGACGGAGGCCGCGCGTCACCTGGCGCTATGGATGTCCTACGAGGATACGATCCGGGTCGCTGCGCTCAAAATTCGCCGCACACGGTTCGCGCGTGTGCAGGAGGAAGTGAAAGCCCAAGATGGCCAGATCGTCCAGTTGACCGAGTATCTCCACCCCCGGCTTGAGGAGATCTGCGAGACACTGCCCTTGTCGATCGGTCGTCGGCTCCTTGCCAGCAAGCGAGCGAAGCGCCTTTTCGAACCACTGTTTGCGAAAGGCCGTCACGTCGAGACGACCCGTTTGCGCTGGTTCCTTGCACTATATGCGCTCGCTGGCTGGCGGCGATGGCGGCGTGGAACGTTGCGCTACGCGCTCGAACAGGCACGGATAGAGGACTGGTTAGCTCTCGTGCGCTCAGCCGAGCCCGCCAGCGCGCTGGAGCTGGTCAAATGCCAGCGTCTGATCAAAGGCTATGGCGACACGTTCGAGCGCGGCCTGCGCAATTTCGATCTGGTGATCGACCGCTACCGCCAGGGAGGGATCGATGCTGCCACGATTGCGCGCCTGCGCGAAGCTGCGCTGGCAGATGAAGATGGGAAAGCGCTGGCGGCCGCCCTCGCCGCCTAGGCCCCCATTTCAGTCTATTCGCCGACGGAGGCTATCCACGCATCGACCTGCGCCTCCAGCAGTGTCATCGGCAACTGGCCTTGCGCCAGGACGAGATCGTGAAACACGCGAATATCGAAACGGTCGCCCAGCGCCTGTTCGGCTTGCTCGCGCAACGCGATGATCTTCAACTCGCCGACCTTATATGCCACCGCCCCGGCCGGTGCGCCAATGTAGCGCGCCAGTTCGGTATCGATATTGACATCCGCCAATGCGGTATTGTCCTCGAAACACTTGCGCGCCCGGTCATAATCCCAGCCCATCACGTGAATGCCCGTATCCACGACCATGCGGCAGGCCCGCCACATCTCGGTCGATAAGCTGCCAAACTTCTCATAGGCATCGCGATAGACGCCCATTTCATGCCCCAGCCGCTCTGCGTAGAGCGCCCATCCCTCACGGAAGGCGAGCAGATCGCGTGATCGACGAAAGTTGGGCAGCGCCTTGTTCTCTTGATTGAGGGCACCGTGCGTATGGTGTCCGGGCGCGGCTTCGTGCAGGCTGAGCGCAGGCACCTCGTATAAAGGGCGCTGATCAAGATGGGACGTATTGACGATGAAAGTGCCGGCAATACCTTTCTCCCTATCGCCCCCGCCGCCGCCGCGCGCTGTCGTGTAATATTCTTCCAGTTCCGGAGGGACGGGGACAATTGTGAACGGCTGGCGCGGAAGGTGGGAAAAGTATCGCGGCAGCACCCCATCGATCCGTTTCGCTGCGGCGGCGTATTTTTCGATCAGTTCCTCACGGCTGGTCGCGTAGAATTGCGGGTCGGTGCGCAGGAAATGCAACCACTCGGCAAAATCCCCGTCGAACCCGGTAGCAGCAATTACGGCGTCCATCTCGGCACGAATACGGCGCACTTCCGAAAGGCCCATCGCATGGATTTCCTCAGCCGAAAGATCGGTCGTGGTATAATAGCGGAGCAAGAAATCATAATATTCCCGCCCGCCGGGCACCGCCGATATGCCTAGGTCCGGTCTCGCAGCGTCCCGATACGCGCCGTCGATGAAATCCAGCATCGCCTGCTGCGCCGGCCGTATCTCCTTTTCAACCAGGCCTTGCGCCTGCGCTGCCATGGCAGGAAAGCGCTCCAGCGCATCCACCATAGGATCATCTGCAGACGATCGCGCGATCTGCTTGCGCAGTATCGCCACGGCAACATCAACCACGATTGCAGGATGCGTCCAGCCGGTCGCTATGCCGCGTTCCAGGTTCGCCCTCTGTTCGACGAAATACCGGGGTATTCCGCGCATGCGCGCCAGCCAGGCCTTGGCTTCCTCGGCATTGTCGGGATCGAGCTTGCGGGCGGCGGCATAAGGAGTGTTGTAGAACCCTTCATGTGCAACGAAGGCGAACCGTCGCTCGTCGAAATCGATTCCTTCGATCCGCCATCGGATCAGCGCACGCAGATGATCGCGGTTGATCCGATCTTCCTGTCCCAGCGCGTGTTCGGCAAGTCCGTCCAGAGCGTCGGCCAAACGCCGCAATTCGGCCCTTCGCCATGCCATGTCTTCGGGCGTTTCCGCAGGCCATCCTTCGCGCGAGGATGTCGGATCGGATCGCCCCGCTTCCATCGGATATTCTGCGGCGAACGTCTCGTACCGCTCAATGACATCAGAAAGGTCGGGCGCGCTCGCCGCCACTAGGAACAGCGCGGCCGAGCAGATCGCCACCGAACGCGGCAATCGGGCGACCCGCGACGAAGAAGGAGAGGGCATATCGCTTATCCTTTAGTGTCAAACTTGGGTGAAGAGCTCGGCGGCGAAAAGGCTCCGGACGCATTGCGCTGGAATTTGGTTCGGCCTAATTGCCCCTCATGGACGCCTTTCGATCCGGAAATCCGCGCACCCCTGCATTCCGGGTCAAGCGGTATCCATTCTACCTGCTCACGCGGCTGATCAGCCGTTACAACACGATTATCGACGCCCGGCTGCGGGCAATCGACCTCGATATCCCGAGTTGGCGCGTACTGATGATCTTGGGCGAGAAATCGCCTCGCAGCGCGCGCGATATCGCCGATACGGCGGTGATCAATCTTTCGACGATGACCCGCATCATGCAACGGATGATTACGGCGGGGCTTATCACCAAGACCCAGAGTGAGACCGACGCCCGGGTTTCGATGGTTGCGCTCGCGCCGGAAGGCGAAGAGCGGCTGGCAACGGCGCGGCAGGTGACTGCCCCGATATACGAACATCTTGTCGAGGGACTGACCGCCGACGAATTCGAACAGCTCGTTGCGCTGCTTAACCGACTTCACGACAACCTGGAACCTCTGGCCATCTGACAGCACTCCCCGCTCAGTCCGATATATAAGCCAGCGACATCAGAAGCTTGGGCAGCAGTGCGGCGATCGCGTGGAAGCGAATGGGTTCGGGGCGGCTTGGCTTGACCGACAATACCTCCCGATCACCAGTGGCGAGCATTTCCGCCACTTCCGCCCCCAGGGCGGTATTCGTCGCGATACCCCGACCATTACAGGCCTGGATCGCAATCGCTTCGTCTCCCAAGTCATAGACTTCGGGCAGCAGAGATGTGTTGACCCACGCCAGACCCCGCCAGAGATGAGAGATTTCCGGGTCCGGGAGCGCCGCGAAGTTCTGCCGCAAACGCCGCTCGGCCTCGCGACATTGAGCACGCTCGCTCCGTACGAACAATGTCGTAGGATAGCCGGAGATCAAGTGTCCGAGACCATCGGTACGCGCGGTGAATAGATAGGGGCGCTTGTCCGTAAATGCGCCGCCTTCCGGAAGCGTCGCCATCCGTTCCTGCGGGGACAGAGGCGCGGTCGCGAACTGGACGACGTGAAGCGGCAGGCTCGTGCGTGCCATGGCCGGATGCAGCGCCGCGTTTCCACCGTTTGCGGCAAGGACAAGCCGCCGGGACCGTATCGTCCCCTCTCGCGTTCGACAGACCCAGGTTCCACCACGCCTTTGCAGTGAAATGACCCGGCTATCGGCAAAAACCCTGGCTCCGCCATCAAGCGCAGCTCTGACAATGCCGCGCACATAGCCGAGCGGGTTGAGGCTGCCGCCAGCTGCGAAACGCAATGCACCCGAATATCGCTGACTTCCAAATAGGCGTTCGCTTGCTGCCGCTTCCACGAACTCGACATCATAACCCAATGCCCGCCACTGATCGGCATGAGCTCTCTGGTTCTTCGCCATGACCCCCGTGTGGGCGGGCGTATAGAACCCGTCCTGCCGGGGGTCGCAGTCGATCCCGTGCTTATCGATCAAATCGAAAACGAAACCGGCCGAATCGCCGATCATTCTGGTCAGGCGCGCCCCCGCCTCCGCACCCAATGTGTCGCGGATGGTGTTGGGTGAATGGCGGATGTAGTCGGGGGCGACCAGCCCACCGCTTTGCCCGGTTGCCCCTCCACCCGGCTGATCGCCTTCGACTAGCGCTACCTCAACTCCGCGTTCGGCAAGGTGCAGCGCTGTTGTAGCTCCTGCGATCCCGCCACCGATCACGAGAACATCTGTTTCCGACTGACCGCGTAGTGGCGCCAATAGAGGCCCCGGGGCCGCAGTGGAGAACCACAATGGTCGGTCGGTTGCGGCACTGCTGCGCCTGTTCGCGATAACGGCCGGGGGCACTCTACCGCTTGCCTTCGCGCGAGATATGCGTCCGCCAGGGAGACCGCATCTCCCGTCGCTGCCCGATGGCGGGTACCACTTCATCACTGTGACTTTCCTGCTCGCCCTTCGCACGGGCATCTATCTTATTTTTTCGGTTAATTTGCTGCACTGCCGAGAAAGGTGCTGGACCGTGTCAATCTCCGCGCCGCGGCGACGAAGATAAGAACGAAACAGAGTGCAACCGGCGTATTCATAATCATTGGCAGAGACATTTCATTGTTGCCGACAATCGATACAGCGATGAAAATCGCCGTTCCTTCCTGTCGCATGAGATGCTCAATGCCGATGGCGATATTCTCTTTACGTGAGAGACCGGCGAATCGCACGATGGCCACAACCACGAGCACGACGACCAGATTGATCGCGACCGTTATCCAAAACAGCGCGCCCAGATTCTCACGGAGGACGGGGACCTGATCGAACAGGATCAGGCCAAAGGACCCGAACAGCACGATCATAGCCGCATTTTTCACATAAGGCTTGAGCCGCAGCGCGAGCTGAGGTCGCCAGGCACGCACCGCGAAGCCGGTCGCCACCGGCAGCAGGGTGATCGAGAAGATATCCCAGAAAAACTGGCCGAGCGGAATGTTAACCTCCGCGTCGAGGCCCATGAAATGCAACAGTGCAAAGTGCGCATAGAACGGTACCACCATGATATAGATCATGCTGATGACCAGAGTCATCGACATCGACAGGGCCAGATCGCCCTTCGCCATGTCGGTGAAGAGGTTGGACAGCATCCCTCCAGGCGTCGTCGCAAGCAGGACGAAGCCAACGGCCAGCGCCGGTGAAGGCGCCACGGTGAGCGCCATGGTCACGCCAATCAGCGGCGGCACCACCAGCATGGAACAAACGCCCAAGACAAGAGCACGCTTGTTGCGAAAAACCTGCCTGAAGTCGTTCGCGGTCAGCGAAAGTCCCATGGAAACCATAATGGCGACCAACGACCCCGGCAGGAGCCAATCGCCCAGTAACGCCATTACATCATCATACGCCATGCGCGCTCCTCAGGCTATTTCGAAGGAGAGCGTGCAGGCGCCGTTGTAACGGATCGTGCGGCAATCGGCCTGCGCTTTGGCCAGATCTTCGTCCAATATCCGCGCGCAGACATTGGCCTGTATCCAACCAAACGGCATCATCAAACGCCCCCCGGCACCGTAGAACAAGCCGACGTCGTAGAAATCTCCAGGGGGCAGCCCCTTGGTGCTTCCCGCAGCGAGATACGCCAGGACGATATCGCCTGCCTCAGGGTAGGAGGTGGCGTTCTCAGGCGGTAGGACGGGGCGCTCCATTGTTCCGGGCAGAACACCTGCCGGCATCGGAACGGAAATCTCCGGCCCGGTCCAGATGGCATGTAGCGCCTCGAAGCTGGCCTGACGCTCTGCCAGTTCCCACAAGAACCGTGCCGACACCGGCGCCACATCGTGCAAGAGCTGGCATCGCGCCGAAAGGCCGGATTCCGGTTCAACCAATCGAATCATCTGCATGACGCCCCTCAATCCGCCCCGGTGGCCGCAAGATACTCTTCCTTTTGCAGCGCGATCGGGACATTTCCGTTCAGCCACAGGAAGTCGTGGAATCGTTTCAGATCGAAAGCATCGCCTTCCCGCACACGCGCTTCGGCGAGGAATTCGGCGGTCTGCATCTTACCGATCTGATAGCTGATTGCCTGCCCCGGTGCGGCGGCGAAAAAGACCGCCTCATGCTCCGCCGTGGCACGATCCATCGGCACCATGGCTTCGAGATAGTCTGCGGCCTCGGCAATGGTGAACTCGCCTAGTGCCAGCTTGACGTCGACCTCAACTCTCAACGCCCGGGCACGTGCGAAATTGTAGATGATCTCGCGCGATTTGGGGGAATCCGCCCAAAGACCCGCCTGCAGCATCATCTCTTCGGCATAGAATCCCGTGCCCTCGTTTGCGCCGCTGTCATAGTAATGACGCCGCAATGGATTGGGATGTTTCCATCCTAGTGTGAGCTGGAAGAAGTGACCGGGCACCCCTTCGTGCACAATGATCGGTTTGGGATCTCGAGTGATCGACAGGTTAAAATAGCCAAGGTCGGGTGACGGGTCGGGCAAGTAAACGGTGGCGTTCTGCCCGACCCGACCCTGGCTGGTCAGATCGAAAGTCCTGCCCATCCAACCGATTGGAGCCAAGTATGTCGGAAATGGCTGTGCATTGTAGTGGCCCGCCCAATCGGGAACTGTCAGCAGCCCGCGCTCGCCCAGGAAACGGCGAATGTCCAGTTCGTCGGCATTCAACCGCGCGGTGACAGCGTCTACCGAACTGCCGATCGGTAGTTCAGGCACCCCCGCGTTGCGATTACGCTCCAATTCCTCGAAAAGCACCGAACGCGCCCATTCCTGCCGTCCCATGACGAGCAGCTCTTCCGCCGAAAAAGGATAGAGCGCCACCTCATTCAGAAAAAACCGATAGCTTTCCTCACCCACGGCCGTGCTGTCGGGCAGGCCGTCCCGATTGTTTTCGAGAAACTCACCAAACTGCGCGGCCGCGGCAATGGCGTTTTCGACCGATGCGACCAGAGCTTTTCGCTGCTCGGGCGTAGCATGGGGTTCCAGCCCCGCCACCATACCGCGCAAACTGCGCGGGACCATACCGAGTTGCGCCAGTGCGGCGTCAACGAACGGGTCCCGCATATCGTCAAGATTGTGGCGGGCGGCGACGAACACCGCCGGGGCGTTTTCCAGCAAGCGCACAACCTGTGCAATGCGCTCGCTTTCGACCGGAGGGGGAGGCAAAAGCACTTCGAATATCGGCGTAAAGGCTTGCGCGACATAAAAGTGTGGCTGTCGCCGCCATGCAGCGACATGATCCAGTTCCCAGCGGACTCGTGCGAGGGCCGAGCCGACGAGCCTGTAATCAACCGAGTGGCTGACATTCCTGGGTTCATCCGCGAGGCGGGTCCAGCGTGCCTCGAACTGGCGCAACGCATCCCTCTGCCGGGCAATGGCTTGTGGCGACCAATCGGGAACCCAGCCACTGGGGCGTTCGATACGGGGTATGTCATCGCCCGTGGTCGGCTGCGTCGTTGCACGCCATGCCCAGAATTCGGCGCCCAGCTCTTGCACCGCCGCTTCCGTAGCGGTCGCGGGGGAGGCCAGTAACAAGGCCCCTGCTGCGACAAGACTCATCAGTGCACGCAGCATCCTATTTCCTATTCTTCACGTTGCGGTCGAAAAAATCGATCATCTTGCGAAACGAGAACCGAGTCTGAGGCAGGTTTTCGAGATCCCAGCCGTGATGGGCACCCGGCAGGGTCACCAATTCGAACATCTGCTCCCGTTCGATCATTCCTTCGGCCAGCGCGATCGTGTCGGAATAAAGCACCACCGGATCGCGCGAACCGTGGATGATCATCAGCGGATCTTCGATACCTGCGGCGTGATAAAGCGGCGACTGCGCCTCGTAGCGCGCAGGCATGTCATCACCCTCGGGTGGCCCCATGATCCACATCTGCGAGGGGTAGGCGTGCCAGACATTGGTGGCCGGTGCGCCTGCTATGCCGGCGGCATAGACACCCGGCTTCTTGGCGAGCGACATGATCGTCATCAGGCCACCGTAGCTGGACCCCCAAATCCCGACACGGTCTGGGTCGGCGTGACCTTGCGCGATCAGATAACGCACACCGCTTTCCAGATCGTTGATGTCGGTTCCGCCGTAACTGTGCAGCTGGGTCTGATTGTGTTCACGCCCCTGTCCCCATGATCCACGGACATTCACGCTGATTATCAGATAGCCCTGCCCGACCAGATACTGGTCCAGTCCCCAGGTCGGATGCGACCGCCGACCGCCCCATTGATTGCGTACGGCATCCGAATAAACAGAACCGACGATTACGGGATAGCGCCGGGTTGGATCGAAATTCGCCGGCACACTGAGACGGGCGACCAGCTTCATGCCATCCACATGGCTTGAAAACTCGACGTACCGTGTATCCGCCCATGTCTGGTCGTAGAATTCCGGTTGCGGCGAACGGGTCACTCTTGTCGCCTCTCGCGGTCTGTCCGTATCGATCACAAACAGTTCAGGGGGCATCGTATCGCTGCTGTACCAGTCAGCGATACGGCTGAAATCGGGCGAGTAGACCGGTTGGTGAGTTCCAGATGCGCTCCCTGAAACACGCTCCACCTCGCCGCCAGCGGCAGGCACGCGATAGATCTTGCGATCGGCCAGGTGCGATTTGTTCGCAGTGAAGTAGAGCGATTTCGTCGTGCCATCGACCGCGAAGGACTCGATTTCCCATTCGCCTTGAGTAATCTGGTGCGGCGGCTCGCCGGCATTGCGTTGATGATAGAGGTGCAACCAGCCATCGCGGTCGGTCAGAATGATCAATCCATCGTCGGCCGGTGCCCAGTCGACTTGCCAATCGGGCCGCAGATGGCGGGGGTCGCGAAGCTGATAGAATGTTTCGCGGGCTCCGCTTCCCACATCGTAAAGATAAATCGTGTGTTCTTTGGCCTCGAGGTCGGAGCCGCTGATGAAGAGTCGTTTGCCATCGCCCGACAGACCGTAATCCCATATGTGGTGCTTGGGATCGGGCCGATCGAAATACCGAATCTCGTTTGAAGCCAACGAGACCAGGCCTATGCGCGCGCGCGTTGTTTCGTCACCCGGGAAAGCCCGGATCACACGGTTGTTCTGCAACTCGCCATCGGCATAGAAATAGATATCGCGCTCGGGCATCGCGCGGTCATCCGAATGATGGAATACAATAGACCCACTATCGTCCGCCCACTCGTAATCCTGAACGTATATCTTGGGATCATCACTCCCAACCAGGCGCCGGGCGGAATTCTCCCTTCGATCCTCCGTTGAGCGAATCCAAAGCTCCCCGCCCAAAGTGACACGATTGCGAGTATCGACCGGACTACCCGAAACAAAAGCAAGCCATTTTCCGTCGGGGGATACAGCAAGGCCGCGCACCGCTTGCTTTTCGGTTTCGATCGGGGAAACCGATCCGTCGGGTTCGCGAATATGGAGTTTCCCGCCGAGGGTGAAAGCGACCCGGCTGTCCCCCAGCATCACGGCCTGGGAAATGCCCGGCCGTTCCGCATGAGGAACGCTATCTTGTCCAAGAAAGGTCAACCGGGTTTTTTCTCCGGTCCGCACCGAATAGGTCCAGATATCGCGAAAACTATAACCTTGATCATTCCACAGAAAGAGAACGGTGTCGCTGTCACTCGACCAACTGTAACCTTCCGGCGTCGTGCCGATCAGGCTTTGGTAGCGGTAGAGTTCGCCGATCGACAAGGTCGTACCAGCGACTTCCGCGGTGCCGCCCGGAACCCCTTGCTGGCGAGACACTTCATTGCCAGCCACAACAGCTGTAGCCAGAAACAGCATCACCGCCGTTCCGAACGCCCGGATCAATCCAAACCTGCCCATCTGCGGAAACTCCCCTCCTGCACTTCAGACCAAGCAATCACCTGACCGCACCGACCCTTCGCCGACGCGGCCAAGTAGCATCGCTCAGAAGTCCGCCCTGAAGCCGATCGTGAATCGGCGCCCGATAGCGTCGTAGGTCTCACGTTCGTAGAGATAGAACGGCGGATCCTCGTCCAGCACATTATCGATCCCTGCGAAGAAGGTGAAATTATCGACGACGTCGTAGTAGGCACTGAGGTCGAAGTAATGCACGTCGCCGGTTTCCGGTACAGCCAAGGCTGGCGGCTGAGCACCGGACGCTTTCGCGCCAGCGATCCGCCCATCCGTGGCCGAGCCGATGAAACGATGCCGCAACGAAAGTTGCAACCTGTCTGCTTCCCAAGTCAGCCGCTGGGTAAAGCGCCACTTCGGGCTGGCCGTTCCGCAGCTTCCGCCACGAATATAGCCAGCGCAGTTCACCGGGTTCACAATGGGGCTGCCCTGCGAAATATTGTCGATGAGGTACGTACCGGCAATATAATAGTTCAACGATGAGGCGGCGAGATCGTGGCGATAGTCCAGACGGTAGTCGACGCCGCGCGCCTCCATTTTTGCGATATTGGCGTTGAGCAGCGGTACGTCATAAAGCTGACCGTCGGGGGTGCGGTTCCGCAGAGGGACGCAAAACACATTCTCGAGCGACATGTCCGCATTGCAGGCGGTAATCACAGACTGCAAACCGCCACCGAAAGAACCGATCGCATCCTCTATTTTGATATTGTAATAGTCGACTGTGAGCTGAAGGCCGGGAAGGAAGTCGGGGCGGATTACCGCACCGACCGACCACGTGTCGGAGGTTTCTTCCTGCAGGTTTGGATTACCGCCCGTTACCGCGCGAATCTGCTGGTTTTCCTGCTGAAAGACATCGATCACCCCGCCTGGGACACCCAGCGCATTGACGCAGAAGTCCCGCTCGGCAGCGGTGCGTTCGGGGGTAGCGTTGCAGAAGTCGACCGCCTGAGGAGCGGTGTTGGTCGCACCCGAAAAGAGCTCCACCACATTCGGCGCACGCACCGCCCGCTGATAAAGCCCGCGGAATTTCAGGCCGTCGAAGGGCGAGTACTCTCCGCCAAGCTTGTACGACCAGACCGAACCGGCCGTCGAATAATCCGAGAAACGCACCCCGCCTTCGAACGCCAGCAGCCGTATGCCAGGCATGTCAGCCAGGATCGGAACATAGAGCTCGCCATATCCTTCGACCACATCGAACGAACCCGCCGTGGGGCTGAGCCCTGCTGACCGCGAGAGCGCCTTGCCCATCACATAGAGCTGATCGGGATCGAAGGACGAGCTTTCCTTGCGATACTCCGTCCCGAGCGAGATACCGACATCGCCAGCCGGTAGCGTGAACAGCGTTCCTGTAAGGCTGGCACCGACCTGCTTCTGCTTGATCGTGGTGATGTTGGTCAGATCAGTGTAAATGTAGTCGATCATTTCCGGCGTCATCGAATAGAGACCGAAAGGATTGAGAACAACGCAATCCGGATCGTCCGTGGCACAGCTGAAGGGATCGTTGGGATCGGTGAGGAAGCCGTTCGCGAAATTATCGACAAGGACACCGCCGCCCTGCACGTCGGTAACCTTCGTCTGCCCCTGGTTGAAGAACACCTCCCACGAAAGCCTGTCGGTCAACTCGCCCTTGAGACCGACAACGAAGCGCCAGAAGTCACGCGTTTGGTCGCTGGTGCGCGAACCCCCATCGAGAAGGCGGCGATTGATATTGACTGGGACAAGGCTGTCCCCATCATCGTCCATATTGTCGCTGAGAAATTGACGCAGCGTTGGATCGAGGTAGGGATTGCGCAAGTCGAGTTGGAAACCGGGGATGAAGCCCGAACTGCTCATGGGGACCGCGCCCAGCGTCGAATTGATCTTGCTGTGCACATACGACCCTTCCCAGAACGCCGTTACACCGTTGGTTACGTCGTAGTGACCCAGAACCGAACCCTGCCAGCGCTCCATGGGCATCTGGAGGTTGGTGTACGGGCGATCGTTGAAGCCATCGCTCGGCCGATAGGCGCGCCAGCCCTCCGGCGCGAAGAAGATGCCGGCAGTCCCGATCGTGTTGCCATAGGGATCGGTTAGCCCGACCAGCTCGGGCGAGAAGATCGTACCCTGGGGCGTCACGCCATTGCCGGATTCCACCAGTACCGGTTTGCCGTCGATGATGGCATCGGCAAAATAATCCAGCGCGTGATCACGCGCCGCGCCCTTAACCTGAGCGCGATTGTAGTAGCTTCCGTGAAACACGACATTGCCGCGGCCGTCGGCAAAATTGCCACCCGCCGTCATGTCGAAGTTATAGCGCGCGGCATCGCCCTCGTCGCTAATGCCGTACGAACCACCGACCTCGAGGCCTTCGAAGTCATCCCTCATGACGAAGTTGACCACACCAGCCATCGCGTCCGAACCGTAAACGGCCGACGCACCGCCGGTGACGACTTCGATCCGAGAAACCAGCGACGGCGGGATCATATTGAGATCGACGACCCCATCCTGGGACGCACCCACAATTCGTCGACCGTTCTGAAGCACCAGCGTACGCACAGTGCCAAGTCCGCGAAGATTTACCGTTGCCGAGCCATTCCCGGTGTTGGATTGTGCGCCTGCACCGGCAACCGCTTGTGGCAGTGCGTTAAGGAGTTGCTCGGTTTCGCTGGTGACGGAAAGCTTGATTTCTTCTTCCCCGATAACGTTGACCGGGCTGTTCGACTCCACATCGGGGCGAGGAATGCGCGAGCCGGTGACAACGATCGACTCCCCCGCGCTCGGCGCCTCTTGTGCCGTCGCTGTGCCGACCACGGCCATCGAGAGAAATAGCGCCGAAGTTCCCTTCAGCGCCGCACCAAAGCCTATAGCGTTCTCACTCACCATTTTGATTACCTCCCTGAGCTTTGTCGTTCACCTGCCGGACCCGGGAGCCCCTCACAGATCATTCTTGTGAACATTTGCGTGATTTTCAGCATATTTTTACGAGGCCGTCAATTGTCTTGGTCAGAAATTTGACAATCGGGTCGCTTCGATGACTACGATCGCCAGTCCCTGGGCGCTAGTGGCGAGCTAGCACCTCTAATACGAGATTATAAAATAAGGGATTTTTATCTCTCAGTCTCCGAAGAACAACCTCTTTTCATATGGCGGTCAAAGCCAATCGGTCCGGAGAACGGACCGGAGCGCCACGAGCTAAGGACCGTTGCATGACCGCTTGACGAATACCGATACACGGGACATTATAACACATAACATATGATTATTGTTATAATGTCCCGTGGAGAACGAAGGACCGCCCGCACATCTAAGAGGGGATGATTCATGCGAAATATTGCTTCTGCGACCGCCGCGATTCTGCTTGCCGGAATCATCATGCCGACGGCAGCGAACGCCTCGACTCCAGCAGATCGCCCCGACAAGACAACACCCGAAAGCAACATTCCGTCTGGGAAGCGGTCGTATCAGGAGCTCGTCGCCCTGTTCGCGGCTTTCGACGAATGGCGCACCCTGCAGCCGGTCGAGGGCGTCATCGACTACAGCCAGTCTACGGTGAAGAGGCGCAAGGAGGAGCTGCGGGCGTTCCAGGCGCAGTTGCCGGATTTTGCAGTAGCTAGCTGGGACCGCCATCGGCAGGTCGATTACCTGGCGATTCGAGCGCAGATGGATCTTGCGGATTTTACGCTCAGCGTGACCAAGCCCTGGGCGCGCGATCCGGGCATGTATGCCGACGAAGTGCAGCGCCTGGCTTATGTTGAACTGCCGCTGCAGGGGAATGAGCTGAGCGAGTTCCGAGCCCGGATAAAGGCCATCCCCAGATATCTTGCTCAAGCGCGTATCAACCTTGATTCTGTCGCTGCGGACTATGCCGATCTTGCCATACACAGCCTTTCGCACGGCGATGGGGTCGGCCATGGCATGCCCTATCGTGCCGTGGAGCCCGAAGGCACGATAGGCTGGTTTGCGGATCTCCGTGCCCGGGCGACTGTCCAGCAGCCGCAACTGGTCGCCGATATAATCGAGGCCCAAACGGCAATTGTCGGATTCAAAGACTGGCTGGTCGCGTCTCGCCCGGAAATGACGGCTCGGGCGGGAGTGGGACGCGAAGCGTATGACTGGTTTCTCACCAATGTGCGGCTGATGCCCTACGATTCCGACCAGATCGTCACACTTGCCGAGCGCGAATTGCAACGTCACTGGGCGAACTACACTACTGAGCGTCATCGCAACCGCAATCTGCCCGAGCTGGAACTCCCGCTATCGGCCGAGGAGTACCAAGAACAGCTCGCCGGGACCGACGCGAAAATCCGTCAGTGGCTGATTGACGAGGAGATTGTCTCCATTCCCCACTATATTCCGGATAGCTATCGGGAAATGGGATACAACGCGCCCTGGATCGTACGACCGGACGGGCCGATGTTCTGGGAGCAAATTCAATTTCGCGATGCATCACCCGATCATCTCCACGCAACCTTCCCTGGCCATCGTTTCGATGGAATGATGGCGCGGCACGTGTCGCACCCCATCCGCCGCAACATCAGCGATAGCGGGCGCACGGAAGGTTGGGGGTTCTATCTGGAAGAAACCGCCCTCCAGCTTGGTCTCTTCGATGATCGACCGCGCACGCGTGAGTTGATCTATATATTCGGCCTGTTCCGCGCGGCACGGACGGTCGGCGACGTCAAGATGCAACGCAACGAGATGTCGATGGCCGAAACCATGGCGTACTGGCAAGACTGGACACCCTATCTCGACGAAAACGTCGCGCGCGTCGACGCCGGCATCTACATTCGCCGCCCTCCCGGGTATGGTATGACATATACCATTGGTGCCATGCAGCTGCAGAAACTCTTGGTCGACCGGAGACGCCAATTGGGTGATGCCTTTTCGATCAGGGACTTTCACGACTATCTTATGAAAACGGGTCGTTTTCCCGTCTCGCTTCTCCGTTACGATCTGACGGGTCATGACGACGAAATCCGGAAGCTTTGGCCTCACACCCCGCTTGCCGAAATCCTGCAAAAAGACTGAGCCGCACCGGGAAACGATCTCCCCAGCACGACGACGCGCGAACCCGACGAGCTCCCCGCAGCGGCATGCGCGCATTTCGGGCTCTAGCGGAATGCTTTCGGGGCGTGGGATGGGCCCGATTTCCTCCAGGGCATGCTTGTCACAGCCAACCGTGTTGAGGCATTGGATATCCTTGGCGTCCCGCTGCGCAATCAATTCGCCAACACACCATTGGCGTCGTCGCGATAAATGACCCCGTCCTTCATCACGAAACTGATCGAACGCAAGGCCGAGATATCGACTGTCGGATCGCTATCGACCGCGATGATGTCCGCAAGCAGGCCTGGTTGCAACCGACCGACTTGATCTTCGATCTTGAGCATCTTCGCGGTCTGCGTAGTGCCCGCCTGCAACGCTTCCAGCGGGGTCATGCCAGCCTTAACGTAAAGCTCGGCTTCCGCGACGGTTGCCGTGGTGCCGCTGTTGGGCTCAAACGGGAACTGGTCAGTCCCGAGTGCGATGTTGACGTCTGCCTTGATGGCATTCTGAAGCATCGCCCAATGCTGCTTGCCGGTCGACCTTACCCGTTCCAGATACCATTCGGGCGAGCCGATCTTGCGGAAGAATTCCATCGCTCCGGCTTGTGAAACCACGATCGTCGGCACCAGCCAGATGCCCTTCTCTTCCATCGCGGCCAGATTTTCAGGAGTGAGAAAATAGCCGTGCTCGAAGCAGTTGATGCCGAATTTTATCGACTGTTCGGCCGCTGCTGGAGAACCGTTATGCGCAGTTACCGGTATACCGTTGCGATGTGCGACCTCGATCAGGGTTGCAAGCTCCTCGTCAGTCATCGGTGCCGCACCAATGCTGCCGTGCGTGTCGGAGATGCCGCCAGAAATCGCTATCTTGATCCAGTCCGCGCCTTTCTTGATCTGCTCACGTACTGCCCGTGCAAGTGCGTAAGGACCATCCGCTTCCAGAAAGCCGTGCCCGCCCGTTGGCACGATGATCTCCCCGGCAGTCTTGACGCGCGGACCAATGGCCTCGCCCTTCTGGATCGCACGACGGACAGCAAAATCGACCCCGTGCGTCTCCCCCACGAGCCTCACCGTCGTGACGCCAGCCAGCAGTGATTTGCGGGCGTTGTTGGCCATGCGGAGGGCGAGTTCAGGATCTGTTTCGTCCGCAAGTTCCGCGCCTTCGCTGCCGGGCAACACAAGACCAAAGTGGGTATGCATGTTCATCAGGCCCGGAATCAACCACTTGCCCTTCATGGCGACCACCTGCGCGTCATCGGGAATCACGACCGAAGACGCCGGACCGATTTCGGCAATCGTATTTCCGCGAATGACGACTACCGCATCGCGCACCGGAGCGCCGCCATCGACGTCCACGACATTGGCTTCGGTCAGGACGATAGTCTCTTCACTTGCAGCCCGCTGCACGGGTGCCGCATCCGGTACCGCCTGCGCACTCGTTGCCGCGATCGCCGCAAGCAGACCAACAAAGGCCCGCCGGATTGTTGCCATTGTCATTATCGTCACTCCTGTTCGAAGTCTTTCAGGCTTCGGCCCATTGCTGCACGGCCTTTTCCATCACCGCCATGGGCATCGGCCCCGAAGTGAGGATTAAATCATGGAACTTGCGGATGTCGAAGCGTGGTCCCATCCTCTCGCGAGCTGCTTCGCGGCTGTCGACAATGCGCGTGGCACCGACCTTGAAGCTGCATGCCTGGCCTGGATAGACTGAATATCGGGTCACTTCGCGTTCGGTTGAAAGCGGTTGTTCGCCTGCGTTTTCGACCATCCACCGGATCGCTTCATCTTTCGTCCAGCGTTTGTGGTGTAGGCCGGTGTCCACCACAATGCGCGCCGCGCGGAACAATTGCGATTGCAGTTCGCCAATGCGCCCGAAGGGATCGTCGTCGAAAATGCCGAGCTCTGCCGCGACCTGCTCGGCGTAAAGGGCATAACCTTCGGTATAGGCTGAAAACCTGACTATCCTGCGGAAGAGCGGCAAAGACGGTGCATGGGCAAGCACGCTATATTGGAAATGGTGTCCGGGCACGGCCTCGTGATGCGTCAGTGTCGGTAGTCGCCAGAGTAGATGTTCGGCAGGGTTTCGCAGGTTCAACGAATAGACGCTCGGCTCGCCAGGGGCTCCTTCGCTATAGAATGCCCCGGGTGCGCCCGCCTCGACAGCAATGGGAATACGCCTGACCACAATCGGGTTGACTGCTGTAATGCCGAAGGCTTCAGGCAGTTTGGCGGTTATGTTTTCGACATGACGGCGGGCAAGCTCCAGCAATTTCTCGCGTCCCGCATCGTCATTGCTAACCTTAAAGCGCTGATCCGCATTAAGAGCGGCAATGCGTTCGCCTACAGTGCCCTGGCTCATGCCCTGGGCCTTGAGCAGCGCGTCGATCCGGGAAAGCAGCGATGCACACTGCTCCAGGCCGAGCTCATGTAGATCGTGCGGCGCGATGTCTGTCGTCGTATTCGCCTGCACCGCGCTTGCATAATAGGCATCGCCGTCGGGCAGGTGCCAGACCCCGGCCGTATCGACTGCTTGCGCGCGGACAGCTTCAAGGGCCTCGATCTGCCGGGAGAGCGCTGGCTGGATGGTCTGTCGAAAAATATGTGTCGCCCGCTCGGCATCACCCCGCCTGTCGAGGGCTTGCATCCTTGCGATCGCGGGTGCGAGAAGCGCCGAGGCAAGCGGCGGACCGTCGCGCAAGTTCTTGATTTGCGCGACCGTTTTCTCGATCACGAATTCGGGCGGAACCACCCCGATGGCAGCGTCGTGCCGAATGCGAGCACTTTCCTGATCGAGCGCGATCGCGAGTCCGGAAAGACGGTCGAAATAGGCTTCCGCATCGGCCCCATCAGTGATCGGGTGGCGACCGCCGACGAAATCGGGCAGCCAGTAATAGGCACCGTTCATCTGGCTGACGACATACGGGCTGGGCCGTAGGTTCAGATCTGCATAGCCATAGAAGCCAAGCAGGCGATCCAACGTTTCGTAGACGTAGAGCGCAACGTCCCGATCAAGCGCGGCTCGCTCCGACAGACCCTGAACGGGTACGGCTCTGAGCTGTGCCAAAGCGTCCTTGACCGCGCGCCGATCGCGTTCACGCGCGGCCAGCGAACGATCATCGAGCCTGGCCCGCAGATGGGCATTTTGACCTATGTCGAAGTTGGCCGCCGTTGCTTCTTCGGGCGAACGGGCAAGAAACGTTTCGCAATGGCTTTGAAGCAGAGCTTCGAGCACAGCATCATTGCTGTGCGCCAGAGCCCTTCCGGGGCGCGACGCAAAACCCAAAGCCACACCGGCTGAAGCCGAAACCTTCAAAAATTCCCGTCTATCGCTCGGCAAGGCCCGATCTCCTCGTGGTGCCGGTGGAAGAGAAATCTACCACCGGCGGTTTCATTCCTGCCGCTATCGCGACGCGCGCGTCGCCGCGCCAGCCAGCTGTTCCTAGAACGAATAGCCTACGCTGATGCCGAACTCGCGGAAGGACGGTTCGACTTGCGAACCACTGTAGAACGCTTTTTCGTAGGCGTTGGCGTAGTATTTTGCCTTGAACAGGTTCTCGACGTAACCAACCACGCGAATATTGTCGTTCTCGAAGCCCAGACGCAAATTCACATTGTGATAGCTGGGGCTGAGGAACGGTTCACCGGGCACAGTCTTGTAGAGGTAATAGTAGGGGTTAGAGATCATCTTGGAGCGATAGCTCCATTCCCCGCGAACGAACCCCTCGAAAGAGCCGAGCGGGAGAGTGTATTGCGTCTGGGCGCCAGCGGTCCATTTCGGGGCCGTGGTTAGCTGCTGCCCCGTGAGATCGAGAATCTGTCCATCGATCAGCGCGTTGGGATAATCCCTGTATTTCGACTTGTTGTAGCCAAGCTGGCCGGCGAGCGTCCATCGCGGGGTAAGGCTGGCGCTGAAGCTGCCCTCCACCCCGTAACTCTCCGCTGACGCGGCGTTGGCGATACCGCTGACCCCACGCAGCAAGCCAGTGCCCGGATCGATGAACTGGAAACGGATCGTTTGCTGGACATCCTTCCAGTCCATGTAGAAGCCGGTGATGTCCACGCGTACGCGATTGTCAAACAGATCGAACTTGGCGCCCACTTCGTAGTTCCAGAGCGTTTCCGGATCGAACTCGTTGCGCAGTTGGGCCGAATTGCTGGTTTGGGTGCCGCCCGATTTGAAGCCGCGCGATGCGGTCGCATAAACCATGAGCGCGGGGTTAGGCTTATATGTCAGTGTGAACTTGGGCGAGATATCCTCGAACGTGGCGGACCGGTCGTTGGTGCCGGTGATGATCGTGTTCGAAGATGTCTGCGAAGTGTTGGTCACCTTTTCCCAGGAATAGCGTAGACCCGCAGTGGCCGACAGCTGATCTGTGAAGTTCAGAGTGCCTTGGGCGAACAATGCGAAGTATCGCGATGTACTGAAGCCTTCCCCGCCAGTCACCTCAAAGCCTTCACAGTCGCCGTTGGTGAAGGCAGGGCAAAGCGGGCTGTCCGCGCCGTGGAAAGTCTGTTGATCGCTATCGCCGGTGTCCTTGCCGTAGAAGGCGCCGAAGCTCCAGTCCAGGACCTGGCTTCCGGTGGATTGAAAGCGAAGTTCGCCGCTCGTCGATTCGCGGTGCAACAGAAGGTTTTCGTAAAAGAAATCTATGCTGCCACCATCAACGTCGCCATAGTTGAACAGATCCGATTCCAGATGGCCGGCAACCAGAGTGGCCTCGACAGGACCAAAATCCCAGACGGCGCGTGAGCTGTAATATTCGAACGTGCTCCCGACCTCCTGCGGACGGTTGAAGTTCACCTCGTTGGTGTTGTCCGGGAAGAAACCGACGCCGTCGGGATCGGCGATCAGACCGGCGGTTGCCCCATAATAGACCGCCGCCCACGTACGCGTGACAAAGCCGGTCGGCACACCGTTGCGCATGCCGAGAGTCTCGTCCGAATAGCTATAGGTAAAATCCCAGGTCAGACTGTCGAGCGGCGTCAGGCGCGCCTGAATGCGACCGGTATAGTATTCGCTGTCGTTGCCGCCGCCGATCGGATTGATATTGCGGATATACCCATCGGACTTTTCGTACTGGCCAGAAGCTCGGATTGCGAGCAGGCCTTCGACCACGGGGATATTGATCATGCCCTGCGCGCGCTTCGTGTCGAAGCTGGCGTAACCAAGCTCGGCATTGGCTTCGAAATAGTCGACCGGCTTCTTGGTAACGACGTTGATCGCGCCCCCGACCGCGTTGCGGCCGAAGTAGGTGCCCTGGGGGCCGCGCAGCACCTCGATCCGCTCGAGATCGACGATTTGCGGATTGCTTGTACCCGCAACGACGCTGAATTCGTCGATATAGAAGGCGTAACTTGACTGACGCACATCGGCATAGGGGTTGAGCTGATTGGAAATGCCGCGGATCGAGAGGTCTTTGCGATCACGCGAGCCGTTGGACTGAAACGAGACGTTCGGCGTCATTGCAAAAACATCATCGACGCCATTGACGTTTTGATCCTTGAGCTGCTCGGCCCCGATTGCAGTGATGGAAATTGGGACATCCTGAATCGATTCGCTACGGCGCTGTGCCGTTACGATGATGACTTGATCCGTAAGGCCTTCTTCGTCCACGTCCTGCGCCAAAACCGGAGTCGCAACACTGGCGGCTGCGACTGCGGGCAAAGCCGATGTGAGCAGGATTTTGCGCAGCCTCCGTACGTTGATACTCGACCTCATCATCAGTCTCCCCTTTGGAATTATCGAATGAAATGTGATTGCAGTTATTGAAGGTGCCCTGACCTTGGCATGAGAAAGCGGCAGAGGATCGATCAGCTCTGCCAGCACAGCGGTTCAAGCCGTCTTTGTTCGGGAGTTAGCTCGGATCGGACCAGATCTATCGACGCGATACGTCCGTCCCGGACCGTAGCGTGACCGGCGGCCAACATGCAGCCGACGCCTTCGGCCCGGCGCGAGCGGATGACATGATACGTGTATATCTTGTCCTCGGCTGTGAAGACGACCTTGAAAGGCACCACGATCTCCACCTCGCCACCCAGTGCCTGAATGTCTTGGAACCGCTCGGCCCATTGCACCACTCCGGTGATCGACCTGCGCCCATTGAGAGTCAGTGTCGCATCGGGCGTGAAAAACGCTGAAAAAGCCTCTTCGGTATAGGAACCCGGCCGGGTGAACGCACCGTTCCACCAAATAAACATGCGCGAAAGGATATCGATGGTCGGGGCATCTTTTCCAGCCTGGTGCTCAGGTCCCGAAGAAGGCCCCGGCACCTTCTTCGATTCAGCACTAACCTGAGCGCCGAGACACAGCGTAGCGGCCACCAAACCGGCCATTGCAGTACGAACTCGCTTCATCGACCGAATTCTCCAGAGCGCCTTCGCCAAGATGGCACAGTGACGCGACTGCCACGGAGTTTCAGTCAGTTACGAATTTGTTTCAATGACATCGAACAGTGGATTTTGTTGCGCCCAACGCAAATTAGCGCATGGGTTCATTCGCGTGGAAACGCGCAGCCGCAATTATCGAAGCCCAGAGCGTTTTCATAGCCAGGTGGAGTTCAATGATGCTCTTGCTCCCTTTCCAAGAAGGCGAGGGAAGCAGACCGTCGAACAGGGGGTATGGTTTCCATCGATGCGTCCAAAGTGCGCAACACGGACGAATCGTTGCGCTAAACGCAATGTAAGTGGCCATTTGATCCTTAAACGATTGTTTTTTCTCATTTTTCCGAAATTCCCCGATCCAAATCCATGCTGGAGCTTCGCGGAAGCCACGCTACCATTCGCGGCATCATTGCGATTTGGGAGAGACGCGTAATGCCTCAGTACAGCAAGTTTGCCCTTTCCCGAAGGCATGCGATGGGGTTGATGGCGTCGAGTGCGCTCGTTCCGACCATGACCTTCGCCCAAACAAGCGATGCCTCCGCCCGCCTGCGCAGTCTGCTGGATTTGAGCGCGGCGCGTGACGCAAGGCTCCACCCGCTATCCAGCGACCAGGCTCATGTGATGGGAAAGGCTCCCGCTTTCGTCGATCCCTACTCTGACTTCTATCGCAATAGACTGATTGCCTTTCGGCGCGAAGAAAGCGAAGCTCTCAAAGCGATCGATCGCGCGGCGCTGAGCGCCGTCGAAGCCATCGCGTACGACGTGTTCGCCTATTACCTGAATCAGACGATTACACTGTTCGATCGGGGGCTGTTCGATGTCCAGACCCTTGCCCCCTTCGATGCGTCTTTCGGGATGCATGTGGAATTTCCGGATTACATATCCGGAGGATCGGCGCGCTTCGATACTCTTGCGGACTATAGGCTGAATCTCGCACGCATGGATGGGTTCGCCGCCTATATGGCGAATGTCGTGACCAAGGCGCGCGAGGGTCTGACCGCTGGTTATCTCCAGCCGCGCGTTCTGATCGAGAATGTCCTGGGCCAGGTCGACGCGATGCTGGCGATGCCGATTGAAGACAGTCCGTTCTGGTTCGCGATAAAACGGATGCCCGCATCGATCACCGGTGCCGATCGCAAGGAGCTCGAGAAGCTCTATCGTGCGAGGATCGAAAATGCGATCTATCCTGCATACGGATCATGGCGGACATTTCTGCGAGACGAATATTTGCCTCGGGCTTCATCGGAACCGGGGCGCTGGGCCATGAAGGACGGCAGCGCGCTTTATGCGTGGGAACTTGCCCGGCACACCACGACCACCAAAACTCCCGACGAAATTCATGACCTTGGCCTGTCGGAAGTGTCCCGCATCCGCAAGCAAATGGAGCAGGTAAGGCAAACAGTCGGTTTCGAAGGCGACCTGAAGGCGTTCTTTGAGTACATTCGCACCAATCCGGAATTCTACTGCAAGACTCCGGAGGAGTTGATCGATCGCTTCGAAGCGATCGAGGCGCGCATTTGGCCGAACATTCCCAAGCTGTTTCATCACAGCCCGAAGGCGCCTTTCGAAGTGCGGGCGCTACCCGCGCTGGGCGATCAGCGGGGTACTGGGTATTACCGAACGGGACCGCCAGACGGAAAGTCGCCGGGCATCCTGTTCTTCAACATGTCGATGCTCGATACGCGCCCGATCCCGACGCTTGAGACGCTTACCTTGCATGAGGGCATTCCTGGCCACCACTTTCAGACGACGCTCGCACAAGAGGACGATGCACTTCCCGAACTTTTACAGAAGGGCAAGGCCACGGCGTTCACCGAGGGGTGGGGTCTTTATGCCGAATCTCTGGGGCCGGAACTGGGCCTATTCAAAGATCCGATGCAGCTTTTCGGCCACCACGACATGGCTATGCTGCGCGCCGTGCGGTTGGTGGTGGACACCGGCATTCATGCGAAACGATGGAGCAGACAGAAGGCGATAGAGTTCATGCTCGCCAACACCTCGATGGCGCCGCGCGACGTCTCAGTCGAGATCGACCGGTATATCTCCTATCCAGGGCAAGCCTGCGCTTACAAGGTTGGCGAATTGAAGATACGGGAGCTTCGAGATCGTGCTTCTCGGCGCCTGGGCGAACGGTTCGACGTGCGCGACTACCATCATCAGGTCATCGGAACCGGGTGCTTGCCGATGGATGTGCTGGAAACCAAGGTCGCGAACTGGATCGCGACCGGCGGCGGGACGACCCGCTCGTGACCGCGCGCGACTATCGGCATCGCTGGTTGCTGCTTCTGCCGTTCCTTTGGCAGGTAGGCGGTGCGCCGCTGGTCAATGACATCGCTTGGCGCCCCCTCTCATTACCGTTCCCGATGGTCTGGCAGCTTGTCGGAATCATTTTCACAACGACCGTCATCGCAGTGGTTTTCCGGCTCGATGAAAGAGCGGAAAAGGCCTACGACGAGAAGCTAGACTGAACATGACCGTACAGATCCTTACGCTTGCGATCGTGCTGGGCACAGTCGTGGGAGCGCTCCTCTACAGTCAGCGGCAGGCCCGCGTCGCTTCGATGACCGAATGGGCAGTCGGCGGCAGGCGTTTCGGCATCCTGATATTCTGGTTTCTCAACGCGGGCGAGATTTACACTACTTTCGCAGTGCTCGGGATTTCCGGCTATGCCTGGGCTTACGGTGCTCCTGCTTATCTTGCCCTGACATCGGTCTCGCTTTCGGCAGTGATCGGATATTGGCTGATGCCGCGCATCTGGGATGAAGGCCGCAAACACAATCTCGTGACGCAGGCCGATTTCTTCCAGGAGCGGTATCGCGCGAAATGGCTGAGCGTCGTCGTGGCTGCCGCCGGCATTCTTGCCCTGATAGTCTATGTTCAGATCCAGATCACGGCATTGAGCCTGATTCTCAGGCTGACGCTGGGTACGCAAGTGTCCCCGATTGCTTCAGCAGTCGTCGCTGCAGTTGCGATGATCGCGTTCGTTTTTGTTGCGGGATTGCGCTCCGCCGCCTTTGCCGCTGGCGTGAAAGACATTTTGATGCTGGTAGTGGTTGTTCTGCTATGCGCCACAGCGGCGTCCAAGGTCGGCGCATCTTCGATGCTTGATATTTACGCCCGCGTTCAGGACATGCACCCCACCATCGGCAGCTTTCCGGGCTTGCAGCCAGAAGCAGGGCTGACGAGCACATGGCTAATGACCGCCGCGCTCAATGTTGCGTTGGGCAATTGGATTCTGCCACATCTCTTCCAGCTTTGTTATTCCGCACAGGATCGCCGCACGATCCGACGCAATGCGGTCCTTCAACCGCTCTATTCGCTGTCTTATTTCTTCATCATCATGTTGGGCTTTGCAGCATTGCTGGCTGGAGTCGATCCGCCAGGTGGTGATACCAATGCGGCGCTGCTTACATTCGTGACCATGAATTACCCGGCATGGGCAATCGGACTGTTCGCCGGCACGGCGTGCCTTTTGGCCCTTGTTCCGGGATCGGTTCTTCTGCTGACGGCGGGTTCGCTGTTCAGTAGGAACATCTTCAAGCCGCTCGTCCCGACGCTCGGCGAGCGGGGCGAGTTGCTGGCGTCACGCCTCTCGCTGCTGGTCTTTGCGGCAATTGCCGTATGGCTGACGCTGGGCGCGAACCGATCGCTCGTGGACATCGGACTGTCGGCCTATGCTGCGGTCGGTATGCTTGCGCCCGGGGTGTATTTCGCGTTCTTGTGGAAGCGAGCAAATGCAATCGGGATCTTCGCCGGCATCGTCGCGGGCTATGTCGCCTTGCTACCGCAGTTCGCGCCGATGTGGGCCGAGCTTCTGCCTGGGTTTGAGACGGGGCTGGTGGCAATGGCGATAAATGCCATGATTGCCGCGCTCGTATCCGTACTGGTCTCGCCGGTCACTCCCGCTCCGCGTCAGGCAATGTCCACGACTTGAGGTTGTTTTCCAGCAGGGAAAGGAGCCGCGCCGGGGCACCATTGAGCTGCCGACCAAGCCGATGGATGAGACTAACCGTGGAATCCTCAAGTTCGGCATCGAGCAGTGGGCGAGCGACAAGGCTGCCGTCAGCGAGCTCGGCCAGAGCCGAAATGCGCGGCAGCACGGTAACGACATTGCCCGCCTTTGCGACATCTCTCATCATCTGGATGGAAGTCGTCACCAGCATCGGCTCGAGCGCGATCCGGGCTCGATGTTCGGCTTGGGCAAGGATCGCACGGATACGAAAGCCCTGCGGAGGCAGGCATAGCTGATATTCGGCGAGCGTATTGAGGGAAACCGACTGCAGTTCGGCAGCCGGATGATCAGGGGCGCACAGCACCATGAGCGGTTCTTTCACCGCCAACCGGGTGCGCACCTTCGGCTCGTCCGTGACATGCAGAATCATCCCGATGTGGACGTCGTCTTCGAGGACCATTCGTACGATCTGTGCGCTGGGTCCGCTATCGATGATGATTTCGATGCCGGGATTCTGGCGATGGAACTGCGCGATCGTCCCTGCAAACGCATCACCCATGAAACCTTCTCCGATGCCCAGAACCACACGCCCTGTCTTGACATCGCGAAGCTCCTGCAGCTGGTTCACCAGGCTTTCGCGATCGGTCAGTTGCTTGCGATGAAATTCGAAAACGAGCTTTCCAGCCTCGGTCAGCTTGATCGAGCGGCGTCCGGGTTCAATCAGGCTCATCCCGAATGTTCGCTCGAGCTGGCTGATCTGTCTGCTGATCGAGGACACGGCGACCCCGATTTTCTCGCTGGCGAGCCGCATCGAGCCTCTTTTCGCCGCTTCGTAGAAATAATTCAGTGCGTTATCCCACATGTAATTACCCTTTTCATGCACCTGCGCTTCTTTCCGAGCAAGTTGGACCACTGCGGATTTTGCATAAAACGCAATAAATGTAACGGTTCATTGCTATTGCCGTGCGGAGAGCTTTCTCGCAACAGCGTACCTGCCTGGGATCAGGGCCGGGAAAGGTCGAATCGGAGATAGAGGGTTGAACAAGCGTGAACGTGTTGCTTGGCGGGGGTATATCCCCGCGATCACGACACCATTCGATGAAGACCAGCAGGTCAACTTGCGGGCGTTTAGCGAATTGCTGACCTGGCTCGAGGCAGAGGGTATGCACGGACTGGTGATCGCAGGGACCACGGGTGAATGGACCAGCCTTTCTCCCGAGGAACGTGTTTCCTTGTTCGCGACTGCAGGTGATACACTCCAAAGCCGGATTCCGCTGATTGCTGGCTGCACGGCATTCACCGCAAACGAAGTCGTCGACTTTTCACAAGCGGCGGATAGCAGCGGGTTCGAGGGAATTCTCGTCACACCACCGCCTTATATCCGACCGTCGAACGACGAGATTATGGATTTTTATCGCGACGTATCGACACGCTCTGCACTGCCCGTTTGCGTTTACAATTGGCCTCCGGGAACCGGCATCGATATGGACATCGGCCTGCTAGAGCGGATCGCGCAGCTTGAGAACGTCGTCGCGATCAAGCAATCGACATCCGATTTGCGCAAGTTTGTGCAAACCTTCTTTGCCCTCAATGAAACCGTAAGGGTGTTTGGCCACTCGATGGATGAGCACGGTCTCGCCCTACTCGAAGCGCGGGGCGGCGACGGCACGATGGGGGCCGGAGCTGTGTTAGGAAAGGCACATCCCGATTTCTACAACCGCTTGTGGCAAGGCGACGTCGATGGCGCGCGTGCCTGCGGACGCAAGGATCGCGTGATACTCGATGAGTGGTATACGCCGGAACTGGTCGGCCTTTTCGGATCGGGACCGGCAATTCTGAAGGCGGCACTGAACGTTCAGGGTCTACCTGGCGGGTACGTCCGCCGACCACTGCATGATCTTGCGCAGGAAGATCTCGGCGCAATCAGGGAGACGCTGAACGCCATCGGACGTATGTAAGGAGCAATGAGAAAATCGGATGTTCTTATCGTGGGAGGCGGCCTCATCGGCTGCGCCACGGCATGGTATCTTGCCCGCGAAGGAGCCAAGGTCACACTCCTCGATTCCGGGGACTTCGGAATGGGCGCTTCCGGCCAGAACGCCGGGTCGCTGCATTTCCAGCTTGAGCGCAGGTTCCTTGAGAACGGTGACGCCCTTGCCGAGCAGGCGGCGCGTATCGCAGCACTGAGCCGTCTCGCCATATCCGACTGGTCTTCACTCGAAGCCGATCTCGCGACGGATTTGCATATCACTATGAATGGCGGCCTGATGGTTGCCGAAACGGCGGAAGAATGCGCTTTACTGGAGCGCAAGATCACGCGAGAAAACGCCGAAGGGCTGCAAACCAGAATGATCGATGGCGACGAGGCCCGGCAAATCGCGCCTTATCTGTCAGAAGCAATTTGCGCTGCCGGTTACTCGCCGGACGAAGGCCATGCCGACGCACGTCTGGTTACACATGCGATTGCCATCGCGGCAGCCAAGGATGGCACGGTCCTGCGCCCGCGCTGCCGGGTGCAGTCGATCGAAAAGGCAGGTCGGAAGTACGTCATCAGCACTGCCGAGGAGCAATTCGCGGCCAGTCAGATCTTGATCGCCTGCGGCGCCTGGAGCGCTCACGTGGCCGCCATGCTGAACCTGCATATTCCGCTGTTTCCAGTGGGTTTGCTGATGAACGCAACCGAGCGCGTCGCCCAAGCCGTTCCGCACCTGGTTCAGCACGTTGGGCGGCGCCTCTCGATGAAGCAGACTCACTCGGGCAACTTGCTTATCGGCGGCGGTTGGCCATCGCGCATGGCTCTTGATGCGGAGGGGCGGTTTGCACTGTATCGACCGCCTGCCGTTATCGAGAGTTCCCTACGCGACAACTTACGGGTGGCCATTGACGTCGCTCCGATGATAGCAACAATCAGTCTTATTCGCAGTTGGACCGGCATCACCGCGATCAGTGCCGATCAATTGCCGATCGTCGGCGAAATACCGGCCATGCCCGGGTGCTGGGTGGCCGGTGGCGGTTCCGCCTTCACGCTTGGTCCCACTTTCGCCCGCCTGATCGCGCAATCGATGAGCGGGAGGAAATGCGGGGAGCTCGAGATCGTCGCGCCTTCGCGTTTTTCGCATCTTAACAGTTTCATGGGGCAGTGATGCGCCTACATCATGGCATAGACCGAGGAAGGCGTATCCAGATCATCATTGATGGCGAACGGGTCGATGCCTTCGAGGGGGAGACACTTGCAGCAGCCATGATAGAGCAGTCACCCGCGTTCCGAAGAGACACCAAGGGTATGGCGCGCGGTATGTTCTGTAACATGGGGACATGCGGCGAATGCACCGTCACCCTGCTTCCAGGTGGGCGGCGCGTACGCGCTTGCCTGGTACCCGCCCAGGTCGGGATGGACGTGACCCGTGACTAACCATTACGATGTCGCGATCATCGGCGGCGGGCCGGCCGGGCAAGCGGCGGCGCTCACGCTGGACGATCTGAAGCTCAAGACCGTTGTCATCGACGAACAGCCACGCGCCGGCGGCCAGATATTGCGCCAGCCACCGCGATCCTTCCAAATACCAGCCTGGATGGAGGACAGGACTTACGCTCCGCTTGTAAAACTGCTGCGTCGGTTCGAGGCGCAAACCAGTATCAACTGGATCGGCAGCCATTCGGTGATTGGTCTTCGCCGCAGGCCCGACGGTCTGTTTACGCTTACCCTTTGCTCACCCGATGGCTTGCGATTGGTGACTGCCGCCAGAGTTCTGATCGCTGCAGGATGCCAGGATCTGGCGGTGCCCTTGCCGGGCTGGACTCTGCCCGGCGTTTATTCGGCGGGGGGAATGCAGGCGCTTTTGAAGGCGCAGCGTATTGTCCCCGGCGGGCATATTGTGCTTGCCGGCACCCATCCTCTGCAACTGCTTATCGCCGCGCAAATCGTGGAGGCGGGAGGGAGCGTGGCAGCCGTGCTGTTCTCCCAACCACGCGGCACCATGCTTAAGGCCGGTATACGCAATGGCTTGCGCGCGCTTGACCAGTTGAGCGCGGCTTTTCCTGCGATTCGCGCGCTCGCCACTTTGCGAAGACATGGCGTGAAAGTGCTTTACAACGCACCGATCCAAGCGATCTGCGGAACCGACAGAGTGGCGGCGGCGCAGCACCCAGGCGGCGAAATCGTCTGCGATGCAGTTGGCCTGTGCTACGGATTCGTAAGCCAATCGTCTCTGCCGCGTATGATGTCTGCCAAGATGCGCAAAGCAGGACCGGCTGGCGGCTGGGCTACGCTCTGCGATGAATGGATGCAATCCAGCATACCGGGCCTTTACGTCGCCGGTGAAACCACCGGAATCGCCGGGGCGAATGCTGCTATGGCAAGCGGAAAGATCGCGGGGTTCGGGATTGCCGCAGAGCTCGGCGCAATCAGCCAGGACGAAGCGGCACGTCGTGTGTCCAGGCATCGGGCGAACCATCGGAGTTTGCTTCGCTTCGCCCGCCTGCTTGACGAAATCGCCGATCCGCGACCGTTTTTTCCCGCCTTGCGAGACGATACGCTGGTGTGCAGGTGCGAAGAGGTCGCCTTAGCGCAGATCGACCCGGTTCTGGATGGCAGATCGGCAAATGCGGTGAAGCTCGTCACCCGGTGCGGGATGGGCTTGTGCCAAGGGCGTAATTGCGAACCGACATTGTTACGCTTGCTCGACAATCCAAACGATCCTGGCTTCACCGCACGGTTCCCCGCTCGGCCAGTTGCGATCGGCGATCTTGCTACTTGACCCATTTTGCGCTGAGCGCAACGTAATCGTCTCTTTCGCGCGATTGCAAACAAGCTTCACCGCCGTCAGTCTCGAACCGGAAGCGATACAGAGGCGGGCCGGTCCATGAGCGAATTACCCTCCAAGCCAAAATTTCTATCGGTCGACCACATATCGTGGACGGTTCGCGATCTTGAAAAGGCCGTGGCTTTCTATTGCGAGGTGATCGGGGCGCAAGAACTGTTTCGGCTCGGTCCTCTCGATGCGGCGGACATGCCAAAAGACGAGCAGGGACGCGACTGGATGGAAACGCATGTCAACGTGCCCAACGCAAAACTGACGCTCGTGATGCTCAAGCTGACCGACAACATGAAGTTCCAGCTTGTTCAGTACGACAAACCCGACGACCGACGCACTGACCTTCCCCGCAACTGCGATCTGGGTGGTCATCATCTTGGGCTGAAAGTTGACGACGTAGATCGGGCAGTCGCCTACCTGACGGCGAATGGTTGCATCGCGATGGAGACGATCTTCATCGAGGACGGTCCGCTGGCGGGAAAGAAAAACGTCTATATGACCGATCCGTTCGGTCACAGCCTTGAAATTGTGGATTGAGGGCGAAACATGACCATGGAGCGTATCAACCCGGACAGCCTTTACGATGCCGTGTCCTACGGTTTCTCCCATGCCAGCCTCCAAGATGGAGGAAAGACGATCCATCTTGCAGGGCAGGTCGCCTGGGACGCAGACCACAACGTCGTTGGTCCCGACGATCTAGCGGCACAAACCAGACAGGTACTGGACAATTTGCGCGCCGTGCTTGTGGCGGCGGGTGCGACACCTTCGGATGTCGTCAGGCTGCGCACATATGTAGTTGATCACAGACCCGAAAAGCTGGGCATCATCGTACCCGAGATTGCCAAATTCTACGGGGAGGTCGATCCGGCTCCCAATACCCTTGTCGGTGTTGCGGCGCTGGCGCTTCCCGATTTCCTGATCGAAATCGAAGCGACTGCCGCGATTTCTTGACGGTGTGACAGCAGCAGTTCCCAGCGCTCGCTGCGGCTTGCGCATTGTCTAAAACGGGGGCCATTGGCCCGAATGCAAGGAGTGATAAGATGGTCACGGCACGCATAAAATTCAGGGCCGCATTGACCCTCGTACTCTCTGCAACACTGAGCGCATGTGCGACTTACCCGACCGAAGAAGACGCGACGAATGCAGAAATGTCGATCGACCAGCTCAAGGCCGTCCGAGGTTACTGGGCCTACGATGGGCTGGTCACATCGCAAGGCCAGTCGCTGCCGATCGACGGTGTCTTTCTCTTCGAAGGTGGAGTGTTTCTCCAACAGGCAGTGATGGGCGATCCTGCCGATTCCGCAGCGGAAGCGATGGCCCATGCCGGCCCCTATACGGCGACGGAAAAGGGCGTCGATCTCAAGGCGCAGCAAATCATCTCGATTTCCGGCAGCATGGAACGGCCATTGTCGTTCCGCGCAAATACGGATCATCAACTCACGGTCACCAGATCGGACGATAATCTCAAGCTGGTTTTCGGCAGCGGTACCGTACAAACCTTCACCCGCATCGCATCAGGCCCAGCCGAGATTTACACATTCGACAACGGCAGGCTCGCCTTCATCGACAATCGCTTCATACTCGTGCTCGGCGATAGCACCGAAGCCGTCAGCGGTTATGGGACGTTCACGAGGTCTGGCGACAAATTAGCGCTGAACGCCGAACGCTGGGCGAGCGCCACAGGTACCGATGCGGATATTGCGGCAAACAAGCAGATCGTCGCACATTTTGACGGTAACACCCTGACCATCGCACCCAACCGTTCCTTCAGGATCATCAAAGACGATCGCTGACTAGATTTCCAGGATGTCGAGAAGCCTGCTCGATCTTGATCGAGAAGAACGACTATCTGATATACAACAATATTCCAGGCGGCGTGCTTGCGGTGTCCCAAGCGCCGATATTCGAGCGTCGTTCGCTAGATCCTTCCTCTTGATCTGATGCTGCCGGAAGCCCTGCTGACAGAAGTACAGCGAAAGTCAGCATAGTAGCACGAGGAAATTTCGTTTGTGGGGTCGGCGGCTGGTATCCGAGCGATGAGTGCGGGCGGACAATGCCGTGGTGGATATGCCAGCGTTCGATCAGGAAGGTAGCGTCCGTGAGCGTATCGAGATCTCCCCGTCGAGCAGCGCGTCCCGGGAATTGCCGTTGAAACTCTCATCTCCAACATTCTCCCATGGCGAATCTGGCTCGATGTGAAGCGTCTCACGGCGATCATACTGAGCCCCCCGCGCACGGCATGGGAGGTGAAGTCAGCGCCATTATCGCTGCAGATGTGATCGGGCAGATCATGACGGCCGAACAGTTGGGTAAGCGCGGCCAAGATATCATCGCTCCTTGGCTTGCGCTGGGTATGGATCGCCAGACACTACCTGCTGTGGTCGTCGATCAATTGCCACTCTCTGTCATCCCTTAGACAGTTGAAGCCGTCCCCAAGGACAACACCAGATCCAGCGACTAATCCGAGGCGGACCGTTGCATCGATGATAGGAGGCCGAACCTTCACTGCGACGGCGTGGTGCCATGCATCGCGGTACCCGGGAGGGCCGTCGGGCCGAAACGCGCCCACAAGGCCCATCCGGCAGGCAGCTCCCGCTCTTGACGTGAACACGGCTTGCCAAACCACCAACTCCATTATAGTAATTAAATATTATGTTTTGCAATGGGGTTGGTGCCGAGCAATGACGAAAACCATCGTAGGTTATGCGAACCGTCTTTCTGTTAGGAGCGGTGACGAAATCGCTTTTCATGCCTCCACTTACGGATCCGGAGCGACCGACGTCAGCCTAGTCAGGTTGACTGGCTGCGATGACCCGGACGATGGGGGTATCTTCGAGGAGACCGAAATCGCCGCGGAATGGGCTGGACGAGTCGAGATACCGCACCAGCCGATCTTCGCCGGTTCTTATGCCGCCGCCGATGGTGTTCGCGCTATTGCTGGAGACGGTGGCATCCACTTCGCGGTGTTCGTTTGGCAAAATGAATGGGTCAATAGCCGCCAGTGCCTGATGTCACTTGGCAGGAACAAAGGCGGCGCCCGGCTCGAACTATACCTCGAGAACAATGTACCGCAGGTTGTTTGCGGGGACACCGCAGTGACAAGCCGGCCCATTTCTCCCCGCCGCTGGACGCTGCTGCTAATCGATGTCGATGCAAGCGGTCAGGTGAGTATTCGGCAGGCCCCTGCACCGGAACACGGTCTGGAAATGCTGCATACCCATGCCCCGTTGGGCGATGTGTGGAACGATTTTCATAGTGCGCCTGGCGGCGATGAGAGCGCGTCTCCTCTCGAATGCTGGTTTGGCGCCGCCAATCGCGATGGGCGCCCGGCTCATGCCTTTGATGGCAAGCTCGAGCAGCCGGCGTTCTTCGATCGCGTGCTACGCGACAGCGAGGCGGGCCTTTACTGGAATACCGCACCGGGTGAGCACGCCGGGTTGCCTTGCAACCACCTTTGGGACTTCGCCAGTCACATCTCGGGTCAAGTCGCTGAGGATAGAGGTGGTGCATCGCGTCACTGCCGCATCGTCAATTTGCCGACACGTGCCGTCTGCGGCCGCAAATGGGACGGCACGGTCCATGACTGGACGGTCGACAGTTCGCACTATGGCGCCATGCACTTTCACAGCAATGCGATCGCGGACGCCGAGTGGAAACCATTCGCCAGATGGACAGTGCCCGCTGATCTCCCCAGCGGACTCTATGCTGCGAAGCTCGTGCAGAGCGAGAGCGACGATTACGTGCCATTTTACATCCTGCCTCAACTGGATGCGGCGAAGCCTGCGATCGCATTCCTCGCGCCGACCGCTTCCTATCTCGCCTATGCAAACTTCTGTATCCAACCGCAGTTCGCTGCGCTCTATCCGCAGATGCGAGAAGATACGGAAGGCGATGCGCTACTTCGCGCGCATCCCGAATTCGGGGGTGGTCTTTACGACATGCATCCGGATGGGAGCGGCGTTCATTATTCATCGCTGCATCGCCCGATCGTGAACTTCCGGCCCAAAGCGTCGAACTGGGCGTTCACAGCCGATGGCGACATCATCGCCTGGCTGGAACAGACCGGGGAGACTTACGACACAATCACCGACGATGCGCTCCATCGCGAGGGCATCGACCTGCTCGACGGATATCAGGTCATCGTGACGGGCACCCACCCGGAATACTGGTCGACCACGATGATGGAAGCGCTCGAAGCCTGGCTCGCGCGCGGTGGGCGGCTCATGTATATGGGGGGTAACGGGTTTTACTGGCGGATCGCCTTCGATCCCAACGGCACGGATTGCATCGAAGTCCGCAGGGCAGAGGACGGTACGCGGGCCTGGCTGTCAGAGCCCGGCGAATACTATCATTCCTTCTCCGGTGAACTGGGCGGCCTGTGGCGGCGGCTTGGCAGAACCCCGCAATCCCTGGTCGGAGTCGGCTTTTCCGCGCAGGGTTTCGGGGGAAGCACCCACTACCGCCTGACCGAAGCTGCTGCGGATCCGCGCGCCGCCTTCATCCTAGAAGGTGTAGAAAGCGAGGTGATTGGCGATTTCGGTGCGCATGGCGACGGTGCGGCCGGAGAGGAGATAGACCGCGCCGATTTCGCGCTCGGCACGCCTGCTCATGCCATCGTGATTGCCTCTTCGGAGAAGCACAATGCGCTCATGCTTCGGGCTAAGGAGGAACTGCTGCAAACCATGCCGCCAGGCATTGAGGACCCCGAAGTCCGGGCCGATATGGTGTTTTTCGAAACCGCCAGCGGCGGCGCGGTCTGGTCAACCGGCTCGATCGCCTGGGCGGGGAGTTTGGCGCATAACGACTATGGCAACAATGTTGCGCGAATCTCCACCAACGTACTGCGGCGCTTTGCCGATGAGGAGCCCTTCCGGCTTCCCTAGTCGAACAATTGACCCAGAACCATCTCGTTGAAGCGCTCGACCAGAAGATCTGATTCCTCTGGCGGGATGGCCAAGGCCATCCGAAAGGCGCTGCCCGAAAGATGGCACATCATGAAACACTCGATGCGCTTTGTCGGACTGGGCTCCCCGCCCAGTTCGACGAACGCTCATACAGACGATCACCGCTTTCCCGGCTGTCCGCCAGGTTGATCTCCTCAATATCGCGATCCGCTTCGCAACCTGACAAGACGTCGCGCAGAACCGGCTCGTTTTGGAAACGCCTGAAAAGACGCCATGTCATGCGGCGCATGGATTGCTCGAGGCTGACGAGGTCGGTCGCGTCCATGGCCGACGTCGAAAGATCCTCGTTGAACTGCTTGAAGTATTCCTTGGCCAGTTTGGCTAGAATGGCCCGCTTGTTGGGAAAGTAGCGGTATACCGAACCGATCGGAACATCCGCTTTGACTGCCACTTCGGTCAGCTTGAGCGCATCGCTTCCCCGCTCGTGGATCAGTTCAGACGCTGCTTCAAGGATACGCTCGAATGTTTCGCGGCTGCGTTTCTGTCGGGGCGTGGCTCTGACATGGAGTGGCCTGGTTTCCGTCATCCCCGCCCCATAGGCGGGCGCACTGCTGAGAAACAAGTTTGACATCAAAAAACATGATGTTTACTTATGTTTTGAAACATGAGGAATCGTCATTTATTTTTCGCTAGCCGCAGCTCCACCTAGCGGCGGCTTGCGTGTCACGCATCACGCAGACGTAGGAATGTGCCGCGCAAACCCAACCAGGACAATGGCGCAACATAACTAAGGGAGAGGATCAATGAACCAATCGTCAGCCGTACGGGTAGCAAGGAGACTTCGCTCGCACCTCCTTCTTGCACCGGTAATGGTATCCGTGCTGGTGGTTTCACCGGCTCTTGCCCAGGTCGAGTCACCCGACACGCAATCGGCCGATAACGCCGATAGCGTTGGTTCTCCGCACAACCCTAATACCATCGTCGTGACAGCGCAAAGGCGCGAGCAGGACCCTCAGGATATCGGTGTCGCTATCACCACGCTGGGTGGCGAGGCTCTTGCAAGCCTGGGCGTAACCGACAGCACGGATATCGATTCCCAGGTGCCCAATCTCGTTATCGATCCTATTGCCGGTTCCGGCACGCAGCCGGTCGTGTTCCTGAGGGGGGTCGGACTTAACGATTTCTCGTTGAATAACAGCGGTCCGGTGGGGCTCTATTTCGACGACATCTATCTCAGTTCATTCAGCTCGCAGAACTTCCTCCTCTTCGATCTTCAGAGGGTCGAGGTATTACGAGGACCGCAAGGGACGCTGTATGGAAAGAACACGACCGGCGGTGCCATCAATTATATTTCCAATCCGCCAGCCGACTATTTCGACGGCTATGTTCAGGGCTCCATCGTGGAATTCGGCGGCTACGAAATCGAAGGTGCCGTAGGCGGACCGATCACCGAGGGCGTGAATGCCCGTATCGCCGTTGCAAGGCACTTCGCCGATGGTTTCTTCGTCAACGAGTTGACGGGTAAGCGCAGCAATGGGACCGATCTCTGGGCGCTCAGAGCTTTTCTCGAAATGGAGCCCTCGCCCGATGCACGGTTGCTCGTGCGGTTCCGCGCGGACATCAACGACACGCCCTTTTCGCAGTATGAACGTTACGAAACGATCGATCCGGCGACCGGCGTGGCGTGTTCCACGGATCAGTCATTGGCCGGCCAATGTGTGGATGCGCTCGGCTATCGCGACACGACCGGACGATATCGCGGGAATTTCGACCGCGAAGAAAGAATCGACCGCGAGGTCTACGGCCTCTCGGTCAAGGGCGAGTTCGCGCTTGGTAACGTCGACCTGACTTCGATCACTTCTTACGAAGAGGGGCAGAATTTCCTTCCAGAAGACTCTGACGGCAGCCCATTGCAGCTTCTGGCCATCAACGTGGGCGCGAAGACCGAGACATTCACACAGGAATTGCGGTTATCAGGCGAAAGCGATCGATTGAACTGGATTGTCGGAGGATATTATCTCGACGAACGCATCCGTCAGAACCAGACGGCCGATCTGTTCCGAGAATTGCGTTCGACAGTGGCGGCACTGGCTCCAATGACCAATCCCGGAGGCTTCGATCCTCTTGGTACGGTTCTTGGTGCACCGATATCCTTTTCACGTCACAAGAACCTGCAGAATTCGCAATCGCTTGCCATCTTTGGGCGCGTGGAATTCGCCCTGACCGATCAGCTGACGGTAATCGGGGGGCTACGTTATACGAAAGAGGAAAAGGAACTACGTTCCGAAGCGCTTTTCGAAGAAACTGCATTCACCCTGCCGCTTTATGATGTCGATCTCGACTATTCAGACGATGATATTTCTGGAAATATCGCGATCAATTACCGGCCGGACCCCGATTTGCTCCTTTATGCCAGTTATTCGAAAGGCTTTAAGAGTGGCGGCTTCAATGGCGGATTCCTCTTACGGCCCGAAGAATTGGGGCCGTTCGGATCGGAGCAGCTCCACGCTTGTGAAGCGGGTGCTAAATGGTCCCTTCCGGGATACATCGGCTACGTCAACCTGACGTCGTTCTATTACGACTATTCAGACCTTCAGGTCTTTACTCTGGCTAATACAGGCGGCGTGCCTGCGACTGTTCTCGACAATGCGGCGAATGCCGAGATCTACGGGGCAGAGGCCGAGCTGTTCCTGAACCCATTCGACAATCTAAATGCCACATTTTCTTTCGGGTACCTCGAAAGTGAACTGGTCGATTTCGTCAGTGCTGGCGTCAGTCAGGCGGGGAACAGGCTGCCGCGGACACCGGAGATCACTTTCAGCGGTGCTGTGTCCTACAAAGCCGATCTTTCAGAACAGCTTTTCCTGAAACCGAGCATCAATTTCACTTACACCGACCACCATTTTTTCTTGACGGAGAATCAGCCCCTTGCGGCCCAAGACTCCTACTGGCTAGTCAATGGCGAGATGGCCATCGGTTCGGATCATGGATGGCAGCTCGTCGGATTCGTGAAGAACCTGTTCGATGTCGAATACAATGCGAACATCAACGATCTGTCGGACTTGGGTTTCTATCAAATCATCGTGGGTGCGCCGCGCACCTTCGGTGTGCGCGCCCGCATGGATTTCTAGGAGCTATCGGGCAATCCAGTTGCGCCCCATCGGCGCCCGATGCCTTGCCGAAAACGGGCAGGCTGACGGCGTATGGGGGCAGCCCCGTTCTTATAGCGGGATCCCGTAGATAAGCTGCTTGGCTTCCTCGATGAGCCTTTCGCCCTCGTTCTCGCTCAACGTAAGCGCGGTGCGGATGGCGAACGCACTCATCCCAAGCAGCAAGAGAATCCGGTTTCGAACCTGATCGGCATCGGCGTCGGGCGAAAAACGGATGTAGGTTTCGGTCAAAAGCCGAGCCAGGCGATCATCGTCCTTCTGGTTCAGCCTTTGCAGATCGCGATCAGCCTCCATCATAGCCCATAACTCGCGTAAGAAAGTCGCATCCCCGCTGTTGCGGTGGGCGGTCACGAAGGCCTCGGCGAACATGGTCCTGACGTCTTCTGCGCTTTCGCATTTCGCAGCCGCTTTCTCGACGCGATCGTAATTCTCGTCGAACTCGCGCAATGCCAGCCGCGCAATGACCGCACCCTTCGAGGGAAAGAACTGATAGACCGTCGCGACATTGACCTCCGCCTCCTTGGCAACGCTATTGAGGTTGAGGGCATAAACACCGTCTCGCTCGATGGCCTTACGGCTGAATTCCATGATCCTTTCGACCCGGCGTCGGCTGCGGTCCTGTAAGGGCGTGCGCCCCAGGATCTCCTCATCCCAATCATCTGCATCAATCAATGTCATCGCTTTTCCTTCGTTTCGAGCATGGCATCCCCAAGCCCGAAAAAATAGTGCATTGACCTTTAATGTAATTAAATATTATATTATGGTGATCAGCAGGTTGCACCATGATCGGTCGTGCCACGCTGCAGTTACGAGAGAGGGCTCCTGTGAAGCAACATATCGAAGATACCAGCCGCGCCTATTTTCCCACCAGGGGCACGCAGTGGAGCGAGGTCAAGCAGCAGCTTGCGGCGTTCAAGGACCGGGACATCGGCCAGAACCAAGGGCGCCTGAACGTCTATTGCCATCAGGGTACGCCGGAACTGCAGACCATCCGCGATGAAGCCTACACCATGTTCTCTCACGGCAACGCGATGCTGGGTGGCTTCATGGAAGGCAGCGGTACGATGGAGGCAGAGGTTCTCCGCATGGCGCTGGAAATCCTCAATGGTGCGGAAAACGGCGTTGGCTTTATCACCACCGGCGGCACGGAAAGCATTTTTTGCGCAATGCATGCTGCGCGCGAATGGGCTCTGGTCAATCGGCCCGTGCCTGGCAAACCGGAAATCATCACGCCCTATTCGGCGCATGCCGCCTTCGACAAGGCGTGTCACTTTCTGGGCATGAACATCGTACGCGTGGCGCTGGGCGATGATCTCTATGCCGATGTTGCCGCGATGGAAGCGGCCGTTACCGAAAATACGATCGCGATCATGGGATCCGCACCGTGCTGGCCATATGGCCTGATCGATCCGATCACGGAAATCGCGGCGGTCGCGATGCGCCACAACCTGTGGATGCATGTCGATGCCTGCGTCGGTGGCTACATCAACCCGTGGCTGGAACGGCTGGGCTACGACATTCCAACATTCGACTTTCGCGTCCCCGGTGTCCGCTCGATGTCGGCCGATCTTCACAAACACGGTTATGCGGCGAAACCCTGCTCCACGGTCCTCTACAGTTCCAAGGACGCGGAAACCTACCACTATGTCCCGGTCGATAACTGGCCGATCGGCGAGTACAGAACGGCTGGAATGGTGGGCAGCCGCCCCGCCGGCTCGATCGCCACCGCCTGGGCTGTGATGAACGTCCTGGGTGAGGAGGGCTACATCGAGATGGCCCGGCAGTGCATGGCGGTGAAAGAGCGACTGGTTGAAGGCATCGAGAAAATCGAAGACCTCAAATGTCTCAAGAACGATTCTACAATGATCTACTTCCGGTCGGAGACGCTCGACATGATGACAATCATGGGCGGTCTGTCCGAACGCGGATACTTCCCGTTCGGGGTTTTCAACCCGCCGATGCTGCAACTGGTCCCGGAGCCCACCTCGGATGAGGTGATCGACGATTACCTGAGAACGCTCGCCGAGGTCGTTACCGGGGTCAAGGACGGCACCATCACCTCGACTGCTCTGGCACGATACACGTGAAGGCCTGACGAGGGAGGCAAGCCCATGTTGTTTAAACTGGTCATCTGGCTGCTCAGCCGCCGGATCGGAAAGCTGATGCGCAGCGACAGGGATTTTCGCTACGCCGTACGCGACAAGAATCTCGTACTTCAATTCGCCCTGCAAAATGGTGAGGCCGTTCGCTATCTGGATTTCGAGAGGGGCGTTTATCGAACCGCTGGTGGTTGGCATGAAGCGGCCTGCCAGGGCAATGTCGTCAGCTACAAGGGCAAGCGGGTTGCCACATTCTCCTTCGCGTCGGCATGGACAGGTCTGGCACTGCTGATCAAGGGATCGAAGGACAGCGGTGTAATGCTTGCCGCAATGCGCGAAAAGACATTGATCGTGAAAGGCGACTTCACGCTTTTCATATGGTTTGGATGGCTGGCAGACCAGCTTTAGGCATCCGTCGAACTCCGACCCGACGAAACGACCGGACTCGAACCCTTGCGCGGCAAGGAGACACATCCGGTTTCGCGCGTGCAATCGACGAAAATTCACCGGCCAGGTTGGGCAATCCCGACCTGGCCGGTGCGTATTTGTGCTCAGGGGGAACGGATTCAGCAGTTTTTTATGGATTCATAAAATTAACGCGCTATATTGGTGTCGTAACGAACCAGGATAGGCAACGGATCATGCTTCAAGAAACCCACGACAGCCGGGATGGTGCCGACGGCATCCGACCCGCCTTCCTCGCGCATATCGTGCTGCGTACCGGCCAGCCGAAGGCGATGATCGACTGGTACAAGTCGGTCCTCAATGCCTCGATCGTACATGCGAACGATCAGGTAACCTTCCTGACCTACGACGATGAGCATCATCGTATAGCGATCGCCCACGTGCCGATCCTCGGCAGGCGCGCAAAACACCGGGCGGGCGTTGATCATGTCGCTTTCACCTATGCCAACCTGCCGGATCTGCTCACCCATTTTGCGCATCTGCGGAGCATGGGCATCGAACCGATCTGGTCCATCAACCATGGCCCGACCACGTCGCTCTATTACGAAGATCCGGACAGGAACGTGCTGGAACTCCAGGTCGACAATTTTTCCTCGCTGGAGGAAATCGCCGAGTGGATGGAGGGCGGTGACTTCAACGAGAACCCGATAGGTGTCGATTTCGATCCAGTCGAACTCAAGCGTCGTCTCGATTCAGGTGAAGACATCAAGGTGCTGACGGCTCGCCCGCGAATTGGCGAACGCAGCGCCAGCAGCATCCCGAAGGCCTATCTTGGGCGGTTTGCAAGCCTTGCCGTCCGCACAGCGAAGGCTCTTGGCGCGAAGGTTTAGCAGATGATCGCGAAACAGAAATCCCCGCCGCCCGCTGTGACGGTGGTCGGCTCGGGCCCGGTCGGCGCGACGCAGGCCCTGCTTCTTGCCCGCCAGGGAATCGATGTCACCCTGATCGAGCGCAAGGGCGCGCCGACAATGCACCCGGCCGCCCATATCCTGAACGCCAGGGCGATGGAGATCTGGGAGACCATCGACGCGAACCTTCCAAGCAAGATTGCGCGGGCCGGCCGCACGATCAGTGCGGTCCCAAGCGTGAAGTGGCAATACTCGCTGCTTGGCAAGACCATCGGTGCGGTCCGGATATTCGACAATCGGGATATGGAGGAACGCGCGAAAACCCAAAGCAAATGGGAAACCGTGCATCTGGGGCAACACATGCTCGAGCCGATGCTGTGGGAGATGGTGGCGGCGGAACCGCGCATCGATTTTCGCACCCATGCCCTGTGCGCGGGTGTGTCGCAGACTGATAACGGGGTTACAGCCACCGTCGAACAGGGCGGGGCAACCACCACCATCGAAAGCGATTATCTCGTCTCGGCCGAGGGTGCAGCATCGAGCATCCGCGAAGCCCTGGGGATAGAAATGGACGGCCCGATCCTTGCGGAGATGTCCAGCGTATTCTTCAATTGCCCCCTGCCGGATAGCGGTGCCGAACACTCGGCGGTCCTGACATGGATCATCAACGAGGATATCATCGGTCCGGTCATCCATCATGGCAATGGCGATTACGTGCTGATGACCAACTATCTGCCTAGTTTTCAGCCTATAGGAGAGATGGATAACGACTGGTGGAAACCGCGTATCCAGGCCGCGATCGGCGCGCCCGCCGAGGTGACGATCAAGTCGCGAGGTGTGTGGACCATGACCTCGCAGGTCGCACAACGCTATCGCCATGGCCGCGTTTTCCTGATCGGAGATGCCGCCCACCGCTTCCCACCCACCGGGGGATACGGACTGAATACGGGTGTCGGCGATGCTCATAACCTCGCCTGGAAACTGGCCACGGTACTGTTGGACGGCGCATCCCCCGAGCTTCTGGAAAGCTATGAGGTTGAACGCCAGCCCGTTGCCCGGATGGCCGCGCAGCAGAGCGTGGACAATTTCTACAAAATGGATCTCGTAACGCGCCATATCGGTATCGACGCCGATGGCCCGACGAGGCTGGAGAGGGCGCTGAACAAGGCGCCGCTGGCATTGCTGCCCCATTGGCTTTGCAAGAGAATTGCCAAGAGTGCGATGGCTTCCAAAGTGAGGCATGCCGCCCGGAAGCTCGATCCTTCCGCCCCGAACCACGCCAGGCTGGTTAAGGAGATGGAGAAGGATTTCGACAGTCAGGCCGCGCATTTCATGGCACGCGGGGTCGAGCTGGGATTCACGTACAGCGACGGGATCGTCCTGCCGGAACAGAGTCCGAAGCCCATAAGGGGTGACGGCATTCGCGAATACGAGCCTTCCACCTGGCCGGGTGGCCGCCTGCCTCTCGCAAAGCTGGAAGGCGATGCCACCGAAACGACCACGCTGGACATTCTGGCGAGCCGTTCGCTTTCTCTGCTCACAACCCCCGACCATGCTGCGCACTGGAAAGAACTGGTCGCGGGCGCGAAGCTGTTCGATCTGCCGATAGAGGTGATGAGCTGCCACCTGAGCGATAGTGCACAGTGGAGAACGATCTTCGATCTCGAGGCGGGTGGAGCGGTCATCGTTCGGCCCGACGGCCATGTTCTCTGGCGGACGCGTGGGAGCGATGCCGCCGAACAATGGGAGCGGCTTTTGCAGCATGGGGAAGTTTCGCAAGCCAGAAGAGCCGAAACGGTCGATGGCTGAGCCCACACATATCGCGCCATGAGCTGCATGCGCTTTGCCGCGTTGGCGGATGTGGCAATGGGCCGTATAGCGTCATAATGACGAAGTCAGGACAAGGTGAGACCAACAGGCGGGGCCGCCGCGGCAGCGCCGCCGAACAGGACGGTAACGAAGGAAAGGGGCAGGCAATCAGGGAGCGAATCCTGGATTCGGCCCTCGATTTGTTTTCCCGCCACGGCTTCGACGGCGTCTCCCTCAGCGCGATAGCCAAGCATGCCCAGGTGGCGCAGCCGCATCCTTACTACTATTTCAAGGACAAGGCTTCGCTCTGGAAAGCCGCTATCTCGCCACCGTTCGAGGCAGTGCTGCAACAGATAGAGGTGGAGGACGATCTCAAGGATCTGAACGACCACGATCGTTTCGGGGTCCGGCTGAGGCGGATCATCCACGCTTCCATCGACAATATCGCGATGATGAAGATATACCTTCAGGAAAGCGCCACCCCCAGCGCTCGCCTCGACTACATTGTCGACACTTACCTCAAGCCCATCCATGCTTCGCTGGAGGGGGAAATCCACGCGCTGGCCAGGAAGAGCGGCGCCAATCCGGCCTTCATTCTGGCTGGCGTCGTAGGTGCGATACACTTCTTTTTCGGAACGTCCGATCTGCTGACCAGACTGCACGGGTTGGACGTGGCCGACGCCGACACGAGGCGCGCTTACATCGATTTCATCGTGGATCAGGTGCTGCACGCGACATTGGGACGGTGATTCTCAGCTGGTTTCCCAGGCACCCGATCAGGCACGAGCACATGCGGGCATCACCGGTTTTATGAAAGCATAAATTTTGTTGATTAAATCAACAAATAATGGGAGGGTATGCACCACGCCTAAGGACGGGTGGGTGCTGCCTGTTCGGTCGAACCATGCATCAGGGGGTAGCAATGAAGTTCGTAACCTTTCGTGATCCCAAGGGGAGGCCGACGCCCGGTGTCGTAGTTGACGGGAATAGTGCCGTTCTCGATCTGCTTGCCGCAAGCGGCGGACAAATCACCACGGTACTGCAAGTGGTCGAAGGCGGTCCGGCAATGCTCGACAAGGTGCGCGACCTGGCAGCGAATCCGGGTGCGGAGCATATCGTCGCTCTCGACGGGCTCCGGCTGGAAGCGCCGCTGCGCCCCGTTCAGCTGCGGTCCTTCAGCGTCTATGCCCTACATCTCGAGCGATCGTTTCGGGCTGTTGCCAAACACCATTGGAACAAGCTCAAATCCCTGCTTTTCAAAGTGGCGATCAAAATCCCGCCGAAACAGTTTTTCGAGCGGCCCGTCTATTACAAGGGCACAGTGACCAATATCGCTGGCCCACACGACGATATTATTCGCCCTCCCTATGGGGAGAAGCTGGACTACGAACTCGAACTGGCGGTGATAATCGGCAAGAAGGGAAAAGCGATAGCTCCTGCCGACGCGGAAGAGCATGTTTTCGGCTATCTGGTATACAACGACGTCAGTGCCCGCGAACAGTTGTTCGACGAGGTCGGCCCCATGTCCGCCGGTCCCGCCAAGGGGAAGGACTTCGACAACAGCAATATCATCGGCCCGTGGCTGGTAACCCGTGACGAGGTTCTGGACCCGATGAATCTGAAAGCCCGCGTTCGGGTCAATGGTGAAGTGCGCGGCGAATCCTCGACCAGTATGATGTCGCATTCGATAGCCGAGATCATCGCCTATACGTCAACGGGTGAGACTCTCTATCCCGGCGAGATGATTGCCACCGGTGCAATGCCCTATTGCTGCGGCATCGAGGACTGGAAGTTCCTGAACGATGGCGACGAAGTCCAACTGGAGATCGATGGGATCGGGCAGATGACCAACCGCGTTGTACCTGGCTGACGGCCTACTCCGCCAGCCGATATCGGCGATCAGCTTGTTGGGGCGGTATGTCAGTCGTGGCAGCGGCGGCGCTCCAGCGAAAGCTGGAGCCCCCCCCCCCCCCCCCCCCCCCCCCCCCGCCGAAGACTGGCGAACTGCAAGCCGAAGAGATCTTTCGCGTAGTCCATTGCCAGTTGCACGCCGACGTCATCGTGTTCGCAGCCGCCCTAATATCTGTGACCGGGATAACTCTCGGCATATCTATACGTCAGCGCTGAACCTTGGGCGGTAAGGATGGCCTTGTTTGCGATATTCTCAGAGGCGATGAGCTCGATCTGGTTCCGCTATCTCGTATGTTCGTGATGGATGGCAGCTGCAAGACGAATGCCGAGCGCCGTCAAGTTCCGAGGGAATTGTATCATGGAACCTCGATGCCTCTAGCTGGATTGCATGAGTGGTGGCTCACGCCTCGCCATCACCACACACATGGACGCCGTGCGTGATAGCGGCGCCCGCACGCAATGCACCGGCAACGAAAACGGCCTCCGCGATTTCCCGTTCGTTCGCCCCGGCTTCGATTGCTCGCCCGCGATGAAGTTCCAGGCAATAGGGGCATTGTGTAGTCAAGGCGACCGAGACTGCGATAAGTTCCTTGTATTTGGCCGGTATCGCACCGTCTTTCAGCGCTTCCCGGTCAAATCTCTGAAATGCCTCCCAAGCCTCTGGCGCGAGTTTGCCCATAGTCTGCAGATTTCCAAGACGCTTCATATCATACATTGTGTTGTCCCTTATACCGAACGACGGTGCGGAATGTGTTTCGATTCGGAAAAAGTGCCGCCGCTTCATAAAAGCGGCGGCGCAGTGGAGAGGCTCGACCACTCGGCCAGATCAGAACCTCATCCGAGCTCCGATCAGAAAAGTGCGGCCATTGCTGTCGAAGCGACCGCCGCCGCCACCCCAAACGAAGGGGTGATCGGGCGGAGAGACATCAAAGACGTTATTGATGCCTGCCGATATCTGGAACACCTCAGTGACGTCCAGCGACACGTACAGATCATTGTAGATCCGAGACGGTATGCTGTCGAAGCCTTCGGGATAGGATTCCGGTCCGGCCTGCTGGTTATCCGTCCTGCTCGCCGACCTGAAGTTGGTGAACCAGTTCACATGCAACTTGTCGAGATTGTAGCTGAAGCTGGCATTGAAGCGCCAATGCGGGAGGGCACTCTCTCCGGCGAAAATAAAGACCGTATCGGGATCGTCCGGATCGGGCTGACTGTTGTTCTTGTGGAGGTAGGTACCATTCACATTGATTACGAAATCACCCGGCAGACCGCCGATGATATTATCGAGATCGTTGAAGTAACGCACATTGAAATCGACGCCCGAGGCTTCGCGCTTACCGAAATTGACGAAGGTATTTTCGACCAGCGAGATCTGGAACTCGTTCGGATGCCCAGCCGGAAAGCGTTCGGTCAGGCGGCAGAATGGGTTATCAATCGTCTCCGCATCGACACAAGCATTGACCAGATCCTGCAGAGGCAGGGTCGAGATCGCCCCTTCCAGATCGATTTGCCAATAGTCCACGGCGATCGACAGATTAGGGATGAAACGCGGCTCCAGCACCGCCCCGATCGTCAGAGAATTCGCCGTTTCCGGTGCGAGGTTCGGATTACCACCGGTGCGCTGGCGCTTGGTGATGATCTGCGGATCCTCATATCCCACCGGAATTCCCAACGCGGCGCAATTGGCTGCGCGCTGCGGCGTATCCCCGATGCGCGATGCATTACACGGATCGACGGGACTGACCGCACCGATATCTCCGGGCGAAAACAGGTCGGTCAGTGTCGGCGCGCGGACGCTTCTTGAGCGTGACACACGGAAACGGATATCGGAGATCGGCGACCAGACGCCGCCCGCCTTCCAGGTCCAGGTGCTGCCGAGGGGAAGGTTATAGTCGGAATAGCGTACCGCGCCTTCGATCTGCAGCTTTTCGAAAAACGGCTTACCTTCGAGGATCGGCACGACCGTCTCGGCAAAGACCTCAGCGACCGCGAAATCCCCATCTTCAGGCGGAGAGAAGGTTTGCAGCAGCAGCGATTGGCGCCTGATATCGTCGCGGAACTGGACCTTCTCCTTGCGATATTCGACACCAGCGGCCAGTCCCACCGGGCCGGCAGGAAGGTCGAACAGCGAACCGGTAACCGTCGCGCCGGCCAGCTGCTGTTCGATTTTCGAAGTTTCGACGGGCTCGGCAAACAGCCACTGCCGGAATGTGGGATCGGTTATCTGGTTTTCCGGACCCAATGCGCGCAACGGCTGGCAACCGGCGGCACGTGCATTCAAGTCGCGGCAGACCGGTGCGCCGGTAACCGGGTCGGATATCACATCGAAAGCCTGCAGCAGACGTTCCGCGTAGACGGTATTGGTGACCCGCGCGCTCACCTTGGTTTGTCCGTATTGATAAAAGGCGTCGAAGTCCCAGCCATCGAACAAGGTTCCTTCGAACCCGCCAATCGCCGACACCACCTGCCTTGTGGCATAGCTTGTCCGACGCCCCAAATCTTCTAGCGTGCGATTGACCCCGATCGACGTGATCGGAGCGAGACGAGGGTTGTTCGCCGGATCGTCAATCTGCGCCTGAGTTAGGGGAATGACGCTGTTCGGGTCGTCCATGAACGCAGTGACGCTGGGATGCAGAAGCGGATTATCGCGAGTTAGCCTGATGGCGAAGTCACGGAACGGCAAGAAGGGTGCCTGAGCACCGCCATGGGCCTTGATCTTCGAAGCATCGAACTGGCCATAGAACTGAACCGCCGGAGTAATGTCGTAAGTTACGCGCCCGAAACTCGTGAAGCGTTCGAAATCGCTGATCAGGGTGGTGAAATTTTCAAAACGGAACCCGTCACCGCCCTGTGCGCGAACATCCGCAAAACAACCCACGGCATAACATTGCGCGCTGTCGTTCTGGATCGGCCTCAAGCCGTTCTCATCGGCAGTGAACCTGTTGAAGCGGAGTGGATCCCCGGAGTTGAAAAGCCGGGACTGGTCGCTATTCACAATGGTCCTGTCGAAAGGAACATTGGGGTTGAAGAAGTAGAACCCACCGGTCGCCGGATATGTCGCAGTAACCACATCCCGCACGACAATCCGGTCGGGAATGCCATCGTTAAGGCCGGTGTCCAAGCGGTTCGTCCGGAATTGCGACACCCGCAAGCCACGCGAGAAATCGCGGTCCTGACCATCGAGACGATCCGTTTTGGTATAGGTAAGAGCAAACACGGCATTACCACGACCGCCGCCGAAATTGCCGCCACCGACGATGTCGAAGTCGTATCCGCCACCACCGCCGAGCTGTTCGGGAATGCGCATCCGACCGGATAGCTGCAGCCCGTCGAAATCCTCTTTCAGAATGATGTTAGTGACGCCCACGACCGCATCGGCACCATAAATTGCCGAAGTTCCGCCCGTGAGAATTTCCACCCGTTCGACCAGCGCATTGGGAATGGCGTTGACATCGGCCGTGCTCGAAGTGACGTCCCCAGGTACGCGGCGCTTGCCGTTCACCAGCGTCAGCGATCGATCGACACCGAGACCGCGCATACTGATGAACCCGGCGCCGACATCGACGCTATCACCCGTGTTCTGCAGGCCCGTACCCACCGCGATCGCCGGATTGCGCTGCAGGATGTCACTCAGGGCATTCTGGCCCGAGCTTTCGATCATCGTTGAATCTATGACCGAAACCGGCGCGGTTTGGTCAAACTCGTCGCGGGCGATGCGCGAGCCGGTGACGACGATCGTGGCACCCGCATTCTCATCCTGCTCAGTAGTCGGCAGGACATCGATCTCTTCCTCCTCAGGCTCCGTGTCTGGCTTCTGCGTCTGCGCAGCCGCACTCTGCCCGATCACGGCCAGCGTCGCGGCACCGGCCAGCAAGCCGGCGCGAACCGGGCGCTTCACATTTCTGGTATTCGATGACATTATTCCCCTCCCCTACATAATTGTTCTTCCCGCTCTTCATCGCGAGCGGTGTTTACGTGTCGCTGTCGCGAACCTCCTCCGCATTTATCTCGCCCAATAGCTCGACCGGATTGGCCAGGGTCATGGCGTTGGGGCTGTGGCTCTCCGCCTGCTGCCGGAGCGCTTCGAAAGTCTCGGGCGAGGCGTCGCCGCGCACATCGATCCGATAGCGAATGGCCGAGAAGCCGACCGGGGCGCTGCTCTCCATTCCGAGAAAGCCGTGAAGGTCGAGATCGCCCTCGACATTGATCGACAGATGCTCGAGCTGAATGCCCTTCGCGGTCGCTCCAGACACGAAAGCCATCATCATGCAGGCGCCGAAGCCCGACAGCAGATATTCCTGCGGATTGGGCGCATGGTTCGAGCCAAGAAGCTGACGGGGCTCGTCAATCGACCACGAGAAATTGCGGCTTACAGTATGCGGCCCGATTTTCATCGGAGAGGCTTCCGCAGAGCTTCGCGCTCCGCTTTGCCATGCAAGTCTTACGCCGTAGGAGGCCTCCGCTTCCTCAGGCGACGTCTTCACTTCGTTTACGAACTCGCTCAACGCGCAGACGGAGATGTTATTGTTCAAGCGCTCGCCTCTCTGGTTGGACGGATTTGATCGAATGCCTGGTCGAGATCGGCGATGAGGTCGTCCGGATCTTCAATTCCGACGGACAGGCGAACACATCCCGGCATGATGCCCATCTCCGCGCGTTGCCTTGCGGTGAAGCTGGAGTGGGATGAATTGAACGGGAGACTGACCAGGCTTTCGACACCACCGAGACTGGTGGCACTGCGCGCCAAGGTCATGTTGTCGACAAGATCGAGCGCGGCCACATCGCCGCCTTTCACCTCGAAAGTGACGTTACCCGTCCCACAACGCATCAGTTCTTTCGCCAGGGCGTGATCGGGATGTGTTTCGAGCATTGGATGGAAGACACGCCGGACCTGAGGATGCGCCTCCAGATGAGTTGCGACTGCAAGCGCGGTTTCCGCATGTGCCTTCATCCGCACCGCAAGCGTCTTCAGGCCGCGTTCGAGAAGAAAGCAGGCATGCGGATCGAGGCAGCCACCGAAATTGAGCATGCGAGCCCAAACCTGGTCGATAAGCTTGCGATCGCCCGCCGCGACGCCGGCGACCAGATCGCTGTGTCCGTTGAGATATTTGGTCGCCGAATGCACGACGATATCGACGCCGTACTCAAGCGGCTTGGTAACGATGGGAGTGGAGAAAGTCGCATCGACCACGAGACGAACACCGCGCCTCTCGGCGATATCTCCGAGGCGCTTCAGATCGACGATCTTGAGGAGCGGATTAGTGATCGTTTCGAAATAGAGAACCTGCGTATTGGGACGTATTGCCGCCTCGATCGCGTCATAATCACGCGGATCGACTAGCGTCGCGGTCATGCCGAGATTCGGCAGCTCCATGTTCAGAAAATTGTAGGTCCCGCCGTAGAGCTCGTTCGACGCGACGACGTGTCCGCCGGGATCGAGCAGCGTAAGCAATGTAGTCGAGATCGCCGCCATCCCGGAGGAAAAGACGACCGAAGATTCCGCGCCTTCCAGTGCGGCCAATTTCTCTTGAACAGACCACTGGCTAGGATTGCCATAGCGGGTGTAGATGAACCTATCCCGGGCATAGCCTTGACCAACCGATTGATACTGATCCTCATTCAAGAGAAAGGTGGTGGATTGGTAGATCGGCGTGCCGACACAGCCAGTGACCGCTTCGTTGCCGCTGCCCGCATGTACCGCGAGCGTCTGGTCAGCCATGCCGACGAGTTGATGATCGCTCAGATACGGCCCCGATTTCCGGGATCTGGTCAGCGAGTTCAGCCACGTTTGGTGCTCGGGCCGTATGCCCTCAGCATTCTTATCGCCGCGGATGGGCACTACTTGACGCGTATCGGAGGTGGCACGACCCATCGATCAGAGCCTTCCCGCAGCGCTTCGAGCAGAGAGTAATGAGCGAAGCTGTCGAGCCATGAGGCCGGAAGATTTGAGGGCTGAGATCATTCTCCGAGATGTATTCGGCGTTACACGCAATGGGTTTGCGTTTTCGGAAATGCAGCGTCGGATTCTGGTAGATTTCTTATCGTATCCCGTTTGTTGCGCAATTTTCTGGCGCACCTGAAACGTTCGCCGAAAGATAGCGGAGGCCTGGCGTTGAATGTCTCGATGCTTGTCAGCCGGATGGGGTGCGTATCGAGGCCGCCGCAGTCCCGAAAGATAACGTGCTGGTCTCTACGAACGCAAAAACTGGATGCGACCGGTCCCGGCAGGCTCGTCGCCATCTCGGGCGGGATGCGGTCGTTGGACGTCCGCACAGCCGGATATCTCGACGGAGGAGCAAAGGAATTACATCTTGATCATGGTCGGGTAGAGAATTCTCGCATGGTTAAAGCAGGCAAGAAAAATACCGGTTCGTCTAAAGGGCCTTCCGCATCGTTCGCGGTTGCAAGTCGCCGCTTACGTAAACGCCGGTTGGCTGTTTGACGCAGCCATAGGCAAATCCGCTGTCGATGCCCGAGACACCGGCCAGATTGTGCAGTTCGGTGCGGACGAACTCCTCGTAGGATTCGAGATTGTCCATGATTATGTGCAGCAGATAATCATACTCCCCACTGATGAGATAGCATGCGAGCACATTCTCCGAGTTCTGCACTCCGCGCTCGAACTCCGCCACGCCTGTGCGGTTGTGGCGTTCCAGCTTGACGCGAACGAACAGTGTCACCGATTTGCCAAGCTTACTTTGGTCGATGATGGTCGTGTAACCTGCAATCACCCCTGACTCTTCCATCGCCCTGACGCGCCGAAGGCACGGTGACGGGGAGAGGTTGATCCGCTCCGACAGCTCTTGGTTCGTTATACGACCGTTGCGGCGCAGCTCTTGCAGGATTTTTCTATCGTAACCGTCCATTGTCCCTCACCGCAGATTCTGTCTTATAGCGACCATATCGCGGCAATTCTTGCCGGCATCAACCCAGAAGCGAGCGTGTATCTTGTGCAAAGATGGGTATTCGGGACCTAACTGGCCGTTCAGGGCTTGCTGCAATGGCTAATAGAGGCGGGGCTGCGCGCAGCGATCTTGAAACGCGCGCGATCCACGCCGGATACGATCCCGAGGGTGAAGACGGTGCAATCCACCACCGATCCATTTTTCTCGGCCTTCGCGCTCCCGCCCATCGCAGCGGGAATGGGAGTGTGTGCACGAACACAGAAGGGTTATGCCTATTCACGGATATGCCCCCTCGCGAACATTTCGGCCATCATCACGATGGCGGCGGTGAACCGCTTGCTATCGTCGGCCCTGATCTCGCTTAGAAAAGCCATCTCGAATTGCTCCCAGGAGGGGCATTGGACAGGCCTTGGAGGCTTTTTGGAAACTATGAAACTGGCGACTCGCAGGATGGCCCACGAAAATACTTGGCTCGGACGCCTTGGGATGATCCGAGACTCAGCGACCTGGAGCGCCAAGAACCTGAATTACAACGAGAAAGGCAAGGAGAGGCGGCACTCAGGGTCCTCAAGAGGGACTCGCACAGAGGCCAAATTACCTCGATAATTCAAGGAATAAAAGCAAATGGTGCCCAGAAGAGGACTCGAACCTCCACGCCCTTGCGAGCGCCGCCACCTGAAGACGGTGCGTCTACCAATTCCGCCATCTGGGCACACTTGTCGCTGGCCGGTCATCAAAGCACGGCTGCGGGTAGGGGCGCGCCACTAGCGAAGGGGGGCGAGTCCTGTCAACGTCTTTCGCGACCGCCGGAACGCTTGCGGGTGGCCAAGGGTTGAGGCAAGGGGCGCAGCGACAAATTCAGCGACTAGGATACAGGCGATTACGATGGCTAAGAGCGGCGCTTTGGACGGCAAGCTGGTGGTGCTGATGGGTGGCAGCGGCTTCATCGGCAATTACGTGGCGCAAGCGCTGCTGTCGCGCGGCGCGCGGGTACGCATCGCCAGCCGAAACCCCGAAAAAGCATTTAAATTGAAGCCGCTCGCCAATCTCGGCCAGATGCAGTTTGCGCGCTGCGATGCGAGCGATCGCCAGTCGGTCGAGCGTTGCATTGTCGGCGCAGATGCGGTGGTCAATCTGGTCGGGGCCTTCGACGGCGATCTCTACCGTCTGATGGGCGAAGCACCGGGCTGGATGGCCGAGGCGGCCGCGAAGGAAGGTGCCACCGCTTTCGTGCATGTCAGCGCGATCGCCGCCGAGCCCGACGAAGATACCGAGATCGCCTATGCAGGCGCCAAAAAGCGCGGCGAAGAGCGCGTACTGGCCGCTTTCCCCAAGGCGACGATCCTGCGTCCGAGCATCCTGTTCGGCAAGGACGACAATTTCATCAACATGTTCGCCGGGCTCATCTCGGCGCTGCCCATCCTGCCGGTCTTCGCCCCCGATTCGAAGCTGCAGGTGGTGTATGTCGACGATGTCGCCGAAGCAGCGGTACGCGCGCTCGAGGACCCGGGCACGCATGGCGGCAAGACTTACGAGCTGGGCGGGCCCGAACAGCTCTCCATGATGGAAATCAATCAGGCGATTGCCACAGCGCAGAACCGTAATCGCAGCTTCCTGCCCATGCCCGATGCCCTGTCGGCAACCTTCGCAGCGCTGCCCGGCACACCGATGGGCAGCGACCAATGGCAACTGCTCAAGCAGGGCAACGTGGTCTCGGGCGATTTCCTTGGCTTTGCCAAGCTAGGGATCGAGCCCAAGCCGCTTGGCCTGTTCCTCGACAAGTGGATGGTCCGCTATCGCAAGCACGGTCGCTTCAACGAACGGCTGCGCGCTTGAGCTAATCTTCGGTGGTGCTGTCGTCCGCGAGCAGCGCCACGGGCTCGACCAGCAGTTCCGCACCCCTGCTGCCGGTAATGCGGACGCGCGTGCCAGCCTCGGCGTCGGCGCCGCGCGCGATCCATTCGCTGTCACCCACCTTCACTCGCCCCTCGCCATCGGCGATCGCCTGCGTCACCAGCGCGGTCTCGCCCACCAGCCGCCCGGCGCGGTTGTTGAGCAGCGGATCGGAGGAGACGATCGGGCGATCGCGCAGCCAGCGCTTGGCCGAAAAGGCAAAGATCAGCGACAGCGAGACCCAGGCGACGATCTGCAAGGCCAGCGGCGGCGCGGAAATAAAGGCCAGCACCGCGATCCCCAGCGCCGCCATCGCCAGCCAGATGAGGTAAACGCCGGGCACCACCATTTCCAACATGGCCAGCGTCAGGCCGACGATCAGCCAGATCCAATAGGTTTCGACGCCATCCATCACCCGAACGCCTAGCTATCGCGCGAGCGCGGCACGCTGGGCCGCCGCACGGGCGCCGGATCGCGGCTCGGAGGGATCGGGCTGCCGGTATCGACCGTGCCCTCGACATCGTCGAACGTGCCCTTGATCAGCTCGCCGATCCCGCCGAGCGAACCGATCAGTTGTGTGGCTTCGACCGGGAACAGAATGGTCTTGGCATTGGGACTGTCCGCGAATTTCCCTACCGCCTTGGTGTATTCCTGCGCGACGAAATAATTGATCGCCTGATTGCCCGACGAAGCGATGGCATTGGAGACCATCTCGGTCGCCCTGGCTTCCGCTTCGGCCGCGCGCTCACGCGCCTCGGCGTCGCGGAACTGGGCCTCGCGCTTGCCCTCCGCCTCGAGAATGGCGGACTGCTTGCGTCCTTCGGCGCGCAGGATCGAGCTGGTCTTGTCACCTTCGGCCTCAAGGATTTCGGCGCGCTTCAGGCGTTCGGCCTTCATCTGACGCGCCATGGCCTCGGAGATATCGACCGGCGGGCGGATGTCCTTGATCTCGACGCGGGTGATCTTGATGCCCCAGGGCGAGGTGGCATGATCGACCACGCTCAGCAGCCGGGCATTGATCTCGTCGCGCTTCGACAGCGTCTCGTCGAGATCCATCGAGCCCATGACGGTACGCAGGTTCGTGGTCGTCAGCGCGAGGATCGCATTGTGCAGGCCCGACACCTCATAGGCCGCCTTGCCCGCATCGAGCACCTGAAAGAACACCACCGCATCGACGCCGACCATGGCATTGTCCTTCGTGATGATTTCCTGACCCGGAATATCGAGCACCTGTTCCATCATGTTGATCTTGTGCCCGACGCGATCGATGAACGGGATGATCAGGTGCAGCCCCGGTTCGGCCGCCATGGTGAACTTGCCCAGCCGCTCGATCGTATAAACGAAGCCCTGCTTCACCACGCGCACGCCCATTATCAGGAACAGCACGACCAGCAGCACCAGCAATATCAGAACTAGCGAACCACCCAGCATCTCGACCCTCCTATGATCTTACCCATGGTAGCGTGCACAGGGCTGACGGCAAGCGAAAGCGGATCACGGCGCTGCGCCTCAAGTTGCCGCCATATGGACAAGCCCGCGCGGGCGCGTCAGGATAGGTTGCGAAGAGCGACGCAAATGTCGCCGGGGAGAGGATGATGCGAGGGATCGGTTGGGCGGCACTGGCCGCGCTTGGGTTTTCCGGGGCGCTGGCCGGATGCAACATGGCGACGAACGAAAATACCGAAGGCGGGATCGATAATGTCCGTCTGGTCAATGCGGGCGACGATCCAGCCAACTGGATCACGCACGGCAAGACCTATTCCGAACAGCGCTATTCCCCACTCGACCAGATCAACCGCGAGACTGTCGGCGAACTGGGGCTCGCCTGGTCCGCCGATATGGACACCGCGCGCGGACAGGAAGCGACGCCGCTGGTGATGGACGGCAAGCTCTACGTCACCAGTGCGTGGAGCAAGGTTTTTGCCTTCGACGCGGCCACCGGCGCGCCGCTGTGGAGCTACGATCCACAAGTTCCCGGCGAGACCGGCGTGAAGGTCTGCTGCGATGTCGTAAACCGCGGACTGGCGGCGTGGGGCGAGCATCTTTTCCTCGGCACGCTCGACGGGCGACTGGTCGCGCTCGACCGCGAGACGGGCGACGTGATTTGGGAGAAGGTCACCGTCGACCAATCGCAAAGCTATTCGATCACCGGCGCACCGCGCGTGATCGACGGCAAGGTGCTGATCGGCAATGGCGGCGCCGAATTCGGCGTGCGCGGCTATATCGCTGCCTATGACGCCGAGGATGGCGACGAGCTGTGGCGGTTCTACACTGTGCCGGGCGACGAGGGCGAGGACGCACCCGAATATCTGAAAGCCGCCGCCAAAACCTGGAGCGGCGATGTGCTGGGCAGCGAGAGCGGCATCGGCGGGGGCGGCACGGTGTGGGATTCGATGGCCTACGATCCCGAACTCGACCTGCTCTATTTCGGCGTCGGCAACGGTAGCCCGTGGAACCGCGCCTATCGCAGCCCCGGCGCAGACGGCGCGGGCGACGGCGACAATCTCTACCTTTCCAGCATTGTGGCGATCCGTCCCGACACCGGCGAATATGTCTGGCACTACCAGACCACACCGGGCGAGACCTGGGACTACACCGCAACGCAGCACATCGTGCTCGCCGACATGGAGATCGACGGGCGGACACGGCAGGTGTTGATGCAGGCGCCCAAGAACGGGTTCTTCTACGTGCTCGACCGCGCGACCGGTGAGTTTGTCAGCGCCGAGCCCTATATTCCGCTCAACTGGGCGACAGGCATGGACGAAAACGGTCGCCCGATCGAAAACCCCGAAACGCGCGTGGACGTGACCGGCCAGCCCGCGCTGGTCATGCCCGGCCCGCTGGGCGGGCACAATTGGCACCCGATGGCCTACCATCCGGGCGAAAACCTCGTCTACATCCCGGCCTTCGAAGCGGCGATGCTCTATGCTCCGCAACCGGACTGGAAGCCCGATCGCAAACGCGGCTTCAATATCGGCTTCGACATGGGTGCCGGCGATCTGCCGCCCGATATGGGCTTCCGCCGCGAAGTGCAGGGCACCATCAAGGGCAAGCTGCTGGCCTGGGACCCGGTCAACCAGAAGGCCAAGTGGACGGTCGAGCATCCCGGCCCGTGGAACGGCGGCGTGCTGGCGACCGGCGGGGGCCTTGTCTTCCAGGGCAATTCGGGCAGCGAATTTTCCGCCTATGACAGCTCCACCGGCAACAAATTGTGGAGCTTCGCCGCGCAGACCGGCGTGGTCGCTCCGCCGATCACCTACACCGTGAACGGCGAGCAATATGTCGCCGTGCTGGCAGGCTGGGGCGGTGCTTTCGCTCTCACCGCCGACGGCACACTGATCGACCAGATGCATCCGGTGCGAAACATCAGCCGCCTGCTCGTGTTCAAGATCGGCGGCACGGCCGAACTTCCGGCCGAACCCGCGCTTGCGGCAGCCCCGCTCGATCCTCCGCCGAGCCGTGCGAGCGCCGCCACGATCGAGTTGGGGCGCGAGAAATACGCGCGCTATTGCTCGGTCTGTCATGCGCCGGGCGCGGTGGGTTCGACCGTGCTACCCGACCTACGTCGCTCGGGTGCGCTCGACAACCGGCAGGCCTGGCAGCAGATCGTCCACGAAGGGGCGCTGCAGGGCAACGGCATGGCCAGTTTCGAGGGCTCGCTGACGCCTGAAGAAATCGAGGCGATCCGCGCCTATGTGATAAAGCGCGCCAATGAGGACAAGGAAATGGAGAACGCCCGTGCGGCCAATCGCGTCGCGCGGCGCTGATCAGCCGCTGAAGACCACCGTGCGCTGACCGTTGAGGAGCACACGCTCCTCCAGGTGAAGCCGCACGGCCTCGGCCAGCACGCGGCTCTCGATATCGCGGCCCTTGCGAACAAGTTCGTCGGGCGTGTCGGCATGGCCGATGCTTTCCGCGTCCTGGTGAATGATCGGCCCCTCGTCGAGGTCGGCTGTGACGTAATGCGCGCTCGCCCCAATCATCTTGACCCCGCGCTCATAGGCCTGGTGATAGGGCTTGGCGCCTTTGAACCCCGGCAGGAAACTGTGGTGGATGTTGATGCAGCGCCCGGCGAAATGGGCCGCCTGTTCATCCGAGAGGATCTGCATGTAGCGCGCCAGGACGATCAGTTCCGCGTCGGTGTCCTCGGCGATGGTTCTCACCTGCGCTTCCTGTTGGGCCTTGGTCTCGCGCGTGATCGGCAGGTGGAGGAAAGGGATGTCGCCGAGATGCGTGTGTTCGATCGCCTCGCGCGGATGATTGGAAACAATCGCCACCGGCTCCATCGGCAGTTCGCCGATACGCCAGCGGTAGAGCAGGTCGGCGAGGCAGTGGTCGAACTTGCTGACCATGATCAGCACACGGCGCGGGCGGTCGCGCAGCGCGAGCTTCCAGTCCATCGAATACTCGCCGGCAAGCGACGCGAACTCGGCGCGGATCGTCTCGCGCGAGGTGTCGCCAGGATCGAATTCGACGCGCATGAAGAAGGCATCGCTGGCGCGGTCATTGAACTGTTGCGCCTCGAGGATATTGCCGCCTCGCTCGAACAGGAAGGTTGTGACGCGCGCGGTGATTCCCGGACGGTCGGTGCAGGACAGTGTGAGGACCAGCGGTTGTGTCATGGTGGCCCTCCTCACTCGACTGCCGCTGCCAAGGCAAGCGCAATCCGGCTTGGCCCGGAGCAATAGGGACTTGGACAGCTATCCCGGACCAGCCGAGTGGCCCCTCAGCGCCGGGTAAGCGCTTCCTCGCTTTGCGCCATCAGCTTGCCGATGATGACCGCGACCGGCTCTTCTTCCTTGAGCATGCCGACAGACTGACCTGCCATCAGGCTGCCATTTTCGACATCGCCATCGATAACCGCGCGGCGGAGCGCGCCAGCCCAGTAATGCTCGATCTGCAATTGGGCCTCGGCCATCGCGATGTCCTCGCGGTCGAGGATCGCGGCGACTTCGCGCTGCTTGGCGGTAAACTCTTCGGTGCCCTTGTTCTTGAGCGCGCGCACCGGGATTACCGGCAGGCGCGGGTCGACCTGGACGCTGGCAATCGCATCGCGGGCACTGGCGCGAAAGAAGGCTTTCTTGAAGTCCGGATGGGCGATGCTCTCGCACGCGCAGGCGAAGCGCGTGCCGAGCTGGACGCCCGCCGCGCCCATTTCGAGGTAGCCCGCAATGGCTTGTCCGCGACCGATACCGCCAGCGACGAAGATCAGGTGATCCTCGGCCAGTTCGGGGAGCATTTCCTGCGCCAGCACGCTGGTCGAAACCGGGCCGATATGGCCGCCTGCTTCCATGCCCTCGATCACCAGCGCGTCGGCGCCCGAGCGCAGCAGCTTCTTCGCCAGCGCCAGGGTTGGTGCGAAACAGATGACCTTGGCCGGATGGTCGCCGCCCTTGATCGCCTCGACACTACCCTTGGGCGGGATGCCCCCGGCCAGCACGACATGGCTCACACCAGCCTTATCGCAGACCTCGATAAGGTCGAAAAGCTGAGGATGCATGGTGATGAGGTTCACGCCGAAAGGTTTGTCGGTCAGCTTTTGCGTCTCGGTAATTTCTGTCTCGAGCAGCTCGGGCGTCATCGCTCCGCAGGCAATCACGCCGAAGCCGCCCGCATTGGAAATGGCCGAAACCAGATTGCGTTCGGACACCCAGCTCATCGCGCCGCACAGGATAGCGGTTTCGCTGCCGAGAAAATCTGCGCCGCGCTGCATCAGGCGGGCGGTCTTGGGATAGTCGTTCATCCGCAGGGCGCTTAAGCCCGGCTCGCCGTTACGGCAAGCCGGGATGCATCAATCGCCATAGACGATCCGCACCCGGTGCGCCGCATCGCGCGCCTTGCGACGGGCCTCGTCGGTATCGCCTGCGCTCGCCAGTGCCACACCCATGCGGCGGTAGGGGCGGCTGGTCGGCTTGGCGAAGATGCGCAAATCGGCGCCATCGGCCATGGCTTCGGCGAGGCATTCATAGGACAGGCTGGCGCTGTCGCGCTCGGCAAGGATGACGGCGCTGGCGGCGGGGCGCGCGCGCAACTCGGCAGGGATCGGCAGGCCCATCACCGCGCGGGCGTGGAGATCGAATTCGGTCAGATTCTGGCTGACCAGCGTCACCATGCCGGTATCGTGCGGACGCGGCGAAAGCTCGGAGAAGATCACCTCCTCGCCCTTCACGAAGAACTCGACCCCGAACAGGCCATAGCCGCCCAGATCGTCGACCACCGTTTTCGCCATGTCCTGCGCCTTGGCGATCGCGGCATCGGACATGGGCGTCGGCTGCCAGCTTTCCTGATAATCGCCGCGCTCCTGCCGGTGGCCGATGGGCGGGCAGAAGGTGACGCCGCCTCGGTGCCGCACGGTCAACAGAGTGATTTCGTAGTCGAAATCGACAAATTGCTCGACGATAACCCGCTGCCGGTCGCCCCGCATATTGGCGTGAGCATAGTCCCAGGCCGCCTCAAGATCCTCTTCGCGGCGCACGGTCGACTGGCCCTTGCCGCTCGACGACATGACCGGCTTGATCACACAGGGAAACCCGGTGTGCTTCGCAGCGGCCCTCACCTCTTCCAGGTTCTTGGCGTAGCGGTATTTCGAGGTGACGAGGCCCAGCTCGTTCGCCGCGAGGTCGCGGATGGCATCGCGGTTCATCGTCAGCTGCGCCGCCCGCGCCGAGGGGACGACGGTAAAGCCCTCCTCCTCCAATTCGGCCAGCACCGAGGTTCGGATCGCCTCGATTTCGGGCACGATATAGTCGGGCCGGTGCTTCTCGGCCGCCTCGCGCAGCTTCTCGCCATCGAGCATGGAGAACACTTCGCGCGCATCGGCAAGCTGCATCGCAGGCGCGTGGTCATAGGAATCGCAGGCGATCACATAGGCCCCGAGCCGCTTGGCCGAGATCACGAATTCGCGCCCCAGCTCGCCCGAACCGAGCAGAAGGATTCTCACAGTGTGGCTCACGCCGCCTCGTCCGCGGCATCCAAGCCATATGCCGTGTGCAGCACGCGAACCGCCAGTTCGGTTTCGTCCTCGTCGATCAGTACGCTGACCTTGATTTCGCTGGTGGTGATCGCCTGGATGTTAATCCCGCGATCGGCCAGGGCAGAGAACATCGTGCTGGCGACGCCCGCATGGCTTTTCATCCCCACGCCGACGACGCTGATCTTGGCGATCTTGCTGTCGGTAATCAGGCGGTTGTAACCGATATCCTCGCGCTTATCCTCAAGCAGCGCCTGCGCACGCGCGAGGTCGGCCTGCGGAACGGTAAAGGTCACGTCGGTCTCACCCTTGTCGCGGCCGACGTTCTGGATGATCATATCGACATTGATGCTGGCCGCTGCCAGCGGCTCGAAGATATGGGCCACCGCGCCGGGCTTGTCGGGCACACGGGTGAGGATCACCTTGGCCTCGTTCTTGTCATGCGCGATGCCGGTCACGTGCTGGCGTTCCATATCGCCCTTCTCCACCAGTTCGTTCATTTCTTCCTCCGACACGATCATCGTGCCGGGGTATTCGTCGGCAGGGATGGCATCCTCGCCGACGAAGCTGGAGAGAACCTGCACGCGCACGCCCTCTTTCATCGCAAGCCCGACCGAGCGCGTCTGGAGCACCTTGGCCCCCACGCTCGCGAGCTCGAGCATTTCTTCATAGGTTACCGCCTTCTGCTTCTTCGCCTTGGCGACGATGCGGGGGTCGGTGGTGTAGACGCCGTCGACGTCGGTGTAGATGTCGCAGCGATCGGCCTTGATCGCCGCCGCAACGGCCACTGCCGATGTGTCCGACCCACCACGCCCCATGGTGGTGATGCGGTTCATTTCGGAAACGCCCTGAAATCCGGGAATGACGGCGATCTCGCCTGCTTCAAGCGCTTCGATCAGCGCCGGGGAATCGATCGTCTCGACACGCGCTTTGGAATGGCTTTCGACTGTGCGCACGGGCAGTTGCCAGCCGAGCCAGCTCCGCGCCTTGCAGCCCAATGATTGCAGGGTGAGTGCCAGCAGGCCGCTGGTCACCTGCTCGCCGCTGGCGACAACCACGTCGTATTCCGCCGGATCGTAGAGTGCATTGGCCTCGCGGCAGAAATTGACCAGCCGATCGGTTTCGCCCGCCATTGCGGAAACCACCACGGCGACCTCGTGTCCGCGCGCCGCCTGTTTGCGCACGATATTCGCCACGCGCCGAATGCGCTCGGTCCCCGCCATGGAGGTGCCGCCGAATTTCATCACGATACGGGCCAAGCGCTGGGGTCTCCGTGCTGGAATTACCGGGATACGGCTGCTAGCCAGAGCGCATGAGCGATGCAACCACGCAGCCGAGTAGCAATACTTCGGCCAGCACAAATTCCGGCCCAACGATCCGGCCCGACGAGGCCGCGCATTTCGGCAGGCTGGCCAAGGACTGGTGGGACCCGAAGGGCTCGTCCGCCATGCTCCACCGGCTCAACCCGGTGCGTCTCAAGTTCCTGCGCGAAGCGATCGACCTGCATTGGGCGGGCGATATCGAGGCGCGCAACCCGCTTGCCGGAAAGAGCGCGCTCGATGTCGGCTGCGGTGCGGGCCTGCTATGCGAACCACTCACACGGCTGGGGGCTGAGATGACAGGGGTCGATGCCGCACCGGAGAATGTCGCGGCCGCCGCGCTTCATGCGGAAGGCGCGGGGCTCGATATCCGCTATATCGCGGGCGAGATCGGCGGCCTCGACATCGGCACCTTCGATCTCGTCACCGCGATGGAAGTGATCGAGCATGTCGCCGACAAACGGGCCTTCGTCGCTGCGCTCGCGGAAAAGCTGGCGCCCGGCGGGCTTATGGTCCTTTCCACTCCCAACCGCACGCCGCAGTCGCGTCTGCTGATGATCGGCGCCGCCGAAGGCATCGGACTGATTCCCAAGGGCACGCATCACTGGGACGATTTCATCACGCCCGAAGAACTGGGCGAACTGCTCGACGAAACCGGGCTCGAAATGGGTGATCCGAAAGGCATCGGCTTTTCGCCTACCAAGGGCCTGCACCTGTCCGGCGATCTATCGCTGAACTATATCGTCACCGCCCGAGCGCGCTGAGCACCAGCGCGGGATCGTCGGTAAATACGCCATCTGCGCCCGAGGCGCGCACCATGCGCGCGAGCGTGCCCAGATCGCCGGCCGCGCCCTGCCCAGCCCCACGGCGTAGGGCGGGCGGCAGGAAGGCGTTCTCCTTGCGCAGCGTCCAGGGATGAACCTTTAGACCCACCCCATGCGCGTCACCGACAAGGCCGGTCGGAGTGCCATCGGCTGACAGAACATGGCCGAGATGCGGACCAATTCCATCGGCATAGCCCGCCACCTGGGCAAGACCCGAAGGGGTCAGTATATCAGCCCAGCTCGTCGCGGGTTCGTCATAGGGGCCGCCTTGGGATGAAATCAGCAGCACAAGCGGGGTTTCGACAAGCGCATTCAACCGCTTGAGCGGCCCGACCTCGAAGACTTGCACGAAGACCAGATCGTCCGCTTCGTCGAGATCGGCCTTGCGCAGGGCGGTGGCGAGCAGATCGACCGTATCGATTCCTGCCTCTTGCAACAGCCAGGTCGGGTGCTTCAATTCCGGGTAAATGCCGATCCGCCTGCCGGTCTCGGCCTCTTTTGCCCGTACCAGTGCGACGATCTCCTCAAAAGTAGGTATCTGGTAGAGACCATCGAAACGCGCATTGGCGGGGCGCAGGCCCGGCAGCCGCTCGCGCACGCGCAGGCTGCGCAATTCGGCGAGCGTGAAGTCCTCGGCGAACCATCCAGTGACCAGCCGCCCCTCTATCGTCTTCGAGCGCTTGCGATCGGCAAACTCCTCGCGGCTCGCAACATCGGTCGTTTCGCCAATCTCGGTTTCGTGCCGGGCGACGAGCTGCATGTCCTTCGTGGCCACCAGATCGGGCTCGATGTAATCCGCCCCCTGATCGATCGCGCGCTCATAGGCCGCCAGCGTATGCTCGGGCCGTTCGCCGCTGGCACCGCGATGTGCGATGACTATGAAGTCCTGCGCCGTCGCCGCTGCCGCCGATGGTGCGGCCAGCGCCGCGAGGATCAGGAGAAGTGCGCGGACCATTCGTCTTCCTTGAAACCGACCAGCAGGGTGCCGTCATGTTCGACGACGGGTCGTTTGATCATGGAAGGGTTATCTTTCAGCAATTTGACGGCCTTGGCCGCATCGACATCGGCCTTCTCCTCCTCCGGCAGCCCGCGCCAGGTTGTGCCGCGGCGGTTGAGCACGGTATCGACACCCTCGGCCTCGATCCATTCGGCGAGCCTCGCGGAATCGGCACCTTCCTTCTTGTAGTCGTGAAAGACATAGTCGAGCTCGCGCGCGTCGAGCCATCTGCGCGCCTTCTTGACGGTATCGCAATTGGGGATGCCGAAGATATGGATGGTCAAGTTGCTTGTCCTGAAGTTTGAAACACCGGGCAGGCGACCCGGGCGGAAAAAGCGCCGGGGTCGAAAGGGCCGCAAGTCCAAGGCTCTGAAGCAAGGAATCGCCGCCGCATGCGCGTGTCATTAACTTGTTGGATCGCGGCGGGACAGGGCGGAATGACACGAAACGGGACGGACAATTGACGCCCCCGGCAAACATCGATCCCACCAGTTGGGATTTTCTCCCAACCTTGGGGATTTCACCTCCATGGCAAGCTGCCCCATTGGCAAGGAATTCCCCGTTTTCTGCGGTTTCCCGGATTTGGCACGGCTCCTGCTATCCTTCTGGCATCCGGCAAGACAATCTCGCCGGCACATAAGACGGAAGGAAATGCACCATGTTCGCCTCGACCAACCAGAACCTCTTCGCCGCCGCTTTCGCCATCACGGTTTCGGCAGTGCTGTTCGCAACCGCCATCGTTCCCGCCAGCCCGGCAGTCTTCGCTTAATTCGATCGCGAACGGCCGGAATCCACCTCGGCATCTCCCGGCACGAAAGGACCTCAGCCATGTTCACCTTCGCCAATAGCAGCCTTTACGCCGCAGCCTTCTCGATCGCGATCTCCACCGCGCTGTTCGCGACGGCGATCATCCCGGCGAGCCCGGCCGCTTTTGCCTGATCGAGGCCAGAAGTCGCGTACGGGCATGGCTCAACCATTCGCGCCCTGTGTTTTGCGCTAGCGCTTCGGCGCCAGATGCGCATCGGCAATCGCCACCGCCAGCGCATCGGCGGCATCGGCCCCGGCAATCATTGCGCCGGGCAACAGAATCTTGAGCATGGCCTGGACCTGCGTTTTGTTCGCCCCGCCCGTGCCGACGACCGATTTCTTGACCAGCCGCGCGGCGTGTTCATTCACCACCAGCCCCGCTCCACCGCATGTCGCCAGTACGGCGCCCCGCGCCTGCGCGAGCTTGAGCGTCGATTGCGGGTTCTTGTTGACGAAGATCTCTTCGGCAGCCGCCCGATCGGGCCGATGCGTGGCGATGACCTCCGCCAAGGCCTCATGCAGCATGGCCAGCCGTTCGGCCATCGGCGCCTTCGGATCGGTCGGAACCTGCCCGTTGGCGACATGCGCGATGCGCGAGCCCTCGGCCCGGACCACGCCCCAGCCGGTGCAACTCAGCGAGGGATCAAGGCCAAGAATGATCATGGGCGTTCCCCTACCACTCGGGCAGGCCGATCATGAAGCCGAGCCGCCAGGCAAGTGCCAGCAGGAAAGCTCCGCCCAAAACCGAGGCCAAGAGCCAATCCCGCAAGCGCATAGCGAAAGGTCCTATCCGCCGACCTTGTCCATCACCTCGTCGGAGATGTCGTAATTGCCCCAGACGGTCTGAACATCGTCGTCATCCTCGAGCGCGTCGATCAGCTTGAGCAGGGTTCCGGCGCCCTTCTCGTCCATTTCGACGGTGAGGTTGGGCTTCCATGCGAGCTTGACCGTCTCGGCTTCGCCAAGCGTCTTCTCAAGATCGCCGGCGACCTGGTGCAGATCTTCCGCAGCAGTCCAGATCTCATGGCCGTCTTCGGAGGACGAGATATCGTCCGCGCCCGCTTCCATCGCGGCTTCGAGGACCTTTTCCTCGTCGCCCGCATCGGCGGGGTAGAAAATGAAGCCGAGGCGTTCGAATCCGTGCGCGACCGAGCCTTCGGTGCCGAGATTGCCGCCATTCTTCGAAAAGGCAGTGCGCACGGCAGTGGCGGTTCGGTTGCGGTTGTCGGTCAGCGCCTCGACGATAATGGCGCTGCCGCCCGGGCCGTAGCCTTCGTAGCGGACCTCTTCGTAATTCTCGTCATCGCCGCTGGTCGCCTTGTCGATCGCGCGCTGGATGTTGTCCTTCGGCATCGACTGCGCCTTGGCGTTGTTGACGGCCAGGCGCAGGCGCGGGTTCATATCCGGGTCGGGCATGCCCATTTTCGCGGCCACGGTGATTTCGCGGCTGAGCTTGGAAAACAGGTTCGAGCGCTTCTTGTCCTGCGCGCCCTTGCGATGCATGATGTTCTTGAACTTGGAATGGCCGGCCATGGTTTCGCTTTGCGTAGCTGAGATGGTTGGACGTATTCTCGCGAGAGAATCTTGGGGGTCGCCTTAGCCGCATGGATGCAATCACGACAAGTGGCGAGAGCGCGGTGACGCCTGCCATGACCATGCGGGGCGAATGGAGCCGGTTCCTCGGCTTCCTCCGGCGTCCGGTCCTGCCGACACGTGCGCCCCTGCCACAGGTGGCAGGCCTGATCGCGGTGCTGCGCCTGTTCGCTCTCGACCTGCTCGTGATGAGCGGATTGCTGGCAATCGCCGGGATCGTCATCGCGACGGGTGTCGACATGCCCGAAACGGCGCTGGCCGGAATGGACATCGGACCAGGTATCGTTTTCGCGGTGGTGGTTGTGGCGCCCCTGGCAGAAGAAATCGCATTTCGTGGCTGGCTATCGGGGCGACCGGGGCATCTGCTCGCCTTGGTCGCGCTCGTGGGCGGCGGCCTATCCGCTACGCTACTGCTGAGCGCGGCTGGCTTTTCTTACGGCGCGGATGCGCTGGAAACCGGCCTCGCCGCCATGGCACTAGGCACATTGGGTGGCGCGCTGCTGGCACTGGTGGCGCTTTATCTGCTACGCCGACGCGAGGCCATGAGATGGTTCCAGCGGTGTTTTCCGCTGTTTTTCTGGGCCAGCACGCTGGCTTTCTCGCTTGTCCATCTGTTCAACTTTCCAGCCGATCAGATGGCCACGGCGCTGCCACTCGTACTGCCGCAGCTCGTGACCGGCACCATGCTCGGCTATCTGCGCGTGCATTATGGCTTGTGGGCAAGCATTATGCTGCATGCCCTCCACAATGGCGCTTTCATCTCGCTGGTTTTGCTCGCGAGCAGCGGAGCCTAGATCAGATCTTGACCGCCGTCCCGCTGGCGGAAACCATCAGCATCGAGCCCGTATCGCCGATCACCTCGTAATCGAGGTCGATACCGACTACGGCATTCCCGCCGCGCGCGCCGCATTCGGCCTGCAGTTCCTGGATCGCCTGCTCGCGCGCATCGGCGAGAATGCGTTCGTAACTGCCCGAACGCCCGCCGACGATGTCGCGGATATTGGCGAACAGATCACGGAACAGGTTCGCCCCGACGATCACCTCGCCGGTGACGATGCCGAGATAATCCTGAATCGGCCGCCCCTCGATCGTCGGTGTGGTCGTCACAATGATCCCGCGGGCGTCTTTCCAGGGGCTGGGCATGGGGCAGTTCCTTGTCAGTTGCTAACGGCACGATTCTATCGCAGGCATCGGCACCAGCGATAGAGGGGAAGTTCAATCATATGTCAGGACAAAGCTTTACGAAAATACTCGTTACTGATGTTGCAACCGCTCTGGCGCGATTCAGAATGCATAAAACACAATCCAACATGCGGGACCTGGTCCGCACATCTTTTGCAGCCGTCGAAGGAGAAGTCTGGATATTCAGGGAGCATGTCGTCGAGGCGGCGAATGCGACCTATGGCCTAGAACCGAAAGAGAAAGCAATTCTGGAAGAGGAATTCTTTCACGTGTCGGCGCAAGGAAGGATTACGACGCAGAGTCGTTTCCTTCCAGTACTTAGCTCGATCCGCTTTATTGCACGCATCGCTCAACGACTGGCGTCCAGGGAATTGGTGAATTTCTCGGGTACGGGCTGGCAGACTCTGCAGCAAGCGGCACTTATCCGGAATCGGGTCACACATCCGAAAACAGCAGCGGATTTGATCCTGTCCGAAGATGATGTGGAAACGGTCCTTGAGGGGCTGTATTGGTTTCTTGGACAGGCAAGCGATGCGATGGAAGCTCTTATAGGCGTCCGCAAAGACTACCTCGGGCAATTGGAGGAAGTCCTTGCGGAGCTGAGAGCTGGAGATGCAGCAACGCTGAAATTATATGATGAGATCAGTCGAAAACTGCAAGACGACTAATTGAGTTCATTCCATTCCGAGTGCGGCTTTGTAAGTGTCCAGAAGCGTCTCCATTTCGCGACGATCATTCGGCTCCATCTTCCTCAATCGGTAAATTTGCCGCATCAGTTTTGTATCGTAACCGACCGCCTTGCCCTCGGCATAGACGTCGCGGATGTCGTCGGCGATGCCCTTCTTCTCTTCCTCGAGGCGTTCGATGCGCTCGATCAGCAGGCGCAGGCGGTCGTCGGTGGCTTCGGCCATGAAATGCAAACTCCGGTGATGTGAGAATCGCCCGTAGGCGAGAGGCAAGTGCGATAGCGCCGCCCGACTGCAGGCGAAACCGCCCTTTTCGATAATTTCCCCTAGCGCAAGTCAGCCTTATTCCGCGTGAGACTGGCTTCCATCGCCGCGATCTGCTCTTCCGTAGCGGGGCTCTGGCGGGTTGCCTTCCATTCATCCATCGGCATTCCATGGATGAGCTCGCGCGCCGCATCTTTGTCGCCCGCATAGCCTGCCTCGCGGATCCAGTCGGCAAGGCAATTGCGACAGAAACCCGCCAGCCCCATCAGCTCGATATTCTGCGCATCGTGGCGGTGGCGCAGATGGCGCACCAGGCGCCGGAACGCCGCCGCCGCTACGGCATCGTCGAGTTCGTCGAGCGGGTCGTTTGCATTCGTAGTCATCGTTTCATCGTCCTTGCTTTGTCGCACACCGCTGCCATAGCCGATTTCCATGGCAGAACCCGCACCAAAGCTCGACCCGCGCGGCCGCAAGGTCAAGATCCTCGCCACTGTCGGCCCCGCCAGCCGCTCGCCTGAAATGCTCGCCCGCCTGTTCAAGGCAGGGGTGGATGCCTTCCGTGTGAACATGAGCCACGGCGAACATGCCGATCACGGTCAGACCATCGCCGCTATCCGTGCGCTCGAGAAAAAATTCATGCGCCCGATCGCGATCCTCGCCGATTTGCAGGGTCCCAAGCTGCGCGTAGGCAAGTTCAAGGACGGACAAGCGGTGATCCGCCATTCGGGCCACTTCACGCTGGACCGCAATCCAGAACCAGGCGACGACACGCGCGTCGAACTGCCCCATCCCGAGCTGTTCGGATTGCTCGAGAAAGGGCAGCGGCTGCTAATCAACGATGGCAAGATCCGCCTTAGGGTGATCAGCGCCGACACTGACAAGATCCTGTGCTCGGCAGAGGTCGGCGGGGTCATTTCCGATCGCAAGGGCGTCAACGTGCCCGATGCCGAAGTGCCGATCCCGGCCTTGACCGACAAGGACCGCAAGGACCTCGCCTTCGCCATTCAGCAAGGCGTGGACTGGATTGGCCTGTCTTTCGTCCAACGCCCTGAAGACCTTGCCGAAGCGCGCAAGCTGATGGGCGGCTATGGCGCGCTGTGCGCCAAGATAGAAAAGCCGATGGCAGTGCACCGGCTCGACGAGATCATCGATATGAGCGACGGTATCATGGTTGCGCGCGGCGATCTCGGCGTCGAGCTGGAACCGCAGGAAGTCCCCCCGCTGCAGAAAAAGATCGTCAACAAAGCGCGCCTCAAGGGCAAGCCGGTGATCGTTGCGACGCAGATGCTGGAAAGCATGATCGAAAGCCCCGCGCCGACCCGGGCCGAAGTGTCGGACGTCGCCAATGCGGTCTATGACGGCGCCGATTGCGTAATGTTGAGCGCCGAGACGGCGGCGGGCGACTGGCCCGAAGAGGCCGTAACCATCATGCATCGCATAACGCATCAGGTGGAACGCGACGAAGCCTATCTCGAACGCGTGCGCCTGCTCGATACTCCGCCCGATTCCACCACGGCGGATGCGCTGGCCCATGCCTGCATGACCGTGGCCGACACGGTTCCCGTGAGCGCGATTACCGTCTTTACGGGATCGGGTTCGACCGCCCGCCGCGTCGCGCGCGAGCGGCCCAGCGTGCCGATGCTGGTCCTCACCCCCAGCATGAAGACCGCCCGCCGCCTTGGCCTGTTATGGGGCGCGCATGCAGTAGCGACCAAGGACATCGGCAGCTTCGAAGAGATGATCGCCAAGGGTAAGCGCATGGCCCTGCGCCATGGCTTCAGCGAAGCGGGCAGCAAGCTTATCGCGCTGGCCGGCGTCCCCTTCGGCACGCCCGGCTCGACCAACCTGCTTCACGTCGTCACCGTGAGCGGCGACGAACTGGACAAGCACGGGGGCTAAAGCGCGACACGCTCCTTCATGATGCGCTTGTTGCGCGCATCGACGAGGCGGAAGGCCTTCATCACCGGAAATCCCCGGTCAACGCGGCTCTCATGGCCGAGCATCCAGAGCTGCTGATAGAACCAGTAGATTCCGGCAAAGCCATTGATTGCCTTCACCATTTGGAAGCGTTTCAGAAAGCGGAGCCAAGGCGGCAGCAGGTCGAGATCATCTTCGTAGCGGACAAGTTCCTCCGCACCGCCAAACAGCGCGTTTGGTGCATCGGTATCGACGCATAGCGGGCGGCCGAGACCGATCACATCCGCCGCGCCGCTGGCCAGCGCCTGCTCCATCGCGGCGCGGGTGCGGAAGCCACCGGTGACCATCAGCGGGACTGCAACCTCGGCCTGCATGGCCTTGGCGAAATCGACGAAATAGGCCTCGCGCGCAGCGGTCGACGGGGCGACATTCTGCACTTCTTCCTCTTCCATGCCCTCGACGCCCATCAGCTTGGGCTGTTCGTAAGTGCCCCCCGATATCTCGATCAGATCGACCGAGGCCGTCTCGAGCCATTGAACAACTTGCAGGCTGTCCCCGAAATCGAAGCCGCCCTGCTGGAAATCGGCGCTGTTGAGCTTGACCGAAATCGGGAAGTCCGGCCCCACGGCGGTGCGCACTGCCGCAACGATCTCAAGCAGAAAGCGCGCACGATTTTCCAGGCTGCCGCCGTACTTATCAGTGCGCAGGTTCACGCGCGGCGAGAGGAATTGCGAAATCAGGTAGCCGTGCGCGCCGTGGATCTGGACGCCGGTAAAACCCGCCTCCTGACAGGCCTTCGCGGCAATCGCCCAGCGCCGGACGAGATCGGCGATCTCGTCTTTCGTCAGCGGCGTTGGCTTGGCGAACTGTCCGCCGGGAAGCGCGAGCTGGACGTCGGAGGACGATTTGGGGTGCGGATTGACCAGCTTCTGGGTCTGCCTTCCACCATGGCTGATCTGCGCCCAGAAATGATTGCCGTTGCGCGTGGCCGCCTCCGCCCAGCTGGCCAGCCGGGCCTTCATGTCGGCATCGGGTTCCGCCTCGATAACGACATTTCCGGGACGCTCGAGATGGTCCTTGTCGACGATAATATTGCCCGACAAGAGCATGCCCGCGCCGCCATCGGACCAAATCCCGTACAACCGCTCGAGTTCGGGCGTGGGCTTGCCGTCGGGCGTCGCCAGGCCTTCGGTCATCGCCGCCTTGGCTATCCGGTTGGGGAGCGCCGCCCCGCACGGCAATTGCAGTTCCGAAGCGAGCGTGACGGCCATTTGTAGTCCTTCCTATCCCCGTGCGGCTGCCTCCAGCCGCTTGCGTGCCTGCTCTTCGCCGATCAGCGGCAGCAACTCTCCCATGTCGGGGCCGTGGGCCATACCCGTCAAGGCCTGTCGCAGGGGCAGGAACAGGCTCTTGCCCTTTCGTCCCGTGGCCTCTTTCAGCGCCCCTGTGAGAGCGCGCCAGGGTTCGTCGCCCCATTCGAGCAGTCTGGCCGCTTCTTCGAGATAGGCACGGTCGTCTTCCGAAAGCTCGGGCTGTTCGATCGGGCCGATCACCAGCCGCCACCATTCGGCGGCCTCGGATACATGCGAGAGATTCGGCCGGATCGCATGCCAGCCGGCTTCGTCGATGCCGTCCGTCAGCCGGTCTGCCACATCGGCGAAAGCGAGCTGATGCACCAGCGCGGCATTGATACGCTCCAGCTCTGTCTCGTCGAACTTTGCGGGAGCACGCCCGAAGGTCGACAGGTCGAACGTGTCGAGCAGCACTGCCCGATCGGCGATCGGTTCGACGGGCAATGAAGTCCCGAGTCGCGCCAGCAATGCAATGATAGCCGCCGGCTCTATGTCCCGCTCGCGAAAGGCATCGCAGCCGAGCGAGCCGAGGCGCTTGGACAGCTTGCCCTCCTTGCCGACCAGCAGCGCCTCATGCGCGAAAGCAGGCATCTGGCGCGCCGGATATTGCGCAGCAATAAGCGCGGTAAACATCTGAATTTGAACCGCGGTGTTGGAAACATGATCCTCGCCGCGCAGCACATCGGTCACGCCCATGTCGAGATCGTCGACTGCGCTCGGCAGCATATAGAGCCAACTGCCATCGGCCCGGCGGATGACTGGATCGGACAATTGCGCCGGATCGAATTTCTGTGCACCGCGAACGCCGTCGTTCCAAGCGATCGGTTGGTCATGTTCGAGCTTGAAGCGCCAGTGGGGTACGCTTCCTGCGGCCTCTTTCGCTGCCCGTTCCTCTTCGCTCAGATCCAGCGCGCCACGATCGTAGATCGGCGGCAAGCCACGCCCCAGCCGGATCTTGCGCTTGAGCTCGAGCTCCTGCGGCGATTCATAGCAAGGGTAGACCCGGCCCGCCTGTTTCAGCGCGTCGAACGCCGCTTGATATTTCGCGAGCCGCAATGACTGACGTTCCTCGGCGTCGGGCACGATGCCCAGCCATGCCAGATCGGCGCGGATCGCCTCGATATAATCCTCGCGGCTACGCTCGGCATCGGTATCATCGATCCGCAGCAGGAAAGTGCCGCCGTTTTTCTTGGCCAGCATCCAATTGTGCAACGCGGTGCGGATATTGCCGACATGGAGCCGCCCTGTGGGCGAAGGTGCGAAACGGGTGACGATGGTCATATCCGCGCCGATAGCGGAGGGTACGCCGCTTGGCGAGAGGTCAGCTGGCGCGTTTGGCGCGCCGTTTCAGCACGGCCTCGCGCGATTTACGATAATCGAGCAGGCAACTGTCCTCGCCGCGCATGGCGGCGGTGACCGCATCGGGCGTCTCGAAGTGTTCACCGGGGACCGGTTCGCAGATAAGATAACCCTGCGCCTCCTCGCATCCCAGTTTGCGCAAGAGATCGAGCTGCGCGCGCGTTTCGATACCTTCGGCCGTGGTTGCCATGCCCAGCGCCTCGGCCAGCCGGGTAATGCTGGCGACGATTGCCTGATTATCCGCCGAGGAATCGATCCCGTCCACGAAGGCGCGATCGATCTTTATCCGGTCGAACGGGAAACGCCGCAGGTAGCTGAGCGAAGAATAGCCGATGCCGAAATCGTCGAGAGCGATCTTGGTGCCCAGTTCGCGGAGCTTCTCGAGATTGCCGGTACAAACCCCGTTTTCCTGCAACAGAACATGCTCGGTGATCTCGAATTCCACCCGCTCCGGATCGGTGCCATGGGCGTGGATCGCCTGCGCCACGACCTCGGCCAGGTGGGGGCTGCGCATCTGGGTGGGGGAAAGGTTGATCGCAATGCGGAAACTCCCGTCCCAGTCGGCGGTTTCGGCGAGCGCCTGCCGGATGACCCATTCCCCGATCGGAACGATCATGCCCGTTTCTTCCGCCACGTAGAGAAATTCCGATGGCGTCATGATGCCGCGTTGCGGGTGGTACCAGCGTAAAAGCGCTTCGTAGCCGGCGATCTTGCCCGTATCGAGATTGATGACCGGCTGATAGTGCAGCCCGAGTTGGCCGCGCGCGATCACTTCGCGCAAATCGGCTTCGATGTCCCGTCGCTCGCGCGCGGCGCGGTCGAGCGCTTGATCGTACAGTGCGAGTGTATCGCGCCCCTTTTCCTTCGCAGCAAACAATGCCAGGTCCGCGCAACGCATGAGTTCCTGCGCCTCGCAATTGCCATCCGTGCATTTGGCAATCCCGATACTTCCCGAAATGCGGTAGAAATGACCATCGATTTCAAAGGGCTCGCGAATGACCGCGAGAAAGCGATGGGCACGTTCTATCAGCATACCGGCGCCACCGCGCGCTTCGAGCAGAACGGCAAACTCGTCCCCTCCCAGACGCGCGACAAGATCCTGGCCCCGAACCTCCTGTTCGAGCCGCGTTCCGACTTCTCGCAGCAAGCGGTCGCCGACGAGATGGCCGCGCGTGTCGTTGATCGCCTTGAAATCGTCCAGATCGAGATAGAACAGCACCACATTGCGAGCGCGATCGCCCGTCGACAGAGCATTGCGCAACCGGTCATTGAAGAGATACCGGTTGGCCAGGCCGGTGAGATTATCGTAATGCGCCATGAAGGCGACGCGCTCTTCGACCAACTGATCGCTGGTCACATCTCGCGCGACCCCGCTCATCCAGCCATCGTATCGCGGCCGCGCCGAGAGTTTCCAGCAACGGGTTTCTCCATCAACTCTCAGTTTGACAACCAGATCGCGAAAACGGCTGCGGTCCGCCACGTGCCGCGCAAGACTGTCGCGTTCCTCCGAAGGCATGAAGAGATCGATGAATACGCTGTTCTCCAGAACGTCGACTTCGCTCCCGGTAGCCGCTGCGAACCGCGCACTCACGTCGCGCAGTTTCCCCTCCGCATCGACCGTCCACAGCCAGTCTGACGATTGCTCTTCATAGTCATTGAGCAAGAGACGGACGGTCGATTCCGCTTCCTCCCTCTTCATCTCGCCAGCGATGGATCGCGCGAAGGCCCGTTCCTCTTCGAAGGTCAGTAGCAGGAGGGAACTGGCGAAAATGACAGTGAGCAGGGCGGTCGGCCACCCTTCGAATCCGGCGATCAGATACATCGCCGACAATAACGATACCGACATTCCGACAATGTGGAACACCGCCAAGCGCGGCGCCGCTCGCGTGACCAGCGCGACTGCGAAGAAGATCGCCGTGGCGACCGCGGTGAGTACGGCGAGTTCCGTATTGCGCACCACAAGTGCCAAATACGGAAACATGGCCATCCAGGCCAAGCTGCTGACCAGTTGGAGCAGGCTGATCCGCCACCAGTCACGCCGCGCCCGTACGAGATCGAAATCTTCGGTCCCCACGCCCCGAACAAGCCAGATGAAAGCCGCGAGCAGCGCGCACTGGAAGAAGGCCCAGCCAAACAACACGGAAGGCGACGCGTCGTCGAGAAATACGTAAAGGAGAATGGAAACAGCCGCAAAAGTCGGCGGCAACGTAATTGTCACGCCGCTTTTGAAGGTACGCATTCGCCAGAAAAGCTTAAGCTTTTCCAACTCGTTGGCATCGATCGGAGATTTCAATCCGTTCGGTTCGCCCATAATTCCCCCGGACCACTGCGATTTGTCGCATTCCCGTCATATTTCGTCAATGCTTTGTCTAGTTACAGGAAAGTCATCGTCAGTACACGTCGTTCGGTCGAATGGCTCCCTATCCCAGGTTGGATGAACACCCACGCTTGACGTATCATGCGAAAGGCCCCGGTGGATCGCTCCACCGGGGCCTTCCAATTTTCAGCCTCATGCTGGCACGGTCGGCTTATTCGCCGTCCTTGGCGTCCTCGTTGAGGTAATCGCCAGCATCGGCATCGGTGCCGTGCGTTTGGCCTTCGACGCTCGCCAGCGGATCGTCTCCGATTGCCGCTTCGGGGCCCTGGGCGAGTTCCGCCTCATGCTCTTCCTCTGCAGTGTTGGCGGCGATGATCGCCTCCTGTGTTTTCTTCCACTGGGCGCGCAGGGCGGCATCGCGGCTCGAGGCGGTGATACGCATGCGGTTCATGCCCGCGCCGGTGCCCGCCGGGATGAGACGGCCCACGATCACGTTTTCCTTCAGGCCGACCAGCGTGTCCTTCTTCCCTTCGACCGCGGCCTGCGTAAGCACGCGCGTGGTTTCCTGGAACGATGCGGCGGAGATGAACGAACGCGTTTGCAGGCTGGCCTTGGTGATGCCCAGCAGGATCGGCGTGCCGACTGCGGGCTGCTTGTTCCGGCCCAGCTTGGAGTTGGTTTCGTTCAGCTCTTCCAGATCGACCTGTTCGCCCGGCAGCAGCACGGTGTCGCCACCGTCGGTGATCTCGACCTTCTGCAGCATCTGGCGAACAATCACTTCAATGTGCTTGTCATTGATCTTCACACCCTGCAGTCGGTAGACTTCCTGGATTTCGTTGACGAGATATTCGGCCAGCGCCTCGACGCCCAGAACCTCGAGGATGTCGTGCGGATTGGGCGAACCGGAAATCAGGGTGTCACCCTTCTTCACGAAGTCGCCTTCCTGCACGTCGATCACCTTGGTCTTGGGGATCAGGTACTCGACTGCATCACCTTCCTCCGGCACGATCGCAATCTTGCGCTTCGCCTTGTATTCGCGAACGAATTCGATCTTGCCCGAAATCTTGGCGATGACCGAATTGTCCTTCGGAAGACGTGCCTCGAACAGTTCGGCAACCCGCGGCAGACCGCCGGTGATGTCGCGGGTTTTGGCAGCTTCGCGGCTGGCGCGAGCCAGAATGTCGCCCGCCTGGACCTCGGCCCCGTCCTCGACCGAAAGCGCGGTGCCCGGCGCCAGCATGTAACGCGCGGCCTCGCTCTCGTCTCCCGCATCGTTGAACAGGGTCAGGCGCGGACGCAGATCCTCGTTCTTCTTGCGGCCGGTGGTCTTGGTTTCGGTAACCACACGCTGGGCGATACCCGTGGCATCGTCGACGCGCTCTTCCATGGTCGTGCCATCGATGAGGTCCTGGAACTTCACCACGCCCGAGGTTTCGGTGATGATCGGCAGGCTGAACGGATCCCATTCCGCCAGACGATCGCCTTCCTTCACCTTGCCGCCATCCTTGTGCATCAGCACGGTACCGTAAGGCACCTTATGGATTTCGCGTTCGCGGCCCTCGGCATCGATCACCGCCAGTTCGCCATTGCGCGCGAGCGACAGGATGCGGCCCTTCTTGTCGGTGATGGTCGGCATGTCGCGATAGACGACCTTGCCGTCAGACACCGCTTCGAGATGCGAGGTCTCGTTGAGCTGCGCGGCGCCGCCGATGTGGAAGGTACGCATGGTAAGCTGCGTACCGGGTTCACCGATCGACTGCGCGGCGATGACGCCCACGGCTTCACCGATATTGACCGGCGTACCGCGCGCCAGGTCACGGCCGTAGCAGGTGGCGCAGACGCCGTGCCGGGCTTCGCAGACCAGCGGGCTGCGGATCTTGGCAACCTGGACTTCGGCTTCCTCGATGAGCTTGATCATCGGTTCGTCCAGCAGCGTACCGGCCTTGGCGATGACTTCGCCGGTGGCCGCATTGACGATGTCCTCGGCCACGGTGCGGCCCAGGATACGTTCGCCGAGCGATGCGATGACCGAACCGCCCTGCACGATGGCGCGCATGTCGAGCGAGTTTTCGGTCTTACAGTCGTCGACCACGATGGTGCAGTCCTGCGACACGTCGACCAGGCGGCGTGTCAGATAGCCCGAGTTCGCTGTCTTCAACGCGGTATCCGCCAGGCCCTTGCGGGCGCCGTGGGTCGAGTTGAAGTATTCGAGGACGTTGAGGCCTTCCTTGAAGTTCGAGATGATCGGGTTTTCGATGATCTCGCCCGACGGCTTGGCCATCAGGCCGCGCATACCGGCAAGCTGCTTCATCTGAGCAGGGCTACCGCGCGCGCCCGAGTGGGCCATCATGTAGATCGAGTTGATCTCGGCCTGGACGCCGTCCTTGCCGATCGGGCGGGCCTTAATCTTCTCCATCATGGCATCGGCCACCTGGTCGCCGCAGCGGCTCCAGGCGTCGATGACCTTGTTGTACTTTTCCTGCTGGGTGATCAGGCCGTCCTGATACTGCTGCTCGTAATCGGCAACCAGCGCCTTGGTTTCATCGACCAGGCCATCCTTTTCCTCGGGGATGATCATGTCATCCTTGCCGAAGGAAATACCGGCCTTGAACGCGTGGCGGAAGCCAAGCGCCATGATGGCGTCGGCGAACAGCACCGTGTCCTTCTGGCCGGTGTGACGATAGACCTCGTCGATCACGTCGGCGATGTCCTTCTTCGTCAGCAGGCGGTTGACGATGTCGAAAGGAACCTTGTGGTTCTTCGGCAGGCATTCGCCGATCAGCATGCGGCCGGCAGTCGTTTCGAACCGCTTCATCACGATGTTGCCGTCCTCGTCCGCCTGCGGAACGCGGGCGAGGATCTTGGTGTGGAGCGAGACCTGCTTGGTCTCGAGCGCCTGGTGCACTTCGGCCATGTCGCTGAACATCTGCAGCTTCTCGACCTTATTGCCGTCGGCATCCTCGACATACTCGGGCTTGCCTTCCTGCCGCTCCATCGAGAGGTAGTAGAGACCCAGCACCATGTCCTGCGAAGGTACGATGATCGGCTTGCCGTTGGCCGGCGAGAGGATGTTGTTGGTCGACATCATCAGCACGCGCGCTTCGAGCTGGGCTTCCAGCGAAAGCGGCACGTGAACGGCCATCTGGTCACCGTCGAAGTCGGCGTTGAAGGCCGCGCAGACCAGCGGGTGAAGCTGGATCGCCTTGCCTTCGATCAGCACCGGCTCGAACGCCTGGATGCCGAGGCGGTGAAGCGTCGGTGCACGGTTGAGGAGAACCGGGTGCTCGCGAATGACTTCGTCGAGGATGTCCCAGACTTCCTTGCGCTCCTTTTCGACCCACTTCTTCGCCTGCTTGAGGGTCATCGAAAGACCCTTGGCGTCGAGGCGGGCGTAGATGAACGGCTTGAACAGTTCGAGCGCCATCTTCTTCGGCAGGCCGCACTGGTGCAGCTTGAGTTCCGGACCGGTCACGATGACCGAACGGCCCGAATAGTCGACGCGCTTGCCGAGCAGGTTCTGACGGAAGCGGCCCTGCTTACCCTTGAGCATGTCGGACAGCGACTTCAGCGGACGCTTGTTGGCGCCGGTGATGACGCGGCCACGGCGGCCGTTGTCGAACAATGCGTCGACCGCTTCCTGCAGCATGCGCTTTTCGTTGCGGACGATGATGTCCGGCGCGCGCAGCTCCATTAGGCGCTTCAAACGGTTGTTACGGTTGATGACGCGGCGGTAGAGGTCGTTGAGGTCCGAAGTCGCGAAACGGCCACCGTCCAGCGGCACCAGCGGGCGCAGCTCGGGCGGAATGACCGGCACGACTTCGAGGATCATCCATTCGGGGCGATTGCCCGATTCGATGAAGCTTTCGACGACCTTCAGGCGCTTGATGATCTTGGCCGGCTTGAGCTTGGACTTGGTGGTCGCGAGCTCTTCCAGCAGGTCTTCCTTCTCCTGCTCGAGATCGAGGTCCATCAGCATGATCTTGACCGCTTCGGCGCCGATGCCGGCGCTGAAGGCGTCTTCGCCATATTCGTCCTGTGCTTCGAGCAGTTCGTCTTCGGTGAGGAGCTGGAACTTCTCGAGCGGCGTCAGGCCGGGTTCGGTGACGATGTAGCTTTCGAAGTAGAGCACGCGCTCGAGCTGCTTCAGCTGCATGTCGAGCAGCAGGCCGATGCGCGAAGGCAGCGACTTCAGGAACCAGATATGCGCGACCGGCGCGGCCAGTTCGATATGGCCCATGCGCTCGCGGCGGACCTTGGTCACGGTCACTTCGACGCCGCACTTCTCGCAGACGACGCCCTTATACTTCATGCGCTTGTACTTGCCGCACAGGCATTCGTAATCCTTCACCGGACCGAAGATGCGCGCGCAGAACAGGCCGTCACGTTCAGGCTTGAACGTGCGGTAGTTGATCGTTTCCGGCTTCTTGATTTCGCCGAAGGACCACGAGCGGATGCGCTCGGGGCTGGCGATGCCGATCTGGATCTCGTCGAAGGTTTCGGGCTTCGCGAGCTGGTTGGTGAATTTGGTCAGTTCGTTCATGACTTATTCCCTTAACGGGTGAATTCCTGGGGCGGAGATGGGGACCGAAGCCCCTTATTCCGCCGCGATCGCGAAGCCGTCGTCATCCTCATCGTCGGCCAGCGACTTGAGTTCGACGTTGAGGCCCAAGCTGCGCATCTCCTTGACGAGCACGTTGAAGCTCTCGGGAATGCCCGCCTCGAAGGTGTCGTCGCCTTTGACGATCGCTTCGTAGACCTTGGTCCGGCCGATCACGTCGTCCGACTTCACGGTGAGGATTTCCTGCAGCGTGTAGGCGGCGCCGTAAGCCTGGAGCGCCCAGACCTCCATTTCCCCGAAGCGCTGGCCGCCGAACTGGGCCTTACCGCCCAGCGGCTGCTGGGTGACGAGGCTGTAGGGGCCGATCGAGCGGGCGTGGATCTTGTCGTCGACGAGGTGGTGCAGCTTGAGCATGTAGATGATGCCCACGGTGACCTTGCGGTCGAAAGCTTCACCCGTGCGTCCGTCGAACAGCACCGACTGGCCCGAACTGTGGAGCCCTGCCTTTTCGAGCTCAATGGTCACGTCGCCTTCGCGTGCACCGTCGAACACCGGTGTGCCCATCGGGACGCCTGCGGTTAGGTTGCCGGCCAGTTCGACCACTTCGGCGGTCGAGCGGCTGTCGATCGCATCGTGATATTCCTCGCCATAGACAGTCTTGAGGCGCTCGATGACCGCTTCGGGCGGCTTGGCCTTGGCATAATCTTCCGAAGCATTGGGGTTCGCGCGCTTCCACTCTTCGAGCTGCTCGCCGATCTGGTGGCCCAGATTGCGAGCCGCCATGCCGAGATGCGTTTCGAAGATCTGCCCGACATTCATGCGTGAAGGCACGCCCAGCGGATTGAGCACGATGTCGACCGGGGTTCCGTCTTCGAGGAACGGCATGTCCTCGACCGGGAGGATGCGCGAAATCACACCCTTGTTCCCGTGGCGGCCGGCCATCTTGTCGCCCGGCTGCAGCTTGCGCTTCACCGCGACGAAGACCTTGACCATCTTGAGCACGCCCGGGGCGAGTTCGTCGCCGCGTTCGAGCTTTTCCTTACGGTCCTCGAACTTCTCTTCGATGAACTTGACCGCCTCGTCGTACTGCGACTTGACCGCTTCGAGCTGCGCTTGGCGACCATCGTCGGCCACGGCGAATTTGAACCACTCGTGCTTGTCGACACCCTCGAGCACCTCTTCGGTGATCTCGCTGCCCTTCTTCACACCCTTGGGCGCTGCCGAAGCGGTTTGACCGACGAGCATGTCGCGCAGGCGGTTGTAGGTCGCACGGTTGAGGATGGCGCGTTCGTCGTTCGAGTCCTTACGGAGGCGTTCGATTTCCTCGTTTTGGATCGCACGCGTACGGTCGTCGATCTCGATACCGTGGCGGTTGAAGACGCGGACTTCGACGACCGTGCCGGCAACGCCCGGGGGCAGGCGGAGCGAAGTGTCGCGCACGTCGCTGGCCTTTTCGCCGAAGATGGCGCGCAGGAGCTTTTCTTCCGGCGTCATCGGGCTTTCGCCCTTGGGCGTGATCTTGCCGCACAGGATATCGCCCGGATGCACTTCGGCGCCGATATAGACGATGCCCGCTTCGTCGAGGTTGCGCAGCGCTTCCTCGCCGACATTGGGGATGTCGCGGGTGATGTCTTCGGGGCCGAGCTTCGTATCGCGGGCCATGACTTCGAATTCCTCGATATGGATCGAGGTGAAGACGTCGTCCTTAACGATGCGCTCGGAGATGAGGATACTATCCTCATAATTGTAACCGTTCCAGGGCATGAAGGCGACCAGGCTGTTGCGGCCCAGCGCCAGTTCGCCGAGATCGGTCGAAGGACCATCGGCGATGATATCGCCAGGAGCCACCGTCTCACCCACCTTCACCAGCGGGCGCTGGTTGATGCAGGTGTTCTGGTTCGAACGCTGGAACTTCTGCAGCGTGTAGATATCGACGCCCGACTGGCCGGGTTCGACATCGCCGATCGCGCGGATGACGATACGTGTCGCGTCGACCTGGTCGACAATGCCGCCACGGGTCGCCGCGATGGCCGCGCCGGAATCGCGCGCAACGGTTTCTTCCATGCCGGTGCCGACCCAGGGCGCTTCCGCCTTGACCAACGGAACTGCCTGGCGCTGCATGTTCGAGCCCATGAGTGCGCGGTTGGCGTCATCGTTTTCCAGGAACGGGATGAGCGATGCGGCGACCGAAACGAGCTGCTTGGGGCTGACGTCCATCAGCGTAATGCTCTCGCGCGGCGCCATCAGGTTGTCACCGTCGTGGCGGGCCGAGACCAGCTCTTCCACGAAGCTGCCATCTTCCGTCAGCTCGGCCGAGGCCTGCGCCACGGTGTGCTTCTGCTCTTCCATGGCGGAAAGGTAGATCACCTCCTCGGTGACCTTGCCGTCGACCACCTTGCGATACGGCGTTTCGATGAAGCCGTACTTGTTGACGCGGGCGAAGGTCGACAGCGAGTTGATCAGGCCGATGTTCGGGCCTTCCGGCGTTTCGATCGGACAGATGCGGCCATAGTGCGTCGGGTGAACGTCTCGGACTTCAAAACCCGCACGCTCGCGGGTGAGCCCGCCCGGGCCAAGCGCCGACACGCGGCGCTTATGGGTGACTTCCGACAGCGGGTTGGTCTGGTCCATGAACTGCGAGAGCTGGCTGGAGCCGAAGAACTCGCGCACGGCAGCCACAGCCGGCTTCGCGTTGATGAGGTCGTTCGGCATCACGGTCGACACGTCGACGCTGCTCATGCGTTCCTTGACCGCGCGCTCCATGCGCAGCAGGCCGACGCGGTACTGGTTTTCGAGCAGTTCGCCGACCGACCGCACGCGGCGGTTGCCGAGATTGTCGATGTCGTCGACGTCGCCCTTGCCGTCCTTGAGGTCGACCAGCTCCTTGACAACGGCGAGGATGTCTTCCTTGCGCAACGTGGTGACGGTGTCTTCGGCATCGAGGTCGAGGCGCATGTTGAGCTTGACCCGGCCAACGGCCGACAGGTCGTAGCGCTCGCTATCGAAGAACAGGCCTTCGAACAGCGCTTCGGCGGTTTCCTTGGTCGGCGGTTCGCCCGGACGCATCACCTTGTAGATCGCTTCGAGGCCCTCATCGCGGTTCTCGGCCTTGTCGACCTTGAGCGTGTTGCGGATCCACGGACCGGTGGTGACGTGGTCGATGTCGAGCAGGACCATTTCGTCGATGCCGACGGCGTCGAGAACTTCGAGGTTCTCGGCCGAAACCTCGTCCCCTGCCTCGATATAGATGCGACCCGTCTTCTCGTCGATCATGTCGCGCGAAGCATAGCGGCCGAAGATTTCCTCGGTCGGCAGCAGCAGCGTTTCGAGCCCGTCCTTGGCCGCCTTGTTGGCCGCGCGCGGGCTGATCTTCTGCCCGGCGGGGAAAACTTCCTCGCCGGTCTTGGCATCGACCAGCGGGAAGGCCGGCTTCTGGCCACGCCAGTTCTCGGGGACGAAGGGAATGGTCCACCCTTCGCCTTTCTTGCCGGTCGAACGCTTCCAGGTGACGGTGTCGTAGAAGTGATCGAGAATGTCTTCGCTGTCGAGGCCGAGCGCGAAGAGCAGCGCGGTGACCGGCAGCTTGCGCTTACGGTCGATACGCACGTTGACCACGTCCTTGGCGTCGAATTCGAAGTCGAGCCAGGACCCACGATACGGAATGATGCGGGCGGCGAAAAGGAGCTTGCCCGAGCTGTGGGTCTTGCCGCGGTCGTGATCGAACAGCACACCCGGCGAACGGTGCATCTGCGAAACAATGACGCGTTCGGTGCCGTTGACGATGAAGGTGCCGTTCGAAGTCATGAGCGGCATGTCGCCCATGTAAACGTCCTGCTCCTTGATATCGAGAACCGAACGGGTCTCGGTTTCCTGATCGACCTCGAAGACGATCAGGCGCAGCGTGACCTTCATCGGGGCGGCATAGGTGATACCGCGCTGGCGGCATTCGACGATATCGTATTTCGGCGCTTCGAGTTCGTAATGAACGAAGTCGAGTTCGGCGGTGCCGGCGAAGTCGCGGATCGGGAACACGGAACGCAGCGTCTTTTCGAGGCCGGAGACGTAATCGATCTCCTTGTTCGAGCGCAGGAACTGTTCGTAGCTCTCGCGCTGGACCTCGATCAGGTTCGGCATGTCGACGACTTCGTGGATGTCGCCGAAGATCTTGCGGATACGACGCTTCGCCGTGCCCTGCGCGTTCGTGCCCCGGGTCTTCTTCGGAGCCTTCGCCTTGGTAGCCATAAGGGGTAGTTACCTCTTCTCGTGTGCGCCGGAGATCGTCCACGTCTTTGGGCGGACAACCCCTCGGAATTCGTGCCTCATGCGCGTGAGATCATAGCCGGGACGCGAAAAGGCCGCAGCGGATGACGCACCGGTCCCGGCGGTCTGCTGCAGCTTCTCGAGCGTCGCGATTATGGAAACGCCGCTTCCATCCTGTGCCCGATTCCCGCGCATGAATCGGACTCGCTCGAAGCGTGCGGTCGGAGGGCATGTAGGATTTGCGCGAGCACGGGTCAACCGGGGAATCGGGCGCTGCGCGGCGGGGCAGGGAAACGGCGACGCGATAAGCTAGGAAGGGGCGTGACGATGGCAGCGAAGAATGGATGGGTGCCATCACGAACAAGGACGGCCGACCATTGGCCATGATGACGAGCGCAGCGGCGGGAACCGGACAGGCTCTTACTCGACCTGGCGACTGTTCCACATCATCCGCTCGATCTTCCAATAGCCCGCTTCGTCGGGCCGGGCATGAATGATGTAGTGACCTTCCTGAACGGAGCGAGTGCCGTCATAGGTGAAAGCAATCTCGCTACGGCCGCTGATCGCCGCCAGCGCGGGCGATCCTTCGATGGCGTCCGCGTGCCGCTCGAAATATTCGACCTCGGTCGGTGGAGGGCCATCGGGGAACCAGAAGCCGTGTAACGCCTGGGTTCCTGAAATCGGCGGCGCCCCACTCCCCGGATAAACCACGGCATCTGGCGCGAAAAGCGCCAACAGCGCTTCCGATTGCGCCCTGGCCCCTTTTTCCCGCCATGCCTTGCCATAGCTCTGGTCGAGTGCGCGCAGCGCCTCGCGGTCGCCAGCGGTTAGACTCGCCCGAGCGGAGGGCTCGCTTCTCGCGGGCGGATCGGTCGAGGGAGAAGAACAGCCGACCAGACCCAGCGCCGCAATAGCGGCCAAGACGCGAAACATGGACACCACTCCCATCTGACCGGCGATAAATGACCTATCGGATCGACGAGGTCGAAGCCTGCTCCACCAATGTCATCCGCGATCCTGCGAATGACATGCGAATGTAGATTATCGAATTTCGATATTATCGATTGACGATATGAAGATCATACTCCATATCGATTCTCGATAAGGGAGTGTTTTAGCATGTTTTCCGCCATCGTCACCGGACTGCGCATTACCAACTGGCTCAACTGGATCGTCGCCGCGCTGTTCGCACTTCTCGGTGCGATGCTGGTGATCGACCCGAACCACTTCCGCGAAAAGTTGCTCGACGCCTTTTCGACCACAGGGGGCGAAGCGGTCTTCATATGGCTCGCCGTATCCTGTGCACTCGTACTGCCCGTTGCGGCTGCCGTTCATGCCATCCTGACACGGCTGATTGCAATCGTCCGGGATACGCGGGCGGGCGCCGCCTTCAGTGATCGCAACGCGCATCGGCTCACCATCGTCGCCTGGGCGCTGTTGGCGATAAATCTCGTCGATCTGGCGCATGGGCAGCTTTCGGTCTGGGCGAGCGCGCAAAGCGGAGAGTATTTCGGCTGGACGCTGTCCCTCACCGGCTGGCTGGCCGTTCCCTTGCTCTTCCTGCTTGCGCGCGTGTTCCGCGAAGGCGCCGCCATGCGCGAAGATCTGGAAGGCACGGTCTGATGCCGGGCGAAGACATGCACCATATCGTCGTCCAACTCGACGACTTGTTGCGCGAGCGCGAGATGACACTGACCGAATTGTCGGAACGGATCGGACTGACACTGGCGAACCTGTCCATCCTAAAAACCGGCAAGGCCAAGGCCATCCGTTTTTCCACGCTCGAGGCGATTTGTCACGAACTCGAATGCCAGCCGGGCGATCTGCTGAAATACGGGGAGTAAAGACCATGCAATGGATACGTCGCTTTTTCACCGATCTTGCAGGCAGCTATATCGATAGCCTGCGCGCGATCAGAGCCCTTCCGTGGCTTTTCGCTGCAATCATCCTGTGGGAATTCGCCCAGCATGTGGTCGAAGTGCGGATCGGCATGTTCGCCGATGAAGAAACCGCCCGTGCCGTATCGCAAGACGGGACTCGCATGGCTTTCGGCTGGGTGAAGATGATCTCGATCTATATCGGCGCCTTCTTTGTGATCCGCCACTTTGCCGGGACGCGCGATGGGCGACAACTCGCCCCGCTGGGAATAGCCGCGAAGCGCTTTGCCCCTTACCTCGTCTACTCGCTCGTTCTGTTCGCCGCCGTCTTCTATACGCGCAGCTTCGTCGCCGAAGAGAATGTCTTTACCGTTCGGGCCGTGGTCGGCCTCGGCCAAGTGCTGATCGAGCCTCTGCTGATGGCCTGGATCGTCGCTTCGGCAACCGATGGTCGGATCGCCGGACCCATCGGTTCGGCCAAATGTACCGGCCTGCTCTATTTCCTGGCGTTGCCCCTATTTCTGCTAGCGCGGACCCCGGTCAGCCTACTGCACCAGCACCTCAATGAATGGGCGATGGGCAAGCAGGGCGCGGCGCTTTGGACGCCCCTCGCGATCGATTCGGTGGTTGTCGGTCTGATCGTGGCAATCACCCCTGCCGCGATGGTGCGCGTTGCACGATGGGTGGAACTGCACCGCGAGGGCAAACCCGACCAGGCACCCGGTGAGAGGGCATCGGCGTGAAGATCGGGAACTGCAAAGCGGCACGGCAACGCGGCGCTCCCGCTCGGGCGTCGCACTAGGAGATGGAATATGATTTGGAACCTCCTGCCCCGCTGCGACATTAAGGCGACATCGCCGGGATACTTCTCCCGACAATGCAACAGGGAAACGCCATGAAAAAGTTCGCACTCGTACTCACCCCTCTCACCATCGTACTTGCCGCGTGCGACGGGCCGGCCGAGGAAGCTGCCGAACAGCAGGACGATATCAACGAAGCAGCCGCCGAGGTGATCGACGAACGTGCCGAAATGGCGGAAGCCCATGCCGATCTTGCTGAGGAGCGCGCCGAGGCAGCAGGCGATAGCGTCGAAGAAGCCAAGCTTGAACAACATGCCGAGGACCTCGAACAGAAGGCCGAGAAGCTGGAGGATCGGGCAGACGGCATGTAAGCCGCGAAAGCGCAGCGTCTGCTTGACAAGCCGCACAAAACCTTTAGAGGCCCGCCCCGCACCGGCGGGCCTCTTTGCGTCCGGCGTGCATCCGTCCGAGACAGTTGGTGAAGGCAATCTGGCCTTCTTAATTTCCAGCCTAGACGGGGAACAGAGAATTTCCGGCGATGCGCCTGCATCACCGTTTCGCGCCATCTGGCGCACTCCTTCCCCATCAACGGACTCGCCCGTGTCGCTCAGGTGGCATGGACAAACGTAGCCGGTCGTCTGCTTCCAAGCGGACGACCATAGTGAAGGAGTATGGCATGGATCGTTCGCAAAAAGCCGACGCGGTTGCCCAGCTCAGCGAAGTCTTCAACCAGGCAGGCGTGGTCGTCGTGACCCGCAACCTGGGCCTTACGGTCGCCCAGTCGACCGAATTGCGTACGAAGATGCGTGAAGCCGGTGCATCCTATCAGGTTGCGAAGAACCGTCTTGCCAAGCTCGCCCTGAAGGACACCGACTACGCAGGTCTCGAAGAGTACCTGTCCGGTCCGACCGCCCTTGGTTATTCCGAGGATCCGGTTGCCGCGGCCAAGGCCGTGGTGGAGTTCGCCAAGACCACCGACAAGATCGAAATCGTCGGCGGTTCGATGGGCGCGCAGAAGCTCGACGAAGCAGGGGTCAAGGCGCTCGCCTCGATGCCCAGCCTCGACGAACTTCGTGGCACGATCGTGGGCCTCGTCAACGCGCCGGCAACCAAGGTTGTCCGCACGATCAAGGAACCCACCTCGATGCTCGCACGCGTATTCGGTGCCTATGGCGCCAAGGAAGCCGCGTAAGAGCCGGTTCGACGTACGAACACATATTCATCGGGGCAAAGTCCGTCGGACACCCCGGCCTTATATTTGGAGTGAAACATCATGGCCGATATCGCCAAGCTTGTTGAAGAACTGTCGAAGCTGACCGTCATGGAAGCCGCTGAGCTTGCCAAGGCGCTCGAAGAAGAGTGGGGCGTTAGCGCCGCCGCTGCTGTTGCCGTAGCCGGCCCCGCCGCTGGCGGTGACGCAGGTGCCGCAGCCGAAGAAAAGGACGAATTCGACGTCGTCCTGACCGGCGACGGTGGCAAGAAGATCCAGGTCATCAAGGAAGTCCGCGCCATCACCGGCCTGGGCCTTTCGGAAGCCAAGGCTCTTGTCGAAGGCGCGCCCAAGCCGCTCAAGGAAGGCGTCAACAAGGCGGAAGCCGAAGAAATCAAGGGCAAGATCGAAGCAGCCGGCGGTACCGTCGAGCTCAAGTAAGCTCCTGCTCCCCGCCCGGGCGGGGATCTGCTTACGCTTCGATCTCGTTTCGCGAGATCAGACGAAGGGCGGCGCCGCGAGGCGCCGCCCTTTTTCCTATCCCGGTCGCACCGGCGGGCGGGCCGGCCAACCTAGTCGAGCTGAGCTTGGTCGACCGTGTAATAGACACCGTCGCGATCTTCTCTGCGGCGAAGGACAATGTGCCTGTCGGCCACGCCGGAACCCAGGGCATCGACGACCGAATCCGACTTGATCCGCGAAAAATCCTCATCGGACAGCGTCTGAAACTTCAGCCCCTGCGCCTCCGCGAAAATCAGCGCGGCCGGGGCTTGCCCGGAAAGGCGCGCCAGGAATGTCGCGGCAGGCTCGCTCGTCATGTAGCCGTACAGTTCGAGGATCTGTGTCAGCGAATGCGGGAAAGCCACGTGATTGTTGCCTTTGCCATTGTGCCATTTGCACAGCGGCATCAGGTAGCAGATGTTGGTCGACGGGACGCTGCCGTCTTTATTCGGGGTCATATGCCCGCCCACCAGGAACGCGGGATGCGTATGGTCGGGCATCTGGGGATCGACATAACAATGGTCGTTGGTGCCCACCCCTATACCGAACTGTTGAAGTAGGTAAGTCCAGCTCGGATAGCCGGGAATCTTGGGATCGCCGCTGCTTCCGATCACATTGTATAACGGATCGGTGTAAGTCACGATTTTTGCTTGTGTCGAAAACAGTCGCTGTTCGCCAAAACGAGTGACGAAGTTCTGCAATGCGGCGACGGGTTCGACCGCTTCCGAGTTCTCCATGGTTTTTCTCCCTATTGTGGCAGACGATCGATGACCGCGATCGGTCGGCAAGCCAATTCTCCTTGCATCCGATTCAGATCGAACCGGTCGCCAGCGTCACTTCCAACCGATTCTCGATCCCTCATGACGACCACAGTCGGCCGTCTGGTACAGAACCATGGCTGCGCTGCTGAGCCGATCGACCAGTCCGTTGAAGGCCCCGCACACCGTTACCTCCCAAGCGGACCAATTTTCGGTCAGTGCCGGTCAGGGCATCGCGCAGTGTGGCTTGCGCGCACCATGCGGGACGCCAATTGCTCTCGATTGCTCCGGGCGGTTTGAGCGGGACCTGTCCTTCGCCTATCCGGTCCGGCTGCATGACGCACGAGACCGCCATGGAGCCCACGCCCACCATTGCGGAACCGGGCGGCGATGGCTGGCGCGACGAACTGGTCGCGACGCTGCGGCTGAGCTGGCCGCTGGCGGCGGCGAATCTGTTGCAAATGCTGACCTATGCGATCGACGTGATCTTCATCGCGCGGCTGGGTCAGGATCAGTTGGCGGCCTCGGCTTTGGCGGTGGCGCTCTTCGGCATGGTCTTGTGGGCCTTATCCGGCCTGACCGGCGCGGTCGCACCGGTCGCGGCAGCCGAGCTGGGCGAGCGCGCGCCCGCATTGCGGCCGGTCCGCCGTTCGGTGCGCATGGCGCTCTGGCTTGCGCTGATCTCGGGAATTGGCGGGATCGGAGTGTGCCTGCTGCTTGGCCCGCTGATGCGGATCACCGGACAGGAACCGCAGATTATCGCCATGGCGATCGAATACAACACGCTGCTGGTACTCAGCCTGGTGCCCATGCTGTTCAACAACGTGCTGCGCAGCTTCGTCTCCACGCTGGACCGCCCGATCTTCGCCACCGCGATCACCGCAGCCGGCATCTTCGTCAACGCGCTCGCCAATTATGCCTTCATCTTCGGCAATCTCGGCGCGCCCGAGCTCGGCCTCAAGGGCGCTGCGGTGGCGACGATCCTCACCACGTTGACCACGCTCGCCGCCTATATCCTTGTAATCCGCCTCGATCCGAAACTGCATCGCTATCGCGTCTTCGGGCGGTGGTGGTCGCCCGACTGGCAGCGGTTTGTGCATATAACGCGCATCGGCACGCCGATCGCGCTGACCATCACCGCCGAAGCGGGGATTTTCGGTGCCGCCGCCTTTCTGATGGGCAATATCGGCGCGACCCAGCTGGCTGCCCACACGGTAGCCCTGCAGATTGCCGCTCTTGCTTTTCAGGTGCCCTTCGGGGTCAGTCAGGCCGCGACGATCCGCGTCGGCTATTTCTACGGGGCACGCGATTCCATCGGTATGAAACGCGCGGGCTGGACCGCCATCTTCGTGGGCACCGGTTTCATGGCGCTGACGGCCCTTGCGATGGTGGTGATCCCCAAGCCACTGCTGGCGATCTATATCGACCCGTGGGATCCGAAAAACGCGGTTCTGGTCGGCTTTGCGCTACAATACATCGTGATCGCCGCCGCCTTCCAGTTGTTCGACGGGATGCAGGCGGTCGCCGCGGGCGCACTGCGCGGGTTGCAGGACACGCGCGTACCCATGTGGATCGCCGCCTTCGCCTATTGGGTGCCCGGCATCGGCCTTTCGCTTTATCTCGGTTTCCGTACCCCGCTGGAGGGGGTGGGCGTGTGGATCGGGCTCGCCACCGGCCTTACGGTTGCCGCCGCGCTGCTCGGGTGGCGCTGGCACCGGCGCGAAAAACTCGGACTGACGGACAGGCCCCCTCGCCCGGCCTGAACACGCGCACACCCCGGCGAAAGCATCGCAACTTTTTTCGCCGTCGCCCCGTTGACTCGAGGAAAAGGCGTCCCCAAATGCGCCTCGCTGGCACTCTCGGAGTGGGAGTGCCAATCCTTGTTTCACACTCTTAGAAGAGAGGTCATCATTATGGCATTTCGTCCGCTGCACGACCGCGTTCTGGTCCGTCGCATCGAAGCCGATCAGAAGACCGCCGGCGGGATCATCATTCCCGACAGCGCCCAGGAGAAGCCGAGCGAAGGCGAAATCGTCGCTGTCGGCGATGGCGCGCGCGACGATGACGGCGACCGTATCGCGCTCGACGTCAAGGTCGGTGATCGGGTGCTGTTCGGCAAGTGGTCGGGCACCGAAGTCAAGCTCGACGGCGAAGACCTGCTGATCATGAAGGAAAGCGATATCATGGGGATCATCGGCTGATTGCCGAGCCTTCTTCGCTTTCCACCAGACACATAATTTCCAGGAGAAAAACCAATGGCAGCCAAGGACGTTAAGTTCGGCCGCGACGCGCGCGAAGGCATTCTGCGCGGCGTCGACACCCTCGCCAATGCAGTCAAGGTCACGCTGGGTCCCAAGGGCCGCAATGTCGTGATCGACAAGAGCTTCGGCGCACCCCGCATCACCAAGGACGGCGTCACCGTCGCCAAGGAAATCGAGCTTAAGGACAAGTTCGAGAACATGGGCGCGCAGATGATCAAGGAAGTCGCATCGAAGGCGAACGACGCCGCCGGTGACGGCACCACCACCGCGACCGTCCTCGCCCAGTCGATCGTGACCGAAGGTATGAAATCGGTCGCGGCCGGCATGAACCCGATGGACCTCAAGCGCGGCATCGACCTTGCGGTCACCAAGGTCGTCGAAGACCTCAAAAGCCGTTCGAAGGACGTCTCCGGATCGAACGAAATCGCGCAGGTTGGCATCATTTCGGCCAATGGCGACCGTGAAGTCGGCGAGAAGATCGCCGAAGCGATGGAAAAGGTTGGCAAAGAAGGCGTGATCACCGTCGACGAGAGCAAGGGTCTCGAATTCGAGCTCGAAACCGTCGAAGGCATGCAGTTCGATCGCGGCTACCTGTCGCCCTACTTCATCACCAACCCGGACAAGATGACGGTCGAACTCGAAAACCCGTACATCCTGATCCACGAAAAGAAGCTGTCGAACCTGCAGTCGATGCTTCCCGTTCTCGAAGCGGCCGTCCAGTCGGGCCGCCCGCTGCTGATCATCGCGGAAGACATCGAAGGCGAAGCGCTGGCGACCCTCGTGGTCAACAAGCTGCGCGGCGGCCTCAAGGTTGCAGCGGTCAAGGCTCCGGGCTTCGGCGATCGCCGCAAGGCCATGCTGCAGGACATCGCGATCCTGACCAAGGGCGAGATGATTTCCGAAGATCTCGGCATCAAGCTCGAAAACGTCACCCTCGGCATGCTCGGCGAAGCCAAGCGCGTCACCATCGACAAGGACAACACCACCATCGTCGACGGTGCGGGTGACGAAGCCGACATCAAGGCGCGCGTTTCCGAAATCCGCACACAGATCGACAACACCTCGTCCGATTACGACCGTGAGAAGCTCCAAGAGCGTCTCGCCAAGCTCGCAGGCGGCGTTGCCGTAATCAAGGTCGGCGGTGCGACCGAAGTCGAAGTGAAGGAACGCAAGGACCGCGTCGACGACGCCCTGCACGCAACCCGCGCAGCCGTCGAAGAAGGTATCGTTCCGGGCGGCGGCACGGCGTTGCTCTACGCCACCAAGGCGCTGGAAGGCCTCGAGGGCGAAAACGATGACCAGACCCGCGGCATCGACATTATCCGTCGCGCGCTCCAGGCTCCTGTACGCCAGATCGCAACCAATGCCGGTCACGATGGTGCCGTTGTCGCAGGCAAGCTGACCGACGCGAACGACACCTCGCTCGGCTTCAATGCTGCGACCGACACATACGAGAACCTCGTCAATGCCGGTGTTATCGACCCGACCAAGGTTGTGCGCACGGCACTGCAGGACGCCGCTTCGGTTGCCGGCCTGCTGATCACGACCGAGGCCGCAGTCGTCGAGAAGCCGGAAGACAAGGGCGCCGCCCCGGCAATGCCCGACATGGGTGGCATGGGCGGTATGGGCGGCATGGGCTTCTAAGCCTTTTCCCGACCAACCGGACAGCATTTGGCCCGGCAGGAGCAGTCCTCCTGCCGGGCCTTTTCATTCGTCCTGTCTCGCCGCGCCCCGGCGCTCCGCGCAAGCGCTTCAACCTCTCTCAAACGGCTCGTGTCGATTTGGCGCGATATTCCAAGGATTGCATCGACGGCTCGGATAAACCCGCGTTTCATGAGGAGTGGGCCGACAACCCTGCCCCGCCAGAATGGTCGCGAGGACACGCTTGAGCCTCGGCATGGATCGAACGAGGATGCCTCGCGCCCCGAGCCGCGGGAACGCTATACAAGGCCGAAGCAATCGGCTCTGATCCGCATGGGCAAACGCCTGCGCGATCCGGTCAATCGCTGGTTCGCGCGCCAGTCGCTGGTCGGAGACGAGGCGATCCTGCCCGCTTCGCACCTTCCCTGCCTCGATGAGTTGCAGCGCGAATGGCATATCGTCAGACAGGAACTCGCGCCCCTCCTCGTCGAGCGTCGCTCGATACCCGCATTCGGCAAGCTTTCGCCCGACCATCGGCGAATTGCCAACAGCTCTGCCTGGAAAAGCTTCTTTCTCGAAGGCTATGGCTTCAAGGCCCGGGAAAACCGCGCCCGGTGCCCGCAAACCGCTGCCATGCTCGACCGGATACCCGGGCTCGTTGTCGCCTTCTTCTCGATCATGGAGCCCGGCACGCACGTCCCGCGCCATCGCGGGCTGACCAAGGCCTGGCTCAATTGCCATCTCGGGCTAGCGGTCCCGCGGGGTCCCGGTCGCTGCGAGATGGAAGTGAACGGGACGCCGTTACGCTGGGCCGAGGGCGAGTGGATGGTGTTCGACGAGACCAATCCACACGAAGTCTGGAACGAAACGCAAGAACCACGCGTGGTCCTGTTCCTGCAAGTGCGCCGCCCGATGCGCCGGTCGGGCCGCATGGCGGCCAGGCTGCTCTATTCGATCATCCGCCGCACCGGATTCGTCCAGGATGTGAGAAAAGCGATCGCGGCCTAGCTTACCCGCCCGTGCGGCTTTCCTCGACCGCCGCAATCACTTCGGCAGGCCAGGTGACCTGGGTCTGCGTCTGCGGATTGAAGAGGCCGTCGGCATAGACCGCCGCCTCGGCCGCGGCGATTTCCGCTGCGGTCAGGTGCTCGCTCGGCTCAAGCGCGAAGACGTCCAGCCCCCGGCTGATCTCGGTCGCGTAGATGCGGCCATTGTACCAATATGCCGACCAGTATCCGCCCGTGATAAGCTGCTCCTCATCGACCGGACCGCGATCGAAATAGGCGATCTCGAACGGCTTGCTCGCATCGGTGAAGTCGATCACCGAAATGCCGCCCTGATACCAGGCTTGCACGAAGATATCGCGTCCCGGCACCGGAATGATGGAGCCGTTATGCGCGACGCAATTCTCCTTGTCGCCCTGCGGTGCGGGCAGCTTGTAGGTGCCGCGATAGACGAGCTTGCCGTCTTCGATCGCGTAGAATGCATTGGCGCCCCAGTTCTTCGGATCTCCTGCCTGGCAACGCGGACGGCCACCACCGCCCCATTCGTCGGTGAACAGGACCTTGGTGCCGTCATTGTTAAAGGTGGCCGAGTGCCAATAGGCAAAACCTTCATCGGTCACGTCATCAATGCGGACGGGCTTGAGCGGGTCCTTAATATCGAGGATGATACCATTGCCGGAGCAAGCACCCGCCGCGAGGTCGAGCGCGGGAAAAACGGTGATGTCATGGCACATGTCGGTCCGAAAAGTGTCCTGCGTGCCTTCACCATGGTCGCCACCGCGCCACAGGCCGGCTATCTCGCCATCCTTGGCGAAAACGCGCGGCCGGTCGACAATGCGCGATGCGGATGGATCGGCGAGCGGGACTTCGATTACGTCGATGCTGAACAGCGCGGTATTGTCGCCGCCGACTTCGTAGCAGCCCGCCAGTTCCTCATCGTCGCGGACGTAACTCGTGCCCGAATTGTAGACTATCAAACGATCTTCGTCGGCCTTCACGATCGAATGCGTGTGGCTGCCGCGACAGGTCTGGACCAGCCCGACCTGGCGTGGGCGGGTTATGTCGGACATGTCGAATATGCGGAGCCCGCGGAAACGTTCCTCGCTCACCTTGTCGTCGACGCCCTGCAACCCGCAATCGACGCGCGCGCGACGGTCCTGGACGCTCATGATCAGGAGATCGCCCACGATCGATACGTCGCCCTGTCCGCCGGGGCACACGACCGAGCTGACAAGCTGGGGTATGCCGTCATCGCCCAGGCGATAGGCGTTGAAGCCGTGGTAACTGCCCGCCACCATCATGTCGCCGCTGAAGGCCATGTCGGTAAAGGCAAAGCTCAGCAGCGATCCGCGTTCACCGAACTCGGGCTCGTCATCCTCGGTTTCCTCGCCTTCTTCGCGTGGCGATTTGTCGGCCCCCTCTTCGTCCTCTTCCTTCACCGGCTGCAATTGGGCGGGGTTCTCCGGATCGAAGAAACCAGGCGGCTTTTCGAGCGTGGCCACTTTGCGCAGGTTCAGGATCGCCTCGCCCGCATCGCGAAAGCCCGCCGTCAACGTGGCGCGCGGATCGGTCGAGAGCGTGGCCAGCGTAGCGTTCATCCGGTCGATTTCAGCCTTCTGGTCGGTCACCACTTCATTGGTGAATTCGAACATCACCGGATCGTAAGCGCTGCCCGAAGTCCCGTGAAGATCGTCGACCATGGTCACCGCGCCGCGATGGTGCTCTACCATCAGGTGCAGGAACAACCGGTCGAAGGCCGTGCCATTGGCGGCGGCGAGTTCACGCATCTGTTCCGGCGTCGCCATGCCTTTCATCGTATGGTGCGCATGGCCCATGCCCTGCATCGCCACTTCGAGATTGCGGTCCTTGAGCCAGGTCCGCATGAAATCCATCTCGTCTTTCTGACCCGCCTCGATACGGTCGGCGGTTTTCAGGATCGCTTCGTTGTTGGTGCGATCCCTGACCAGTTGCGCCATATCGACCGCTTGCTGGTGGTGGACGATCATCCCCTGCATGAAAGCCACGTCCGCCGGAGAGAAGCGCGTGTCGGACAGTGCTATCGCTTCCTGGGCGTCGATCACGCGCGGTGTATCGCCAGGCGCTCCGGGCAGGACGATCGACACACTCTGCGCCAACGCGGCAGTGGAAGTCGAAAGCAACAGGCTGGCGGCCAGAAGACGTAGCGATTTTGTCATGATGTCAGTCCCCGAGATATCCTGATCGTAATCAGGCCCGGCAGGAGCCGGGCGGTCAAGCGCAAATTCTACGAACGGCAAGATGGAATGGGTCAGGAGCGGGCGAACCGACCACGTCTTGGCCCCAGATAGCCGAACAGATAGGCCGCCACCTTGCGCATCTGGATTTCCTCCGCGCCTTCGGTGATCCGATAGCGGCGGTGGTGGCGATAGATGTGTTCGAACGGCTTGTGACGCGAATAGCCGATCCCGCCATGCACTTGCATCGCGCGGTCAGCCGCTTCACAAACCAGCCGGTTCGCCCAGTAATTGCACATCGAAACCTTGTCGGAGATCGTCTTCTCGATCTCCGCATGCGGCATATTGTCCATTTCCCACGCGGTCTTGTAGATCAGCAAACGCAGCATCTCGCATTGCGTGGCCAGCTCCACCAGCGGGAACTGAATCGCCTGATTCTTCGCCAGCTCCTCGCCGAAAGGCTTACGTGTCCGGGCGTAGCGCACGCTCTCTTCGACGCAGTAGCTTGCCGCACCGAGCGACGATGCCGCTTGGCGGATACGGTTCTGGTGGACAAAGCTCTGTGCCAGAGCAAGGCCGCGTCCCTCCACGCCGAGGATCGCGCTGTCGGGCACCCAGACATCGTTCACCGACAACCGCGGATGGTCGGTGGGCATGTTGAAAGTCCACATCCATTCCTCGATCTCAAGGCCGGGGGTGGGATTGGGCACGAGGAAGCAGGTAATGCCGCTGGCATCGCCGTTCTCGCCGCTGGTGCGCGCGAACATCGCGCAATGAGTGGCGACGTGCATGCCGGTGATCCACATCTTCTCACCATCGATACGCCAGCCATCAGCCCCGTCGCGCGTTTCGCGGACCGCCGTGGTTTCCATCCAGGTGGCATCCGAGCCATGGTCCGGCTCTGTCAGGCCGAAGGCGACGCGGCGGGTGCCTTCGAACCCGCCTTCGATAAATTCCCGCTTCTGTTCCTCGGTCCCGAAGGTTTCGAACATGGCGACGAAGGGGAAATTGCCGACGATCGAATGTTCGTTCTGCAAATCGTTGTGCAAGCCAAGCCCACGCTGGGCGAACCGATCGCGGATCACCGCCATCCACAGATTCGATCCATCCTTCCCGCCATATTTCCTCGGCGCGGAGAAACGCCAATGTCCTGCCTCGTCGGCAATCTGGCGGGCCTGCCGCAGCAGGTCCTCCCAGGCTTCATTCGGTAGACCGTCCCGCTCCCAATCGGTCCGCGCATTCTCGCGGCGGTGATCGAAAAACCGGATATTGTCGTCGAGGGCGACCAGCGGCTCGATCTTCGCCTCGATAAACCTCTCGAGTTCCGCGTAATAGTCCTCGAGCTCCTGCGGAATGGTGAAATCCATCGGCCTATTCCTCTTTCGTCCATGTCTTCCGCGCGATCGCCAGCGCAGGGTATTTCGGCATGTCGACCGCCAGCTTGTCGAGTGTGTTCCGTCTGAGCGCGGCGAGCAATCCCGGCTGAGCCAGTGTCACCTGGCCATCGAGCAGATCGCGAGCCAGTTGCGCGTCGCGCACCTCTGTCCGGACAGCATTGTCACGGGCGATTATGCCGAGCGCATTGCGGGCGACCGCATGCTGGAAGCGATCATGACCGTCCATCCGGTCTTTCACGGTCGCAAGCCATTCCGAGATTGCGACCGCCAGCTCCCCGGCACTCGCCTCTCCCCTCGGTTCGGACGTACCCGCATTATCCGGCAAATCGCGCTCGCGCTCTTCTCGGGGCGCGTCTTCCTCCAGCAAAAGCAGCAGGTCGAGTTCCTGCTCGCTGGTTCGGCGCGAGATGAGCGCGCGTTCGAGTGTGCGATCGGCTCCTTCACGCCAGGTCGCACCCATGCGCCAACAACCGAGCGCCCACCAGCACGTGCGATAAACCAGCCACCAGCGGAAGCGCGCCGGATCGACCTCGCGGCCGTAAAGGCTTGCATATTCTATCGACTGATCGCCGAGCGTCCCGAGGCCATAAGCCGGCCTGTCGGGGCGCGAGAACCGCCATACGGTCATGCAACCATAAGCGATATCCTCATGGTAGTCGCCGAGATGCGCCAGTTCCCAGTCGAGCACCCCGGTCAACGTGCTCTCCTCCACCATCAGATTGCCGAGCCGGTAGTCTCCATGGACCAGCACGGGTTCGATCGGCGAGAGAAGATTGCCCTCCAGCCATCTCAGCGCCAGCGCGACGATCGGCCGATCCGCCCCGGCCTCCTCGAACTGCTCGCGCAGACCTGCCACACCGTCGGACGGTTCTAGCCGAGGGAGATCAGGCAGGCTGTCCAGCGGAGTGTTATGGATCTCGGCAAGCTCCATCGCGATGTCGGCGCACAGATCGAATGCCAGCTCGTCCCCTTCATTCGCAGCAAGAATGGCGCGAGGATCCGCCGTCCCGGGGAGCGCCCGCATGACGAAGCCGGTTCCCAGACAGTCGGTTTCCTCCAGCTCGACCACGATTTCCGGGGCGCGCACCCCGCGCTGATGAACGGCGCGGATGACGGCGGCTTCGACATCGTGCCCGATCGCCCGCCCCTCCATCATCGCAGCGGACGGCGCACGGCGGAGTATAAAATCCCTTCCCGCGCTCGAAAACCGCCAGCTCTCCATGGTGGCCCCGCCGGTCAGCCTCTTCAGGCCTTCCGGTGCCCCCATTCCAACCCGTTCAAGCGCCCGGGCCAGTCCTTTCGCGAGCGCGCTTGCGCTTTCAGTCTCTCCCATGCGGTTCATGTGTGAAGCGAAACGCTCTGTCGCTCAAGCCCGGACCTCTTGCGGCGGTGGGTCGTTATTCCGACAAGCCAGTCTATCAGGAGATACTTTTATGCGCCTTCCCGCCAACGCCCATGTCGCCATCGTCGATGGTGAGAACTTCACTGTGATGCGCAACAGCGGCAAGCCTTTCGAACCCAAGCTAAGCGGCGCGGAGAAGCCCGACCTGTCGGCAACCAATTTCAGCGCCGGGGTGAAGCACCAGGATGCCGTCGGCCAGCGGCTCGGGCGGACGGATCTGGATGAACTAGCCCATGGTGCAGCGGCAGCGGAATGGCTCAATGCCAAGTCGATAGCGGGTGAGATCACCGACGTCTTGGTCATCGCCGACCCCAAGACACTGGGTGAAATGCGCAGGCACTATCACTCCGAACTCGAGAAGCGCCTGGTTGGCGAGATCGACAAAACAGTCACCGGGGAACCGACCGACCGCATCGAGGAAATCATCGCCAATACCTGAGACATCGGACGAACGATTGTAACAAGTCGGCAGGCTAACCTGTCGCGCCCGCAACACTTTTCGTCGCGTCGCCCTTGTGTCGACATATTCGGTTGGCATTAAGCTTCGCCTAACCACGGAGGGTGTATAGGGTCGGCATGCCTAAACGATTTTTTGGACGACTGCTGGCAATCGGGGCGATGCTTGTGTCTGCCCCGGCGCTGGCGCAAAATGGCGGGTTCGAGGCCCAGTTCGACAATGCCCTGGGGACCCAGGTCCGGGCACCGCAAACGCTCGACGCCCTGTACGAAACTCCGCTCGCACGCGAAATCGCGATGCTTGCCGACGGCTCGAATGGCCGCATCGGCGTTTATGCGGTCGACCTGGCTACCGGGCATGAAGTTGGCGTGCTTGCCGATCAGCGCTTTCCGATGGCCAGTACCAGCAAGGTCGCCATAGCGGCCGCCTATCTTGCCGGAGTGGACGAAGGACGTTGGAGCCTGACGAGCGAGTTTCGACTGCCGCGTCCCGGCGGCGCCTATTTGCCCGCCTACAAGCATCTCAGCCTGATGATTTCCAAAAGCTGCAACGACTGCACCGATGCACTGTTGGCGGCAGTCGGTGGCCCTCGGGCGGTAAACAAGTGGATGCGGAATGCCGGAATCGAAGGGTTCGAGCTGAGCCGCGATATCCGCACGCTGATCCGCGAAGATGGTCGGATCGACCCGGCCTGGAGCGTCGACGCGAAGGACAGCGCCACGCCGCGCGCCATGGGTCAGCTGCTGGCAGGAATTTATCAGGGCAAGTGGCTTAGCGATCATTCGCGCCGGTTTCTGCTGGACGCCATGGAGGAAACGACCACCGGAAAACGGCGCATGCGCTCGGCGCTCCCCGTCAGCGCCAACCTCGCGCACAAGACCGGTACGCTCAGCCGCACGGCGAGCGATATCGGGATTTTCCACACGCCCGATGGGCGCGCAATCGCCGCCGCGATTTACGTCACCGGGCAGAGCCCCTCCATGGCGATCGAAAATGGCAGCCGCAGCCGCAAGCTCGAGGCACGGGCCAATCGCGATGCCCGGATTTCCAGCATCACGCAGGCGCTTTACCATGGCTTCGGGCGCAGCGTGAACGATGGGCGCAACTGGGCTTCGGCCGAATATGGCGGAAGATAAACAGCTGAGATATCGATAAAGAAAAAGGGCGGCGCCGGAAGGCACCGCCCTTTCTTTTCGTGAACGCTAACCGTTCGCGAAGCGTGCGCGATTAGTCGGCAGCAGCTTCGGCTTCGGTTTCGCCTTCGACTTCAGCTTCGACTTCAGCAGCAGCTTCGTCGGCTTCGGCAGCAACTTCTTCAGCACCGGCTTCCATGGCGTCGCCAGCGGCTTCCATGTTTGCTTCGGCGTCAGCAGCAGCCGAATCGGCGGTTGCTTCAGCAGCGTCTTCGGTAGCTTCCGAGCAAGCTGCGAGGGTCAGGGCAGCAGCCGAAGCAGCAGCGAAAAGAGCGATCTTGCGCATAGTTCTAAATCCTTGAACAGCGAGTTTTGAGGTGGTTCGAAGGCCGAAGGCCCCCTCTCCACGCGAGTCCCGAATTGGGGCCTCACAGTGTCTAAATAATGGCCAAATTGGGGCCTAGCAAGCAGATTCACTAGAATCTGCCACATTTTGGCCCTAATTCCGCTAGGAACGGCAGGAATCCGCCGATTGTCGTGACGAGGAAAAATCGCGCTCCCCAAGGGGGCAAGCCATTGCTAAGCCGCCTGACCATGGGTGAAAAACCACATCTCTACCTCGTCGACGGCTCGGCTTATATTTTCCGTGCCTATCACCGGCTCCCCCCCCTGACCGATCCCGAAGGCACTCCCGTGGGCGCGGTCTATGGGTACACCACGATGTTGTGGAAGCTGGCGGACGATCTGGACAAGGCCGATGGTCCGACCCATCTTGCGGTCGTGCTGGACAAGTCGAGCCAGAGCTTCCGCAACGAGATTTACGATCAATACAAGGCCAACCGGCCCGATCCGCCGGAAGATCTGGTTCCGCAATTCCCCCTGATCCGCGATGCAACGCGGGCCTTCAGCCTGCCGTTGGTGGAAGAACCCGATGTCGAGGCGGATGACATGATCGCCACCTATGCCCGCGCGGCGCAGGAGCAGGGCTGGAACGTCACGATCGTTTCCAGCGACAAGGACCTGATGCAGCTCGTGGGCGAAAAGGACGGCGCCCGCATCGATATGCTCGACACGATGAAGAATGCGCGCATCTATGTCGAAGAGGTAGAGGACAAGTTCGGGGTGGAGCCCGAAAAAGTCGGCGACGTTCTCGCGCTGATGGGCGATTCGGTCGACAACATCCCCGGCATCTTCGGCGTGGGCCCCAAGACCGCAAGCAAGCTCATCGCCGAACACGGCGATTTGACCGCGGCGCTGGACGCGGCCGAGGGCATGAAAAAGTCGAAGCTCAAGGAGCGCCTGATCGAGCACCGCGCCGACGCGGAACTCAGCCGCGTGCTGGTGACACTGAAGGAGGATTGCGACCTCCCCATCGCCCTCGACGACATGAAGCTCGACGGCGTGCCTAGCGAACCGCTCGCCGCATTCCTCTCCAAGCACGGCTTCACCAGTCTCCTGAAACGGCTCGATGCAGGCACCGGCAGCCCCTCTCGCACAACCGATCTCAATCCGGCCAAGCAAGATACCAAGGGCGCGCCCGCCAGCACCGAGGGCAACCGTCAGCCGCTACCCGACTATCCCGCGATCGACCGCTCGGCCTATGAATGCGTCCAGACCATGGAGCGGCTGGAAGAGTGGATCGAACGCGCCCATATGGCGCGCGTGGTGGCGGTCGACACCGAGACCAGCAGCCTCGATGCGATCCGCGCCGATCTTGTCGGGATCAGCCTCGCGCTGGGAGCCAACGATGCGTGCTACATCCCGCTCGGCCATGGCGGCAGCGACATGTTCGCCGAAAAGCCCCCGCAGATCGACAAGGCCGCCGCGCTCGAAGCCTTGAAGCCCCTCTTGACCAGCGACGCCGTGCTCAAGGTCTTCCACAACGGCAAGTACGACCTTAACGTCCTCGCCCGCAACGGTATCGAGGTCGCGCCGATCGACGATACGATGATTATCAGTTTCGATCTCGATGCGGGCCGCCAACTCGACGGGATCGGCGGAGGCCACGGCATGGACGAGCTGGCCGATCGCCACCTCGGCCATACCTGCCTCAGCTTCAAGGAAGTGTGCGGGACCGGCAAGAAGGCGATACCGTTCGGCGAAGTCCCGCTCGACAAGGCGACCGAATATGCCGCCGAGGATGCCGACGTCACCTGGCGGCTTTATCGCCATCTCAAACCGCGGCTGGCGACCGAGGGGGGAACGAGGATCTACCAACGCGTCGACCGCCCGCTGGTCCCCGTGGTTGCACAGATGGAGCGTCATGGCATCAAGGTCGACCGCGTCCGGCTGGCCAAGCTGTCGGAGGAGTTCGCCGGCGAGATCGCACGGCTGGAAAAGGAAATATACGAGCTAGCCGGCACCGAGTTCACTGTCGGCAGCCCGAAACAGTTGGGTGAAGTTCTGTTCGACACCCTCGGCTACAAAGGCGGCAAGAAAGGGAAGAGCGGCCAGTATTCGACCGATCAGAGCGTGCTCGAGCGGCTGTCCGGCGAAGGCGCGGAGATTGCCAACAAGGTGCTCGAATGGCGCCAGCTCGCCAAGCTCAAGAGCACGTATACCGATGCCTTGCAGGCTGCGATCAACCCGGAAACCGGGCGCGTCCACACCAGTTATAGCCTGGTCGGCGCGCAAACCGGGCGGTTGTCCTCGACCGATCCAAACCTTCAGAACATCCCGATCCGCACTGCGATCGGCCGCCAGATCCGCGAAGCCTTCGTCGCGGAGGAAGGCCATGTCCTGCTCGCCGCCGACTATTCGCAGATCGAATTGCGGCTGGCGGCGCATATGGCCGATGTCCCGACCCTGAAGGAAGCTTTCGCCAATGGCGAGGACATCCATGCGCGCACCGCCACCGAAATGTTCGGCGAAGTCAATCGCGATACCCGCGCTCGCGCGAAGACGATCAATTTCGCGATCCTCTATGGCATCAGCCGCTGGGGGCTCGCCGGTCGGCTCGGTGTCCAGCCCGATGAGGCGCAGGCGATGATCGACACCTATTTTAGTCGCTTTCCCGGCATTCAGAAATACATCGTGCGCACGCTCGAACAGGTGCGCGAGCACGGGTATTCGGAGACATTGTTCGGGCGCAAGACCTGGTTCCCGCGGATCGGTTCGAAGAATCAGGCCGAGCGCCAAGGCAGCGAGCGCGCAGCGATCAACGCCCCCATCCAGGGCACCAGCGCCGACATCATCAAGCGCGCCATGGTCCGCATGGTGCCCGCACTCGAAATGGCGGGCCTCGGCCATGTGCGCATGTTGCTGCAAGTTCACGACGAGCTTGTCTTCGAACTGCCCGAGGGAGATGTCGCAGCCGCATCGCAGGTCATCGAAAGCGTCATGGCCGACGCGGCGCAACCTGCGGTGACGCTTGACATACCGCTGGGCATCGACATCGGTACGGGTTCCAGCTGGGGAGCAGCACACTGAACGAGATCGAGGACTTCGTCGCGCGCACACGCAATCCACGCTGGATGAATGTGGCCCTGCTGAGCGTGATCGCGGCGGCAATGTTCGCCACGCTCCTGCTCGTCTATCAGACCGTGGAAGCCGAACGCGCCCAGCGCGAACAGGTTGCGAAAACCACCGAGATTCTGGAGGAACTGCGCTTGGTCAATAACGCGGCTCTGAACGGCGAGACAGGGCAGCGCGGCTATCTCATCACACTAGACCGGCGCTATCTCTCGCCATACCAGATCGGACGTGAACAGATCGATCCGGCTCTCGATCGGATCCGGGCGCTCATCGGCGACGAAGCGACTCCGCGCCAGACCGAGCTGATCGACCAGATCGACGCCCTGGCCCGCGCGAAATTCGACGAGATGGCAGCCAGTGTCGAGCTGCTCGAGAACGGGCAATTGCTCGATGCGCGCCGCGCGGTGCTTACCGACGAGGGTGTGGAGACCATGGAACGGCTCAGTCGCGCGATCGCCGAAATGGAGCAGATTGAGAACGCGATACTGGCCGATCGCAACACTCAGGCGGCGCGAACCGAGGCGCGTTTGTTGCCACTGCTGGGTGCCCTGTTGGTATTGTTGATCTTGGCCATGATCGCAGGTGCCCGGCTGGTCGGCCGCGCGGCTAGGGCGGAGGCCGAAGCGGCGCAGGCGGCGGTCGTCAGCGAAGCACGGGACCGCGCCGACCTGCTTGCCCGCGAGCTCAACCACCGGGTCAAGAATCTCTTCGCGGTCATCCTTGCAATCGTGCAAATGAGCGGCCGGGACAAACCGGAAGCCAAGGAAGTCACCGAGAGCATCGCCCAGAGAATCCGCGCCCTGCTCACCGCGCACGAAGTGAGTCAGGGCGAATTGGAACGGCCCGTTGCTTCGCTCCGCGCGCTGGTGGAAACCTCGCTCGCACCGTATCGCTCGCGCAAGCACACTGCCGAAATCAATGGCCCGGAAATCATGCTGCCGGCCAAACGAGTGACCCCGCTCGGTCTCGTCCTCCATGAGCTGACGACCAATGCGGTGAAGTACGGCGCCTGGCAATCCGAAGGCACGGTGAGTGTGACCTGGACGGAAAAAGACGGAAGTTTGGCTCTCGAGTGGCGCGAGAGCGGGGCGGATATCGAAGAGGTTCCCGAACGCAAGGGGTTCGGCAGCTTGCTGATGACCAGTGCCGCACGGCAGTTCGGCGGCACTCTCGAACGGAAATTCACGAAGGATGGCCTGCGGGTCTCGATCGAGCTTCCGGTTGATGACTAGGCTTGCCTTGCCGCTGCCCTGCTCATAGCAGGTGGCCCGATGTTAGAGCGTTACGATCCGCGCAATTGGCCGATTTCCATCGAGGGCGTGATCCATACCCTGATCGTGCTGAGCGGTGCTATTCTGGCCGCATTCATCGTCCATTGGCTGGCCTTCGCGATTCTGCGGCGGCTGGCCAAGGCTTCGGAAAGCACGCTCGACGATGTCGTCGTGGAAGGGGTGCGCAGGCCCCTTCGCTGGGCCGCCATCGCATTTTCGATAACCGTCGCGGCAGAGAACGATGCCCTGGTCGGCCAAGGCTGGGACCTCCTGGCCAAATTCCTGACACCCGCAGTGGTCGGCTGGGTGGCCTACGCCGTCGTGCGCGGCCTCGCCAAAGGATACGAAGCACAAATCGAGGGAGCGGAAGATCCCGTCGCGCAGCGTGGCCGCCTCACGCGGATCGCAATCCTTTCCCGCACGGTGAAGGTCGCGATCATCATCATCACCGTATCGCTTATCATGCTCAACGTTCCCGGCGTGCGCGATATCGGCACGACTATGCTGGCCTCGGCCGGTCTTGCCGCGCTGGCCGTGGGCGCCGCGGCACAGCCAGCGCTGAAATCCCTGATCGCGGGCCTGCAAATGGCGCTCACCCAGCCGCTACGTATCGGCGATCTGGTGAAGGTCGACGGACAGGCGGGCCGGGTGGAGGAAATCCGGATGAGCTTCGTGACAGTGCGCACTTGGGACGAGCGCGTTCTGGTTGTGCCGACAAGCCGGTTTCTGGACGAGAGTTTCGAAAACTGGTCGCGGGTCGATGAACGCCTGACCGGTCCAGTGATGTTGCATCTCGACCCAATCGCCGAAGTGGAGCCCATTCGCGAGGAGTTCGAGCGTTTCGTGCAAGCACAGGATCTGTGGGACGGGCGCAATCTGCAACTGCTGATGACCGAAGCCCATCCCGAAAGCATCGAACTGCGCCTGTCGATGAGCGCCGATACGATTGGCGATTTGTGGACCTTGCGCTGCACCGTGCGCGAACACATGCTGGGCTGGCTCAAGGAAAACCAGCCCGAAGCGCTGATCCGCCACCGGCTCGAGGTCGAGGCGGCGAATCAGCGCGCTGAGGAGGCCTAGGCGCTGGTATCCGGCCCGTGCTTTTCGTCGCGGGTGCTTTCGACCATCCCTTCATAAAGAAAACCGATCGGCCGGACTTCGGCGGCGCGTTTTTTCAGCTCGCCGCGCATCTTCTTGTATTCGGTTTCCATTTTGACAGTAACGGTCGCCCGGCTGTCCTCGAGTGCCTCTGCAAAATCGGCAGCGGTCACGTTTTGCACATCCCCACCGGCGCGATGGAGCGCGCTGAGACCGGCACGGCGCACCACATCCTCGAGATCCGCGCCGGTGAAGCGAGCGGTTTTGACCGCCACTTCACCCAGGTCGACGTCATCCGCCAGGGGCATGTGCTGCGTGTGTATGCCCAATATCTGCTCGCGCCCCGCTTTGTCCGGTGTGCCGACATAGACCAGCTCGTCGAAGCGGCCCGGACGCAGCAGCGCGGGATCGACAAGGGTCGGGCGGTTGGTCGCGCCGACCACCACGACCGACTGCAATTCCTCCAACCCATCCATTTCGGCAAGGATGGTATTGACCACGCGCCCGGTCACCTGAGGCTCGCCCTGCCCACTGCCGCGCGCCGGCACGAGACTGTCGATCTCGTCGATGAACAATACGCACGGTGCGACGGCGCGGGCACGTTTGAACATACGCGCAATCTGCTGCTCGCTCTCGCCATACCATTTCGACAACAGGTCCGAACTCTTCATCGAGATGAAATTGGCCTTGGCTTCCTTCGCCACCGCCTTGGCGAGCAGCGTCTTGCCGGTACCCGGAGGGCCGTAAAGCAGAAAGCCCTTGGCCGGTCGGATCCCGAGACGGTGAAACGCCTCGGGATTTTTCATCGGCAATTCGATGCCTTCCTTGAGTTTCTCGATCGCGCCGCCGATTCCGCCGATATCGGACCAGCCGACATTGGGCATCTGAACCATAACTTCACGCATGGCGCTGGGCTGGATGCGCTTGAGAGCGGACAGGAAATCTTCGCGGGTCACGCACAGCTCGTCGAGCACTTCGGGCGGAATGGTCCGTTCGTCCAGATCGATCTTATGCATGATCCGGCGGACGGCATCGATCGCCGCCTCCCGTGCCAGCGCGGCGATATCGGCGCCGACGAAGCCATAGGTAGCCTTGGCTAACTCGCCAAGGTCCACCTTGTCTCCGAGCGGCATGCCCCGGGTATGGATACCAAGGATCTCGCGCCGCCCGCTTTCATCGGGCACACCGATCACAATCTCGCGGTCGAAACGTCCGGGACGCCGCAAAGCCTCGTCGATGGCCTCGGGGCGGTTGGTCGCGGCGATGACGACCAGGTTGGAACGCGCCTCGAGCCCGTCCATCAGGGTAAGTAGCTGGGCGACCAGCCGCTTCTCGGCCTCGCCCGGCACCCGATCGCGCTTGGGTGCGATCGAATCGATTTCGTCGATGAAAATGATGGCCGGCGCCGACTTGGTCGCCTGTTCGAACACTTCGCGCAGGGCCTTTTCGCTTTCCCCATAGCCCGAGCCCATGATTTCAGGCCCGTTGATGGTGAAGAAATTGGCGTCGCTCTCATTGGCAACCGCCTGCGCAAGCCGCGTCTTGCCGGTGCCCGGCGGGCCGTGCAGCAGCACGCCCTTGGGCGGGTCGACCCCCAGGCGGGTAAACAGTTCGGGATAGCGCAGCGGCAGTTCGACCATTTCGCGCAATTGCTGGATGGTCTCGCCCATGCCGCCGACATCGTCATAATTGACGACGGCCCGGGCGTCGCGCGGCGCTTCGAATTCCGCGCGCAATTCGACCTCTGTGTCCTCGTCGATATGAACGATGCCCTTGGGGGCCGTGGACACCACGCTCAGGCGGATCTGGGTCAGGGCATAGGCCGGTGCATTGAACATGCGGCGAACCTCTGGCGGCATGTTCTGGACGGGCTGCTGGCCGGTCGTCGCCACCAGATCGCCCGCAACCAGCGGTTTTCGGAAGAAATTGCGCTTGAGTGCCTGGGCCGGTCCTTGGAGCCGCATTTCCCGCTGGGCGGGCGCGAAGACCACGCGCGTCGCTGGCCGCGACTGAGCCACGGCGACCTTTACATGCTCGCCCGAGCCAACCTCCGCATTACCGCGCTGGAGCCCGTCAAGGCGCACCACATCTAGGCTTTGGTCTTCGTCATAGGCCGGCATGGCCACCGCTGCGGTCGCCCGTTTCCCCGTTATTTCGACTACGTCTCCCTCGGTGATGCCGAGTGCCTGGAAGGCCGATCGCGGCATGCGGGCTATGCCCTGCCCGCTTTCTTCCTGCCGTGCCGCCGCCACCGTCAGCCTTATGGTCTTTTCCTCTGTCGCTGCTGCAGCATCCGCATCGGCCATGTGGACTCGGCTCCCGTTACCTAAACTTGTCTCCGCCCCACTTGGGAACGGGTCCCTGCCGATGCAATGAGCGAGGTCGATGCGTGGGTCCGCGAAACACAAGAAAAAAGCCCGGCTGGCGAACCAACCGGGCTTGGAAGTCTTGGGAGAGGATGCCTGAAAGGCAAGTGGACATATGCTGGCCGGGACGATTTTGTGCAAGTGCGAAAAGGACAATTTTTGTTGCATGACTTGCAACAAAGTTCGTCGCTTCGATTCTAAGGCGTTGAATTTGATTGTTCGTGACAGGCAGGGTTGCACCGACTGATGTTGCATCGCACAATCGAATGCCTTCATTGGGGTATCGGTTCAGAAGCACTCGGCCAGCGAAGCGCCGACAGGCTTGCGGGTATGAGCCTGCTCCGTGCTAAGCGGGGCTCCGAACCGCCCTCAAGCCGAAATGGAGCCGATTCGATGAAACGAATTCTTGCCGTTGCAGCAAGCGCGGTTGCGCTGAGCGGATGCACGACGGCCCAAGCCCCGCCCGTTATCGCCACCCAGACGGTCGTCGCAAGCGATGATCGCGCTGCGCCCGATACCATGCGCTGGCTCTACGGATCGGGAGAGGCCGCCGGCGCATCGATCCAAACCTGGCGGCAGATCGCCGACTACGCCATCGCCGTATCGCGCCAGCGCCGGGTACCGCAATCGGTTCCGCTGGGCCTGCCCGATGCACCGGGCGGAGTGGGAACGCCTTCCTGCATGGCCGACGACGGGACGACGAAGCCCTTTGCCGCAGTGTTCGATGTCGACGAAACCGTGCTGCTCAATACCGGGTACGAATATTGGCAAGCGCTTTCCGGCAAGCCCTTCGATATCGACGAGTGGACCGAGTGGGCCAATGAGGGCGCGGGTATTGCCAAGCCCGTTCCGGGCGCCGTCACCGGTCTCAAGCGCCTGCGCGAAGCGGGCATAGCCGTGATTTTCAACACCAATCGCAATTCGGATACAGCCGCGGGCACCATCGCGGCGATCGAGGCGGCCGGCACCGGCCCCGCTGTTCACCTCGAAAACCTGTTCCTGCGGGGCGACGATACGATGGGTAGCCGCAAGGACGGGCGCCGTGCGCGGATCGCCGCACAGTATTGTGTCATCGCCATGGCTGGAGACAATCTTGGCGACTTTGCCGATGTCTTCAACGCCGATGAGGGAGCCATTGCAGCACGGCGCGCGGCTGTAGCGCGCGGGCAATATGCACAGCTATGGGGCAATGGTTGGTTCCTCATGCCCAACCCCGTCTATGGCGCCTGGCAGGAAGGCACCATTGGCGAGGTCTTCCCGCCGGAAACACGCTGGAAGCCTTCGCCCAGCGATGCGCCCGTGATCATGGACGGCCAATAGACACCGCTTGCACTCCGACACGCCGGGGATAGGGTAGGTTGCAAGGGAGAGACCTACATGCCGATGAACCGCGTTTGCGAATTGACGGGAGCGGACTTTCCGCTCTTCGCTTTCAGCCACTGCCGCGACGTGGTCGCCGCGGTCAGCAAGGCGGGCGGCTTTGGCGTATTGGGGGCAACACGCTTCAGCCCCGACCAGCTAGAGGAAGAGCTGGCCTGGATCGATGCCCACGTAGAGGGCGCCCCCTATGGCGTGGATGTCCTCGTGCCGGAGGTAATCGACCCGCGGGTTCGAGAGCTGTCGGACAATAAGAGCCGCGCCGCCGCGATCGATCCCTCCTATCAAGGCTTCGTCAATCGGGTGCTCGGGGAATTCGGGATAGCACCCGAACCGGAAATGCCGATCCTGCGCGAACGCATGGGTATAACGCCCGAAAACGGCCTCGCGCTGATGGAGGTCGCCTTCCGCCATCCGATCAGGCTCATCGCGAACGCGCTGGGCATCGCCCCGCCCGCGATGATCGAGGAAGGTAAGCGACGCGGTGTACCCGTGGCGGCGCTGGTGGGAGCGAAAGAACATGCAATCCGGCAGGCCGAAGCGGGGGTCGACATCATCGTCGCGCAAGGCACCGAGGCGGGCGGGCATTGCGGCGAGGTGTCCACGCTGGTGCTGATACCCGAAGTGGTGCGCGAACTGGCGCGCGCGGGCCATGACATGCCCGTGCTGGCGGCGGGCGGGATCATGACCGGCGGACAAATGGCGGGCATGATGGCCGCAGGGGCACAAGGCGCCTGGACCGGATCGATCTGGCTCGCCACGCCCGAAGCCGAGACCAGCGAGACCTTCCGTGATAAAATGGTTGCCGCCCGCAGCCGCGACACGGTGCGTTCGCGCAGCCGGACCGGCAAGCCGGCGCGGCAATTGAGAACCGCATGGCACGATGCATGGGACTCCTCGGGCGGCCCAGGCACCCTTCCCATGCCGCTGATGGGGATGGTGTCCGAACCGGCCTTCGCGCGGATCGAGCGCGAGGCAGCTGCGGGCAATGAAGGCGCACGGGAACTGGTCAGCTATTTCGTCGGCCAAGGCGTCGGCTTGGTGGAGCAGGTTCGTTCGAGCCGACAGGTCGTGCAGGACTTCCGGGAGGAATTTGTCGAAGCCGTGGGTCGCCTCACCGATTCTGTCGGCATGGGGTGACTTGACCGGCGTCTGCCGCGAGCCCAAGGCGCTCGCCATGTGGCTCGATTCTCCGCGCAATCCGAAGGCCCCGCTCGCCGGGCTCAAAGTCCTTGAACTCGCCCGCGTGCTCGCAGGGCCTTGGGCCGGGCAAATCCTGGCCGATCTTGGTGCCGATGTCATCAAGATCGAAAGCCCCGAGGGCGACGGTACCCGTCAGTGGGGACCGCCATGGATAGAGCGCGAGAATGGCGAGCGCGAAGCCGCCTATTACCATGCGGCCAATCGCGGGAAGCGGTCGATCGTCGCGGATTTCAGAAACGAAGAAGATCTCTCGCGTGTGCGCGAATTGGCGGCATCGGCGGATGTCGCGCTCGAAAATTTCAAAACCGGAAAGCTCGCGGAATTCGGGCTCGATTATGACAGCCTTGCCAAAGCCAATCCCGCCCTCGTCTATTGTTCGATCACCGGTTTTGGCCAGACCGGCCCGCGTGCGCGTGAAGCTGGCTACGATTTCGTCATTCAGGCGATGAGCGGTTTCATGGCGCTGACCGGCGAGCCGCAGGGGCAGCCGATGAAGATGGGCATCTCCATCTCGGACCTCGTATGCGGCCTCTATGCGGTCATCGGCATTCAGGCGGCCCTCGCCATGCGCGAGCGCACCGGGCGCGGTCAGCATGTCGACATGTCGCTGCTTGATTGCTCGGTCGGCCTGCTCGCCAGTCAGGCCATGCATCTTCTCACGACAGGCGAGAACCCGCCGCGCATGGGTAACGAGCATGCGCAGGTCAGCGCTTATGGGGTCTTTCCCGTCGCCGATGGCGAGGTCGTGCTGGCCCCGGCCAATGACGGGCTGTTCCGCAAATTGCTGTCGCTGCTCGGGCGTGAAGACCTGCTGGGCGAAGAGAAGTTCGCCACCAATGAGGGCCGCCTCGCCAATCGCGAGGAACTCGACGCGATCATCGCCGCCGAAACGCGCAAATGGCAATTGGACGAACTGCTCGCCGATTGCGTGGAAGACGGGATTCCGGCCGGAAGGGTCAATCCCATCGACGCCGTCTTCGAAGAGGCTCAGATACAGTCGCGCGCCATGCGCATCGATCTCGAAGGCATTCCGGGGGTGCGCAGCCCGTTCACCTTTTCCGAGGCCGAACTGGCGCTCGACCACCCCAGCCCGCGCAAGGGTGAACACGGCTAGACCTTACGTCGGCACCAAGGAAAAGGGCGGCCCGCGAGGCCGCCCTTGTCGTATCAGTCGAGAGCCGCCTTGAGATCCTCGACCAGATCGGTGCGCTCCCATGGGAAGGCTTCCCCTTCCGCCTGGCGGCCGAAATGTCCATAGGCCGCACTCTTGCGGTAGATCGGCCGGTTGAGGCCGAGATGCGTGCGGATGGCCCGCGGCGTCAGACCGCCCAGCTTTTCCATTCCGCGGATCGCGTTTTCCAGGGCTTCGTCGGTAACGCCCTCGGCTGCGGTGCCGTGCGTGTCGATATACAGCGATAGCGGCTTCGATACGCCGATCGCGTAGCTCAACTGGATCGTGCAGCGCCTGGCAAGGCCTGCCGCCACGATGTTCTTGGCCAGATAGCGCCCGATATAAGCGGCCGAGCGATCGACCTTGGTCGGATCTTTCCCGCTGAACGCGCCGCCGCCATGCGGCGCTGCGCCGCCATACGTATCGACGATGATCTTGCGACCCGTGAGACCGGCATCGCCATCGGGACCGCCGATCTCGAAGGCCCCGGTCGGATTGATATGCCATTGGGTGTCCCCGGAAATCCAGCCTTCGGGCAGGATTTCGGTGACGACCTTCTTCACATAGGCCTTGAGTTCGGCTTCCTTGTCGCCTTTGTGATAGCCCTTGGCGTGCTGGGTCGATACGACGACTGCCGTACATTCCACGGGCCTGCCATTCTCGTACCGCAAGGTTACTTGGCTTTTGGCGTCCGGTTCGAGGAAGGGCGCCGCGCCGCTCTTGCGGTCTGCGGCAAGCCGTTCGAGGATCTTGTGGCTGTAATCGAGCGTGGCCGGCATCAAATCGGGTGTTTCGTCACAAGCGAACCCGAACATGATCCCCTGATCGCCCGCGCCTTCATCCTTGTTGCCGCTGGCATCGACGCCCTGCGCGATTTCAGACGACTGACCGTGAAGATGGTTCTCGAAGGTCAGCGACTGCCAGTGGAACCCGTCCTGCTCGTAACCGATCTCTCGCACGGTTCGGCGAACGGCCTTTTCGATCTCTTCCTTTGCGCCCGGTGCCCAGCCGCCGTTTTCGGCCCAGTCGGGATTCTTGGCATCGTACATCGGCGCACAGCGAATTTCGCCGGAAAGGATCACCCGCTGAGTCGTCGTCATCGTTTCACAAGCGACCCGCGCCTCGGGATCCTTGCGCAGCATCAGATCGACAATCGCGTCGGAAATCTGGTCGGAAACCTTGTCGGGGTGGCCTTCCGAGACACTCTCGGAAGTGAACAGGTAACTGGTGCGCATGAAAGTCGAAATCCCGATATAAAGAAATCTTTATGTGTTGCGGGTGGGGTAGCCACCTGCGAAGCGCATGGCAACCAGCGATAGTGCCAGAAAAACAATGCCCCATATCAGGGTGAGCCAGTGGCCCATTCGTGCGAACCACGTTGGCGCCTGCGGCGGCGGGACCAGCGTATCGATCCGCCCCGCGACATTGCGGCCGATATGTTCGCGCACCACACCGCGCGCATCGATCACGGCGCTGATGCCGGTTGTGGTCGATCGCAGAACGGGGAGCCCTTCTTCCGCAGCGCGCATGCGCGCCTGGGCCAGATGCTGCGGCGGCCCCCAGGTGCCGAACCAGCCATCGTTCGACGGATTGAAGATATAGTCCGGGCGATTGCCGCCATCGACCACTTCGCCGGAAAAGACGATTTCGTAGCAGATCTGCATGCCCGCCATGCCGTACTGCCCGAGATCCTGGGTCCGCGGTCCCGGTCCGGGAATGAAATCGATCGTACCCGCCACCAGACGCGAAAGCCCCAGCGGCTCGAGCAGAGCCCGCAAGGGAAGATATTCGCCGTAGGGAACGAGATGCGCCTTCGCATAACGCTCGCCCAGCTTACCGTCGGGATCGATCGACGTGACCGCATTGTAGGCGCCGATCGCTTTCCTTCGCCCGCCCACTGTGCCGATCTCGAGATCGACCAGACCGGTCAGCAGCAGGCTGCCCGGTCCGATGACATCGCCGATCCGCGCGCGCGCGAAAGCGGGGTCGCCGCCTGCGGTCATCTGGATGTAGTAGCGCTGCGGATAACCATCGCGAAGGTAGTCGGGAACGCCGCTTTCCGGCCATAGTACCAATCGGCGAGCGCCAGGTTTCAGCGGCTTGCTCAGGCCCGCAATGGTCTGGAACTGGTCCTCGAACTTCGACGCATCGTCGATGTCTTCCTGCTTGAGGTTGGGCTGCACCAGGGTGAGCGCCAGATCGCCTGTCCCGCCCCGACCGGCAGGCCAGTAGATCAGAGCCGTCACCGCCAGCACGGATGCGCCGAGCGCGGCCCAGCGGCGCGCGGCTGCGAGCGTTGCTCCGCCAACCGCCGCTGCGACCACCGCGCCGGACAACGCATAGCTGCCGGCGAATGGCAGCAGCCGCGCCAGGCCGGGGCGATCCCAAGGCCCGAGCAGCATCATCGAAAACGGCCCCCAGCTATAGCCGGTGAAGACCCAGCTTCGCAGCCATTCGGCAGCGATCCAGCACGCTCCGAATGCCAGGGCAAAAGCGAACAGCCCTTTCCCCCGCGCGATCAGCCAGGCTGCGGCAGTCGCAAGCGCGGGCCAGATCGCGAGATAGAGCGAAAGCAGGGGCACCGCAGCCCATCCGAGCGCTGCGGGCATTTCCGCCTGATAAGTGAAGGCGGTCGCGATCCAGTTATTGGTCGCCGTGAAATGAGCGACGCCGAACAACCAGCCAACCAGCAGAGCCCGCTTCCAGCCTGCCTGTTGCCATGCGAGCCAGCCGAAAGCCGCCATCGCGGCAAGCCCCAGCGGCCAGAAGTGAAATGGCTGAAAGCCGAACGCCGAGATAGCGCCCAGCAACAGCGCGGAAATCTTCGGGTGGGAACGGGCCAGGCCGGGGATTGTCTCCATCGGCCTGCCCCTTAACCGGTGAGGTCCGGCGCGCAAGCGCGATCAGCCGACCGCGCTTACCTCGCCGTCATCGTCCTGCTTGCGCTTGCGGCGGCGAGGGGCGGGTTTTTCTTCGCCATCGCCTTCGTTCGCGCTGAGCGAAGGCGGCAATACCGCCGCATCGATTGCGCCCCCATTGCCTGGAGCGCTTTCCTCGGTCTTCTTCGTCTTGCGCGGAGCACGACGCTTCTTCGGCGCCTCATCCTCGTCGTCGCGGCGGGTGAACGGGTTTTCCGAGGGTTCGAATTCGCGGCCTTCACCATCGTCATCGCCCTTGGGCTTGCGGCCCCGCGGCTTTCGCCCGGCGTCATCCTGATCGTCGCGCCGGCTGCGCTGACGACGGTTGTTGCGGCGATCGTCACCGTCGCCGTCATCGTCGTCTTCATCGTCCGACTGGTTCTGCCCCGGTCCATCCTGACGTTTGGCCTTGGCCTCTTCCTGGCGGGCCTTGTTGTCGGCGATCACCCGAAAATAATGGTCCGCGAATTGCAGGTAATATTCGGCCTGCACGCGGTCGCCATTATGCTGGGCGTCCTGCGCGAGCTTTTTATACTTGTCGAGCAACTGCGGGGCATTGCCACGCGCGCGGCTATCGATCCGATTGGCCGAATTGGCACCGCCCTGATTGCGGTTACCGCGTCCGCGACGACGGTTATTGCGATTGTTGTTCAAGGGTAGCTGGTCCTCATTCAATTCGCGGCACGGACCTTTTTACCGGTCCGCATATGGCCGCGTGACCCCTTGCGCGGTTGCGCCTGTCGCAACTCGCGTGCCCCGACTTGTGCATGGTATGCGTAGCCACTGGCTGCGCACCGGAACTGCAATGTCGGAGCTGGAACCGGTGGGGAAGCGTTAGCCGCGCACCACTGGCCTAGGGCCAGAGGTAAAGGGTCGAATCGGCTTTGCCAACCCCTAAGTGAGAATCAGTGCACGAGGGCGGCCTGCAAGGTCGCGTTCCAGCTTCACCGAAAAGCCCGATTCGCGCGCGATGGCGGAAACCGCTTCCTCCTGACGCGCGCCGATTTCGAGGACAGCGGCGCTGTCCGGCAGAAGAAGCTTGCCAAGCTGCGGGACGATCGCCCGATAGGCGTCAAGCCCTTCAGGCCCGGCGAAAAGGGCGCTGGCCGGCTCATAAGCGCGCACGTCCGGTTCAAGCTCCGCGTCCGCCTCGACATAGGGCGGATTGCACAGGACCAGATCGAACCGGCCCAGATCGTTCGACCATCCATCCTCGAGCCAGCTCGCCTCGAGAAAACGTGCGCGCCCGGCAAGACCCAAACGCTCGCAATTGTTTGCCGCCACATCCAGCGCGGCTGCACACGCATCGATACCGATCCCGCTCGATCCCGGCCTCCGGTCGAGAAATGCGAGCAGCAACGCGCCGGAGCCGGTCCCCATGTCGAGCACCCGTGCATCGGGCCTCGCCGTATCGAGCGCCGCTTGCACGATCGTCTCGCTGTCACCGCGCGGGATCAGCGTATCGGGCGTGACCGTGAAATCGAGTCCGAAGAACTCCTGGTGCCCGACGATATGCGCGACCGGCTCACGCGCTGCGCGGCGCGCGACCAAACCTTCGAAACCCGCAGGCTCCGAAACGCGCATATGCCGGAGCAGCATATCCGAGCGCGACACGCCCAGCGTGTGCGCCATCAGCAATTCCGCATCCAGACGAGCCGTGTCGCTGGTGACGGCGAGACGCTCCGCCGCGGCGCGCACCGCATCGGCAACGTTCATTCGGTCATCGCGGCAAGGCGCTTGGCCTCGTCCTCGGCGATCAGCGCGTCGACCAGCTCGCCCAGCCCCGGCCCGGCGATGATCTGCGGTAGCTTCTGCAAGGTCAGCCCGATGCGATGGTCGGTCACGCGGCCCTGCGGGTAGTTGTAGGTGCGGATGCGCTCGGACCGGTCGCCGCTGCCGACCATGGCCTTGCGCGCCTCGGCCTCGGCGCCCTGCGCTTCCTCGCGCGATTTTTCGTAAAGGCGTGCGCGCAGTACCTGCATCGCCTTCTCGCGGTTCTTGTGCTGGCTGCGCCCGTCCTGGCAGGTCACCACGAGGCCCGTGGGCAAGTGCGTGATGCGGATCGCGCTGTCGGTGGTGTTGACGTGCTGGCCGCCCGCCCCGCTCGCGCGGTAGGTATCGATCTTGAGATCGGTCGCATCGATCTGGACGTCGACCTCATCGGGTTCGGGCAGGACCGCGACCGTCGCCGCCGAGGTATGGATGCGCCCGCCGCTTTCGGTTTCCGGCACGCGCTGCACCCGGTGGACGCCGCTTTCGAATTTCAATTTGGCGAAGACGCCGTTCCCCGTCACGTTTGCGACGATCTCCTTGAAGCCGCCGACTTCCGATGCGCTCATGCTCACCGGCTCGACCTTCCAGCCCTGTTCGGCGGCGAAGCGCTCGTACATGCGGTAGAGATCGCCCGCGAACAGCGCCGCCTCGTCGCCGCCGGTGCCCGCGCGGATTTCGAGCATGGCGGGTTTCGCATCGGCGCTGTCGCGCGGCAGCATGGCGATGGCCAGCTCGCGCTCCGCCTCGGGCAGGCGCTGGCGCAATTCGGCCAGCTCTTCCTCTGCCATGGCTTTCATTTCCGGGTCGGCGAGCATCTC